>NZ_JBQCIV010000161.1:0-47078 GCF_051953405.1 Trinickia sp. | reverse complement strand
CTTGTGGTTCGAGCCCATCTTTGAATCGGCGTCGAGTCCGTTGCCGACCTTGATCGCCTTGGCGGCCTCCGTGAACTTGCCGACAAAATCCTTGTAGACCTTGTCCTGCACCAGAAGCCGTGTCGGCGCGATGCAGACCTGGCCGGCATTGCGGAACTTGGCGCCGGCGATGATTTTCACTGCGCCTGCGATATCGGCATCGTTGAACACGATGGCCGGCGCATGGCCGCCAAGCTCCATCGTCGCGCGCTTCATGTGCTGACCGGCCAGTGCGGCCAATTGCTTGCCGACCGGCGTGGAACCCGTGAACGTTACCTTGCGGATCACAGGGTGCGGAATCAAATAGGCCGAGATTTCGGCCGGATTGCCGAACACGAGCCCAATCACGCCTGCCGGCACCCCGGCGTCCACAAATGCCCGCAGCAACGCAGCCGGCGAAGCCGGCGTTTCCTCGGGCGCCTTCACGAGGAACGAGCAGCCGGTAGCCAAGGCGGCCGATAGCTTGCGCACCACCTGGTTCACCGGAAAGTTCCATGGCGTGAAGGCGGCGACGGGGCCGACCGGCTCGCGCACCACCGTTTGCTGCGCACCGAGATTGCGCGGCGGCACGATGCGGCCGTACACTCGCCGCCCTTCGTCGGCGAACCATTCGATGATGTCGGCCGCCGAGAGCACTTCTACGCGGGCTTCGGCGAGGGGCTTGCCCTGCTCCTGCGTCATCCATTGCGCGATGGTCGCCGCGCGCTCGCGCACGAGCGCCGCGGCCTTGCGCATCGTGGCGGCGCGCTCATGAGCCGGCACGGCGCGCCAGGTTTGGAAGCCGCGCTGCGCGGCGGCCAATGCCCGGTCGAGATCCGCGATGCCCGCATGCGCGACCTTGCCGATCACCTGGCCGGTGGCCGGGTTAACCACATCGATCGTCTTGCCGCTGGCCGCATCGCACCATTCGCCGTCGATCAGCAGTTGCGTATTCGTGTAAGCCACCGTCACGTCTGTCATCTCGAGTCCTCTCCGTTCCGCGAAAAAAAGGGCGCTTTCGTACTTGCAAACGGGCCCGCCGATTACACGCGCATCCGTCGGCGAACGTTGCACGCGACAGTCCGCGCCCGGGGCAGGATACTCGCCTTTCGGCTATCGCGTGCGCCGTTGCGCCGCCAGCCCCGGTGTACCGGTCAGGCAGCTGCCGAGCCGGGCGAGGTCGGCTTGCGTTTCATCCCGGCAAGAAGGAGCAGCGCCACCCCGAGCATGATTCCAACGTCCGCGACGTTGAAAATGCCCGTTCTCAACGGTCCGATCCCCATGTTCAGGAAATCGAAAACCCGCCCCCCGTAAACGCAACGATCGAACAGATTACTCAGTCCGCCCCCAACGATGCAGGCGATTGCAACGACCTCCGTGCGGCCGAGCCTGGACGAGCGGAACAGCCATACGCTAAGGCCGATCAGGATAGCGAGCACCCCGTAAATGAAAATCATGTTGCGTGTCGCGTCAGACATTTGAGCCCCGAGACTGAGAAACGCCCCATGGTTGTAGATAGGGAGTATCACGAGGCTTCCAGCAAGAAATGACTTTACGTCGCCTGGCGCCAATATCTGCTTGAACACTGCCTTCGTCAGTTGATCGGCGACGATCCAGGCCACCGCGCATAGCACGGCAGTCGTGAGTCTTTGCTTCTTCGACATTTTCGGTTTGGGCCTTTTAGGTTTGGGCCGGTAGAAAGGTGAACGCGATTTTAACCGCTCCCGGAAGGCACCCGCGGAAGCCGCCATCGAGCCTGCGTCTACTCCGCCGCGAGGGCTCCGCCGTCCTCGCGGTGGATATCTTGGACCAGCCTCCATGCAAGATCGCGCGCTCGCTGCTTGCGATCGATTCCCATTCGTTTAGTTACCGCTCGTAGCGACTGAACCTTGCAACTGAATATCGTCCCCGCACCACGTCGCTCGCATCCGCTTGCCATCGCTGAGATCGACCACGGTATCGTCGGGTGTCGTATCGTCGGCGGATTTGAAAAGATATCGATAGCGATTGTTTTCATAACCGATCGAATAGCCTGCCGGCAGTTTATTCAGTGCGATGAACCGAAGCGGGCCAAATCGACGGGCAAGCGCAGGCGTCGGCGCAGCGAGCTTCGCGACAGCGCCGCACAACGGTCCATCGCCCCTCGATAATGCACCCCGCACATTGATGAACCCGAAGTCATCCGCAAGGGAACCGGCCACTGGGCCGCTCAAGCGGCCTGCAAGTTGCACGGTACCTGCAACGGCGCCTTCGCCGAAGTTTTGATGCACGGGATCAAGATCGAAGAGCTTCTTTCCGGCGATACCCAGATACGACGGGCCCGCCATCATGAAATAAACGAAATCCGGTACGTCGGCGATTCGCTTGATATCGTCGAACTCCTGGAAATAGAGCATATCGCGTCCACTTCGGGCGACACGGAATTCGTTCGGTTGAGCATAAGGGATGCATTTCACATCGGGCGCGCCCGGCACCGGACACACCGGAAACAGCATCTGAAAGGTTTCCGCCCGCACGCCGTCGAGTGCCTTTTGGCCCAGGTAGATGCGCACGCCGTCGCTGATGATGGCCGGTTCAAGCGAGGCCGGAGGGCTAAGCACCTTCAGCGGCGCTTTGACCTCTGGGAGATAAACGGGACCGTTGAGGACGTCGATTGAAAATACACGTCCAGCGTTGACAGCGAACGTGTTGCCGACGATTTCGACTTCGCCCGGCACCATCTTCGGGTCCGAACGCTCTTCGAGGTAGACATGGTTGCGGTCGTACGCCCACCCATCGTCGGCCTTCGCGCCCTTGGGCACGAAGGTCTTGAAGGTCGCCGGGTCGGCACCTGGAACCACGTCGGCGCCGTCAAAGACTTGTTGTCCGTCGGTAGCATGAAGCCGATCCAGAACGCGCAGCGCCGAACCCCGTAGCGTGAGCAAATAATAATGTCGCGTCTCGTCATCCTCATGACGGCGCAAACGCGAGGGGACAAGACAATCGAAATCCGGTACGGGCCCACCGTGCGAACACGAATCATGAAATTCGTGCAGTTCCGAAATGAAATACCCCCGGCCATCTATCACGCCATACTGGTCGCTCAACATCTTCACCGGCCGATACTTGCAAGGCCCCGCGCGCACGGAAGATAGCGAGCCCATGCTTTTGCCTGTATGAGCCAACGGATACCAGTATTCCCGACAGATATTCACGGTGTACGCGTGTGCAGAACAAGCGAAGCCGATAAACAACAAGCCGAGTGCTTGCAAGATCGCGTTGCGGATTCGGTCGCGCGGCCGCAGGCTCATGCGAACGCTAGCTCGCGAAGTGTTTTTGCTCATAAAGGTTGGTTCGGTTTCGCTCGGAGGCGTATTGTCGACGATACGGGCCGATCTGTCGAAGGCGCATTCCAAGCCGCAGACCGCCGGTGACAAGGCATTGCTTTGCGGGTGGGAACCACCTTGACTCATCGCAGACGGGCGTTCACGGATACCGGCGGTTCATTCAATTCGCTCGACAAACTGCGTCCTGTCGAATGGCGCGTCGTATGGCTCTGGCCAATACTCGATCATGCGGGCGATTTTTCCACCTTCGACGGTAAAGAATGATATCGCTCTCGCATTCAGTGCGCCGTCGGTGACGGATACGTCCGAAACAATCTCATCACCGTCCGCGACCATGCGATTTATCGTGAAGGCCCACGGCCCTTGCGCCGGGTACGCCGCGTTGAGTCCAGCGAAATTGTCGGCGCCTCGAATCCGCTCTTTCGACTGAGGCCATTCGAGAACGAAATCGTCTGCGAGGACCGCTGCGACAGCGTGAAAGTCGTTGGTGGCCATAAGCCGCCAAAATTCATGAATCACATCTCGCGCGGTCTTGGGTTGAATAGTCATAACGCTACCTGAGTTGTGCACACGCGTCGAAAGCCTGGACGCGGCTGATTGTCGACTATCTCGTCCGCTAGTGGCGATCATCGGGTCCTGGCCGAGACCCGTTGACCGCTTCGCTCAAATTTCCACGATGACGCTTTGTTTGAGGGTGGCGCTTCCGCCGGCCATTAACCGGACGACCTTCCCATCCTCGATGTCGAGACTGATCTTGATGAGGCTCGGAGACGCAGGCTGCATCAGCCGTCCCTGCTCGATAACCATTTCGGAATCTCTGGAGCCCATGCGTTCGTAAAGGAAGCATGCCAATGGGCCAGCGGCCGTTCCGGTCGCCGATTCCTCGGGAATGCCAAATCTTGGTGCGAACATGCGTGTCCCAGCCTGCCGACCGGCAACAGCAGTCTCACGAGAAAAGACGTAGTAGCCGATCAGGTCGAGTTCCTCGCTGATCGCGGCGATCGCCTGATGGTCGGGCTGAACCTCGGCAACCGAACGGCCATCGGGCAATGCAATGATGAGAAAGCTGTTTCCCGTGTTGACCACTGTCGGGCGTGCAGTGCTATAGATATCTGCCGGCATCAACCCTATGGACGCGGCGATCTTTTCCGCCAGGTCAGACTGCACTTCGATCGATGTATAGGTCGGAGAACCTTGTTCCATCAGAACAGATTTTCCCGCTACCAAAATATCCCTACACCCGTCCACCGTTTCCTTCGTTAACTTCCCCTCACTTACCCGACCAAGCTGCCTGAGCAGTGAAAACGTAGCGATCGTGGCGTGCCCGCAATGTGCAATCTGCCGAGTTGGCGTGAAAAAATCCAGCTTGACAGTCGCAACACTAGATTTGGACACGAACGCCGTTTCTGACAAACCTACTTTCCGCGCAACCGCTAGCTTCTGTTCCGTGGAGAGCGCATCCGCATCGATCACTACGCCAGCGGGATTACCCCCGACTGCGCCATCCGTAAGCGAATTCACGATGTGCACGTCTACCTTCATTGCTTCTCCCGCTTCAGATGTCGTAGTTTCATCAAGCTATTGAAATTCGTTCCCGACGAATGGCAAGATACGTCATGGTAAGCTGGTCAGCCACTTTTCAGCTCCATCAGGGCCACTCACATTAACCATGAACACTATCACACCCGAATTCGCGCAGGCGTTCAGTCAAGAATGGATCGAAGCATGGAATTGCCACGACCTCGATCGCATTCTCTCTCACTACTCCGACGGGTTCGAGATGTCGTCCCCCCTGATTGCACAGATCGTGGGTGAACCCACGGGCATTCTTCGAGGCAAGGAGAGAGTGAGAGCCTATTGGGAAAAGGCCCTGAAAATGGTCCCAGACCTTCACTTTGAAGGCATAGCGACGCTAGCTGGCGTAGGAAGTATCGTCATCCACTATCGAGGTGCCAACGGACGGCTCGCAGCGGAAGTATTCTTCTTCGGACCTGACAATCTGGTCCAAAAGGCGTTCGCCAATTACGCTTCCTGAGCCCGGCGCTGTTCCACTCATTCCGTTGACGACCTCCCGAACACGATACCTTGCTGATTGCGATTGCAGGAAGGCATAGTGCCAAGGAGTTCGACCAGTGTTCCCTTCGCGAGATCTTCCTCAACCATATGGCACGGCATGTGCCCCGAGCACAAGCGGCCCCTGATCAGGTCATGCTTCGCGTCGACCTCTGACCACAACGAGAGACGAAGGAGAATGACATGGAGCGGACGTCGTGCCAGCGGGAAAAGGTTTCTATGCCCTACGACAACACTTTTGTCCATCCGTCCACCAGCCTAATTGGCCGGCTCGCCAATCGGATCGTCGCGAGCCGTCCGTTGCTGCGCACACGCCGCGCGCTACTGTCGCGGCTGCCGTTCCTCCAGCTCGCCAGCGACGTCGCGAACGTCGTGTATTGCACGTGGGTGGTCGATGTCGCGGCGGTTGCGCCACTGGTGCCTCGCGGTATCACGCTCGCAAGCCGCAACGGTCGCACGCTTTTTACGACGCTTACCTATGCGCACCGGCACTTCGGCCCGCGCATTGCCGGTCCGCTGCGGCGCGTATTTCCGTCGCCGCTGCAAAGCAACTGGCGTCTGTACGTCGACACGCTACCCGGCGGGATACCCGCCGACGGCACGGTGCTGTTCGTGAAGAACGTTTTTAATCACCCGCTCTATGCGCTCGGCAGCCGGGTCTTCAGCGACGCGCTGCCGTCGCATCTCGCGCAGCGCTTCACGCATACCGAGCAGGGCGGCCGCTACGACACCCTGCTCTCGGGCGGCGGTGGTAGTGCGCCGGATCTGCGCTGCACGGCGCAAGCGACTGACGATCGAACGCTGCCCGATGCGTTCGCGCCGTTCTTCGACGACTGGCGAGATGCCGTCGCTTCCCTCTCGCTGCAGCATGCGGCGATCGCGCATGTCGAAGACTGCGATCGCCTTGCCTATGCGTCGATCGATCTGCCGATCGATGTCGACGCGGTGCGGCCACTGAAGACGGTCGGCCCCGTGGGCTGCGGAAACTTCCTCGCAGGCATCGGAGCCACGGGCGAACCGATGTGCTTCGTCGTGCCCGATGTCGCGTTTCGCGTGCTGTCCGAGCGGCTGCTATAAGTACGTCGGGAAGACGAATCCACGCCCCCGGCCGGCGGGGGCAATCGGCGCTGCGCGCCTTGACGGCCCCCAACTAAGTCAGCCGTTCAACCGCTCGGTGGGCGTGGGCGCGGCATGGCCCCGAGTGCCCCCACCCGATCTAAAACTTGTTTTGCAGGGAGGCCGTCGGGACCGCACCGGCTGCTGCACGACAGGCGGATGGCTGTCGTCGACCCACAAGGAACATTAGAGCGACGCGGCAGCGAGTAGCTCGGCACGAGCCCTCTCAGCTTCCGTGAGCGACGCTCGCACGCGCGATTCGACGACCTGCGCGGCGCGTGCGTAGGCTTGCCATCCGGCACGAGTCGAAAGTGTGCCCGCTGCGCGCCTAAGCCATGCATCGCCAAGCGCCTTATCTTGAATTCCGCCTCGCCCGCGCCAAAAGAGAATTCCGGTTTCGAACTGCGCGAACGGCTGTGACAGTCGTGCTCTGTCAAGCGCCGAAAGCACGGCCCACGTATCGTGTTCGTCCTTAGCTCCATTCGCACCTCCTGCAGCAGCAGAATCGCCCCCAGCCGAATCAGCGACAGCTCGCGCAAACCAAAATCGATCACGTTTGCTGACGGTTGATGGCTCGTCGCCTTCACTGAGTGCCTTTAACGCGAGCGCGATGGCTGCTTCCTCTGACCCGAGCGCTGCCGCCTTGCGATACCACCGCTGAGCTAGCACAGGGTCGCGCGCAGCGCCATCACCCGTCACGTAGCAATTGGCAAGGTCGGTCGCCGCCTGCGCCGACCCCGCATCGGCCGCGCGAGTCAACCATTTCAACGCGGCAACAACGTCCCGTTGGACGCCGCGCCCGAACAAATAGGATTCGCCGACGAGCATCGTGCCTTCCGCGCTGCGTGCCGCCGAGCGGGTAGCCCACGCGAACGCCTCATAGTCGTCGTGCTGCCCGCCCACACCGATAAAGAGATCTCGCGCCAGCAAACTCTGCGCCGCTGCGTCTCCGCGCATCGACGCATACCTGAACCAGTAGAGCGCCGCGCCATGGTCGACGGGGACGCCTCGCCCAAGATCATAGGCTTCACCCAGAATGCCTGCGTAGGTCGCGTCCCCCATCGATGCGAGCCGCCATTGCCAGTAGGCGCGTGCCGTCATCGGCAATTCCGGCACGGAGCCCGACGCCAGCACGCCCATTGCGATTTTGTCCCCCGCAGCGGCGGCCACGGCGCACCAATACAGCGCCTTGCCTGCATCGTGCACGGCGCCGAACGTGCTGGCATACGACTGACATAGGTCGCGCTCGGAAGCTTGATCCTTCAGCGCCGCCCCGCGCGCAAACCACTCGATTGCCGTCGGCATATCAGGTTGCGCGCCCGGACCCTTTGCATAAAGCTCTCCCATAGCGGCATACGCTGGTCCGAAACGCTGGGCAATCGCTTTGGAAAGCCAAGCCTTCGCCTCGGATAGATTCCCTACGGCGGACTGCCTCAATAGCAAACTCGCCAAAGCGGTCTGCGCCCGAGGATTGCCTTGGTCGGCTGCCCGCTTCAGATAGCTTTCGGCTAACGCATCGTCGTGGGCAACGTCGATACCGGAAAGATATTGCTGCGCGACGACAAGCTCGGCTTCGGTGTCGCCATCATCAGCCGCCTTACGTTGCCATGAGAGTCCAGTGGCCTTTTGTGCTTCCACGCCAATGCCACTCGACAGCATCGACCCGACCCATAGTTCCGAGCGCGGATCGCCGCGCTCTGCCCCCAGCCTCGCGTACCGATACGCTTGTGCCTCGTCGCGAGGCATGCCGAGGCCCCGCGCCGCCATCACCGAGAGGTTTCGCGCAGCGACACCGAGCCCCTGTACCAAGGCCCTCTCGTACCACTCGCGAGCCTCCGGGAGGTTCGGCGGCCCGCCTTCACCTTTCTGCAGCATGGTCCCGAGATCGTTTTGCGCTGGCGCAAAACCCGCTTCCGCCGCACTGCGCATCCATCCTACAGCGCCGTCGAGATCGACTGGACCGCCCGTTCCAGTTCGATATGAAAGGGCAAGCTCGAACTGCGCGATTGGGTCGCCGTTTAGCGCCGCTTTGCGAAACCATATACGCGCGATGACTTCGTCAGCGGTAACTCCGATCCCCTTCGCGTACAACTCGCCAACACGGCGCTGCCCATACGGCGACCCTTGATTGGCAGAATCGAGCAGCAACGCAAATCCGTGACGAGGATCGACCGGCACGCCGGTTCCGCGCAGGTAGAGTTCGGCGAGCAGCGCCTCGGCGTCTCGCTGATGTTGGTGTGCGGCTGCGCGAAGCCAACCGCTCGCCTTTACGTCGTCCTTCTCGACACCCGAACCGAAAAGCAGAGCGCGACCTAGGAGGAACTGAGCGTCGGCATCTCCATGCATTGCGCCGTGAATGAACCAGGCGGCTGCGCCTGAGTCATCTTTCGGGGTTCCAGGCCAGCCCGCCGCCAGCATTCGTCCGGCATTCGCGGCACCTCGTGCGTCGTCATGCGTGGCCGCTTGCACGAACTGCCCGTAAGCAGCGGGGAAATCCGGCTTTCCACCGTCGCCAGTATATTCAAGCACGCCGAGCATATCGGCTGCGACGCCATCGCCGGACGCCGCCGCACGGCTCAACCACCAGCGTGCCGCACGTGGATCCCGCAGCACGCGATCACCCCTCTGGTATAGCGAGCCGACGATGCGTTGCGCTACACGTTGGCCGTCCACCGCTGCATTGAGCAATATCGCCAACCCAGCGCTGCTGGGCGCACCGACGAATCCGTATAGGACTAGCTGGCCGTAGATGGTTTGCGCATCGAGATTGCCGCGGGCCGCTTCCCTGGCACAAACCGAACGCTGTTGCACCGGCGTCTGCAACGGCGACCGGAACGCGCCACTCGGACCGCCCCATTGCAAAGAGCACAATGAAGTGCTGTCGCTGAACGGGATATGGGGAGCCGACTCAAAGACGCCCGGACTTCCAGGCGCATCGTATCGGGCCAATGACATTGCCTGGGCGGCAAGCGACGCCATTGCCGCGACCGCCACGATCGCGTGACTCACACCGGACGGGATTCGCGTCATCGGTCCCCTCGAGACTGCCATTACACGCCGCCGTACTGGACCATCATCCATTCGTTCGTGCCAAACGGCCGAAGGTCGTTGATCCGATCCCTGAAGACTCGCGCGGCGGCCTCATCGTGTCTGACAAAGCGCTCGTAACCGGCGGCCATCATCCACGTTTCAGCTAGAGCGTTCTGACGTGCGGCGGGATTCGCAATCAGATCGATCATTGCGTAGACGGTCTTCAACGGCACGCGGCCGCGAACGTATTGCAGCATAGCCTGGCGATACTGCGCCCCGTTTCTGAAGATACTTCGACGAATGTAATCTTCGAAGTACGCATTCGCCGGAATGGAACTCTCATCGCGAGCGCGCACGATCAGATATAGCGCGGCCAGGTAGTCCCGATCGAAATCTTCCGAGCCGTACGCGGTATCGGCGATCATCGCAACTGCGTTCGGCCAGTCGCGTTTTAGGATATACGCCCAACACAACGACCCGGTTAGTTCAGCATATTTGCGGGATACATCGGCAGGATTCTTCCCATCCATGAGTTCATGATGCATTTGGCCTAGCAGCGGAGTTGCCGCGGCCAGGGCGTCGTCGATGCGATCCAAGCCGACGAGCGTCGTGACTTTCGATTGCCTGAAACGCACATCATCGGGGGCGAGCGCGATTGCTTTGTCGATAGCTGCAAGCGCTTGTTCACGCCGATCGCTCTCGTCGAGGCCAACCGATAGATTCCAGTATGCGTCGGCTTTCGCTTGAGCCGTATCGGCGGTATTCAGCGTCTGTTGCGCGTCCTTCGCCAATCGCTGCGCCCGTTCGAGCAGCGGGTTCGCGTTGCCGAACGGGTGCCTGCGCTCGTTCGCCGCGTCGATCCCGAGGTTCGCCAGCTTGGCGCGCGTGTTCGCGTCGATCGAATCTTCGGCCACCCAGCGCGCGAACTCAATGTAGTCAGCGCGAGCGCCATCCTTATCGCCGACGACTTCGCGATTCTGTGCTCGCAGCGCATAGGCGGCAGCAAGCGCTGGCGTGGCCGAAATCACCGTCGAAAAATTGGCGATTGCTTCGCGAGGGTGTCCCGTTGCCGCGAGGTTCTTGCCGACCTCAAGATGGTATGGGGCCCCGAACGTGGTATCGAGATCGTGTCGGGCCTCGTGCGCGGCCCGAATTCTGTCGAGCGTCGCGAACCCCTCCTTGTACCGGTGCGTGACATCATACAGATTGGCCAGGTAATACAACTGTAAGTCGGTGGGCGCGGACTCTAAATCGATTGCGGCTGATTGCGCTTCGATCGCTGCATCGTTGTTCCGTAGAGCCGCTTCATTCGACGCAAGCTCCTGGAGCATGGATACCCTCAGTGCAACAGGCAGGTCGCGCGATTCCAAACAGGTTCGGATGAGACGAGCCGTTTTCGTCAGGTCCCCTGTTTGCGTCGACACCGCGGCTGCCATGCAGTTCGCCCGGACATCGGGCGGCAGGCTGGTGATGGCCTTCGCTATATCGGCGCCGGACGCAGGTGCCGCTTTACTCTGGCGCAAAGGAGCTTGGGCCTGCGTCCCTGAGGCGGATGGATCGGCGCAGGACAACAAGCAAAATGATGCGAATGAAAGAAGCGTAAGACAAGCAATTCTTTTAGTCATCGTTTGTTCTTGAAGCGGCCGGAGACGACGACACCAAGGCGCCGGTGTTGTCTTTGTTAATTGGAACACTTATTTATCGGCAAATTGCCTTCGGTCTTTAGCAGCCAGCTGAAATACCTCCCGCAGACGTCATCCGAAGCAGCAACGTCCGGGACGCCGCTCCTCCGATTACGCGCGCGCATCAAGTGAATGACTACAGCCCCAGGCCACCGTCGCTAACGGCGCCGGTTACCTTCTATCCCCTGAACCTTACGCTTGCGCACGGCCGATTGGTTCTTTGCTCGCGTTCCTGGCGCGCTTCATCTCAACAGCAACGGGGAGGCATAGGACCAAAAGCGCGCAAGCGGCTGCCAAGTTCGGTGTCATAAGGCCGAAAACCCACCAGTAAAGGACGATCAGAAAATTGCGGAGCGGAAACGGAATGGCGTCGGTGATTCGTGACCATGATGAACCGGCAAGCATCCCGCTCAGCACCGGCACCATGACTGAATACAGTCCCCACGCGTAGCCCGACTGAAACGTCATCAGGAACGTGACAGTTGCTACGATCCATGCAACACACAGGGCCATGGCGACCCGCGGTCGTGCCGCGACCATTGAGCGAAAAGAGGCAAGAGCGAAACGCAGGAAGTATGTGGCCAGTACGCCATGAGCGAGAGCAAGTATCCAGAGCGGCCGATCGACCGCAGCCCAATGACCGACGAAGCCAAGGCCGACTGCGAAGGTCAACGTCGTGAAGAGTAGTCGCCCCACCGACATCGGACCATGGGCAAATGCAGCCCAAAGTGTGCAGCCTGCGAGCGCCGCCGCCGCGGCGTTAGCCCCAACCCCGTATGGGCCGGTGGCAAGAGCGGTGGCGACCGTGACGAGCCACACGGCGATCCAGCCATAGCGGATCCATGCGTTCTCGCGCACGCTCTGGATCCTTGCCCTTTGCTCTTGTGTGAAGATGACCATTGCGGCCACGCCAGCCACGTAGGTCATTACGCCGAGCGACGCAAGCACGATCTGCAGCGTGCCCCACGGGCCGCCCCAGTCACTGTCATTCTTTCCCCGCATCGTCGATGCACACGCAACCAACACACCGAACCATAGTGACTGGAAGACGACGGGCAGCACCAACCCGGTAATCCACGTCCGCAACGACTGGCGACGTTGCCAACGCTCAATCAGGCTCGCGTCTATCCGAACTTGCCGGACGTTCTGATAGTAGTAGTTCAGCGATTGGATGAGCGCATCCATCTCCCGCTCGAGTTCCCGGTCGAACACGACGCGCCTCATCCGCTTCCGCATACCTTCGCCGTCTTCGAGCAGGGAGATGGCGGCCGGATAGCGCTGGCTCAAGGTCTCGTAGTCGGCGTCGGCGAATGCGCGCGAGAGGGCGACGTTGGCGACGCCGGCGTCACGATTCAGCAAGTGCTTATGATCCTGACGCCATTCGAGAACGTCGCACAAGTTGATGCGTAATCGGGGCGGTGTGTCATCGCGCAGGCAATGAAGGATAGCCTGCCATTCGAGCTCTTCTCGAACCTGGAAATTCACCACAGCGGCAAATAGATTGCTGACGTCATTGCGCGACCTGTAGTTCATCGGGTCTGCGACGAAATCCTGCCAGCGTTGCATCGCCTCTTGTACGGGATCGGACCTCCGATGTCCTTCCGTCTTGCTAGACTTTGCAAGCGAGGAGTTCCTATCGACATCGCTTTCTGCGGCGTCGTGCGAATCCCTCGCGATCGATAAGGCAGCATCATCCGATATGGCCAATGCAGCTGCAGACGGAATCGCGACTGCAGGAACATCGCCGGCTTGTGCCGATTCGAACTGCGGTACTTGCGCATCTCCCATCGTCGCGTTTTGCGCGAGTACCAGCGCAAACTCGTAAGCGCCGCGCAAGCGCTGGAAAGCGTCGGGATCCGTGTCCGGCCGCTGCTCTTTGAGGATGCGAGCGTAGGCACGGCGAACTGACCGTTCATCCGCACCGGGCTCGAGGTCGAGCACGCTCCAGGGCCAAGGCTTGGTTTGCACGATGTCCCACCGCCTTTAATACGTTTGCGTAAGGTCGAGACGGTCGAGCACCTCACAAAGGGCCTCTCTCGCGCGCGCGATCTCGTCGGCGTCTTGCCGCTCCAACTGCGACTGAAAGCGCGCGATCTGGGACGCGAGATAAGTCCGTTGATCGCCCAACAATTCCTCGTAAAGCCGGTCCGCGCGGGCGAGCAAGGCGCGGTTCTCGATCTGATCTCTGGGATGGATCTTCAGGTCAGCCAACTTCGCCAGGCACTCCCGCACCTGCTCCGCCGAAAGTACGCCTGGATTGTCTTCGATCACAATGGACCGCGTCTTTCCATCCGGAAACGCTGTGGCTTGCACTTCTAGCACGCCACTCACGTCGTATGTGAAACGCACGTCGGCGCCAGCCTGGCCTGCAGGTTTCAAAGGCACGTCGAGATTAAACTCTCCGAGCGCAATGTTATCGGCAGTCAAGCGCGCTTCGCCTTGAAAAACCTTGATCGACAGGTGCCGCTGCTGCGGGTGGACCGTCACTATCCGCTGCATGCGACTGACCGGAACCGCCGTGTTGCGCTCGATAATGGGTAGGAAGTGCCCAGGAACGAACTGATTCGCGGCGACTTGAATCGAGGTGTCGATACCGAGGCTATATGGCGCGACGTCGGTCAGCACCATTTCTTCGAGGGCGGCATCGCGTCCGATGAGTCCGGCTTGCACTGCGGCACCCAATGCAACGACTTCGTCGGGATTCAAGCGCATCGCAGGCAGGCGCCCGAACATACGCGTCACCAGCTTGCGCACGACGGGCATACGCGTTGCCCCGCCGACCAGGATCACTTCGTCGAGCGAGCCAACCGCGATTTTCGAATCGCGCAACGCCCGCTCCACCGGCTTGCGCAAACGCTGAAGAAGAGAATCGAAGAAATGCTCGATTTCCGCGGCCGTGGTTTGCAGTTCGTACGAACGGCCGTCTAGCGTGACATTGAGTTCGACCGTTTCAGTGCCATCTTGGGTGAGTCGGCGCTTTACGTATTCGGCCTGCCGCTGCAACCGCTGCCGATCGGCAGATCCGAGAGAACCGAGTCGCAGATCGTTGCGCGTGGCGAACAGGTTGACGAGAACCTCGGTGAAGTCTTCCCCGCCAAGATAGTTGTCGCCCGTGCTCGCACGCACTTCCATCACGCCCTCGAAGAAATCAAGCACCGAGACATCGAACGTGCCACCGCCGAGATCGAAAATGAGGAATTTGCGCTCCGTCTCACGATTCTGCACGCCGTAAGCGAGCGCCGCCGCTGTTGGCTCGTTGATCAATCGCAGCACGTTAAGGCCGGCGAGTTCTCCAGCGATACGCGTGGCCTTGCGCTGTGCATCATTGAAGTAGGCTGGAACTGCAATGACCGCATCGCGGGCTTCGGTGCCTAGAAAAGCGTCGGCGTCCGCCTTCAGCGCCTTCAGTACAAGCGACGAAAGCTCTTCGGCCCGAAAGTAGCGCGAACCGACGCCGAACTTGCGATCGGTACCCATGTACCGCTTGAAGTTGGCCGCGGACGCTTCGGGGTGTGTCTGCAGACGATCGTAAGCGGGACGCCCGGTCAGGATCGAACCGTCGGCGTCCATGGACACGCACGACGGTGTGAGAACCTGCCCCAGTGCATTGGGGATCAGGATTGCTTCATTGTTACGCCACAGGCCGACCAAGCTGTTGGTCGTGCCAAGATCGATGCCAATGATCGAGGACATATCCGTTATACAGGCTTATAGGCACCTGCTCTCAAGGCACCTTATATTGTTATCGCTCCAGCGCTGGGAACGCGCATCGCGGACCAACTCGGGTTAACGGAAAATTTTGCGAAACCTTGAGCGATGACGGGAGCCCCGTGATCGCGAAGAATAAAGTCCGTCTTGCGGCGCTTCCCAACGTCGTTGGCCGTAGTCGCCCCATTTCTGCCCGTCGGGTTTCTCCAAAGCGGTCTGACGCGCGGTGACGGATCCTTCGTGTTTCGCTTCTACGAAGCGGCCGTTCGCGATCTCCCGCAGCCGGCCAGGAGCAGTCAGTCGACTGGGAGACGGAGATCGTCGACAATGCAGATGTTCTTGGATTGTTAGGTAGTGGAAAAATGCGCGTTGTCGTTGCACTGCTCGCTTTCATGGCCAGCAGCCTTGCTTACGCGGGCTACGACGTTCACATCACCCGAAAATCTTTCTGGGCGGAAGCCTCGGGGCCAAGAATCACACTCGAACAATGGAAGGCATACGTTCAGTCCGACCGGCAAGTGGTGAACGATCCTGCAAACGGACCAACGGACTTTCTCGTAACGGTCAGAGGAGCAGCCTTTCCGCTTTGGTACAACGCGGAGCTGGGTGAACTCTATACAAAGGACCCAACGGACGAAGCAGTTCACAAGCTCGGGGATATCGCTAGGGCGATGCGAGCGAGAGTTCAGGGCGATGACGGCGAGTCGTACCCTGCTAAGCCGTGACCTCTGGTACATGTAAGCTAGGAGTCGACCAGCCGCAGATAGTCGACACGGTTACCAGGATCGGGACAACTTTCGCGGGGGGCCGCGCGCCTCAGGCTCGTGGTAAGCACACAAACTCGACAACGAAAGAGCCGCTCGAATGTATAAACCGTGGAAGCCCCTCGGGGAAATCGTAAAAGGCGACCGGCCGGGCTTCGAACTGACGATCTGCGGGCGCAGCCTAACCGTGAACCGCCATGTTTGGCGCGAACGAATCTGTATTTCGAGAATGTGCCTGAATTTCCAGCACAGCGTAGCGGGTTTCTATCTTATCGACGAAAGCGTGGAAGTTACGTCGAACCACTCGCCGCTTCCGCAAGAATTCGACAATTCGGATGCGGCATGGCGTGGATGCGAAATGTGGGTCGAGGAGAACAGCGCGCGGATTGACCTATACGGGGAGCTTGGAAAAGTAAATTATGAGAAGTTACACAGCTACTACATGGTCGGGCAAGATGTTGTGCTCGTGATCGACGCCGAAAGGGAGCCGACCGTTATCGAGTTACCGGCATCTTCGCTACCAGTGTGGGAATGACTGTTTTCGTAAATTGCGACAGTCGCCCTCGGGTCGTATTATGCCATTTGCGCTGCGGCCAGCCAGAGGCGAGGATCGCGCTCGGTCGTCGGGCGCTGAACGGCCACAAGCGGCCGTTGAAACTTTGTCAATGGGATTTTTTGGGGCATGCGTTTCGCATTACATTTTGTCTTTCGAAGGAAGACATGGATGCATTAGCCAAGGCACTGGTACTCGCCGTTAGGTATATCGATCAGCGGAGCAGCTTGCACATGGAGGACGACGACGTGAACGCGCTTGAGGAGATTGCATCCGCACTCGCATTCGTATCAAAAGCAGAGCGCGATGCCTTTGTCAGAGCCGCAACGTCGCTTGGCTTCCCCGAGCTAGTGGAGCAGCTCGACTTAGAGCCGCCGCAATGAACGCGTTGCAAGCGCGGCATCTCACGTGACAGACGGCTGGCATTGCGTCGTTCAGTGTGTGTTCGGCTACATGTCTCGGGAATCAGCGTTCCCGTTTGAGAACGTCTACCGACCGTTTCGGGTCGGGGCCTGCCGTACGACTCGCGGACGGGAGGCCCCGACCCTGAAGCGACCTTCAGTTTCCCCGCCAACGGACAGTCGCGAGCAACGATGCAGATCGTTCGCTCGGGGCGGTCAACTATTTGGCTAGCTCCGCAAGGTCGATATACTGTCGTCGCGGCGGGGGGAAGGACACCCCGTCAGGGGCACCAGTGGGTAATGCCGACCGCGCCCAGGGTCTTGGGCACCGTCTGCGTAAGAGTCAGGCGCAGACCATGCCCCGCCGCAGCGCTTGATTCAAGTTTGCCGCTGTCTGCGGCGACTATGCCTGCCGAGCCCAATCTATCTCGTCGTCCGCCGGTCTTCGAACATGGGGTAATGCTCTTTCCTCACACGCGCCGATCATTTCGTAATTGCGGCGAGCCTCCGAGAGAGACTGTCGATTTGCGCCGCCAGCAAAATCAGGATCGCGTGTTTGAATTAAGTCATCCTCCCAAAAGCAGATCGGGCAGACTTCGTATGATCCAGGACAGAGATCGCGAAGGGTACGGTGGCCACAACACTCACACACTCTGCGGTGGCCTGGAGCACAGCTCTGCAAGTCAGTGCTTGGAATAGTCGCCAGCGCTGATTGGCCCGCGCCAAGCGGGAATTCGACTTCATAGGCGGCAACCAGTCCGAGATCGGAATGGACGAGCACGACCGTTCCTACAGTTCCTGCCCTCACGCGCAGTGTCGAGCTTTCGCCGATTGTTTGCGCTTCCATATCCCGGGTCGGGACAACCAGGTCATTTTCTGAGATTGAACGATTCTCTTGAGCCATTGTTGCGATCCGCAGGTATTACGATGCCTCGATTCCCATGGCGCGGATTGTCGAGGATCTACGCCCGTATGTCGACTGTCCGCTTGTGGCCGATGCCGGACCTCCCACACAGACGGCAGGCACCCGACCTCCCCCGCACTTTCACGGCAAAGGCAGTGAGCGATCGGCCTTACAACGCTTCAACGGAAGCACCTTGGCAGAATATAGCCGTACGACCGTACCGGCGCCTTTGTCGACGTCCATATCGATGCAAGCGCATCCGTAGCCGTGTCCGCCCGCATTGGTAACGACCCAATCGCCCGAACTCATGTCAGGAAGATTGTCGAATCCTGGGACTGGCCGCTCTCCCATAACGGAAAGCGTCCAACTTCCGTCCTTGTCGTCGAGCCACCAGTTGGCGGGCGTCGGGTTTTGCAACCAACCGCAGCGCTTTTCCCGAGTAGTCGCAGCCGCATGTGAACAGAGTAACGCAGCCGAGATGCAAAAGAAAAACGCGCGGACTACCTGACCAAGATTCATGGAATAGGACGATCCAAGAATAGTTCGTTGAGGATCTACACATCGACAGCGGATGACCGAAACTGGCCGGCAAATGCCGGACGGGAAATCATCACAAGAAGTCACCGCCAGCGACGTTGCAGGCGGCATTCGGCAAATTATCGCCGATATCGGCAATACAGGCGAACATCTAGTTTTAGCCCTATCCGAACACGCAGCTTCGCCGGTCTCGCAGAATCGCTTCCAGCTCCGAATCGTTCTTCCACCCGAGCAACAAACGGCGACATACGGCAACCGCAAGCACGGCGAGGATCGGGGCAACAACCCACTTACTCAAATGAAGCGCGGCGCTGAGGATCGACCCCAGACCGATGAAGATCGGAATCGAATAAAGTGCATCGGAAACAGTTGTATCGGCCGATATGAAGTCGCCGGACACAGGATCAATCCACGCAACCAGGGAGCCTTTGTCGGAACTTGCGAACGCGCCGACCGTGTCATTTCCGGAACGGGCTTTGACGATACCGCGAACATCCAACGTATAGACAGTCGCACCATCCACATGCAGGCTCAACGTAGTATAGCTGCGCATTCTCTGACAGTAGTAAACGTCCAGATCATTGATCGGCATGATGGTGAGGCTCTTCGCTTCGAACATTGCAGCCCTCCCCGGATACGTTGGACAGCCCGTCCGTACCCGAACATAGATCAATCACACCGGCTCTACGGCAGCCAAACGTGAAACTTGAGGGATCGGCAGGACGGCCGTTTCGGGACATGGAAAAGACGAAAACGAAAAATTGTGCTTACCACCTTGATACACTCCCGATCACTCAATTGCCGGCTTCCAGCATTCAAATGCCCGTCCGCGATGCTTCGACTTTATCCACCGCACGTCTAACGCTGCGCCCGCCCCGGGCGGAGGACGCCATTCCGATGTTCGCCATGTATTCGGACGTCGAATTCATGCGCTATTGGTCGTTTCCCGCGATGACGCGGATCGAACAAGCGGTCGAATATCTCGCCCGCCGGATGCAGGGATCCGCGTCGGACACCGATCTTTTCTGGACCATCGAACTCGCCTCGACGCAAGAAACGATCGGCACGTGCTGTCTGTTCAATGCCGACATCACGTCCAAGCGTGCCGAGATCGGCTTCGGCTTGCATCGTCCGTTCTGGGGCAACGGTTATATGAGCGAGGCGGCGCGCGCCGTCGTCGATTGCGGGTTCGAGTTGTTGAAATTGCATCGGATCGAAGCGGAAATCGATCCTCGCAACGCCGCATCGGCGAAAGTGCTCGAACGCCTGGGTTTCGTCCGGGAAGGGCTGCTGCGCGAACGGTGGATCATCGACGGCGAAATCTCGGATGGCGCAATCTATGGGCTTTTGCGGAGCGATCCTCGATAACCATCGGCGCATCGAGCGCAGCCGTCGAGCCAAGGACGGTAACGGCTATCGGAACGTTTAAAATTGGCGCCCGCTTACCGCCAGCCCCCTAGCCCCCCCAGTCACAGTCACCGCTTCCTAGCGACCACGGCCAAGCTCACTGCCACGGATCCCCGCGCGCACGTTCCACGCTCGGCTTGCGGCCAGGGACGGGCATCGGCATACGATTGCGCTTCCGACGCGACAAGCGAAGCGTAGAGTTCCGGTTTGCGTGCGGCAAGCCAGCGGCGTGCATCGCTTCGCTGCGCGAGATCGGGATCGATCGATGCCTTCGCCACGGGAAGGCCCGGGCGCACGCCCGCGGCAATCACGACGCCGCACGGATCGGCGATCAATGCGGCCCCGGGCTCGCGTGTGCCTTTCGGTCCAGCCTGGGCATCGCTAAGCACGGCGAACATGCCGTTGTCGCCCGCGCGGGCCGCCAGCGAATGGGCAGACCAGTTGGGCCGAGACGACGCACCTGCCCCAAGGCTGGTGCAATGAGGGGCGACGAGCAATGTGGCGCCCTTGAGTGCGGCGACACGCGCATTCTCGGGCATGTAATTATCCGCGCCGATCAAAATACTCATCTTCATTCCCCACGGCGTATCGAAGACATCGAATCGCGTCCCGCTCTGCAGATGCGGGCTTTCCATCGTATAGACCTTGCGTTGCACGTGCTGCGCACCGCCCGGCATGCATACGACGTAGCTGTTATAGAGCGCCCCATCGTCGCCGCGCTCAATCCACCCCACCCCGGCCGCCACACCCGTCGCGTCCACCGCTTGGGCCACGGCGCTGATCGATGGACCATCGAGCGGCTCGGAAAGCGCTTCGAGTTCCGTTCGACGCAACCGCTCGATGCGCCAAGCGAGCGCGAGACTCATTTCGGGAAAGACCGCGAAGCTCACCCCGTCGCGCGCGACATCGGCAAGTCGATCGGCAAGCCCCGAGACCAGCGCGGCATGCGCGGTCGCACCGGAAGGGGCAAACGGCAGCGCGGCGACGCGCAACGGGGAAACGGGAGACCTCGACATGGCGGAATCGAATCGGCGATGGGATGCCTCTATTGAATCGCCTCACAATCGATTAGTAAAATGAATGCTTTTACCGGTTCGATTCCAAAAACGAATGGATCTCAAACTGCTTCGCGCCTTCCTGACCGTGACCGAACTCAGGCACTTCGGCCGTGCCGCCGATGCCTTGCATACGAGCCAACCGGCGCTGAGCAAGCAGATCGGTGCATTGGAAGCGAGCCTCGGCGCACGCCTATTCGAGCGCGGCCGGCATGGCGCCGAACTCACCACCTTCGGTGCGGACTTTTTACCGGACGCGGCCGCGCTCGTGCGCGATGCGGACGACATGTTGCTGCGCGCGAAGGAAGCGAGCGGCGGTAAGCGCGGCCGGTTGCGCGTGGGTTTATGTCTGTCCGTGCTGACCATCGCCCCCCGCTTGATCGCCGATTTCCGTCGCTTGCATCCGAACGTGAGCGTGACGCTCGTCGATCTTTCGTCAGCGGAACAAACCCGCAGGATCCTAGCCGGCACGCTCGACGTCGGCTTCATGCGCGTCTCGCGCAACGACGAACTCGCCAATTTTCCGATCGTCGACGAATCGCTCGCCCTCGCCATTCCGCAAGAAGCACGGATCAAGCGTCTGCCGGCCGATTTGAACGTCTTGAACGAGATCGGCTTCGTTGCACTGGCCCGCGCGCGCCAAGCTCGCACCGCCGATCAAGTCGATCGCTGGTGCGCCGAGCGCGGCTTCACGCCGAGGATCGTTCAAGAAGCGCAGGACATTCAATCCGTGTTGGCCATCGTGGCGGCTGGCGTGGGCGTCGCGTTTGTCCCGTCGCGAATGCGACATTTGTTGCGCGACGCCACCGTTCTCACGCTGCAAGGCCCCCACGCGCGTTGGCGTGTGGGGCTCGCCTGGCAAGCTGGGCGCGACGACGTCGTGACGCAGCGTTTTGTCGCGTTTGCACGCGCGGCGCTCAAGCGGCAACGCGCCGCCGCGGTCGCTTGAAAATCGGCCGCAACGAATGCCAGGCCCTGCAACGACATCAGCCGCGCATCGAACACGCTGCGGCGAAGCAGCAAAACGCAGCGGTGCCGCTAGCGACCTCGCCCCCGTAAAGAACAGGCATGTTGCCTGCAACAGCGAAGCGCATCGGGACGCGTAAGCGAGGATCGATCGATGGCTTCATTCACGCTGCGTGAACTGCCGCGCGCCGCGCGCAACGAAGGCGCCTGCGCGGTCGACGCGGTGCAGCATTTCGGTGACGACCGCTGCACGACAATGGCCGCCGGCATCGCCTTCTACTCCGCGTTTTCGTTGGCGCCGATGCTCGTCATGGTCATCGCCGTGGCGGGCTGGTTTTTCGGCACCAATGCCATTCGAGGGCAAATCTTTCAAGATGCCCATTTGCTGATCGGCGACGAAGCCGCCGCCGCGATTCAGATGATCGTTGCCAATGCGCGCTCGCATAGCGGCTCGGGCGGCTTCGCCGCATTCATCTCGTTCGTGGCACTGGCACTCGGCGCGTCGGCCACGTTCGCTTCGCTGAACACGGCACTGTCGATCATCTGGCCGGCCGATGCGTCGCAACGCGTCTCGAGCGTCATGGCACTCGTCAAAGTCCGCTTGATTTCGTTCGGTCTCGTGCTGGGCGTCGCGTTCCTCGCAATCGTCTCGCTCGTGCTCGATACGGTCGTCAGCTATATCGGCGAATGGCTCTTGGGCGGGACACCCTTCGTCGTCATCGGCGACATCCTGCAACTGGCACTCGGCGTGGTGGTGCTCGCGTTCGCCTTCGCTGGGCTATTGAAATTCCTGCCGGATGCGCACGTTGCATGGCACGACGCGCTCACGGGCGGCATCGTCGCCGCCCTGCTATTCACGGCGGGTAAGAAGTTATTCGCGCTTTATCTGGCCCATGCCGGGCTGTCCAATGCATTCGGCGCCGCCGGATCGCTCGCGGTTTTATTGATGTGGCTGTACTTTTCCGCGGCAGTGCTGTTGCTCGGCGCCGAATACGCGGCAGCAAGAGGACGGCGTCGTATACGCGCCTATTTACGCGCACAGTCGAATAGATCTGACTATTAACGCGCACGGCGCCCATTACATATTTCGCCTGTTTTGTCCAGTTACGGCTTGGCGCTGCCGCGGGGCACGATGTCGCATTCGTGTGCGCGGTGCACCGTTGTGCTGCCAGCAACTGCATCATGGTGACTTCCAACGATGCTCGGGGCGAGCGGTACGCCCGGATGCTGGGAAAACTTGCGCCATTGCGTCGCAGTTTTGCACTTTCCCTAATTAAGTATTTCAAATGCGGCAATAATTCGATATGCCATTTTTACGCCCTTGCGGGCCGTGCTGTTTCGTTTTGGCGACAGTGCCTTTTTTTCCGTTTCAACCTTTCAAGGACATTGCGCTATTCTCCTCCCCGCAACAGTCTAATAAACGTTTCGCGTGGAGAAATGATGAAAAAAATCGCTTTGTCAACCCTCTCGCTCGCCTTGCTCGGCGCCGCCGGTGCAGCGCATGCGCAAACCAGCGTGACGCTCTACGGCGTGATCGATAACTCGCTCACGTACGTGCACAACGCCAACGGCAACAAGAATCTGTGGGCGCTCGGCAATGCGAGCGGCGGCGACTTGGCCGGCACGCGCTGGGGCCTGAAGGGTCAAGAAGATCTGGGCGGCGGTCTGGCCGCGATCTTCCAATTGGAAAACGGCTTTAACCCGCAAGACGGTTCGCTCGGCCAGAGCAACGCCACGACGCGTCGCATCTTCGGCCGCCAGGCGTTCGTCGGTCTGACGAGCCAAACCTACGGTACGTTGACGCTCGGCCGCCAGTACGACCCGGTGGTGGACATGGTCCAGGGCATCACGGCCGATAACTACTTCGGCAGCGCGTTCGCCACGCCAGGCGACGTCGACAACTACGACAACAGCTCGCGTACGGACAACGCGATCAAGTACGTCACGCCGAACTACGCCGGCTTCCAGGCAGAAGCGATGTACGCATTCGGCGGCGTCGCAGGTTCGACCGGCTCGGGCCAAACGTGGTCGGTCGCCGCGTCGTACACCAACGGCCCGATCGCCGCAGCGGCAGGCTACTTCCATGCCGACAACACCAACACGCTGACGAACGGTCTGCGCTCCGGTTGGACGAGCACGTCGGGCGGCACGTTCGACGGCCCGATCAACGGCGATTACGTCACGGCCAAGTCGATCGGCATCGCACGCGTCGCAGGTCAGTACACGGTCGGCCCGTTCACGTTGGGCGCGAGCTACAGCAACGCACAGTACAAGCCGGACGGCTTCTCCGCGTACCGTGCGACCGAGAAATACAACTCGGGTAGCGGCTTCCTCAACTACCAAGCTACGCCCGCCCTGCTGGTTGGCGTCGGCTACACGTACATGAAGTCGAGCGGCGATTCGTCGGCAACGTACCACCAAGCTTCGCTGGGCGCCGATTACAACCTGTCGAAGCGCACGGACGTGTACCTCGTCGGCGCGTACCAGCACGCCAGCGGCAACGTCGCCGGCGGCGTGGCCGCCCAGGCGTCGATCGGTTCGTACGGCTACAACGGCACGAGCTCGCAAGAACTCGTCGCATTGGGCCTGCGCCACAAGTTCTAATAAGTTCGTTCGAGCAATCGACGAGAAAACAACCGAGCAGTACGCGGTATCAAGCCAGCCGGGCTTTCCCGGCTGGCTTTTTTTATGGCGACCGGGTTGCCTCACCGCGAATGGAATTGAAAGCTATGGAAATAGAGTCGAAAGCTAGATGCCTCGGACGCTTCATATATGCATGGTCCAATGCGCCGTCCTTCCGAAAAATAACCATCGTTCACCGCACGTTCCTTCGCTGTCATTCTCTCGGGATCGAATGACGACACCTCGCGAGAGGGCTTGCGGCAACGACACACCAGGAGTGCGTCCCCATGTTTCGCCGTAAGCTTCTTCCCGTTGCAGTAGCAGCCGCGTCGCTTGCCGTGCTCGCCGCATGCGGCAGCAGCAATTCCAATAGCGCAGCCGCCGTCGCAGCGATCAGTCTTCAAAACCTCACCCCGACCGCGACGCCGATCAAGCACGTCGTGGTGATCTACGGCGAAAACGTCTCCTTCGACCACTACTTCGCGACGTACCCTAACGCAACGAATCCCGCCGGCGAGCCGGCGTTCACGGCTGCCGCGGGCACGCCGACGGTCAACGGCCTCTCCGGCACGCTGCTGACGGCCAACCCGAACGCCAACGCGGCGCTCAACGGGACCGACGCGTCCGCTCCGTTCCGCCTCGATCGCACGCAAGCCGCGACGGCCGACCAGAACCACGCGTACACGGCCGAAGAGCAAGCCTACGACAACGGCGCGATGGATCTCTTCCCGAAATTCACGGGTAACGGCACGAGCGGCGGCGCCGGCGCATTCGGTACCAAGGGCCAAGTCATGGGCTACTTCGACGGCAATACCGTGACGGCAATGTGGAACTACGCGCAAAACTTCGCGATGAGCGACAACGCGTATACGGACACGTACGGCCCGTCGACGCCTGGCGCGCTCGAAGTCATCGCCGGCCAAACGAACGGCATGCAGATCGTCAAATCGTCGCGCAGCTCGTACTACACGGCCGACGGCCAAGGCGGCCTGACGATGATCAACGACGTCGACCCGGGCTTCGACCTGTGCTCGAGCACGACCGATCAAGCCATGATGACGGGCAAGAACATCGGCGACCTGCTCAACGCGAAGAGCATCACGTGGGGCGGCTTCATGGGCGGCTTCAACCTCTCGACGACGAACGGCAACGGCACGACGGGCTGCAAGCGCAGCACGATGTCCGCGGTGGTCGGCGCAGCAACGGCGGACTACATCCCGCACCACAACTGGTTCCAGTACTACCAGTCGACGTCGAATCCGCAACACTTGCGCCCGACTTCGACGGCCGCCATCGGCTACACGACGGTGCCGAACACGACCACCGTCGATCCGGCCAACCACCAATACGACATCAACGATTTCTTCGCGGCCGTCAGCGCCGGCAACTATCCGTCGGTCAGCTTCCTGAAGGCGCCCGCCTATCAGGACGGCCACGCGGGCTATTCGGATCCGCTCGACGAGCAAGCGTTCGTGACCAAGGTCGTGAACTTCCTCGAACAGCAGCCCGACTGGAAGGACACCGCTGTGATCGTCGCTTGGGATGACTCGGACGGCTGGTACGACCATCAATATCAACCGCCGACGTCGGCCTCGTTCTCGAGCGCGGATCAACTGAACGGCAACGGTATTTGCGGCACGGGCACGCAGCCGGCCGGCCTGAACGGTCAACCCGTGAACGGCCGCTGCGGCCCGGGCACGCGTCTGCCGTTCCTTGTGATCTCGCCGTACGCAAAGCAGAACTACGTCGACCACACGTTGATCTCGCAAGCCTCGGTCGTGCGCTTCATCGAAGACAACTGGCTCGGCGGTCAACGTATCGGCGGCGGTTCGTTCGACGCCACGGCCGGCAGCATCATGAACCTGTTCAACTTCTCGGCCTCGCCGCGCACGACGCCGCTGTACCTGGACCCGACGCAGGGTACCCCGGTCAGCACGCCGCCGCAAAGCTGATCGCCACGCATCGGCTAGCGCGCCAAACGGTGCGCTAGCTCGACGACGAGCCTCCACAGCCCGGCAACGGGCTGTGGTTTTTTGTTAGATCGCAGCCACGTTTCACGACCAACACGATGCAGCCGCTCGATTCCGCCTTGCCGCCCTCACCCGCCGACCGTGGCAACCCGCCCCCGCGCCGCCGCGCACTCGTTAGCATGGCCGCACTCGGCATCGCGCTGGCCGGCGCCTGCGCCTGGGCACTCGCGTATCCCGAGCGCACGCCTGCCGCCGTGGGCGACATCGTGGAGCAGTTGACGGGTGCCAACCCCCACCCGGTTCACCTCGAGCGGCCAGCCGTCGCACCGCTCAGCGCGATGGCACAACTCGGCAAGCAAATCTTCTTCGACCCGAGCCTATCGGCTTCGGGCAAGCTCTCGTGCGCGTCTTGCCACAGCCCC
This sequence comes from Trinickia sp., assembly GCF_051953405.1. Lineage (GTDB taxonomy): Bacteria > Pseudomonadota > Gammaproteobacteria > Burkholderiales > Burkholderiaceae > Trinickia. Next base: position 20,524 of record NZ_JBQCIV010000161.1, on the reverse strand, counting down.
GCGCACGCTTATGGGCCGCCCAACGCGATGCCGGTTCAGCTCGGCGGAGCGTCGATGACGCTGCAAGGCGATCGCCCGCCGCCTACGCTCATGTACTTGTATCGCCAACCGAATTTCAGCATCGGACCGGATACCGCCGACGCCGACACGCAGGCCAATTTCGCGCAGGAAGCCGCAGCCGCATCGGGCGCCGCGCGCGCGCAAAAGACGGCCGGCGCCGCCCCGGCCGCGCCGGCCATGGTGCCGCAGGGCGGCATGTTCTGGGACGGCCGCGCCGATACGCTGCAAGCGCAGGCGTTCGGGCCACTCATGAATCCGGTCGAAATGGCGAACGCGAGCGAAGACGACGTCGCACGCAAGTTCGCGAGCGGCGCCTACCGCACCGCGTTCCTCCAACTCTTCGGGCCACGTATCTTTACCGATTCGCGCCTGCTGCTGTCGGAAGCCATGTTCGCGGTTGCCCGTTACCAGGTGGAGGATCCGTCGTTCCACCCGTATTCGAGCAAATACGATGACTGGCTCGAAGGACGTGCGCGCTTGACCCGCGCCGAACTGCACGGGTTGCAGCTCTTTAACGATCCGAAGAAGGCCAATTGCGCAGGCTGCCATTTGTCGAAGCCCTCGCCCGACGGGCTGCCGCCGATGTTTACCGATTACCAATACGAGGCGCTCGGCGTACCGCGCAACAGCGCGCTCGCGGCCAATCGCAGCCCAAGCTACTACGACATGGGCCTATGCGGCCCCTATCGCAAGGATCTCGCCGCGCAAACGCAGTACTGCGGCATGTTCCTCACGCCGACGCTGCGTAATGCGGCCACACGCCACGTCTTCTTCCACAACGGCGTGTACCACTCGCTCGACGACGTGATGAAGTTCTACAACCTACGCGATGTCGAGCCCGGCAAGATTTATCCGCGCGATGCGCAAGGCCACGTCTTGCAATACGACGATTTGCCCGCGAAGTATCGGGCCAACGTCGACAAGACCGATGCCCCCTTCGATCGCCATGCGGGCGACACGCCTTCGATGACGGACGCCGACATCAAGGACATCATCGCGTTTCTGCATACGTTGACGGACGGCTATCAGCCGAGCGGCAGCGCGCATTGAGCCCACCGCGCATAACCGGCTAAGCGTCCCGCCATCGAACGCCTCGCGCCGCGCGAGGCAACAAAAAACCCGCAAAGGCATGAACCTTTGCGGGTTTTTTACTGGCTTAAGCGAACGACTTAGGCCGAGGCTGCGTCCTTCAGCTTCTTCAGCGCACGTGCCTTGATGCGCACGCTTGCCGGCTTGGCCGGGAACCAACGATCTTCACCCGTGAACGGATCCTTGCCGAAGCGCTTCTTCTTCGCCGGCACGGCTTGCACGACGATCTTCAGCAGGCCCGACAGCGTGAACTCGCCGGCACCCTTCTTGTGCACCGAACCGAGGATCGTGTCTTCGAGCGCCGCGAGCACGGCCTTGACGGACTTCGGCTCGATAGCCGAGCGCTCTGCGAGGTGAGCAGCCAGCGAGGCCTTCGTGAAGGTGTCCTTGATCGGCGACGGGGCGCCGGACGCCTTCACGGCGACCTTCTTAGCCGCGGCAGTCTTCGCCGGAGCAGCCTTCTTGGCAACTGCTTTTTTCGCCGGTGCGGCAGCAGCCTTTTTCGCAACCTTCTTTGCGGAAGTAACCATGTTTCTCCTACCTGTTGGTCGTTGAACGCACGAAACGGGCACGACGTGCGCCGCTTCAACGCCGGATTCTACAAGCGCCGCGCGGCTTCATGCATTAATTTGTGTTTCGGGAGCGTGTTTACAGGGGGATTTGTTGCGCGCCGCCGACTATCGCGGCGATTTGAAGGGCTGTCGTCGACGGCGCAGCGCCATCGACGACGGGGATACAGGGTTTGTCCGCAAGGGACGTCCCCTAGATTTCATCGTCCCAAGCCGTTAGGTTTCAGGCCAGACCGAGCGCGGGATCGCTCATGCTATGACAGCCCGTTTCGACGTGACCGGCGAGCATGCGCACGAACAGCGGATCGGTGTCGACGGTCACGTGAAAGTCGTACCAAGCATGATGCGCGCGCAAATCGACGTACAGGTCCACACTTTCGCCACCCGGGACCCGGTGCGTCACGCGCTTGCCGCTGTAGGCGTCGGAGACCGTGAACTCGCACGCCGCGGTGCCCTTGTTTTGCAAGCTCAGCTCGATGTTGCCGTTCGCGACGTCGTACGACTCCACGACCTCCGGCACGGCCACGCCCGCGCTCCACCAATGCGCCGCGACGGCCCGGCCGGCGAAACGGCGAGCAAATCCGTTCGGCCCGTGCACCGCAAAATCGTAGCTGCCGTCCAAATTCAATGCGAATTCGTCGACGAGATGCCTGTGCGGCTCCACCGTATAGGCGCGCGGCGCATCGGCGCTGTGAGCCTTGTACACGTGGAACGCGGCGCCCGCTTGCCCGGTGTTCGTCAACTTCAGGCGCAACTGCCCTTCGCCGGCCTCGGCGTGCGCACGCGCGAAGAGTTCATAAGGCAACGCGCGTGCCGGACGTACCCCCGGTTCCTGCTGGGGCTTCGCCTGCACGAGCGGCGGCAGCGGCACGTAATCGGGGTGGCGCTGCTGGTCGGGCGGCACGTAGGCGTTCGTGCTCGGCAGCGTCGGGAACGCCGCATTAGGATTCGCGAAATCGAAGGCACGCGTCAAATCGCCGCAAACGGCCTTGCGCCAAGGGGTGATGTTGGCTTCGCTCAGGTTGGGCCCATGGCCGAATCGCCGCGCGATGAAGCGAATGATCGAGGTATGGTCGAACGTTTCCGAGCACACCCAACCGCCCTTGGACCACGGCGACACCACAAGCATCGGCACGCGCGGCCCGAGACCGTACGGGCCGGCCGGATACGTCGCGTTGCCCGCGAAATACTCGTTCGTCGTCTCCACCGTCGAGCGCCCCGACGCGTTCGACCACGGCGCGAACGGCGGCGCTACGTGGTCGAAGAAGCCGTCGTTTTCGTCGTAGGTGATAAGTAGCGCGGTCTTACTCCACAGCGTGGGGTTCGACGTGAGCACCTGCAGGACTTGGTCGACATACCACGCGCCGTAGTTCGCGGGCCAGTTCGGATGCTCCGAATACGCTTCCGGGGCGACGATCCACGACACCTGCGGAAGCGTGCCGTTTTGCACGTCCTGCTTGAGCCGATCGAAGTAGCCGCCGCCGGCAGCGACGTTCGTGCCCGTGCGCGCATTGTCGTAGAGCGGATCGCCCGGTTGGGCATTGCGGTATTGATTGAAGTACAGCAGCGAGTTGTCGCCGTAGTTGCCGATATAGGCATTTTGCGTCCAGCCCCACGATCCCGCCGCGTCCAACCCCGTGCCGATGTCCTGATAAATCTTCCACGAAATGCCGGCCGCTTGCAGCACCTCGGGATAGGTGGACCACGCATAGCCCGCTTCGGCGTTGTCGATGACGGGGCCGCCTCCCTTGCCGTCGTTGCCCACCCAGCCGGTCCACATGTAGTAGCGATTCGGATCGGTGGGCGTCATGCCCGAGCAGTGGTAGGCGTCGCAGATCGTAAAGGCATCGGCCAACTGATAGTGGAACGGGATGTCTTGGCGCGTGAGATACGCCATCGTCGTCGTGCCCTTCGCGCTCACCCATTGATCGTAGCGGCCGCCGTTCCATGCGTTGTGCGTGGTCGTCCAATCGTGCGGCAAGTCCTGCAGGAACTGCATGCCGAGGTCGGGCGCGCTCGGCCGAAACGGCAAGACGTAGCCGGCGTCGGCCGGCAAGGGCTGTTGCCATACGCTGTTGCCGTTCGGCAAGCGGATCGCACGGCGGTCGCCATACCCGCGTACGCCGCGCAACGTACCGAAGTAGTGGTCGAACGAGCGATTCTCCTGCATGAGGATCACGATGTGCTCGATGTCGGCGATACTGCGCGTCGCGTCGTTCGCGGGAATCGCGAGCGCGTTGCGAATGCCGGCGGGCAGTGCGCCCATCGCGGCGGCCGCGCCTGCCGCTTGAGCGGCGGCGCGCAGAAAATCACGGCGGCTTGTCGATGTCATATTGAATTCGTGTTTCTGACGAAGGAAGGGAACGAAAGACGGCCTCGCTTCACGGCGACGCGCGTCGGCTCACTACGGCAAAACGAACGACGGGAAGAGCAACGGACAGCACTACGGAAATCGGCGACGCGCGCCGCGCCCGCATCGAATGACGATCGGCGATGTCGCAGCGGCAGGGCATCGCAACGACGGCTCGGCGATCGGGAACCAACGAATCAGTCGGCCGTATGCATCACGGGCGGCAGCAGCGCATCCGATGCGGCATGCGTTGGCGCGCCGTCGGCGGTGTCGAATCGTTGCGCGTGGCCGCTCGCCGCCGGCGCCGCAACATCGCGCGTGCCGGGCAGCATCGGCGCGGTATCGGCGGCGGGCGCCTTGGCGTCGAGCGCGTCATGGCCGCCGTCGCATCCCGCGGCAAGGACGCAAGCCGTACCGGCCGCCACTGCCGCAAGCAGCATGCGGCCACGCAAGGCCAGCGGCGAGCCGCGCGACAAACGTTTGCTTCGTGAAGGTGGGCCCACCCGCGATACTCGCTCGATCAACGCCACTCGATGCTCCTCGTCGAACACGCATTCGCCACGGCCGGCATCGCCTCATGCGGCGCTACCGGACTGAACGGCCGTCCAGCATAGGAAGAAATCGTGTCTGCTTGATGAAGGGGAATGCGTAACGCCTGCGCAAATGAACGCGCGCGCACGGTTGACACCGGCGCGCGATAGGCAAGACGGGAAAGCGGCTCGGGCGAGCGGCGCTCAAGGACAATCGCCCTTGCCCGCCGCTTCGCCCTTCTCTTAGGACGACGAGGAAGCGAGATGGCCCACGTAGTCGCGCAGGTACGTATCGAATGCCTGCCCGATCTCTGGGTGCCGCAAGGCGAACTCGACCGTCGCTTTCAGATAGCCGAGTTTGCTGCCGCAATCGAAGCGCTGGCCATAGTACCGGTACGCAAGCACCTGCTCTTCGGCCAGCAGCGCGTGCAAGGCGTCGGTCAATTGCAATTCGCCTTGCACGGAAGGCTCGAGCCGGCGCAGATGCTGGAAGATGCTCGGCATCAACACATAGCGGCCGACGACGCCCAAATTCGACGGCGCGGCCTCGGGCGACGGCTTCTCGACGATCCCCGACAGCTTGAAGATGTCCTCCTCCCATTCGCGCCCTTCAACGATGCCGTACGAACGGCTATCCTCGCGCGCGATCGCTTCGACGCCGACGATGGTGCTGTGATAGTGATTGAAGACATCGATCATCTGCTTCATCACGGGCTGGGTGCCGTGCAGCAGATCGTCCGCGAGGATTACCGCGAACGGGCTATCGGCGACGAGCTTTTCCGCGCACAGCACCGCATGGCCGAGCCCCCGCGCGGCCGGCTGACGCACATAGAAGCAGTCCACATGACTCGGTTTGATCCCGCGCACCAATTCGAGCAGCTTCTCCTTGCCTCGCGCCTCGAGTTCGGCCTCGATTTCATAGGACGTGTCGAAGTGATCCTCGATCGCCCGCTTGCTGCGGCCCGTGACGAAGATGAGTTCCGTAATGCCCGCTTCGATTGCCTCCTCGACCGCGTACTGGATCAACGGCTTATCGACAACAGGCAGCATCTCCTTGGGGCTCGCCTTGGTGGCTGGAAGGAACCGTGTGCCCAGTCCCGCCACTGGAAACACCGCTTTCGTGACTTTCAACATCGTTCGTTCCCTTGGGGTAATTGTTAGTTGTTATCGCAACCGCGGCACGAACTCATCCCAAGTCGCGCGCCGCTCGATACGATCGAACGCGATCGCAAGCTACCGATCGAAATGCCGGTCGCTGCGCGCCCATTGTGCGACGCGCATTGTTGACTCGAACCCGCCGAAATACCGCTATGTGTTCAAATAGTGAGCATCTCGTGCCACCCGTCCACCAGCGAGCGACACGGAACGACGTACTTCACACGACAAACGCCTGTTCGCGCAACGCACCGCGTTGCTGCTCGCTTGCCGCCGCTGCGATGGCGGCAAGCGACCCGCCAAGCATCAGCGGGCGCCGCGCATCGCCGCTTGCGCGAGAATGGCCGACACGCTCTCGATCTGTTTGCGAGCGACGTACGGCTGAGCCTTGGCCGGCTCGGCACCGCGCGATGCCTGCGGCGCTTCGTCCACGATATCGATACGCAACCGCGGCGTCTTCGTGAACGCCTCGAAAGCGTGCTTCGACGCCGCACTATCGGCGATCGCGCGATCGAGCGCCACGCGCGCACACCACTTCAAGGCGAAGCGCTGAGCCCTTCCGAGCGGATCCGCGCCAACGCTTTGACGCAAATGCCATACCACCGGGCGCCGCACGATCATGCCGGCCAGCGCGCCGACGAGCATCGTGCGCGGCGTGTTGGCATAGATGACGTCGACGTGCCGCGCCCGCTTGACCGTCTCGCGCACGAGCGACGCGATGCCGGAGAGCGTGCGCGATTTCGGCGCGCCGGTACGCCCCGTGATGCCGTACAGCGCAGGCGCGTCGAGCACATCGACCGCCACGCCGGCTTCTTCGAGTGCGAGACGGAATGGGCCGTCGTCGAACAACACCACTTCGACCGATTCCCTCAGATGACTGGCAACGTTCAGCAACGAAACTTCCGCATCGTCGAGCCCCCCGCTTTGATCGAGCGCCAACACACGCACGGCGGCGGGGGCGGGTGTGGGCATCCTGAGGCCGCCGCCCGCGTTCCCGGAGGCCGGCTTGCCGTCGTCGTGCTGGGTCGCCCCGGGCATGACTTGCTCGACGAATCCCATGAAACGCTCGCGAAACGTCGCGATCGAAAAGCGCTCGGCATTCATGCGGCAATCGCGCGCCGAGAAACGATGCGCATTGTGCTCGAACTCGCGCACGGCGCCCACAACGGCCGGCACGCTCTGCTCGCGGAAGAAGACGCCGGTGGGGTGCGCATGCCCCAGCTCGCGCACCGTTTCGAGTACCCCGCCTTTACCGAACGCAATGACGGGCGTGCCGCACGCCTGCGCCTCCACCGGGGCGATGCCGAAGTCTTCTTCGGCCGCAAAGACGAAGGCCTTCGCGCGACGCATATGGTCGTGGAGAACGGCGAAGGGCTGGTACCCCAAGATTTCGACGTTCGGCCCCGCCTTGGCGCGGATCGCTTTCATTTCGGGCCCGTCGCCGATCACGACGAGACGTTTGCCGGGCATGCGCGAAAACGCCTCGACGATCAGATCGATCTTCTTGTACGGCACCATGCGCGAAGCGGTGAGGTAAAAGTCCTCTTTGTCTTCGCCGACGATGAACGACTGCACGTCGACCGGCGGGAAAATCACACGAGACTCGCGGTGATAGACCTTTCTGATCCGACGTGCGATGAATTGCGAATTGGCAACGAAATGATCGACCGAGTTAGCGGTGCGCGTGTCCCAGTTGCGGATGTAGTGCAAGACCACGCGCGCCATGACCGAGCGCAAGCCGCTCGTCAGGTTCGATTGCTCGAGGTATTGGTGCTGCAGATCCCATGCATAGCGAATCGGCGAATGCACGTAGCTGACGTGCACCTGATCGGGGCCCGTGAGCACCCCTTTGGCGACAGCGTGGCTGCTCGAAATGACGAGATCGTAGGCGCTCAGGTCGAGTTGCTCGATCGCGAGCGGCATCAGCGGCAGATAGGCGCGGTACTTCTTGCGCGCCAACGGAAGCCGCTGGATGAACGATGTCGTCGCACGTTTGCCGTGCAAGAACTTCCGATCGTCGACGAAATCCACCAGGCTGAAGATATCGGCCTGGGGAAAACAGGCGATCATTTGTTCGAGGACACGCTCGGCGCCCGCGTAGGTAACCAGCCAATCGTGTACGATCGCCACGCGGGGTGCGCGGGCGATCGGCGTCCTTTGCGGTGCCCGAAGGGCCTCGCTGTGGCGATCCAGCGTGGCGGATGCGTCGGCGAAAATGTCGTGGCTCATGCGCTTCTCCTCTAGCCGCACTAGCCTACGAACAAAGTATTCCCCGTAAAGATCGAAATTATTTCAAAAAAATGCAGAGGCCCGCTCGGACGGCCTCGCACGGAGCCCATGCTCGTTCAATTCGTGCGCGACGCGCTGCCTTTTTGTTTCATTTTTTTGCATGCGCCTTGGGCCAGAGGCTGCCCCCGCTAGCCTTTCGAAAGACGGCGGCGAACCCCCATAACACTGTCGAAATTACAGCGCTTGTAAAAGCTGCCGCCTCTTCCCGTTCAGCCGTGCGCCGGCTGCCAGCCGAGGCCCAAGCTCTTTTGTAGTTGGACGAAATCTTCAAGCAGTTGCGCGCGGCCCGCGATCACGTCTTGCTGCGCGGAAAACTGCGTGCGTTCCGTGTCGAGCAGATCGATCGCCGTCGCCACGCCCGCTGCATACCGTTGCCGCATCAACGTCGACGCCCGTTGCGCCGAAGCGTCGACTTGCTCGAGCCGCACGAGGTGTTCGCGCTGGTGCCCGTAGCGCGATAGGGCCGAATTCGCATCTTCGAGCGCGGCAAGCACCGTGTGTTCGTAGTGCGCGCTCGCCTCGTCGCGCGAAGCGCGCGCGGACTGCACACTCGCCGCCACGCGTCCGAAATCGAGCACGTTCCACTGCAGATACGGCACGCCCAACCAAGAGAAATTCGCCTTCCTAACCAAATGTCCGGGGTCGGCCGCCGTGAACCCGAGGCTGCCGAGCAAGGAGACTTTAGGGAAATAGTCGGCGATATGCTCGCCGATTTGCGCGCTGCTCGATGCCAAGCGGCGTTCGGCGGCGCGGATGTCGGGCCGCTGCCGCAACAGCGTCGCGGGATCGCCCACCTCGACCATCGCGGGCATCGCCGGCAAAGGCCGCAGCGCCGCGAGCTGCGCGTCGAGCGCGCCCGGTGCGCGCCCGGTCAGCACCGCCAGCCGATCGAGCGAGTCTTCCACCTGTTCATCGAGCGGCACGAGCGCGGCGCGCGTCGTCTGCACTTGGCCCGCGAGACGTTCGACGTCGACATCGGCCGCCGTACCGTGTGCGCGCCGCTGCTGCGTGAGCGTCAGCATTTGCTGCTGCAGTTCCGCCGATTTCCGTGCGAGTACGAGCCGTTGTTGTCGGTCGCGCAAGTCGATATACGCTTGCGCCACTTCGGCGGCCAACGACACTTGCGTGTCGGCGAGATCCGCATCGAGCGCGTCGGCCTCGTCCGACGCTGCTTCGATCGAGCGGCGCGTGCCCCCGAACAGATCGATCTCCCACGAGGCATCCAGTCCGGCGGTATAAAGCTGCAAGGGGCCGCGACCGGTAGTGCCGCCGCCCTTGCCGCTTGCGCTTCCGTTACCGCCCGATGCGAGCGCCGATAAATCGGGGCTGCGCATGCGAACCGCGGCCGCATCGACCGACACCTTCGGCAGTTCGTTCGCACGCGTGCCCACCAGTTGCGCACGCGCCTCGCGCAACCGCGCCTGTGCCACATGGACATCGGGATTGTGCGCGAGCGCCGCCTCGATCAGCGCATCGAGCTGCGCGTCGCCCAGCGCTTGCCACCAAGCGCTGGCCGTCGGGGCCGTTGCAACGATACCGGTGGACGGAGCCCGGACGAATGTGGGGTTCGCGATCGCGTCGGCGGCGATAGGCGGGGCGCCGCGATAGTCGGGGCCGACCGTGCAAGCCGATAGCGCGGCGAGCGCAATCGCGGTACAGGAAGCGGCGATAAACCGCGGAGAACGACGAATCGGCATAGTGTTTTGATCCTGACAACCTTGAAGCATCAGTGCCCCGCTGAAGGTGCGCTGCCCGGTTGCGGCGCCGGCCTTTTCAGCAGGAGGGCGAGCGGGATGCAAGCGAGCAGCGCAATCGCCAGCAGATAGAAGGTTTCGGAGTACGTCATCACGGCCGCCTGCTGTTGAATCTGCGCGGCGAACTGCGCGAGCGCTTGCATCTTCGCGTAAGCGGCGTCGCCCGTTCGCGCGAGCCAGTTGGCCGCGCTCGCTGCGATGCGCTCCTGGCCGATCGGCGAATTGGCCGTTGCCGATTCGCGCAACATCGCGACGTGAAACGCGTTGCGCCGATCGATGACGACGCCGATCACGGCCAGCCCGACCGAGCCCCCGAGATTGCGCGCCATGTTGTACAGGCCCGCCGCATCGCCCGAATCTTCTCTCGACACCGCCGCCATCGACGCCTGATTGAGCGGCATCATCGACAGCATCTGGCCGACGCCGCGCAGCAGTTGCGACCAGACGAAATCGTGCCCGGTGCTTTGCGCGGTGAGGCTCGTATCGAGCATGCAGCTCACGATGAAGAACACGAGCCCCGCCACCACCATCAACCGAAAATCGACCTTACCGAGCAGGCGCGGCAGCACCGGCATCATGAGGAAGGCCGGCAAGCCGGAAAGCAGCATGATGTCGCCGGCTTGCTCGGCGTTATAGCCCGAGATGAGGCTCAGGAACTGCGGCACGAGATACGCGACGCCATAGAGCGCCGCGCCCACCGCGAAGACGATAACGATGACGCTCGCGTAGCGCGCATTGCGCAGCAACGACAGCCGCATGATCGGCTTGGCCGCGACGAACTGCGAGATACCGATCAAGACGAAACCGAGCAACGCGACGGCCGAGAACATGACGATTTCGCTCGACTCGAACCATTGGTGGCGCTGCCCTTCCTCGAGCACGAGCGTAAGCGAACTGAGACCGATCGATAGGCCGACGATACCGATCCAATCGGCGTTGACGAATTCGTGCCAATGCGGGCGGCCGGCGGGCAACCCTGCAACCAACAGCGCGATCAGGGCGATACAAACCGGCAGGTTGATGAAAAAGCACCACTTCCACGAGACGTTCTCGGCCAGCCACCCGCCGAGCACCGGACCGAGCAGCGGGCCAAGCAGCACAATGAGCCCGAAGATCGTCATTCCGACCGCGAGCTGTGCGCGCGGCAGCCGCGTACGGATGATCGTCTGCGCGGTCGGAATCATCGCACCGCCCGTGAACCCTTGGCCCACACGGCCGATGATCATCCACTCGAGCGAATGCGACGCCCCGCAGATCATCGAAAACGCCATGAACAGCACGGCATTCGTGAGCAAAAAGTTGCGCAGCCCGAACACGCGCGTGAGCCACGCGGCGAGCGGGATCATGACGATCTCCGACATGAGGTAGCCCGTCGAAATCCAGGTGCCTTCCGTGCCCGTCGCACCGACGGAGCCTTGAATTTGCGGCAGCGCCGAGTTCGTGATCGAGATATCGAGCGTCGCCATCAAGGCGCCCAGCGAGCCGGCCGCAACCGCGATCCAATCGCCCGCGTGCGCGCGCTCCGGCTCTCCCGGCAGGGCGGCGGCGCTAGCCTGCGAGGTCGCGTCAGCCATGCGCGTTCTCGGCGGCGAGGTGTCGATCGTCGTCCCGCGCCGAGCGCGTATCGACGTCCACCGTCACCGACAAACCCGGCAGCAGCAGCGCACGCGTTTGCGGACCGGCGTCGACGCGAATCCGCACCGGCACGCGCTGCACGATCTTCGTGAAATTGCCGGTTGCGTTTTCGGGCGGGAGCAACGCGAACTGCGAACCGGTGCCCGGCGCGAAGCTATCGACCACGCCGTGCAAATCGATGCCGCGCAGCGCGTCGACATGCAGCGTTGCCTTCTGGCCCGGACGCATGCGACCGATCTGGGTTTCTTTGAAATTCGCTTCGAGATAGACGTTTTGCACCGGCACCACCGTCAACAAGCGTGTACCCGGCTGCACGTATTGGCCGACCCGCACCGAGCGATCGCCGATGCGGCCCGCGATCGCGCTATAGAGCGTCGTGTCGCTCACGTCGAGTTGTGCTTGGCGCAAGCTGGCGCGTGCCGCTTCGAGCTGGGCGCGAGCCTGGGCGATCTGCGCCGTCGTTGCGTCGATTTGGGTCTGCGCGGAACGCACCGCCGCGACATTGGCCGCAAGCGTAGCGCGCGCTTGATCGCGCGTGCTGACCACGCTCGACAGACGCTCGGCCGTTTCCGCGCCGGTCGCCGCGAGCGGCGCATAACGGCTCACGTCGTCTTGCGCGTGCCGAAGCGCCACGCTGGCCACTTGCGCTTGCGCCTGCGCTTGCACGACGCCCGCCTGCTGCTGCTTCAAATCGGCTTGGGCGCGTGCCAGATCGGCGGCGCGCGCATCGACGGTCGCTTGCGCCTGCGCGAGCGACGCTTCGTACTGCCGAATATCGAGCCGCACGAGCGGCGCACCGGCGGCAACGGCCTGATTGTCGTGCACATAGACCTGCGTGACGTAGCCGCTGATCTTCGGGGCGACGGTCACGCTATCGGCTTGGAGATAGGCGTCGTCGGTGCTTTCGATAAAGCGCTCGACCGTCCACCAATGCGCGAACCATGCAATGCCCGCCACGAGCGCGACGATGGCCGCGCCGATCAGCCAGCCGCGATGGCGCGCCCGGCGCGGAGCGCCGCCGCCGGCTGCTTGCTGCGTGTCCCCGCGCGGCCGCGCCTCGATTGTCGTTGCCATGATTCAGGTGTCCTACTCAGAGAGGGATGAAAATCGGCACAATTATTCCAGTTGGAAAAAATGTGTCAAGTGATATATTTCTGACGGCCACACCGCCGTAACCGTTAGAAAGGATTGACGCCATGACCGAGATGAAGCGCCTTCGCCGTTCCACCGAAGGGGGCTACGCACGCGGGGAAGAAACTCGCCTTCGCATCATCCGTGCGGCGATCGAGTTATTCGGGGAGCATGGATTCGTCGCGGCGTCGACGCGCGATATCGCGGCACACGCGGGCGTCAACGCGCCGGCGCTGCAGTACTACTTCGAGAACAAGGAAGGGGTGTATCGCGCGTGCGCCGAGCATTTGGCCGACGAGGTATGGAGCAAATTCGAGCCGGTGGTGCGCCGTTCCGCTGCGACGCTCGAATCGACCGACGACCTCGCGCAACTGATCGAGGCGTTCATCGATTTGCAATGCGTCATGTTGGACAAGGCCATGGAGCGCCCGAGCGCGCCCGCTTTGCGGCTCTTTTTCGTGCGCGAGCAAGGCGGGCAGGAACCGCAGATCGCAACCGAAACGTTTCAGCGGCGCGTGCGCGCCCCGCTGAATAACGTGGCGACGCAGCTCATCGCGAAGATCTGCGGGACGGCGCCCACCGATCCGCTCACCGTCGTGCGCTTGATCGCGTTGAACGGCCAGTTCGCGCTATTTCACATGGCGCCGCGCAGCGTGCTGGCGCTCTTCGGCTGGACGGCGTTCGATGCCGAAAAGCTCGCGTTCGTGAAGCAGACGGTTTTTTCGAATACGCGGGCGTTACTGCAAGCGTGGGCGATGGAGCGCGAGGCGGCGACAACAGCGGCTTCGGCCTCGCCAGCGCAAACCGGGACAGAGAAACCGAAGCGCACCGCGCCAGCTCGCAAACGGGCCACGTCGCGCGGAACTTGACCTCGGTCACCGATCGAAACACCGAGTTCGTCGAATCGGCCTACTCGGCGCGGCTAGCGCTGCCAGCACGTCCAGCGCCTCGCCTTGTCGAGTTCAACAGCCGGAAAGGTGAGTGTTTGCGGGATCTCTGCCGACAACGCACCCTAGCGCCGCCCCGGAGGCGGCTCCGGTACCCGCCAATTCAGGCATAAGGTGAGCGTTTTCGGGAGGCAGCGCGCGATCGTCCGTCCGCGCGCGGCCCCCTCGATCTCACGCACTCAAGCCTTTCCAACCAGCGTGCGCGCATAAAGCGCAAGCATCTGCGCACTATCGACCCGCACGCAGACCTCGCACGAAGGCCGGCCGTCCCATTCGGGCGCGGGCGCCGCGAACCCGTCCGGCTTTTGCAGCGTATGCCCCGCGGCAATGCCGTCGGTCAGCACGCGCACCGGCCCGCTGCGTGTCGTATATAGCTGCGGCGCGAGCAGATAAGCAACAGCCGACGAATCGTGCACGAAGATGCCGCCAAGGCCCACGCTCGAATGATGAAACGCTTCGTAATCTCGAGAAACGTCCCACACGAACTGTCCCGCCTCGCCCGCTTCATCGCGCAGCTTGGCCAAATAGTCCGTCGTCATCACCGTGTTTTCCGTCACGTCCAACCCGACGATCGCCACGGGCCATGCCGCGCCGAAGACGATATCGGCCGCATCGGGATCGCCCGCCATATTCGCCTCGGCAGCCGGCGACACGTTGCCGTTCACGCCGCCCGTGCCGAACGCGCCGCCCATCACCACCACTTGCTTGACGAGCCGTGCGATCTCCGGATCTTCGTCGAGCGCCAACGCGAGATTCGTCAGCGGGCCCACCGCAAGCAGCGTCACCTCGCCGGGGTGCGCACGCACGGTATCGACGATGAAGCGATGCGCGGGACGCGTGTCGAGTCCGCTTTGCCCCGTCGGCAGCAAGCCCGTATTACCCAGGCCGTCCCTGCCGTGAATCCAGTCGATCGGTGCCGGCGCCGACCGGCGCAAGGGCGCCGCCGCCCCTTGTGCAACCGGTACGCCCGGCGCAAAGCGCTCCACGAGGTAGCGCGCATTGCGCGTGGTCGTCTCGATCGTCGAATTGCCGAATACGCTCGTCACGCCGAGCAGTGCGATATCCGGATGCAGTGCTTGAAAGACGAGCGCCATCGCGTCGTCCACGCCCGGGTCCGTGTCGTAAATGACTTTATGCATGCGAAGGCTCATAGGTAGAAGGCATCGGGCAGTTGTTCGCGCGCCGTCGTATCGCGGGTGGCGCCGTGCAGATTGCCGAGCCGAATGGCGAGATCGGGCCCGCCTAGTTCGATGATGACTTGGCGGCAGGCGCCACACGGCGCGATGGGCCCCTCGGTGTCGCCAACGACCGCAAGCGCCGCGAACGCGTCGCGGCTGTATCCGGCCGCAACCGCGCTGAAGAAAGCCGTTCGCTCCGCGCAGTTGCACAGGCCGTACGACGCATTTTCCACATTGCAGCCGTCGAACACGTGCCCATCCTTCGTCAGCAGCGCAGCACCCACCTTAAATTTCGAATACGGCGCGTATGCGCTTTCGCGCGCCTGCTTCGCTCTTTCGAACAATTGTTCCAACGTCATGGCCGCCCTCTCTGTTTTTCGAATCGATCGACAACTAGTGAAACGTCAAGAACATACCCGCGATCGTGGCACTCATCAAATTCGATAGCGTACCGGCCAGCACCACGCGCAGTCCGTAACGCGCCACTTCCGAACGACGCTCGGGCGCAACCGCGCTGAAGCCGCCGGTCAGCACGGCGATCGAGGAAAAGTTCGCAAAGCCGCAGAGCGCAAACGAAACGATGGCCAACGTGCGCGGGGTCAGCACTTGAAGGCCGGCCGCGGCCACGCTTGCCGAATCCTTCAGATACGGCGACAGCGAGGCGTAAGCGACGAATTCGTTCAGGATGACTTTCTGCCCGAGAAAATTCCCGGCCACCAACGCCTCGTTCCAAGGTACGCCGATCAAGTAAGCGAGCGGCGCGAACACGGCACCCAGGATCGACTGCATGGAAATTTCCGGATGACCGAACCACCCGCCGATACCGCCGACCAAACCGTTTAGGAGTGCGATCAATCCGACGAATGCGATCAGCATCGCGCCGACCATCACGGCGATCTTCAACCCGACGGCGGCGCCAGAGCTGGCCGCCTCGATAACATTGGCCGGGCGCCGCTCGTCGAAACTCAGTTGTTCGAGCTGGACACGGCTCGCTTCCATCGTGGGATGGATGATCTTCGCGAATAGCAAACCGCCCGGCACGGCCATGAACGAGGCGGCCAGCAGGTATTCGATGCGCACGCCGAGGCCCGCGTAGCCCGCCAGCACCGACCCCGCCACGGCAGCCATGCCGCTCGACATGACGGCGAACAACTCGGCTCCCGTCATCTCGCGCGCAAACGGCTTGACCACCGCCGGCATTTCGCTCTGCCCCAGAAAAATGGTCGTGACGGCCGAAAACGACTCGAGCTTGGAGACACCCAGCAGCCGGTGAAACACCGTCCCGAGCACGATGACGATCCAGCGCATGACGCCGACGTAATACAGCACCGAAATCAATGCCGTCACGAAAATGATTGCCGGCAACACGCGTACGGCGAACACGAATCCGCCATTGCCGAACAACGCGAACATCTTGGACTGAACGAGGCCGCCGAATAGAAACTCGATGCCGGCATTGCCGTAGTCGAGAATGTGATTGACGCCGGCCGCCATGTCGGCGAGTACGATCTTACCGAACGGTACGAATAGCACGAATGCGCCGATGGCCACCTGTGCCAAGAGCGCCGAAATGACCGTGCGCGGCCGGATGGCGCGCCGATTCGTGGAAAAAGCGAATGCAATCGCCAATAAGACGAGCATGCCCAGCAGGTTTCTGACGATCGGTGCCATGTCTCTCCACATTTGGAATAGTTGTCGATGGCAGCGATCCTAAACGAACGTTCGCCGAACGAAAAGCCAATGGGGGCTTTTCGTTCGACGCCAGCCGCGGCTGGCCTGTCCTGCTATGCCGGCTACTGAATGAGAAACTTCTCGCGCCGTTTGCCGAGCCAAGCCGGCGCACGCCCACGTCCGCTCCAGGTTGCGCCCGTTTTCGGGTCCCGGTATTTCGGCGGCAGGCCGCCTGTTTTACGCGATGCCGCGCGTTTGCTCTTAAAACCGAGTTCTTCGGCGGTAATGCCGTACTCCGCAATCCGCTCCTTGATATGCTCGATCGTGGCGGCCAACTCTTTATCGCGCGCCGCTTCCATTTGCGCTTGCACCTTTGCTAGCTGCTCGGTCAACTGTCTGTACGTCGCCATAGAACATCGCCTCCTGGTTGATTGTCGGTAAACGCTTCTCTGACCGCCCTTTTGCGTAAAAGTGCGATCGCCTTTGTATCGACATCGGTCGATAGCAAGCGATGGACCTCGGCGACGCGCACTGTCGCGCTAGACCAAGCTACGCTCACTCATTTAGCCTTGCAAGCGAACAGTAACTTGTGCGAGCCGTCGACGTCCGACTGCTGAATGATGTCGATATCGCCGCTACAAATAGCGCGCGCATGCTCGGTGCAATTGTCCCAAGCGCTGCTTGCCGAGCATTGGACAACCGTCGTCGGCCGCCCATCGCCCGTAAAGAGCGGCGCACTGCCGCCGCATCCGCCAAGCGCGGCGGCGCCAAACAACGCCGCCAGCGTGCAGCGAGCAAAAGCGCCCTCGCGAGAATGAAAGAAAGACATGCCCTTCATTGAACGAACTCCTTTGGCCTAACGTTCTTTTTCGAATGGCCGAGTATGCCACGGCATTGCGCCCGCGCCGTGACCGCGGTCGATTCCGGCGCGGCGCTCATTCAACTATCGATTCCCAAGGCCGCAATCTTTTTATAAAGCGTCGCCCGTCCCATCCCGATCCGCGCCGCCGCCTCGGCCACGTGACCGCCTGCTGCGCGCAGCGCGTCCGCCAGAAAACGACGCTCGAAATTCGCCATCGCCTGAGCATACGATCCAGAACCGTCCACCGGCGCCGACGCCTTCTGTTTCGCAATGGATGCATCGCCGGCGAAGCCGGACGCCGGAACCGCGCTAGCGCCGATGAACGGCGCCAGCATGCGGGCGTCGATGCGCTCGGTATCGGAGAGCATGACCGCGCGCTCGAGCGTGTTGCGCAACTCGCGCACATTGCCGGGCCAATCGTGCGCCGCCAACAGACGCAACGCATCGTCCTGCAATTCGAGGTGCCGCCCATGCCCCCCGCGTCCCGGGGCCGACAGATCCTCCAAGATCGCGTAGGCCAACGCTTCGATATCCGCTCGCCGCGCCCGCAACGGCGGCGCGTGTATCGTCAGCACGTTGAGCCGGTAAAACAGATCCGCGCGGAACCGTCCCGCAGCGACGAGCGCGGCCAAATCGGCGGAGGTCGCCGCCACGATCCGCACGTCGGTGCGCACGATCCGGTTCGAGCCCAACGGCTCGAACTCTTGATCCTGCAAGATGCGCAGCAGCTTGCCTTGCAGCGGTAACGGCATATCGCCGATCTCGTCGAGAAACAGCGTGCCGCCGTGCGCCAATTCGAACTTACCCACGCGGCCGCGCCGTTCGGCCCCGGTATAAGCGCCGGGCGCCGCGCCGAAGAATTCGACTTCCAGCAAAGTATCGGGGATCGCCGCGACGTTGACCGTCACGAGCGGACCGCTCGCCCGCGCGGAGGTGCCGTGGATCGCATGGGCCAGCAACTCCTTGCCGGTGCCCGTTTCGCCGAGCAGCAAGACCGGCGAATCGACGTTGGCCGCGCGGCGTGCCTGCCGCTTCACCTCCAAACTCGCCGCGCTCGTGCCGACGAAACTCGCCAGCGTGTACTTCGCCCGGCGCGCTTGCGCGAGCGATTGCTTCGCGGCGATCAGCTCTTCTTGCACGCGCGAATAGTGCGAGACGAGCGGCGTCAGCGATTTCATCTCGTCGAACAGAGCAAAGCCGATCGCGCCCACCGTCTTGCCCGATTCGTCCTCGAGCGGCAAGCGCGTCACCACTAACGGCTCGCGCCCGTTTTCGAGCACGTCGAGCAAAATGGGTTTGCCCGTTTGTACGACTTCGCGCATGAGGCTGTTCGGAATGACGGCTTCGCAATCGAGTCCGATCGCCTGCCGACTATCCGTCAAACCGAAACGCGCGGCATAGCGTTCGCTCATCCAAACGATGCGCGCATCGGCGTCGACAATGAGCGTGCCTTCGCTGAAGTTTTCGAATGCCTTGAACAGCGAGTTCGTCGCGTTGCGCACGATCGCGCTGTAATCGGCCGGGACGCCGATGAGATCGGTCATGTCGGAATCGTCTCCCTCTTTCGTCGCGGCGCTCGGCGATCGAGCCGCTCCGATTTGATTTCTCGAAATGGAGACAGCATATCTCATAACAGAGACAACGCGCGGATTCCCCGTCGCCAAGGCAATTTGACGAATCGGTCGATGCTTTCTGGCGGCCGAAAAGTCTCCATTCGGAGATCGCGGCACGCCTAGGTGAACCGGTTTCCGAACCGCGTGCCGGTTTGCCCCAAGCGCAAGCAGGACCAGCAAGCGGTGGCACGGAATCTGCAATGTGCGCTGCCTGCATTTTCCCGTGCGCCCCATCCGCACTCACAATCACAATTGGAGACCCGATGTCGTTCGTCATCGTTCTTGCCGCCTTGGCGTTCTTGATGTTGGCCGCCTACCGCGGCTACAGCGTGATTTTGTTCGCGCCGATCGCCGCCCTCGCCGCCGTATTGCTGACCGATCCGGCCGCGGTCGCCCCTGTCTTCACCGGCATCTTCATGGAGAAGATGGTCGGCTTCGTCAAACTGTATTTTCCCGTCTTCCTGTTGGGCGCCGTCTTCGGCAAGGTCATCGAATTGGCCGGCTTTTCGGAAGCGATCGTCGCGGCGGCCATTCGCTATATCGGCCGCGGCCGGGCGAACGCGGTGATCGTCGCCGTGTGCGCATTGCTGACGTATGGCGGCGTCTCGCTCTTCGTCGTGGTGTTCGCGGTGTATCCGTTCGCGGCCGAACTCTATCGCCAGAGCAACATTCCGAAACGCTTGATGCCCGGTGCCATCGCGCTCGGCGCCTTCTCGTTCACGATGGATTCGTTGCCGGGCACCCCACAGATTCAAAACATCATTCCGAGCGCGTTCTTCAAGACGACGGGATGGGCCGCGCCGGCCCTCGGCACCATCGGCTCCGTGTTCATCCTCATCGTGGGACTCGCCTACCTCGAGTGGCGTCGGCGTTCGGCGCTCGCCAAGGGCGAAGGGTACGGCACCTCGCTCGTGAACGAACCCGAGCACGCGGGCACCCGCGCGTTGCCGCATCCGCTCATCGCTATCGCACCGCTCGTGCTCGTGGGCGTGGCGAACTTCGCGTTCACGAAGCTGATCCCGCAGTGGTACGGCGCCGATACCTATACGGTGCCGCCCGATGTCTTGCCGGGCGTGCACGCACCGCTGTCTGCCACGATCAAGACGGTCGTCGCGGTGTGGTCGGTGGAAGGCGCGTTGATCGCCGGCATCTTGCTGGTCGTCGCCACGGCGTTCAACCGCGTCCGGGCACGCTTCGCGACCGGCACCAAGAGCGCCGTGGCCGGGGCGCTGCTCGCCTCGATGAATACCGCATCGGAATACGGTTTCGGCGGCGTGATCGCGGCATTGCCGGGTTTTCTCGTCGTGGGCGGCGCGCTCAAGTCGATCCCGAACCCGCTCGTGAACGCGGCCGTGTCCGTCAGCTCGCTCGCGGGCATCACGGGCTCGGCCTCGGGCGGCATGAGCATCGCACTGGCGGCGATGTCGGATTGGTTCATCAAGAATGCGACGGCCGCGCACATTCCGCTCGAAGTGCTGCATCGCGTGGTGGCGATGGCGAGCGGCGGCATGGATACGCTGCCGCACAACGGCGCCGTGATCACGCTGCTGGCCGTGACGGGACTCACGCATAAGGAATCCTATCGCGACATTTTTGCGGTCACGCTCATCAAGACGCTCGCGGTGTTCTTCGTGATCGGCGTGTACTACACCACCGGCATCGTGTGAGGTCGAAGGGGCTTACGATCCGCC
>NZ_JBQCIV010000160.1:0-11036 GCF_051953405.1 Trinickia sp. | reverse complement strand
GGAGACGTGGCCGAGAGGTCGAAGGCACTCCCCTGCTAAGGGAGCATCTGGGCCAAAACCTGGATCGAGGGTTCGAATCCCTCCGTCTCCGCCAATAGGCGGTGACAAAGCCCCGCGAGTTCTCGGATTCGCGGGGCTTTTCATTTGTGGGTTATCGCTGCTGGGTCTCTCTGCTTTCTGCTTAGCCGGCGGGGATTGGGGCCCGGTGGGCGGCATCAGCGTGGCCCGCGCACGGTACGACGGTTCCTGGGCAGCGACATGGCGGCTAGACATCCCTTCCGCTTATCTTGCCTTCGATATCTGTGCATGCCAGCGTGAGTTGATCGAAGGTCGCAGGATCGCCTAGCAATATCGCGTCATCCAACATGGCGGCACACACGACCCACACATCCTTTTCAAGTAGATGCGCAGGGCGTCCCGTTTGATTGCGCGCGTATTCCATGCGTCGCGCCGATCGTCAGCGCTAAGACCAAAGAAGTATTCAGCCATGCATAGCTTCCTGACCGATGGCCTGAGCCATCCACGACGGCAGGATAGCCCGGGCGGACGTTAACGTTTGCCATTCCGTTGCCGGAAGCGTGCGGTGCAGTGCCGCTAGAGAACTGCCGACGTGCGTCGGCCCCATCCAAGCCAGCGCACGCACCGCCGCGCCGGCGGGCCCGTTACCCAGCGCTAGCATCCAACGGGGGGCGTGTTTCACCAACAATTCCGAGCGTCCGAGCTTCAGCGTACGGGTGCGCCCCAACGTCAGGTAGACCTCCCGGGTCGGCACCTGCTGGGTCAGGCCGAGCGCATTGGCCGCACTGGCGCCGTGTGGGGCGATGGCTTCACCGCGCTGTTCGGCCATGGCCTTCGCGACCTTCACCGGCGCAGGAGCGCGCGAGCCGAATCGGCTGGAGACGGGGGCGACATAGGTGCCGCGCGCCACACGCAGAAGCTTGCCCGCCTTGCTCAGGCGCGAAAACGCTTGATCGACCGCGGCCCGGCTCCCCAGGTGCAGGAATTCCTTCGGCGACAGCACGCTGCCCTCGGGAAGGGATCGGGCGTGAAATAGGATAGTTTCGGGCAGCGTGCTCATAAATACCTCGCGTGTCAGGAATCATAGACCGTTTCTGACATCCGGGCTCTATTTGACGCAACCGACGCTCGTGCCGGTCGTTATGGTGAATGAGGCGGCGCCGGTGCGTACGTACGAACCCCGAAGCGGTCTGCGTGCGGCTATCGTCGTACGGATACGAATGGGCGAAGACAGGGACGCCGGCTCGACTTTCGGCATAGTTGCCCAACGGCGTGACGCAGTAGCTCGAATGCACCGCACACGATGGCGATCTCGTGAACTTTGACGAGGTAGTCAACGCAGGACGGCGAGTGACCGCAGGGCCGTGTGTGGCGGCTATGCGAAGGCGAGTGGTGGTGGTTTCAAGTGCGGTTCTCGGAGCCCCACAAGAGTTGCGATGAAGTCGCGATGAAAAACCTGCCAAAGTTAACAGGTCTCGGAATTGGAGGGTAGAAAGCGATTAAAATCACTGATTTTTCATCCAGGCGCGAGCATCGTCTGCGAAACGCGATATACGCACGCCGTGATTATCGTATCGGTCCGCGTCCGTAAATGCGCTGGCCAAGTGGAGCAATGGATTGACCGCGTGTCAGTTAAAGCGGCTAACGAAGCGTTGAAGCTTTACGGTGCGCGCCTCTACTTCATCAGCATCACGACTCGCGTGGAAACGCAGCGAAAGCGACAGCATGAGGCCGTCGGGAGATAAGAAGTCGATGAACGATTATCCGCTACCGGAAGATATCCTCCCGTACTACGAACGCGAATTGGCATTGCTGCGCAAGTCGATGCGCGTGTTTTCGGAGCGTTATCCCAACGAGGCGGCGCGACTCGGCATCACCGGTGAGCACTGTGACGATCCGCATGTCGAGCGCCTCTTGCAGTCCGCCGCGCTGAGTAACGCGCGAGCGGCGGCACGCATCGACGACGACAATCCGGAAGTGCCCAACGAGATGTTGGAGCGCTTACATCCGGAGGTGTTGCGTCCGTTTCCAGCATGCTCCATTGCGCAAATTCAGGCTGAGCCCGATCCGTCGATCCGCGCGCGAACGGTCGCGCGAGGATCGGAGTTCATGTCCGATCATGGCAAATATCGGTTTCGGTCGGCGTACGACGTCACGCTTGCGCCGTTTTTCATTGGTCAGGCGCGGTACGCCGCGGTGGCTCGTGCTCCACGGAGCGTGATTCTTCCGGCCGATACGCTTGGTATCCTGTCCGTCACCTTTGCCGCGCTCGAGGAACAGGCCGGCTTCGCAGCCGTTCCGGATCGCGTGCGGATCTTTCTGGATGGTGCGCCGCAGATCGTTGCTGCGTTGAGCGATGGATTTTTGCTTCATGCGATCGGTGCGTTCGCTGACAGGGACGACCGTGGAGAATGGCGGGCGCTCAAAGCTGTACCGATTGCCGCAGCCGGGTTCGATGACGCCGACAGCCTGTTCGGTCAAGGGCCCCGAACTGAGTTTCCGTTGCGCCTGCTGCTCGAGTATTTCGCTTTTCCCGAGCGGTTTCACTTCATCGATGTCGACTTCAAGGCGCTCAAGCAAACCGTACCGGACGGCGCGCAGGGGGCGAACTCTGTCACGCTGCATCTAACCATTGCAGGCGTGCGTCACGACTCATCGATCGCGCAACGTCTGTCAGCTGTCAGCGCCGAGAATCTGAAGCTTTTCTGTACGCCTGTTGCGAACCTATTTCAGCGGGGCGTAGAGCCCGGTGAGGCGACGAGGGACCCGGGCGGTTCGGAGCCTCGATATTCCGTCGTGCCCAGTGGCGTGCCCGAGGTGGCCGATACCGACGTCTGGTCGATCGACGAAGTGCAACTGGGCAAAGCCGGTTCATCGAGCCGTGAAGTGATCGAGCCGCTGCACGGGTTCGGGCATCGGAAGTACTACGGTGCGCCGGTGTGGGAGCAACTGCGCGACGGGCGGGCCGCGCGGGAGAATCCAGGCCGTGAAACCGCGCTTGTGCTGCGCAAACTGGACGGTAAGGTAGGCGCGCTGGACCCAAAGGACTTGGCAATCCGGGTCACGTGCACGAACCGCAATCTGCCGGCGGGCATGCCAATCGGCGCGCCGGGCGGCGACTTGGAAGCGATCGGCGCTGAACTCAAATGCCCGATTGTGCTGCTGCGGCAGCCAACGCCGAGCCAATGGCCCAAACCGGAGCGCGGCCACGGGTGGAAGCTTCTGGCGCAGATGACGCCGCACGTCTGTCGCCTCGATCAGCTTGGGCTCGCGGCCCTCAAAGCACTGTTTCGACAATTCGCCGCGCATGGGGGCAGGCAAGCTTTGCATGTCGAAGGCATTGTGGGCTTGCGCTGGCGCGGCATGAAGCTCTGGACGCTGGCTGCGGGAGTCGGGAGTTTGGAACCCGGGATCGAAATTACGATGTCGCTCGACGAGCAGCGTTTCGAGGCCGAATGCATGAATACGCTTATCGGTGTGATGGATCGCTTCTTTGCCTCCTACGTGGACATCAACAGTGCGACTCAATTGGTGGCGGTATCGGCGCGCACTGGCGCGGTGATTCGCAAATGTCCTCCCCGGGAAGGGCGCATGGCACCGATTTGAAATTTTTTCGATCCATGCCGCTGGCTGTTCTTGGGTGAACGGCGAAAATCTCCCGTGAAGGCCGAGCTGAAACGATTAAAAAAGCGGTTGCAATTTGGTATATTGGCGCCTCTGCAAGGCGGCTGAGAGCGCATTGTCGGTGAACGGTTCGATTGTTTCATGGTCGTGCCGTTCGAGCGAGATAAAAGAAGAGGTTAAACATGAGTTTTGCACCAATCGGAAACGCCGGAGGTGGCGGCGCGCCGTTGACCGGTGGATTGCCGAGCTTGGGTCAAGCCGCCGGAATGGCGGGCCAGCTCGGTGCGCTCGCGGGTGTGCCGGGCGCAGGGCTATTGAATGGAGTAGCCAGCGCAATCCAACTCGCACAGACCGGCTTGGCGCTCATGGGCAAAACGCCGGAATCGATCGCCAGCGCGATCAACGGGCTCACAGGCGATCGACCCAAGTTCACGCAGCGAAATCGCTACGCCACGATGGAGTCTCCGCTCGGCCCCGACGTGCTGCTGATCAACGCGTTGATCGTGGACGAGCATGTCAATCAATTGACCGAAATCCACATCGATGCGCTTTCGCATCAGAACAATATCGAGCCCCAGCAGATCGTCGGCCAACGCGTGAGGATCACGCTCGATCCCAATACGCGCAATTACAGCTTGGAGCGTATCGTCGCGGTTTCGCGGGAGATCGACAATCGCCGTTACTTCGACGGCTATGTGGCGTCGTTTGGCCGGGTCGGCAGCTCAGGCAACGTCACGCGCTATGAAATGTCGGTGGTGCCATGGTTCTGGTTTCTGACTCGTTCTACGGACTGCCGAATTTTCCAGCACGAGACGCCCGAGAGCATTCTCGCCACGATCTTTCATGAGCAGGGGTTTTCCGACTTCGAGTTCCAGGTGCGCAATAAGCGCCCGGAGTTGAAGTACATCGTCATGTACTGCGAGTCGTACTACAACTTCTGCGCGCGGCTCATGGAGCAGGAGGGCCTGATTTGGACCTTCCGCTATGAGAAGGGCAAGCACACCCTCGTGATTGGCGATAGCAACGCAATCTTTCGCGAGCTTCCGACTCTCGGCGAGATCGAGTACCACGCGGATAGCGCGGCGAGCGAGCGAGACGGCATCGACCGATGGGACGAGGCATTTAGTTTCCGCGTCGGCAAGGTGACATACCGGGATTTCAATTCCGAGCGGCCGTCGTCGAAGTTGATGCTGGTCGAGGCGCGTGCGCAGAGCTTGAAGCATCCGAATATCGAGGGTACGGAGCGTTACGAGCATCAGTCGCTCTACGACGATTTTGACAATGGTCAGCGCTACGTGCGCTATGCGATGGAAGCCGAGGAAGCGCAGGCCCGGCGCTTTACCGGCACTGGCTATGCGTCGGGGATGACGACGACCGGGCGGTTCAAGCTCGTCAATCACCGCTCATCGACCTACAACAGCAAGGCGTTGGCCATCCTGCACGTGCGGCATGAGGCCGTGAACGACTTCACGCAGCAGGTGGCGCGATTGCCTTATCGCAATTCGTTCACGTGTTTGCCGATCGACATTCCGTTCCGGCCCGAGCGACGTACGCCGAAGCCGTCCATGCAGGGTACACAGACGGCGATCGTGGTCGGCCCGCCGGGCTATGAAATCTATACCGACGGCAGTTGCGTGAAGGTGCATTTTACGTGGGATCGGCGCGGCAAGATGGATGGCACCGATTCGATGTGGATTCGGGTATCGCAGCCCTGGGCGGGCAAGGGGTGGGGCGGCTCGGCGATCCCGCGTGTCGGGCAAGAGGTCGTGATAGCCCATGATCAGGGGGACCCTGATATGCCCCTCGTGATCGGCCGCGTGTTCAACGGGGAAGCGGCCAATCCGTATCATGGGACTGCCGGGCAGACGATGGGCATTCGCAGCCAAACGCATAAGGGAAAGGGCTTCAACGAGCTACGGTTCTCGGACGTCAATGGTGCGCAGGAAGTCTTTCTGCATGCGCAGAAGGACATGAATACCGTTATTAAAGACAACGAGACGCACACGGTAGAGGCCGGCGCGCGGAGCATTTCGGTGTTGAAGGGCGACGAGAGCAAGCACGTTGCGCAAGGCAGCTTGTCGGAAAAGATCGCGAAGGCGCGCTTCACGACCGCTAACACAGTAGGCGTACAAGCCCTCGCCGGTGACGCAGGACCCGGAAAGCAGAGCTATCAGGCCACGGACGAGATCGAGCATCGCGTCGGCGGGAGCATCGTCACGCTGAAGCCGGACAGCATTAGGCTTTCGCACGGTGCGTCGAGCATTTTGATCAATCAAAGCGGCATCTTTCTCGACGGCCCGGTGATTCACCTAAATCAGGGGCTGTTTGTGACGCCAGAGCAGGCGATGGCGATTGAGTGGGCCAATCAGCAGGCGGTCATTGCAGCGGGACTCGCGTCGGCCGATCCGAAAATTCGAGAGGCTGCGCGGAAATTCCAGGCGACCGCAAAGGCGCAACAGATGGCGAAGCTTGCGAACGCGGTTTATGAGCCGGGCACGGCGCCGCCAGGTTGGAAGAACATTACCAACGATCCGGCTGCGCTTGCTAAGTACAACTTGCGCCCCTCCGATTTCAAAATTGCTGGCAGCAACTTCGGCTCCCAAGCGTACGCGCCCGACCCAGCCGTGTTTGGCGGCAGCATGAAGCCGACCGTCGCCTTTAAGGGCACCGAGAACCTGCTCGGCGAGGATATGACCAACAATATCGAGCAAGGCTCGGGAAAGAAGTCACCGTACTACGCGCAGGCGGTCTCTATCGGGAAAAGAGTTTTACTTTCTGGCAATGCGGAGGATCTGGACATAACGGGTCATTCCTTAGGGGGAGGCCTTGCGTCCGCAGCGTCGGAGGCCAGTGGCTCGACGGCTACCCTATTTAACGCCTCTGGTCTGAATCCCGCCACACTTCCGCTCTACGGCGCATCGCCGCAAGCCGCTTCCATCACCAACTATCGCGTCGATGGGGAAATTCTGACCGGCATACAGGAAGGACGGCTTGGGCCCATTAGCGATGTAACTGCAGCAGTCATGCCAAAGGCCGTCGGCGATCAGATTGACATTTCGGGAACCAGCATGACGAGCTTCGGCCGGCACAAGATGGCCGACGTGTTTAATGGCATGCAGTCGAGGGCCGCACAGGAGCAGGCGGACCTTCTCCAGCAGCTCGGTGCACACTGATGAAATATCGCAAAACGGTGATTGTTGGCGCACTCGTCGCCGCAATCGGATTGTCGTCCCCGATCTGGTGGCCCACTCACGCACAAGGAACAAACATGTCGGGATTCAAACGCTACCCGCCGGAAGATTTTTTCACAGGACAACAATTGGCGCTCGCTCAGGCAATCCGTGACGGAAACCTAGCGGCTGTCAAAGAACTCGCTCCAAAAACAGATTTGGCCGCGCTAGGCAACAAGAAGACAAGTCTCCTGTCCTTCGCGGTGCAGGAAGTCATTCCCGTCAAGAATGACCCCGCCAACGTTCGTTATCAAATCATTTCCGAGCTGGTGCGAGACGGCGCGAAGCCCGAACAGCCGTTTGGCGCGACTGATGAGGACATTGCTTTCGTTGCGGCACGCGCTGACAACCCAAACCTCCTCAATGCGTTGCTGGCGGGCGGTATGAGCCCGGATTTGCGCTATGACGGCGATACCCCCTTGTTATTCGCGGCGTCCGAGGACACCCTATTACCGCAGGTGCGAACACTGGTCGAACATCATGCCAACGTGAACATACGGGATTCGGTTGGCTACACGGCACTCTTCCAAGCGACGGGCCTGCGCCAATGGGACACTGTCGACTATTTGCTTGCACATGGCGCGGACCCAACGGTCTCAGACAACCAGGGAGCGAAATACGCCAAAGCGTTGAGCAATGAATTGCATCAAACGCCGGCAGATTCGCCCCAACTGCCGCGCATAGAAGCGATTCGCAAGCGCATCGTCGCTGCCGGAGTGCAGTGGCCACCGAACTGATGTGGGCAACGCGCCTCGAGCTACATCCAACCTGTCTCTTGCTTGAATCGGCAGCGCCTGCCGATGCGGAAATCCATGCCTATATACGAGATGAACGACGCGGCAATCGATTTGCCTGCGAACTTTACCGACAAGACGATGCACCTGTTCACGGTCGACGCGGCTGGCAGCAGCAGCTTCACGTTCGTCGTGTCGCGCGCGCCAATGGAGAAAGACGATACGGTGGATACGTTCGTGACGCGGCTCGTTTCCGAAATGCGCAAGACGCTACCGCGCTTCGAACTGAAGCACCTAGGTGTCAAAGAAGTCGATGGGGAAACCGCTCGCGAAGTCGACTACCAGTGGGTGTCGCAGGGCTCGCCGCTGCATCAGCGTCAAACGGTCGTGATGTCTCCCGTGCCGGGCGAGCAGCGCATGGCGATCAGTTTCATTGGAACCTGCCCCAAGACGTTCTCGGCTGAAAAGCGAAAAGAGTACGACACCTTGATCGATAGCGTTGTGCTCAAGCGTCCGGACGGTGCCGGCTTCATACCTACGCAGCTAGGCCGTGACGCTCTGGGATTTGTCTTCGTGCTTCACGAGGCGACGGAGACGTTGTACGCGCTGACGAACATGGCTGAATTAATGCGCCACGATGTGACGGAAATGTCCCAGGGCGTAGCGTTTTTTGAGGCGTCCGGTGCGCCGTTGACGTTGCGAGCCGCGCCGGAAGGGCAAGAGGCGTGGAAAGCTCCAGACGGCCGTCAATTCGCATTATGGACAATGGACCCGGAGACGGCTCCGTCGTTGCACGAACGACTCACTGGCGTTAAATCGGTGAAAGGGACTGCCGGAATACAGAGCGTCGCCGCAGTGCGATCCTATCTCGCCACCGTTGCAAGCGCCAGCTAAGAGGGAAAATCCGTGGGAACACTGCTTGCGGCCGCGCGGCTCGGAGACCCAGTTGCACATACGGCCTCCAAAGGGTGGATGATCGCCGGATTGATTGCCGGTGCGGTGATCGGGGCCGCTGCGGTCGTCGTCACCGGCGGCGCCGCATTGACTGTCGTCGCAGCTGTTGCGGCCGGTGCCGCTGCAGGCGGAGGAATTGGCGAAGTGCTCGGCACAATGTCGTGGGCGCCGAGGCACGTTACTGGAAGTCTGATAAAAGGGTCGCCCAACGTATTTATCAACAGCCGAGCGGCGATGCGCGCAAACCTAAGCCAAGGGGTGTGCAGCGATCACAATGGGCCGCCGCAAGTTGTCGCGCAAGGCTCGTCGACGGTTTTTATCAATCGGCAGCCGGCGAGCCGAAAAGACGACAAGTTGATGTGCGGTGCGCTTATCAACGATGGATCGCCGAATGTCTTCATCGGTGGTGCGACCGTTGGGCAGGCCAATTCCGAGATTCCGCCATGGGTTAACTGGACGATGATGGCAGTCGGCGTTGCAGCGGCTGCAGTGCTTGCGGGACCTGTGCTGGCTGTCGTGGGTGCGGTAGGTGGCTTCGCAGGCGGCGAGGCTGGTTCGTGGCTTGGCGGCAAAGCCTTCGGGGAGGGGTCCGACGGACAGAAATGGTCGATGCTTGGCGGGAGTTTGCTTGGGGGATACGCTGGAGCGAAGGGGGCGGGGCTTGCTGCTAGAACCGGGGTGGCTGCATCGGTCGAAGGTGCGGAACAGCCAACAATCACCCTCTATGGATTCCGCGGTGCCGGTTCCACAAGAGACCTTCTGGCTGCGGATGCTCCGCATCCTTACGTAGTCACCGGCCACGTTGGTTATTCATTCGATGGTGGACGGCAGATCTTTGGCTTTGGGCCTAAGGTGCCGGAGGGCATGTCTGCTTACGATGCCGCGCAGTCGCTTCGCGATGGAGCAAGCTATCCGGGTATCATTACTGACGACACAGCCGTGTTTAGGTCGGTCGCGGAGAACCCTGCTGTTGGCCGTGATGGGCTGTCGCAGGTTGTTGTGGAGCAGAAAATCCCTGTCTCATCAGCTGATTTCGATGCGATCAAGGCCGCGCACGATGCAATAGGAGTCGACAGTCCTATGGACAACGCGTTCTATGGTTTCCCAGGGAAGAATGCGAGCACGTACAACTGCGCAACTTTCCCGAGAAAACTGGGGATACCGACTCCAGAGGCGTCAGGGAATATGCGTCTCTATTTCCCGGAACTCGAGAAGCAGGGACAACCGTGGGAGCCAGAATGAGTGACACGAAGAGTTTCTTGGCCGATAAAGTAGCGAACTGCGATTTGGTGATGGTCGAGATCGTAGACTCGCCACAGCCGCAATGCTTTAGGGCTCGCGTCGAGCGGGTATATTCGGCACGCAAAGGGGTTGATGCTGCATCGTACGGGCAGGAAATAGAATTTGTTGGTAGTCCGCCAAGTTGGGGGCAAATATCACTCGCGGTCGGGGACGTTGCATTGGTTTTTCTAAAATCTATCTCCGGCCGATTGTATGAAGAGGCGTGGCGCGGCCACATGTTTGTGGAGCAGATCGATGGCGAACGCTACGCGGTTTTCCAGCATCGGGAATTGTGGCTGAGTCCAGAGGTTCCGGAGTTCCTTCGCGCTTGTTCTCGACAAGATCCGAAGCGGCCATCTGCTTCGGCGATCCGACTTGAAGCGTTGCAGGCGTACTTGTTCTCCTTGATAGAGAACACGGGTCGCGGTGTCATGTGAGCCGCGAAGCACGTGTGAAATTAATGAAGGGTGAGGCTACTGAGAGCGCCTCATCGGGAGTGATTTGAATGAGCGAAAAAAACATCGATTTGTCGCCGTTTTGCATGCGGGCACGAGATTTCCTGACCCAGGGGCGCACTGACGATGCGCTGGCTCTGTACGGTGATGTGCTCCAAATCGATCCGACCAATGCGCTGGCATACGCTGATCGTGGTACGGCTTACGCGATGCTAAACAAATTCGATCTGGCACAAAAAGACCTTGAGCGAGCGTTTGCGCTCGGTTATGCGGAGGCGTCGGCGTATTGTACAATTGGGACCGTTTACTTTCAGGTGAAGCAATACCAAAAATCCTTGGATTGCTTTGACAAGGCGATTGCCCTGAATCCTAACTATCCGTTCATTTACTATAATAGATCGAACGTTTTGAATGAATTGGGCGACAATAAGGCTGCTATCGCAGATCTGGAGAAATGCCTTGAATTTAATCCAGATGAAAACATGCGACAGTTGATTGATCGCCGGCTAGATTTGCTGCGATCTTCAAAGTAGCCGGCATCCGGTGGGATTGCGCTCGAAGCTTCGCTTTATGGATTTTCTTCGTACGCCTGACACTCCCGTGAACCGCCCCGGATTTTGTGGAGGCTCCAACTCTTGAGAGAATGGAGCCATGAACAAGTCGAACAAATTTTCTGCCGAGGTCCGCGAGCGTGCAGTCCGCATGGTGCGAGAGCATCGGGACGAGTATCCGTCGCAGTG
>NZ_JBQCIV010000159.1:0-173695 GCF_051953405.1 Trinickia sp. | reverse complement strand
CTGCCTCGGGCATCGTGATCCCTGACGCCGTCGCCGAGAAGCCGGATCAAGGCGAAGTGCTCGCGATCGGGCCGGGCAAGCGCAACGACAAGGGCGACCAAATCGCACTCGACGTCAAAGTCGGCGATCGCGTCCTGTTCGGCAAGTACGCTGGCCAAACCGTCAAGGTCGACGGCCAGGAACTGCTGGTGATGCGCGAAGAAGACATCATGGCGGTCGTTCAGAAGTAAATCCCGTCCACGTCGATATTTCACAAAGAATTCAAGGAGTTACAAGATGGCAGCTAAAGACGTCGTATTCGGCGACAGCGCTCGCGCCAAGATGGTTGAAGGCGTGAACATCCTTGCGAACGCGGTGAAGGTCACGCTGGGCCCGAAGGGTCGCAACGTCGTCCTCGAGCGCAGCTTCGGCGGCCCGACGGTCACGAAGGATGGCGTGTCGGTCGCCAAGGAAATCGAGCTCGAAGACAAGCTCCAGAACATGGGCGCGCAAATGGTCAAGGAAGTGGCTTCCAAGACCAGCGACAACGCCGGCGACGGCAAGACGACGGCTACGGTGCTGGCCCAGTCGATCGTCCGCGAAGGCATGAAGTACGTTGCCTCGGGCATGAACCCGATGGATCTGAAACGCGGTATCGACAAGGCCGTGCAAGCCGCCGTGGAAGAGCTGCGCAAGATCAGCAAGCCCTGCACGACGAGCAAGGAAATCGCGCAAGTCGGCTCGATCTCGGCGAACAGCGATTCGTCGATCGGTGATCGCATCGCTGAAGCGATGGACAAGGTCGGCAAGGAAGGCGTCATCACCGTCGAAGACGGCAAGTCGCTGGCCGACGAGCTCGAAGTCGTCGAAGGCATGCAATTCGACCGCGGCTACCTGTCGCCGTACTTCATCAACAACCCGGACAAGCAAGTCGCCGTCCTCGAAAACCCGTTCGTGCTGCTGCACGACAAGAAGGTTTCGAACATCCGCGATCTGCTGCCGGTGCTCGAGCAAGTGGCCAAGGCAGGCCGCCCGCTGCTCATCATCGCTGAAGACGTCGAAGGCGAAGCCCTCGCCACGCTCGTGGTCAACAACATCCGCGGCATCCTGAAGACCGTTGCGGTCAAGGCGCCTGGCTTCGGCGATCGTCGCAAGGCGATGCTCGAAGACATCGCGATCCTGACGGGCGGCCAAGTGATCGCCGAGGAAACGGGCCTGACGCTCGAAAAGGCGACGCTGCAAGAACTCGGCCAAGCCAAGCGCATCGAAGTGGGCAAGGAAAACACGACGATCATCGACGGCGCAGGCGACGCAAAGAACATCGAAGCGCGTGTGAAGCAGATCCGCACGCAAATCGAAGAAGCGACGTCCGACTACGACCGCGAAAAGCTGCAAGAGCGCGTGGCCAAGCTGGCCGGCGGCGTGGCAGTGATCAAGGTCGGTGCTGCGACCGAAGTCGAAATGAAGGAAAAGAAGGCACGTGTCGAAGACGCGCTGCACGCTACGCGCGCTGCCGTTGAAGAAGGCATCGTTCCTGGCGGCGGTGTGGCGCTGATCCGCGCTCGCACGGCTATCACGGGCTTGAAGGGCGCGAACGCCGATCAAGACGCCGGCATCAAGATCGTGCTGCGCGCGATGGAAGAGCCGCTGCGTCAGATCGTGACGAACGGCGGCCTGGAAGCCGGCGTGGTCGTGGCAGCCGTTGCCGAAGGCAAGGGCAACTACGGCTTCAACGCTTCGACGGAAGAGTACGGCGATCTGGTGGAAGCCGGCGTGGTCGATCCGACGAAGGTGACGCGTACGGCGCTGCAAAACGCCGCTTCGGTGGCAGGCCTGCTGCTGACGACGGACGCAGCCGTTGCCGAACTGCCGAAGAAGGATGCCCCGATGCCTGGCGGCATGCCCGGCGGCATGGGCGGCATGGGCATGGACATGTAATTTCGGACGCAGGCGGCCTACAATTTCGGGCCGCCTTCCGAAATCGCATGAAGGGCACGCTGCAAGGCGCGCTCTCCAGCCGATAAAAATCCCGCGGAGCACGCTGTGCTCTCGCGGGATTTTTTATGTTGGCGGGAAATCGCACCGCCGTCCAACGCCCCGGGTAGGCGGAGGCCGACGTCGCGCTACCGCGCAAGCGCTACCGTTCGTTCAAGCCCGCGACGGCTTATGCCGAATCGGGTCCGTGCCGATCGGCGGCGGCGAGGCCGCGTCTTCGTCGTCGCGCGCCCAGAAGAAGCGATCCGGCAAATACGCGCCCATGCCGGGGCGAAACGCTTGCCGCACCGCTTGATACAAGTATTCCTGCGCTTCGCGCACCGCTTCGGCGGGCTCTTGTCCGTTCGCCAGCAAGGCGGCCACGGCCGCGCCGAGCGTGTCCGTGATGCCCATCAGCCGGTACTGCGGCCGATCCCACATGTCCTGCCGCAGTTGGCCTTCCTCGCTGAATAACGTATTGACGAGGCGGTGCGTGCCCGTCTGCGTCGACAAGACGTACTCGGCGCCCTGAGAAAGCAAGTGAGCGATCGCTCCGTCCAGGCTCGGCGCTTCTTCGTCGCCGTCCGGCTGCGCGAGCGCGATCAGCGTCGATTGATCCGCGATAAGCACCGTGGTTTGCGGCGCCAGCAGATCGGCGATCGACTCGCGTAATTCGTCGGCCGCTAAGACGTGTTCGTCATCGAGCGTGAAATCGGGGGCGAGGATCAGCGGAATATCGTCGTAATCGGACACGACCTCGGCGATGGCGGCGACGACCTCCGCACGCGTGGCCGCGCCCACCTTGAACGCCGCGATCGGCATATCCTCGAGCAGCATGCGCGCCTGCGTGGCCACGACGTCGGGGT
This sequence comes from Trinickia sp., assembly GCF_051953405.1. Classification (GTDB taxonomy): domain Bacteria; phylum Pseudomonadota; class Gammaproteobacteria; order Burkholderiales; family Burkholderiaceae; genus Trinickia. Next base: position 170,876 of record NZ_JBQCIV010000159.1, on the reverse strand, counting down.
CGAGTCCCGTCACTTCGTCGCAGGTTGCCGAATCGCGCACCGTGTATCCGGTGAGCACCGATACGCCATGGCAACCCATGCTGGCGAGCGTCAGCAAATCGGCTTGCAGGCCGAAGCCGCCGGTGGGGTCGGACAAGCCGAAAGTCAGAACGATCGGGGGAGCGGCACTTTGCATGGAATAAGCGTTGTTATGGAAACCGCGAGCGGCGGGCCGGACGGCTCGCTTGCGCGGTCGTTTCATTATGCGGCCTAATGCGCTCCGATGGTACGGACAGTGCGCGTGTCCTCCACCGATACGGCAACGCGCGCGGCGGCCCATAAACGGCGCGAGGGCTACCGCTGGGATGCGCCGATGCGCGGATTCCTAGCCAGGGGAGCCCCAAAAACGGTACCATCATGGCTCTTTGATCAACGGTTTTATCGACGCGACAAGAATGGAATACAAACAGTGGATGTGCCTGATTTGCGGCTGGATCTACGACGAAGAGGCCGGTCTGCCCGAAGAAGGCATCGCGCCGGGGACGCGCTGGGAAGACGTTCCGATCAATTGGACGTGTCCCGAGTGCGGCGCCCGCAAGGAAGATTTCGAGATGGTTCAGCTCTGACCATACCCTGAAGCCGCCGGGCCCAGCAGGCTCGCGCGCCGCTTCGCTTACGCCCACGCCATGACATCCGTCGATTTGCCATCCCCCGAGGCCTTGCCGAACCCGCGCGGCGCCGCGGTCCATGAAGCGGAGGCTGCGCTGGCCGAGGCGAGGCAGGCCAGCGATGCACAAGTAACGGTGGTCGGGCCGTTGCTGCGGGCGGCGCAGGCGTTGCGCCAAGCGGGGTGGCTGGCGTCGCAGCGTTTCACCGATGCGCTCGTGCTCGTCGCGCCGTTTGCAAACGACGACTTTCTTCCGCAATTTCGTGCGGCGCTCGTCGATTTCCACGCGGCGCTGACGCGACGTAATCTGCGCGAGTTGGCTTGCTCGCCCACGTTGTTTGCGCACTATCGCGAGTTGAATGCGCAGGTCGGGCGCTATACGCGCGGCTATACCGTCGCGTTCGAAGACCTTGCGTTGGCCGGTAGGCCGATCGCGCCGGCTACCTTGCGCGCGAGCGCGGCTTCCAAGCTCGCTGTCTTGCGGGCGCGTTACGAGCAGGCGCTGCTGCCCGTGCTGAAGGGCCATGAACAGGCGAGCGCGGCGCTCGATGAACTCGATGCCTGTATCGCCGAGTTGGCCGGCACCGATCCGTACGACGTTTGGCGCTTGGCCAGCGCATGCGCCCGCGCGCTGCGCGTGAACGGCCGCGCTCAAGCGGGCGATCCGGAGGCCAAGCGCTTTTATGCGCGTTGCAATCTATTGCTGGCCGACCAGGCGCACGGGCAGCTTCTCGCGCCGCGCTCGTTCGTTCGGGCGGCGCTGGCGCTGCTGTGGCGCGATCTTGCCCTTTATGGCGCGGCGGCCGAAGACGCGGACGCCGTCGCGCTGCTCAACGATTACGGGCTGACCGTCGACTGGCATGTGGCGGCCACGCAAGCGTCCGAGGCTGCCTGGGAGCAGGGCGCGTCGCAAGCCGAAGCCGCGGCCAGTCAAGATGCCGTTGCGCGCGAACTCGGGCCGGTGTCCGTCAACGTCCTGGCCTACGAGGATTTCCTGCAAACCGCCGACGCTTCCATGGCGGCGCTGGCCGTCAGCGGCGATGCCGCCTTCGCGGCCGCGGACGGCACCACCGTCGATGGCGCGGCGGCCGAGCATGCGGCGCGCGCCGCCTATCGGCTCGGCGCTGCGGCACAAGCGCTGGGTCTTGGCCACGTCGCGCTGCTGGCCGATGCGCTCGGCCTGGCTTGGCGCCGGCAAGCCTATGCGGCGCGCGTCGGCTCGGCCGGGGCGGCGCCCGCCCGGCGCTCGATCGAGCAGGCCGGCGAGGCGTTGCGTGCGATGCTGCTGCGGGTGGCGGCCGGTTTTGCGCCGCCCGATTCGGCCGTGCCGCTCGCTTTGCTGACACAAGCGATCGAGCGTGCGGCTCCCGTGGCCGGTACCGCCCCGGCATCGTCCGTTTCTTAAGTACTGCAAGATTTCGCGCTGTATCGGCGTGTTGTGTCGGCGCGGCGGACCGGAAACGATTCGCCGTCGCGCTCGCCGACGCGATTTTGCGCGCCGCTCTAGGCCGCCTGGCCATCACGGGACGGCGCGACCCTTTGTCCAAACGGCCTACGGCGCGTGGCGCACCCGGCATGCGTGATAGAGTGCGGGGAAATTAGGCCGGCGTGGGCGGGCGCGAATGATGCGTCGCTGACGATTCACGGTCTTTCCTGCGTGGCGGCGCTCATTCGCGGCGTCCAACCTGCACCGTCTTTGCTAAAATTCGAACCATGCCTAAGAGTAACGATCGCATCAATCTGACCAACCAGTTCCTGATCGCCATGCCCAATATGGCGGATCCGACGTTTTCAGGGACGGTGGTCTACCTTTGCGATCACAGCGAGCGCGGCGCGCTTGGCCTCGTCATCAATCGGCCGACGGACATCGATCTCGAAGCGCTGTTTACCCGCATCGATCTGAAGCTCGAAATCGAGCCGCTGCTGCATGTTCCCGTCTACTTCGGCGGCCCGGTGCAAACCGAGCGCGGTTTCGTGCTGCACGAGCCCGTCGAGGGCAGTGCCTATACGTCGTCGATGGCGGTCACGGGCGGCCTTGAAATGACAACGTCGAAAGACGTGCTCGAAGCGGTGGCGAGCGGCAAAGGTCCGCAACGCTTCTTGCTCACGCTCGGCCATGCGGGTTGGGGCGCGGGGCAGCTCGAAGAGGAAATCTCGCGCAACGGCTGGTTGACGGTCGAGGCCGATCCGAAGATCGTGTTCGACGTTCCGGCCGAGCAACGTTTCGAGGCCGCGCTGGCGCTGCTCGGCGTCACGCCCTCCATGCTGTCGGGCGACGCGGGTCACGCATGATAAAAGCGGTCGGGCGTGAGGCGACGCTGCTTGCGTTCGATTACGGCGAAAAGCGCATCGGTGTGGCAGTCGGCAATGTCCTGATGCGCCAGGCGCGAGCGCTCGTCGTCGTGCCGAATCGCGATCGCGCGTTTCGCTTCGAAGCCGTCGGCAAGCTGATCGGCGAATGGAAGCCCGAGGCCTTGGTGGTGGGCTTGCCCTGCCACCCGGACGGCACGCCGCACGAAATGACGCAGCTCGCCAAGCGCTTCGGCAACCAGTTGAACGGGCGTTTCAACTTGCCCGTCGCATGGGTGGACGAGCGCTACAGCTCGGTGGCGGCCGATCTCGACATGCGCGAGCGCGGCGTGGCGGCCGAGATGCGCGATGCCGAGGCGGCGCGCATCATTCTTCAACAATACCTGGACGGGCTTTCCGATGAGTTGCATTGATGCAGAAGCGTCCTACGCGGCGCTCCTCGCCCAGATTAGCGCCGCTTACGGTGCATCGTTCGGGGCCGCGGACGGCCCCGTTCTTGCAGGAATCCACAGCGGCGGCGCGTGGCTGGCCGCGCGTCTTGCGCGCGATCTCGGCGCGAAGTTTTTCGGGGTCGTGAACGTGGCGCTGCATCGCGACGATTACGCCAAGAAAGGGCTGCACAGCCAAGCGAGCCCCACGTCGCTGCCGTTCGACGTCGAGGGCCGGCGCATCGTGCTCGTCGACGATGTCTTGCATACGGGCCGCACCGTGCGGGCGGCGATCAACGAACTGTACGATTACGGGCGTCCCGCCGCCGTCGAGCTGGCGGTATTGGCGGAGCGCAGCGGCCGCGAAATGCCGTTCGAGGCGCGCTTTGTCGGGGCGCACGCGGAAATCGGCGAGGACGCGACGCTCGTGCTCGAGCAAGGCAGCGAGATGACCTTCACGTTCCGTACCGAACCGCGCGGCGATTGACCTTGCAACGGGCTTGCCGCGATGTTTTTTGCGTTGTTCTTCGCGTTGTTTTTCGACCAGGCGCGTGCGTATTGTGCCGGCGCGCTTCGTCCACCCCTGTTTTAACCTGACCGATTATGAACACCGTCACCCCGGGCCGTGCCGATCACGGCGGCGAGTCTGCTGCCGCCTCCGCCGAGCGCTTTCGCTATGGCTTCCTGAAGGGCAATCCGCAGCTCACGAAGAACGGCGAGCTTAAGCATTTGCTGTCGATCGAAGGGCTGCCGCGCTCGATTCTCACGCATATCCTCGACACGGCCGAGCCGTTCGTGAGCGTGACCGATCGCGAGGTTAAGAAGGTGCCGCTCTTGCGCGGCAAATCGGTCTTCAATCTCTTCTTCGAGAATTCGACGCGCACGCGCACGACGTTCGAGATCGCGGCCACGCGCCTGTCGGCCGACGTGCTCAATCTGAACATCAACGCGTCTTCGACGAGCAAGGGCGAATCGCTGCTCGATACGATCAACAACCTGTCGGCCATGCATGCCGACATGTTCGTCGTACGCCACGCGTCGAGCGGCGCGCCGTATTTGATAGCCGAACACTGCGCACCGCACGTGCATGTGATCAACGCGGGCGACGGGCGCCATGCGCACCCCACGCAAGGCTTGCTCGACATGTACACGATTCGTCACTACAAGCGCGATTTTACGAATCTGCGCGTGGCGATCGTCGGCGATATCCTGCACTCGCGCGTGGCGCGTTCCGATATCCATGCGCTGACCACGCTCGGCGTGCCCGAAGTGCGCGCGATCGGTCCTCGCACGTTGTTGCCGGGCGGGCTCGAAGAGCTGGGCGTGCGCGTGTATCACGATCTCGACGAAGGGCTGAAAGACGTCGACGTCATCATCATGCTGCGGCTGCAGAACGAGCGCATGAGCGGTGCGTTGCTGCCCTCGGCGCAGGAGTACTTCAAGAGCTGGGGGCTTACGCCAGAACGGCTCGCGCGCGCGAAGCCCGATGCGATCGTCATGCACCCGGGCCCGATGAACCGTGGCGTGGAGATCGATTCGCAAGTGGCCGACGGCCCGCAATCGGTGATCCTGAACCAAGTGACGTTCGGCATCGCGGTGCGGATGGCCGTCATGAGCATCGTGGCCGGCAACAACGAGTGACACGGCCGAGCGGGCCGCATCGAGCGGCCGAACGGCCGAACGGCGATAGAAAATAGAAGAGCGACGGAAAGACAAAAAGGCAGCGCATGAAGATTCATATCGAAGGCGGCACGGTGATCGACCCGCAAGCGGGCGCCGAACAGCGCGCGGACGTGTTCATTGCCGAGGGCAAGATCGCTGCCATCGGCGCGGCACCCTCCGATTTCAAGGCGGACAAGACGATCGACGCGAAGGGGCTCTACGTGGCGCCGGGCTTCGTCGATTTGTCGGCGCGGTTGCGCGAACCCGGCTACGAGCATAAAGCGACGCTCGAATCGGAGATGGCGGCGGCCGTGGCCGGCGGGGTGACGACACTTGCGTGCCCGCCCGATACCGATCCGGTGCTCGATGAGCCTGGGCTCGTGGAAATGCTGAAGTTCCGGGCCAGCAAGATGAATCGCGCGCACGTGCATCCGCTCGGCGCATTGACGGTCGGTTTGAAGGGCGCCGTCATTACCGAGATGGTGGGACTGACCGAAGCCGGTTGCGTCGGCTTCACGCAGGCCGATTCGCCAATCGTCGATACGCAAGTGCTGCTGCGCGCATTGCAATATGCGAGCACGTACGGCTACACGGTCTGGCTGCGGCCGCAAGATGCTTGCCTCGCGAAGGGCGGTGTGGCGGCGAGCGGTGCCGTGGCGTCGCGCTTGGGCCTGTCCGGTGTGCCGGTGGCGGCCGAAACCATCGCGCTGCATACGATTTTCGAATTGATGCGCGCCACGGGGGCGCGGGTGCATCTGTCGCACTTGTCGTCGGCCGCGGGCGTCGCGCTCGTACGGGAAGCGAAAGCAGAAGGGCTGGCGGTGACGTGCGATGTCAGCGCGAACCACATTCATTTGATCGATGTGGACATCGGCTACTTCGATTCGCAGTTCCGTCTCGATCCACCGCTGCGCACGCAGCGCGATCGCGAGGCGATTCGCGCGGGGTTGGCCGATGGCACGATCGACGCGATTTGCTCGGCGCACACGCCTGTCGACGACGACGAAAAGCTATTGCCGTTCGCCGAGGCCACGCCGGGTGCGACGGGCCTCGAGTTGCTGCTGTCGCTGACGGTAAAGTGGGCCGACGAAGCGCGGCTGCCGCTCGCGCGGGCGCTGGGACGCATCACGGCCGAACCGGCGAAGGTGCTGCAGTTGCCCGTGGGCCGGATCGAAGCGGGCGCGGTGGCGGACGTTTGCGTGTTCGATCGCAACGCCTATTGGCGTGTCGAGCCGCGCGCGCTCAAGAGCCAAGGGCACAACACGCCGTTCCTCGGCTATGAGCTGCCGGCACGGGTGCGTGCGACGCTCGTGGCAGGGCACGTCGCGTACGAGCACGTACCGGCTTGATGTCCGGCAACGGCATGACGGACGCGCGAATCACGAACGGCTGACTAACGATTGCTGAATGCAATGAAGCTCGCTTTTGCCAAACTTCGGCTGGTGCTCCATCTGCTGCATGGGGTGTGGATCATCGCCGTCCGGTTCCCGCGCCTCTCGGAGGCGGCCAAGCTCGAAGTGAATCGGGCTTGGTCGATCAAGATGCTGCGGCTCGCGGGCATGCGGCTCGTCGTGCATCACGACGAACGCAGGATCGATCATGGCGCGCTCGTGGTTGGCAACCACATCTCTTGGCTCGATATCTACGTCGTTAATGCGTGGCGTCCGACACCGTTCGTCTCGAAGGCCGAGGTGCGTCATTGGCCTGTGGTCGGGTGGCTTGCGCATCGGCTCGGGACGATTTTTATCCACCGCGAGAAGCGCCGGGACGCGCATCGCACGATGCATGAGATTGTCGAACGGGTGTCGTCGGGCGGATCGGTTTGTTTGTTTCCCGAAGGCACGACGTCGGATGGCACCTCGTTGCTGCCGTTCCATGCGAACTTGTTTCAATCGGCCGTTTCGGCGCAGTGTCTCGTGCAGCCTATTTGCCTGCTGTACGAGGATCGGGATGGGCATCAATCGACTACGCCCGCTTATATCGACGAGGTGACGCTCGGGCAGTCGCTCGATGCCGTGCTGCGCGGCGGGCCGTTTACGGCGCACTTGTATGTCGGGGCGCCGATCGAGCCGATGAGCGATCGGCGGGCGCTGTCGGCGAAGGCGCGCGAAGCGGTCGGGGCGGGGTTGGCGGCGTTGCAAAGCGGCGTGAAGGCCTCGGTCGCATCGGCATCGGCAACGGCAGTGGCGCCGGCGCCGGCTCAACCGTTGCCCTCCGACTCGGGCAACGAGCTACCGCCCAGTCACGCTGTTTCAGGCGACGTCTAAGCGCGGCGCGTCAGCCGGGCGTGCGATAGGCTAGGCGCAGCCGGGAGCGAGCGAAGCGCTCCAACTCGCTTAGCGATTGCGCGATGGTCGAGCCGCTGGTGTCGATTGCCAGATCCGGCATGGCGGGCACCTCGTAAGGGGAGGCCACGCCCGTAAATTCAGCCAGCGTGCCGCTGCGCGCTTTGGCGTACAGGCCCTTGGGATCGCGCCGTTCGCAAACGCTGAGATCGCTGCTTACATGGACTTCGAAGAAGCGCTCGCCCACAATGGTGCGCGCGAGCTGGCGCTGCGCCGCCGCCGGTGAGATCAACGCGCAGATGACGACGAAACCCTCGGCCTTGAACAACGCGGCGACCTCGGCCGTTCGACGAACGTTTTCTTGACGGTCGGCGGGGCTGAAGCCGAGGCCAGCGTTCAGGCCCGTGCGCAAGATATCGCCGTCGAGCACGACCGCCAAGCCACCTTCGTTTGCCAGGCGCTGTTTCAGCGCGGTGGCTAGCGTGGTTTTGCCGGCACCGGACAAGCCGGTGAGCCATAGGACGCCGCCGGGGGCGTGCGTCGGGTTGTTGGTGTTTTGCATGGGGTGCGCGATCGGACCTATTCGGCGCCGGAAGCGCATCCATCGCATTCGACCTGCATGACTTGGCGCTCCGAAGGTATCGCGGCGAGTTTAACAGCGGACAAGCGATTGCCCCAGACGCAGCCCGAATCGAGGCCGATGAGATTGTCGCGCAGCATGAGCCCAAGGGCGGCCCAGTGGCCGAATACGACGGTGACGTCGGCTGTGCGCCTGTCGGGCACGTCGAACCAGGGTAGATAGCCGGGCGGGGCCGAAGCGGGGCCTCCGTTGGACGCAAACTCCATCGTTCCGTCGGGCGTGCAGAAGCGAATTCGAGTAAAAGCATTGAACGCGACGCGCATGCGGTCCTTGCGCTTCAAATCCGGCGACCAGCGGCGCGGCTCGTTGCCATAGAGATCCCTGAGCGTTTCCTGCCAATCGGGACCGCGTAATGCCCTGTGCAGCTCGTCGGCGAGTTCGAGCGCGAGCCTCGGATCCCATTGCGGAAGGAGTCCCGCGTGCACCATCAACATGCCGTCTTCGAAATGCGCGAACGGGCGGTGGCGCAGCCAGTCGAGCAGAGGCTGCGCGTCTGGGGCGTCGAGGATGCTGGCGAGCGTATCGCTCCCCCTCATTTTTCGGATACCGGCGGAAACCGCCAGTAGGTGGAGGTCGTGGTTGCCGAGCACGGCCCGCCCGCGCGCGCCCAGTTCGGCGACCGCCCGAAGGGTGGCAAGCGAATCGGGGCCGCGATTGACCAGATCGCCGGCAAACCATAGGGGGGTGTCGGGCCCGAGCGGAAGCGCGGCGAGCAAGCGCAGAAAGGGCGTGTGGCAACCCTGGAGGTCGCCGAAGGCAAACGGGGTGGAAAGGGAAGAAGGGTTCATTGCGATCGTTTCCGGCCGTGTCGCGGCGTTTGAGCGCTCATGGGCCGGTATAATCCCACGTTTTGGGCTTGTGTCCCCGTTGGGCATCGGGCTTGATGCGCGACAGCCGTACGGATGCGGTCCTCTGGCTGGGATTGTACGGAAAGCGGCATCGCGAGCGGCTATTAGTTTTGCAAGGGAACCCTATGATCCTCATTACGGGCGGCGCCGGTTTCATTGGCGCGAATTTCGTCCTGGATTGGTTGCGCGACTCCAGCGAGCCAATCGTCAATGCCGATAAGCTTACTTACGCGGGCAACCTGCGGACGCTGCAGCCGGTGCTTCACGATCCCAGACACATTTTTGCACGTGTCGATATCTGCGACGGCGCGGCACTCGAGGCACTGTTTGCCCAACATCGTCCGCGAGCGGTCGTCCATTTTGCCGCCGAAAGCCATGTCGATCGATCCATCCACGGCCCCGCGGATTTCGTACAAACCAACCTCGTCGGCACATTCACGTTGCTCGAGGCGGCGCGTGCCTATTGGGGCAAACTGAACGCCCCCGAGCGCGCTGAATTCAGGTTCTTGCACGTCTCCACGGACGAGGTGTTCGGTTCGCTCACGGCCCAAGATCCGCAATTTTCCGAAACCACCCCTTATGCGCCGAATAGTCCCTACTCGGCTACGAAGGCGGGGTCGGATCATCTCGTGCGTGCCTATCACCACACTTACGGATTGCCGACGCTGACAACGAACTGCTCCAACAACTATGGCCCGTACCAGTTCCCCGAAAAGCTGATTCCGCTGATGATCGCAAACGCGATCGCGGGCAAGCCTTTGCCTGTCTATGGCGACGGCCAGAACGTGCGCGATTGGCTTTACGTCGGCGATCATTGCTCGGCGATTCGCGAAGTGCTTGCCCGCGGTAAGCCGGGTGAGACGTACAACATCGGCGGTTGGAACGAGAAGACGAACATCGAGGTCGTGCATACGATCTGCGATTTGCTGGATGCGCAGCGTACCAAAGCGCAAGGCTCGTACCGCGATCAAATCGCGTTCGTGAAAGATCGCCCGGGGCACGACCGCCGTTACGCTATCGACGCTCGCAAGCTCGAGCGGGAGCTTGGATGGAAGCCGGCCGAGACGTTCGAAACGGGGCTCGCGAAGACCGTGCGTTGGTATTTGGACAGCCAGGCATGGGTGGACGAAGTGGCTTCCGGCGACTACCGCAAATGGGTCGAGACGAATTACGCGCATCGCGACTAAGGAGACACAACCATGGCGCGAAAAGGGATTATTCTCGCGGGCGGCTCGGGTACGCGGCTCTATCCGATCACGCATGTCGTATCGAAGCAGTTGCTGCCGGTATACGACAAGCCGATGATTTACTACCCATTATCGACCCTGATGATCGCGGGGATCCGCGACGTGCTCATCATATCGACGCCGCAGGACACGCCGCGGTTTTCCGCGATGCTTGGCGACGGCAGTCAATGGGGCATGAACATTCAATATGCGGTGCAACCGTCGCCCGACGGGCTCGCACAGGCATTCATCATCGGCCGCGATTTCGTCGGAAGCGATCCATCGGCACTGATCCTCGGCGATAACATCTTCTATGGCCACGACCTTGTAGGCCAGTTGGAGCGCGCAAACGCACGCGAGTCCGGTGCAACGGTCTTCGCCTATCACGTGAACGATCCCGAGCGGTACGGGGTGGTGGAGTTCGATCCCGCGTTTCGTGCACTTTCGATCGAAGAAAAACCTGCCAAGCCGCGTTCGAATTACGCGGTAACCGGACTTTATTTTTACGACGAGCGCGTTTGCGATATCGCCGCGGACATTCGGCCATCGGCCCGAGGCGAACTCGAAATCACGGACGTCAATTCGCGCTATTTGAACGATGGCGCATTGAACGTCGAAATCATGGGGCGCGGGTACGCGTGGCTCGATACTGGAACGCACGATTCGCTCATCGAGGCAGCATCGTTTATCGCGACCTTGCAGAAGCGCCAGGGGCTCGTGGTCGCCTGCCCGGAGGAAATCGCATTCCGCCGTAAATGGATTTCGGCCGAACAACTCGAATGCCTCGCGGCACCGCTTGCGAAGAACGCCTACGGGCGATACCTGCGCAACCTCCTCTCCGATCCTGCTCCCTGAACATGAAAGTCATCGCGACCAGTTTGCCCGACGTCAAGATTATCGAGCCCAAGGTATTCGAAGATCCTCGCGGCTTCTTTTTCGAAAGCTTCAACGCGCGCCACTTTGTCGAACACGTCGATCCCACGGTGCAATTCGTCCAAGATAATCACTCGCGCTCGGTAAAGGGCGTGCTGCGGGGCCTGCACTATCAAATTCAGCATCCGCAGGGCAAGCTCGTGCGTGTCGTGGCGGGTGAAGTGTTCGATGTGGCCGTCGACATTCGTCGCAGCTCGCCCACGTTCGGCCGGTGGGTAGGCGTTGTGCTGTCCGCTTCCAACCGGCGTCAGCTTTGGGTGCCACCGGGTTTCGCTCACGGCTTTTACGTGACGTCCGACAGCGCTGAGTTCTTGTATAAGACGACCGACTACTGGTATCCCGAACACGAGCGTAGCCTGCTTTGGAACGACCCGGCACTCGCGATCGCATGGCCGCTCGACTGCACCGCGCCGCAAGTTGCCGCCAAGGACGCCGCGGGCCGTGTGCTGGCCGATGCCGAGGTATTCGAATGAAATGCTTAGTAACGGGTTGCCGCGGCCAGGTAGGCTGGGAACTCACGCGCTCGCTGGCGGTGCTCGGCGAGGTGGTGGCTTGCGACAGGAGCACGGCCGATCTATCGAGACCCGATAGCTTGCGTGCGCTCGTCGCCAACGTGCGGCCGGACGCGATCGTGAACGCGGCGGCTTATACGATGGTCGATAAAGCGGAAGAAGAAGAGGCCCTCGCGCACGTCGTGAATGCCGACGCCGTTGGCGTACTTGCGCAAGAGGCGCGCAAAGCGGGCGCGTTGCTGGTTCACTACTCGACCGAGTACGTCTTCGACGGGGCGAAGGCTGCCCCCTACGTCGAAAGCGACACGCCGAATCCGCTCAATGCTTACGGGCGTAGCAAGCTCGCGGGCGAGCGGGCGATCGCGGCGGTTGGCGGCGACTGGCTCACGCTGCGGACATCGTGGGTCTACGGCGCGCGCGGCAAGAATTTCCTGCGGACCATGTTGCGGCTGGCGTCGGAGCGCGAAACGTTAAAGGTGGTGGCGGATCAATTCGGCGCGCCCACTTCGGCTCGAATGATCGCCGACCTCACGGCCGAGATACTGCGCGAAGCGTTGCGCGAGCGCCATGCGGGGACATTCGAAAGCGGTCTCTTTCATTTGACGGCCCAAGGTTCGACGAGTTGGCACGGGTTCGCCTCAAGCATCGTCGAAGCGGCGCGTGCCGCGCTGCCGGACGGCGCAATCGCCGCGCGGGAGATCGCCGCGATCGCAACGAGCGATTACCCCACGCCGGCGCGTCGTCAGAACAACTCTCGATTGGACAATGCGAAGCTGGACAAGCGCTTTGCGGTTCGGCGCCAGCCGTGGGAAGAGGCGATGCGTCTCGTGCTCGACGACCTATTAGATCAAGCGCAGGCGCCCGCGGTCGTTCGCCGCGGTTGACTCGCCGCTGTTGGAGAATATCGATGTCCTTGGATGACCGCGTGCGGGTGACGGACGTTGCCGTGCTGTCCGACGATTGGAACCGACTCGAAAAAGTCACCTTCGATTACCGGCGCAGCGACGGTGCGACGCAGACATTGACCCGCGAGGTCTATCACGTCGACGATGGCGCGACGGTGCTGCTTTATGACGTCGCGCGCCGCACCGTGGTGCTCGTCAAGCAATTTCGCTTGCCCATGCATTTGCGCGAAGGGCGCGGCTACATGATCGAGGCGCCGGCCGGCCTCGTGGGCAATGCGAGTCCCGAGGCGCGCATCAAAGCGGAAGTCGAAGAGGAAGCCGGTTACCGGGTGAAGACGGTGACGAAGATTTTCGAGGCCGTCATGATGCCTGGCTGCGCCGGTCATCGCGTTCATTTCTTCGTCGCGCCATATACGCCATCGGACAAGGTGTCGGCTGGCGGCGGCATGGTGGTCGAGGGCGAGGACATCGAGGTGATCGAAGTCGAGTTCGAGGAAGCGCTCGCGATGGTGGAACGCGGCGCGATCGTCGACGCGAAAACGATCCTACTGCTGCAGCACGCCAGGATCGGTCTTTTCGGAAACGCCACGGCAGGGGGCCGCTGATGCGCGTCGTTGGTATGGTGCGGCGCGTTGCGGCGGCCTTCGGCGCGGCGCTCTTGTGGTCGGTTTGGATGTCACCCGTTTCGGCGCAGACATCGAACATTCATGTGGTTAGCACGACGGTCGACTACGCTACCGATCCGCTGGGCATCGATACGGTTCGACCACGCTTGAGCTGGGTGCTCGCCTCCGATCGAAGGAATGAAGCGCAAAGCGCCTATCAGATTGCGGTGGCCTCCGACCCGTCGAAGCTCGGCAAGCCCGATGTCTGGGATAGTGGAGAGGTCCGTTCGAATCAATCGGTGCTCGTCTCGTATAGCGGGTCGCCGCTCGTCTCTCGAATGCGCTACTACTGGCGCGTGCGCGTATGGGATGGAGCGAATCGGCCGTCGGATTGGAGCAAGCCGGCGGTATGGGAGATGGGGCTGCTGTCGCCCGGCGATTGGCATGCCGATTGGATCGGATACGACCACCCGTTGCCGCCGCCTCCGGCCTTCGATCGGCCCGATATGCCGACGTCGTTGCGCCCCGGCGAAACGCAGGGCCAGAGCTTCGAGACCGATAGGCCGTTCAGATCGGTCGCGGCGCTTATTCCGACTTTTCAGACCAAGAATTCGAGCGTTACCTTGTCGCTCTACCGAGGCGGCCCGAATGGCCCGCTTGTTGCACGCAAGCGGTTCAAGAATCAGGGCGACGGCCAGTGGTCGGCGATCGCATTGAGCCGTGCTGCCGCGCCTGGCAAGTACTATCTCGCGGAGTCGCACGTCGAAGGTCAGATCGGCTGGTGGACGTCGAGCAGAAGCAACTACGACTACGGCGATGCATACCTGAACGGGAAGGTCGTCCCAGGCTTCCGGAAGATCCAAATAGCGACAGTGGGGGATGCGCCTTCGGGGGTACTGAATCCGCAGTTTCGCAAGACGTTTTCGGTGGGCAAGCCGATCAAGTCGGCAAGGCTTTATGCGACGGCGCTCGGATTGTACGAGGCGCGAATCAACGGTCAGCGTGTCGGCGACGACGTCTTGACGCCGGGCTGGACCGACTACAACGCGCGCGTGCAATACCAAACTTACGATGTGACGAACCTTGTCAAGCGTGGCAAGAACGCGATCGGCGCATTCATCGCGCCGGGATGGTATGCGGGACACGTCGGGGGATTCGGCATGGCACAGTTCGGCCTGATGCCGGCTCTGCTCATGCAACTCGAAATCACTTATGCGGATGGCACCACCGAGCGGATCGCAACCGATCGCAGTTGGAAGTCGAGCCTTGGGCCGCTCGTCCAAGCCGACCTCGTCATGGGGGAAACGTACGACGCGCGTCGCGAGCTAACGGGCTGGGATTCGCCGGGTTTCAACGACGCCAGATGGAAGCCTGTCCGAATCAAGCATGGCGTGAGCGCAAAGCTGGTGGCCCAAGTCGACGAGCCTGTCCGAGTCACCCAAGAAATCAAGCCGGTGTCCGTTTCGAAAACGAAAGCGGGCGCCTCTATTTTCGATCTCGGCCAGAACATCAGCGGTGTCGCGCGCATACGGGTATCCGGGCCGGCCGGCCAGCGGGTCACGATTCGGTACGCGGAGGTGTTGAAGCCAGACGGCACACTCTATGTGGACAACCTGCGATCGGCGAAGGCAACCGATGTCTATATCCTCAAGGGGCGCGGCGTCGAGACGTTTGAGCCCACGTTTACCGTCCATGGCTTTCGCTACGTCGAAGTGTCCGGCAGCCGCGGCCCGGTGGACGTCGTCGGGTGTGTCGTCAATACGGCGGCACCCGTCACGTTGTCGTTCAGCACGGACGTGCCGCTGCTGAACCGGCTCCAAAGCAACATCGCGTGGGGGCAGCGGGATAACTCCGTTTCGGTGCCGACCGATACGCCTGCGCGGGACGAGCGTCTCGGGTGGACTGGCGATATCGCTGCGTTCTCGGGAACCGCCGTCTACAACATGAACGTCGCCCGGTTTCTCGGTAACTGGCTGACCGACTTGCGCGCGACGCAAACGGCGGAAGGCGAGTATGCCGCCGTGGCGCCGATCGGCGAGACGATGGGTGTCGACAAGGCAGCGCCGGGCTGGGGCGACGCCGGTGTGATCGTGCCGTGGGCACTCTACCGGCAGTATGGCGACCGCCAGGTGCTCGAGTCCAATTTCGATGCGATGGCGCGCTGGGTGGCATTCCTGCAAAAGAACAGTTCCGCCTTCCTTCGCCCGGCGCTTGGCTACGGCGACTGGCTGAACGTCCACGATGAAACGCCGAAGGACCTGATCGCCACGGCGTACTTCGCCCACAGCACGGCGATCGTCGCGAAGGCGGCGCGCGTATTGGGAAAAGACGCGACGCCTTACGACAAGTTGTTTGGCCAGATTCGGGCTGCGTTCGACAAGGCATACCTGCTCAAAAACGGGCGCCTCGCCGGGGACACGCAAACGGCGTATGCGCTGGCCTTGACGATGGATTTGCTGCCGGAGGGGGTACGCGCTGCTGCCGCGAACCGATTGGCTGAACTCGTGAAGGCCGATGGCTGGCACTTGTCGACCGGATTCCTCGGCACGCCCGCGTTGCTCGGCGCGTTGTCGGAAAACGGCCACGCCGATGTCGCGTATCGTCTGCTCCTCCAAACGAGCTACCCGTCTTGGGGCTACGAGATCGGCAAAGGCGCCACCACGATATGGGAGCGCTGGGACGGTATCCGGCCCGATGGCACATTTCAGAATCCCGCCATGAACTCGTTCAACCACGCTGCCTTGGGTTCGGTAGGACAGTGGATGTACCAAAACGTCGCAGGCATCCGTCCGGAAAACGCAGGCTTTGAGCGAATCGTCATCAAGCCGCTGCCGGCGCCCCAGATTCACACGGTCGAGGCACAGTATCAATCGGTTTATGGCCCCATTTCGTCCAATTGGTCCCAACAGGGCGGCCGGTTCACTCTGGGCGTGACGATTCCCGTCAACACGCGGGCCGAAGTATGGGTGCCGTCGGCCGAGGGCGCGAAGATCGACGTGGATGGCGCGACATTCTTACGTCGAATCGACCGCTACGCCGTGTACGACGTAGGCTCCGGGACCTATCGCTTCGTCGTTCGGCAGTGAGCGGCCGAAGGTTCTGCCGGGCAGGGCATCCCGCGAATTGAGCCCAGATCGACAAGTCGGGCGGCGCGACCTTGCATGGTAAAATCCCCTGTTTTCGTACAGGGCGGCGTTCGGCCCGTCGAGCGGGGCCTGCCGTCGGCCGGAAAGACGAACGGCTTCATTGGGCGATGTGCGCCGGTGCGCTTAGCTGTGCGTTTTCCGAGCGCGGCAAGGGCGCGGCAGTGTGGGGCGACAGCGCCCACAAAGACAAAGCGCATTCCCGTTGCGGGAATTCGAGAAACTTGGACTAGGACTCATGCACGGTAGAAAGATTTCGGTGGTCGGCCTGGGCTACGTCGGCTTGCCGGTCGCGATCGCGTTCGGCAAGCAGGGCCGCACGATTGGGTTTGACATCAACGAAGCGCGGCTCGCCGAGTTGCGTGAAGGCCACGATCGAACGAGAGAAGTAGCCGGCGACGATCTCGCCTCGTCGGATATCGGGTTCACGTCCGACATTGCCGAACTTGCCTCTGCCGACTTTCATATCGTCGCTGTGCCTACCCCTGTCGACGATGCGCATCAGCCCGATCTGACGCCTGTCGTGAAGGCGTCGGAAACCGTCGCCCGGGCGCTCAATCGCGGCGACATCGTCGTCTATGAATCTACGGTTTATCCCGGCGTTACCGAGGAAATCTGCGTTCCGATTCTGGAGCGCATTTCCGGCTTGCGCTTGGGTACCGATTTCGCGGTCGGCTACAGCCCGGAGCGGATCAATCCGGGCGACAAGGAACATACCTTCACGAAGATCTTGAAGGTGGTGTCGGCCTCCGACGCGAAAGCCCTCGAAGTGGTCGCGGCCGTCTACGGGTCGGTCGTCGTTGCCGGCGTGCATCGAGCGCCTTCGATCAAGGTTGCCGAAGCCGCGAAGGTGATCGAGAACACGCAGCGCGACCTGAACATTTCGCTGATGAACGAACTGGCGATCATTTTCGATCGCATGAATATCGACACCTTGGAGGTTCTCGAGGCTGCCGGTACGAAGTGGAACTTCCTGAAGTTCAAACCGGGGCTCGTGGGCGGGCACTGTATCGGCGTCGATCCGTATTATCTGACGCATAAGGCGGAGAAGCTCGGCTACATCCCGCAGGTGATCTTGTCGGGCCGCCGGATCAACGACGGCATGGGCGCTTTCATCGGCCAACGAACGATCAAGGAAATGATCCACGCCGGTCACCATGTCGCCAATGCGAAGGTGACGGTGCTGGGTCTCACATTCAAGGAAAACTGCCCCGACTTGCGCAACTCGCGCGTGATCGACGTCATTCGCGAACTCGAATCGTTCGGCCTGAGTGTCCAGGTCTGCGATCCCGAGGTCGACGCGGCAGAGGCGCGACACGAATATGGGATCGAAGTCGTCTCGCTCGAAGACTTGGCGCCGGCTTCGGCCATCGTCGTTGCCGTGGCTCACGAGCGATTCTGCAAACTGACCGCCAAGGACTATCTCGCGATGCTGGAAGGCTCGCCGGTCGTCGTGGACGTCAAGGGTATCTGCGATCGCGAAGCACTGGTGGAAGCCGGCGCGCGCGTATGGCGTCTGTGAGTAGAACGACATGACAAAATATCTTTCCGTGCAGGAATCGCTGCGCAGCACGCCACGTCGTTGGCTGATCACAGGGGTGGCGGGCTTCATCGGGTCGAATCTGCTCGAGACATTGCTGAAGCTCGATCAGCAAGTGGTCGGGCTCGATAATTTCGCGACGGGCCATCGGAAGAACCTCGAGATCGTCCAATCGCTCGTGACGGCCGATCAATGGGCGCGCTTTCGCTTTATCGAAGGCGATATCGCCGATCTGGCCGCGTGCGCCGCCGCCACGGCGGGCGTCGACTACGTCCTCCATCAGGCCGCGCTGGGCAGCGTGCCTCGCTCGCTCGAGAACCCGATCCGCACGAACGAAACGAACATCACCGGCTTTCTAAACATGCTCGTGGCGAGCCGCGATGCGGGCGTGCGCCGTTTTGTCTACGCGGCGTCGAGTTCGACCTACGGCGACCATCCGGGCCTGCCGAAGATCGAGGATCGTATCGGTCGTCCGCTGTCGCCCTACGCAGTGACGAAGTACGTCAACGAGCTATATGCGGACGTATTCGCGCGCTGCTACGGTATCGAAACGATCGGGTTGCGTTACTTTAATGTCTTCGGGCCGCGCCAAGACCCGAACGGCGCCTATGCGGCTGTAATCCCGAAGTGGTTCAGCACGATGCTGCGCGGCGAGCCGATTTTCATTAACGGCGACGGCACGACAAGCCGCGATTTTTGCTATATCGCAAATACTGTCCAGGCCAATCTTCTTGCGGCCGTGGCCGATGGACCGGAAGCCGTCAACCAGGTATACAACGTTGCGCTCGGCGATCGCACTACGCTCAACGAATTGTTTGCGCACATTCGCACGCTTGTCGCGCGGGGCGCGCCAGAGGCCGCGGCGATGGAACCTGTTTACCGCGATTTCCGGGCCGGGGACGTGAAGCACTCGCAGGCCGACATCTCGAAGGCGCGCACACTGCTCGGCTACGAGCCGACGCATCGCGTGGTGGAAGGCCTTGGGCTCGCTTGCGGGTGGTATGAGAGCCTTGGCAAATAAGCTCGCAATGAGGCCGAGCGGCATGCGCTTATCGACGCCGCTTAGGCCACTGTCACGTATCGAAAAGGGTGCGCCATGAGACGCGCGTTCGTGTTGATGGCCATCACGGGCGTCAATATCGTTGCGCTCTTCGTCTACCAATGGTTTGTCGTCGTGAAACTGGGCGCGGGGCCGCAAAGCGACGCGGTCTTCGCGAGCATGGTGCTGCCGCAGGTCATCCTGAACGTCGTGAGCGGTTCTCTTGCATTTGTGCTCGTGCCGATGCTCGCGACCGCCGCCGATGAGCGGTTTCACACTGAGGTATCGAACTTCTTGGCCGCGCTCGGCCTGTTGTTCGGTGCCGTCGGGCTGTTGTTGTTCGTCTCGGTCGACGTCTGGGTGCCGTTGACCGTGCCTGGGTTTTCGGCGAGCGGCAAGGAGATTACCGAGTCGCTGGCGCGGGTTCAGTTGATCGGCATGTTCTTCACGGGCGTAGGGGCAGTGGGCACGGCGGCCTACCAGGCGCGGCACCGTTTCGTTTACCCCGCAACGACAACCGCCGTCGCGTCGATCTGCGCGCTCGTGTTTCTCGTCTTTGCGTTGCCCCGCTTCGGGGTCGTGGCGGCAGCTTGGGGCCTTTCATTGCGCGCGTTCTTGCAGTTCGCGCTCCAGTGTCCAATCATGTGGCCGTTGCGCGCGCCGAATTGGCGCGATGCGGAGTTCCGCCAGACACTGAAGAGCCTCAAGCCGCTCGTGCTCGGTACGAGCTACTACAAGACCGATCAGCTCGTCGATCGTTTGCTCGTTTCGATGGCGCCGGCGGGCGTGCTGTCGCTCCTGCATTTGTCGCAGCAGATGTACGCGGCTGCGAACCAGGTGCTGGTCACGGCAGTGGCGGCACCGGCGGTGCCTGTGTTGGCGGCTCACGCGAGCAAGCGCGACTGGCTCGCCTTCGAGCGGAAGATGATGCGGACGCTAGGAATCCTCATGGCGCTCGGCGTCGCTGTGTACGCCTTGATTGCGTTTCCCGGCTACTACGTGCTCGGTTTTGTTTTCGGGCACGGCAAATTGACGCAGCATGAGATCCAGCTTTTGTGGCTCATTTTGCTGGCGTACATCGGATTTTGGATGACCGGGCTGTCGGGGCAAATCTTATCGACGAGCTTTTTCGCGATGTCCGACACGAAGACGCCGACCAAGATCGGGGTCATCGGCTTCACGATCGGCATTGGACTGAAGATCGGAGGCTTCATGCTCATGGGTGTTTGGGGCATCGCGGCGGGTACCGGCGTGTACATGCTGTTCAATTCGATTGCGATGTACTGGATTTTGCGTAAGCGGCTCAAGTCCAACTGCGCGGCCTTTCCCATCCCGAGCGGGGCGGCGCCTTGAAAGTCGCTGCATTGACCAGCGGACTCCATACGCCGTCGGCGCGGTTCCGCGTTCGGCAGTATCTGTCCAAGCTGAAGACGCTCGGCGTGGAGGTGACCGACTATCGCCCCGCGGTGTCGAACGCTGCACGCCTGCCTGGCGCGCTGCGGCATATACGGATGCGGTATATGCCGCCGGTCATGATTGGCCAATCGTTGCTGAACGTGGCATTGCGCGTACCGGGTGTACTCGGTAGTCATCGTGCGGACGTGACCTGGCTCGAGCGCAGCTTTGCGCCAGGTTGCGACGATTTGTCGTTCGTGCTCAAGCGTCCCCTCGTTGTCGATATCGACGACGCCATTTGGCTGTACAACCCATTTGGCGCGAGCATGATCGGCAGGCTCGTCCGCCGCGCCGACATGGTATTTGCGGGAAACAGTTTTCTTGCCGAATGGTCCTCGCAGTATTGCCGCAACGTTCGGATGATTCCGACGGCCATCGACGCGGAGCGCTTTCGGCCCGCCGAGGAGGGCGCGAGTGCGCGAAGCGCAGGGCGCGAAGGCTTTGTGGTCGGGTGGACGGGGACATCGGGAAATTTTCGATTTCTTCGAGATATCGAGCCGGCGTTGGCGGCGTTTCTCGGAGCGCACCCGGACGCGACATTCCTCGTCGTTGCGGACGAGCGGCCGATGCTGCCGTCGTTGCCGCCGGCGCAGCTTACGTTCGTGCAGTGGACGCCGGACGTCGAACATAGCGTGTTGGCGGAGATGGACGTCGGCATCATGCCGATCGACGATTCGGATCTTTCGCGCGGGAAATGCAGTTTCAAGATGCTGCAGTACATGGCCGCGGGTCTACCGGTGGTCGTGTCGCCGTTCGGGATGAACGCCGAGGTCCTGAAAATGGGGGAGATCGGCTACGGCGCACGGACGAACGACGAATGGCTAGGTGCTTTGCAGGCCTTGTACGACGATGCTTCGGTACGCGCGCGTTTCGGTCGTACGGGGCGGGCCGTCATCGAGGCGGATTTCTCGACGGCGATCGTGGCCGGCAAGATCGCGAACGCTTTCGCCGGCCTCTAACGTTTCTCCGAGGAGGCCGATCACGCGCCCGCGAGGCGCAATCGGCCGCAATGGCTTTGTTGTGGGCGACTGACTAAGGAGACACAGTCGATGTGCGGAATATGGGGGCTGCTGGGCTCCGACTTGCCGGCTCATCGTGGCGAACTGGCAATGCGCACCTTGCGCAAGCGTGGGCCCGACTCGCAGGCGACCTACGCGGAGCCGGGGCTGACCTTGGGACATCTGCGCCTCGCCATTATCGACCTGACCGAAACGGGTGCGCAGCCGATGCATTCCGCGTGCGGGCGGTATGTCATCGTCTATAACGGCGAGATTTACAACTTCGAGGCGATTCGCGCCGAGATCGGCAATGCGTATCCGTGGCGATCGCATTCCGACACCGAGGTTGTGCTCGCGGCCTTCATCCAATGGGGCATGAAATGTCTCGACCGCTTTCATGGCATGTTCGCGTTTGCGCTGTGGGACAAGCGCGAGCGCCGGCTATGGGTGGGGCGGGACCGGCTCGGCGTGAAGCCGCTGTATTTTCATGCCGGCGCCCGCGAGTTCGCATTTGCTTCGCGTCCGCGAGCGCTGTTCGACCTGCTGCCCGGATTGCCGCGAGAGCTGGATAGTCAAGCGCTGCGCTACTACTACGAGGCCGGCTACGTGCCGGCGCCGCATTCGATCTACACGTCGGTTCGCAAGCTCGAGCCCGGACACTATCTGATCGTCGACGATCAAGGCGTCACGAAGACGCGCTATTGGAACCTGGAGCAGATCGGGACCGACGAGAGCCTTGCTACCGCGCGCGAGGAGGATCTGCTCGACGAGTTGGACGCGCTCGTCGACCGTTCCGTCAAGCAGCGGCTAGTCAGCAATGTACCGGTGGGCGCGTTCCTCTCCGGCGGCATCGACAGTTCGCTCGTGGCCGCGATGATGACGCGCCACGCGAATGGACCAGTGCGTACGTTCACGATCGGGTTCGGCGATCCGTCCTTCGATGAAAGCGGGCACGCGCAAGCGGTCGCGTCGCACCTGGGCACGGACCATACTTGCGAACGGCTAGAGCCGGACGATCTGCTCTCGCTCATGCCCGACTACCTCGAGCAGTACGACGAGCCGTTCTTCGACTATTCCGCGTTTCCGGTGATGGCGGTGTCGCGCATGGCGCGACGTCGTGTGACGGTCAGCCTCTCGGGCGATGGCGGCGACGAAGCCTTCGGCGGATACCACTACTACAGGATCATGAACAACTTGGCGCCCGCCTTTGCGATACCGGCGGGCTTGCGCAACGCGATCGGTGCGCTTCTGCGGCGCTTGCCCAAGCATCAACTGCGATTGCTCGGCAGTGCGCTGCAAAAAGAAGGACCCGTGGCCGCCTTTGCGTTCATGCGCAGCATCATCAAGGATTCGACCGATATTCTCGGTGGGGAACTCGCGGGCGGCACGCGTTCGATGGCTGAATTGTTCGGTGAGTTTTCCGCGCGTTTGCCGTCAGGATTGCATCCGGCCGAGCGCGCGATGCGTATCGATACGGCTTTCACATTGCCCGACGATTACTTGCAGAAAGTGGACGTCGGCAGCATGGCGTTTTCGCTCGAAGCGCGAGACCCGTTGCTCGACCATTCGATCTTCGAGTGGGCGGCCCGGTTACCCATGAAATGGAAACTGCGTGGGGCGACGAACAAGTATCTGTTACGTAAGCTTGCATACCGTTATGTCCCGCAGCAGATACTCGATCGCCCAAAGATGGGCTTCGGCGTGCCGATGGCCCGCTGGCTAAGAACTTCGTTGAAGGACTGGGCCGACGCGTTGCTGAACGACCGCGCGCGTTGCGAAGCGATCGGCCTCGAGCACGCTGCGGTTGCCAAATTGTGGGCGCAACATCTCGCGGGGCATCGCGAAGCGCATACGAGCTTGTGGTCGATACTCGTCATGTTGCAGTTTTACGAAAATATGGCGGCCACCGGCACATCGGTCGGCACCGGCCGTGAAAAGATTGTCGCGGCCTGAGAGGCTCCGAAGGTAAATATGAGAATTCTGATCAACGCATATTCGGCGCGGCTAGGCGGCGGACAAACGTATCTCATCAACTTGCTGAGACGTTTGCCCGAAGATCCGTCGCTCGAGCTGCTCGTTTATGCGCCGGCTTCGCTCGAACTGCCGAACGATCCCCGCATCGAGCGGCTGACCTCGAAATGGCCGACAACGAACCCGATCGCACGCGCGCTGTGGGAACGGCTGGTGCTGCCGAAAGTGCTGCGAG
The DNA here is from genome assembly GCF_051953405.1 of Trinickia sp. GTDB lineage: Bacteria > Pseudomonadota > Gammaproteobacteria > Burkholderiales > Burkholderiaceae > Trinickia. Next base: position 147,495 of record NZ_JBQCIV010000159.1, on the reverse strand, counting down.
CGCGCAGCGTCGACGTGTTGTTTTGCCCAGGCGGCGTCATCGCGACGCGCGTTCCTCGCGGGTGCCGGAAGGTCACGATGTTTCGCAACATGATGCCCTTCGATATGCGCGCGCGCCTCGCGTTGCCGTTTGGGCCGCAGCGCGCGCGCCTCTGGCTGCTCGAGCGCGTGATGCTAAAGAGCATGGCGGCGGCGGATCTCGTCATCTTCATCTCCGAATTTGCGCGGGAAGTCATCGCTTCCAGGATCTCGGTGCGCCAGTCGGTCACCATCCCGCACGGTGTGCCCGAGGCGTTCAAAACAGCCGATCGGGCCATCGAGCGGCCGCCCTTCGTGCCGGAAGACGACTACATCCTCTACGTTTCGCGATTCGATCTCTACAAGCACCACTTCGAAGTTGTCAGTGCGTATGCTCGTCTGCCGGAGGCATTGCGCAGCCGGTATCGTTTGCTGCTAATCGGCGAAAGCGACATGCCCGAAGCCGACCGCGTGCGCGAGCTGATCGCGCACCACGGGCTGGGCGAGCGTGTCGTCATCCTGGGTGCCGTCAAGTATCCGCTGCTTCCGGCGGCCTACCGCCACGCGGCGCTGATACTGTTCGCATCCTCATGCGAAAACTGCCCGAATATTTTGCTTGAAGCGCTGGGTGCGGGCCGCCCGGTTTTGTCGTCGTCGGTCGACCCCATGCCGGAATTCGCAGGCGATGCGGCGCGCTACTTCGATCCTCGCAAACCCGAGGAAATCGAGGCAGCCATGTTGGACGTTCTTCAAAACCCCGCGCTCGCGAGCGAATTGGGCGACAGGGCGTCCGAACGGAGCCGGCGATACGATTGGTCGAAAACGGCCGAAGCGACTTGGCAACGCATTCTCTCTTTGTAAGCGTATGTCATCTCGCATTGTTGTCTTTCGCCGGCAGGCGCTGCTTTTCAGCCATCGTCGGCATGCGGACGCCGGCTATAGGAGGCTACTGTGACGGTTCTTGCGACTGGGGCCAACGGGTTCGTTGGGCGAGCCGTGTGCGCGGAGCTAAGGCGTCGCGGTGCGTCGGTGCGTGCCGCCATGCGCGCGCCGAAGCCGACCGACGTCGATGCCGTGCCGATGCCCGATCTTGGCCCGGAATCGGACTGGAGTGCGCTGCTAGCAGGGGCTGCGATCGACTGCGTCGTTCATCTTGCCGCGCGAGTGCATGTGATGAACGACCGTGCGCCAGACCCGCTCGCCGATTTTCGCCTGGCGAATACGGCCGGCACGTTGCAGTTGGCACGGCAGGCCGCATCGGCCGGCGTTCGGCGCTTCGTCTACGTCAGTTCGATCAAGGTCAACGGCGAAGAAACGCTACCCGGCCGCCCATTCGTTCCGCGCGTCACGCAGGCGCCTCGAGATCCTTATGGTCTTTCGAAGTTCGAAGCGGAGCGCGGGCTAGCCGAACTGTCGCGCGATACGGGCATGGAAATCGTCGTGGTTCGGCCGCCGCTCGTCTATGGGCCCGGTGTCCGTGCGAACTTCCTCAGCATGATGCGTTGGATCAAGCGCGGCGTGCCGTTGCCGCTTGGGGCGATCGATAATCGACGTAGTCTAGTTGCGCTCGATAACCTCGTCGATTTGCTGATTCTGAGCACCGAGCATCCCGCTGCGGCCGGCAAGACGTTTCTTGTCTCGGATGGCGAGGATTTATCGACGACAGCGCTTCTGCGCCGCATGGGTTCGGCGCTCGGCAGGCCGGCGCGGTTGATCCCAGTCCCGCCGATTTTGCTGACGAGCGGTGCGGCGTTGCTCGGTCGCGGCGATGTGGCGCGCCGGCTTTGCGGCTCGTTGCAGGTGGACGTTTCGGAAACCCGGGAGGTATTGGGGTGGAAGCCTGTGGTCGATGTCGACGCCGCGTTGAGCAAGACCGCGGCGGCGTTCCTTTCGAGCGACTTCGCCTAAGCCTCCGTGTCGAGCACGATCGTTTACGTTTGCAAACAAGGTGCCTCTGTTTTTTGCATCTGACCTTCTAGCGATGAAAAGAACGTTTGATTTTTTGATGGCGGCAGCGCTTTCGATCGTACTGCTGATCCCAATGTTGTTGATCGCGCTCGCTGTCAAAGTGACGGACCCGGGTCCCGCGCTCTATTGGTCGGAGCGCGTCGGGAGGGGAAACAGGACGTTCAAGATGCCTAAGTTTCGTTCGATGCGCGTGAGCACGCCGGCGGTTGCCACGCATCTACTCGGCGATCCGGCCAGCTATTTGACGCCGATCGGCAGCTTTCTGCGCAAGTCGAGTCTGGACGAGCTGCCGCAGCTGTGGAATATCTTGACCGGCGACATGAGCTTCGTCGGCCCACGTCCGGCGCTGTTCAACCAGGACGACCTGATTGCGCTGCGCACCGACAAAGGTGTCCACACGCTGCGCCCGGGGTTGACGGGATGGGCGCAGGTAAACGGTCGCGACGACTTACCGATTCCGATCAAGGTGGAGTTCGACGCGCAATATCTGGCGCGGCGGTCGTTTTTTTTCGATTTGCGAATCTTGTGCCTCACCTTTCTCAAGGTGGCGCTTCGCAGCGGGGTATCGCACTGATGAGCGAGTTCGGAAACGTGTTCAAGCGGGTGGCAAACTGGCCGCGAGTCGTTAAGAGCCTGATCGTGCTTGGCGCCGATGCGCTTCTGCTGCCGTTGTCGATGTGGACGGCGATCGGGCTCCGTCTCGGCGTGTGGTCCTTTCCGCAAATGCGCCCATGGTGGGTGTATTTGCTGTTTCCGATCGTCGGTATTCCGATTTTTATCCGTCTGGGCTTGTATCGGGCCGTCATCCGTCATATCGAGGAGCGCGCGCTCGTCAGTATCGCACTCGCGGTCACGATCTCCGTCTGGCTCTTCGCGGGGTTGCTCGCGCTGCTCGCGCTGCCTGCCGTGCCGCGCGGGGCCCTGATCATCTTTTGGCTGATCGCCATCATCTATATTGGCGCGAGCCGCTTCGTCGCGCGGGCCGCGTTGCGCAATTTCGTCTATTCGGACGAACGTCGCAAGATTCCCGTACTGATTTACGGCGCGGGCAACGCGGGCCGCGAACTGGCGATGGCTTTGCGCGCCGGGCCGCTATACCGCCCTGTCGGTTTCATCGACGACAACCCGGCGCTCGAACATCTGCAAATCGGTGGGCTCAAGGTGTATGCGGCGAGTCGGCTGCCGTGGCTGATCGACCGCTTCAACGTGCACGAAGTGCTGCTCGCCATGCCGTCGACTAGCCGTAGCCAGCGTATTGAAATCATCAATCGGCTCGAGTTGCTGAAGGTAGAAGTGCGCGCCGTGCCGGGCATGGCCGAATTGTTAGGCGGCGACATTAAGATTTCCGGCGTGCAAGAAATCGAAGTGGACGAGCTGCTCGGCCGCGACACCGTGCCGCCAGATAACGCGTTGCTCGACGCCAACATCAAGGGCAAGCGCGTGATGGTTACTGGGGCGGGCGGCTCGATCGGCTCGGAGCTGTGCCGGCAAATCTTGCAGCAGCAGCCTCAATTGCTCGCGCTTTACGAACAGACCGAATTCGCTCTGTATTCGATCGAGCAGGAAGTCCAGCAGTTGCTGCGCGCGAAGCCGTTTCAGGTCAAGGTCGTCCCGATTCTCGGATCGGTGCAGGACGAATCGCGCGTATTCAACGTCATGAAGCGCTACGGCATTCAAACTGTCTACCATGCCGCCGCCTACAAGCATGTGCCGATCGTCGAGTTCAACATGACGGAGGGCGTCCTGAACAACACGTTCGGCACCTACGCGACGGTATCGGCCGCGGCTAGGGCGCGCGTGGAAGCGTTTGTGCTGATCTCCACGGATAAGGCTGTACGGCCGACCAATGTCATGGGCGCGAGCAAGCGCATGGCCGAACTCGTGCTTCAGGCATTTGCGCTGCGAACCGATGTGTCGATGCGGATTTCGATGGTCCGTTTCGGTAACGTGCTGGGGTCGTCGGGGTCCGTGGTCCCGCTATTTCGGAAACAGATCGCGGCGGGTGGCCCGGTATCGGTCACGCACCCGGAAATCACACGCTACTTCATGACGATCCCCGAAGCCGCGCAGCTCGTCATTCAGGCAGGGGCCATGGGCGTCAGCGGCGAGGTGTTCGTGCTGGACATGGGCGAGCCGGTGAAAGTGCTCGATCTTGCTCGGCGCATGATCCACCTCAGCGGGTTTGGCGTGAAGGGGGAGGGGGAGCCGGAGGGCGAGATCGAGATTCGGTTCACAGGGTTGCGCCCTGGCGAGAAGCTTTACGAGGAGTTGCTGATCGGCGACAACGTTTCGAAGACGCGTCATCCGAAGATCATGATGGCAAGCGAAGACTCCCTGCCGTTCTCGGAGATGGAGAACGTGCTAAGGCGGCTCAAGCATGCTTGCGAATCGAACGATCACGCGTTGATCCTGGATATCTTGCGAGCGTGCGTCTCCGGCTTTTGCCCCGAGGATGAAATCAAGGATCACCTGTTCGGCCTTTCCGCTGCGTTCGACCACGGCGCCGCGGGCGCGCCGCTTCATTGAGGGGCGCGCCCATGGTTGCCGAAGACAAGCAAGCTGGCATGAATGTATTGATCGTCTCGCAGTATTTCTGGCCCGAGGTATTTCGCATCAACGACTTGGCGCGCAATCTCTCGGGGCAGGGGGTACGGGTGAGCGTGCTGACCGGACAACCCAACTATCCGGAGGGACGCACGTTTCCGAACTATCGCTGGTGGTCGTGCAAGCGAGAAACGAAAGACGGCATCGACGTGCTTCGTGTACCGTTGGTGCCGCGCGGAAAAGGCGGCGCCCTTCGATTGGTGGCCAACTACCTTTCGTACGTTATCTGCGGGTCCCTGCTTGGGCCGTTTTTGACGCGTCGGCAGCGCGTGGACGTCATTTTCGTCTACGGAATATCCCCGATTCTGCAAGCGATTCCGGCGATTTTTCTGAAGTGGAGCAAGCGCGCGAAGCTCGTGGTCTGGGTGCAAGATCTTTGGCCGGAAAGCCTCGAGGCGACGGGCTTCGTCAAGAATCGGAAGATTCTTGCGCTCGTGGGGCGCGTTGTGAAGTGGATCTATCGGCATTCCGACGCCGTATTCGTCCAGTCGCATGCATTCATCGAACCCGTCGCCGAGTTATGCGCGCGGGACAAGATTGTTTACTATCCGAATTCGGCGGAGGACGCCGTCGCTTCGGTCCGACAGATCGACGACTGTCCGATACCTGCGCTCAAGGATTGCTTTTCGGTGGTGTTCGCCGGGGCATTGGGGACCGCGCAAGCGTTGGACGTTATTCTCGATGCGGCGCAGCGACTGAGCGGCGTGTCCTCGATCCGGTTCTTTTTAGTCGGGCACGGTAGCCGATCGGATTGGCTAACCGAGCAGATCGCGGCGCGAAAGCTCGAGAACGTCGTGCTCGCCGGGCGCTATCCGATCGAAGCCATGCCGAGTATTTTTGCCGCTGCTTCTGTGCTGCTCGTGACCTTGACCAACGATCCGATCTTCGCCAAGACGGTGCCGAGTAAAGTGCAGTCGTATTTGGCTGCGGGGCGCCCGATCGTTGGATGCATCGACGGCGAAGGGGCGAGGGTCATCCAGGACGCCGACGCCGGATTGACGTGTGCGGCGATGGACGCACAGGGGCTTGCAGCAGCGGTTGATGCGCTCTACCGATTGACGCCGGGCGAACGCGCGCAACTCGGACAGAACGGCCGGAAATATTTTGAAACGCATTTTGAAAGCCACAAGCTCACCGTCGAACTGATCGATAAATTTAGATCCATCGCGGCAAACAAGGCCTAAGGGCAGTTGCGGGCGAGTCGGAGCAAGTGAGCACGAACGGAAGTCAGCAAAGGGACAGATAGAGAGATGTCGCAAGTAAAAGTACTCGTGTTGGGCGCGACCGGCATGCTGGGCAGTGCCATGGTTCGTTATCTTTCGCGCAACCCTCGTTACGAGGTGTATGGTTCGGTGCGGGGCGCATCCGCTCCGCCTTCGCTGACGGCCGAAACCGCTGTGCGCATTGTGCCGGGCGTCGATGTCGAACAGCAGGACTCGCTCGTCCGCGCCTTCGCACGCGTTCAGCCGGACATCGTGATCAATTGCATCGGCCTCATCAAACAATTGGCCGCCGCTGACGATCCGCTTTGCGCGATTCCGATCAACTCGATGCTGCCGCACCGGCTGGCCGCGCTTTGCAAACTTGCCGGCGCCCGGCTCGTGCACGTCAGCACCGATTGCGTCTTCTCGGGAGCGAAGGGGCACTACGTCGAATCCGATGCGAGCGACGCGAAGGATCTCTACGGCAGATCCAAATACCTCGGCGAGGTCACGGCGGCTCACACCATCACATTGCGCACTTCGATCATCGGTCCCGAGTTGAACGGCGGCGCACATGCGTTGCTCGATTGGTTCCTCTCGCAGCAGGGCGCGGTCAACGGCTATACGCGAGCCATTTTTTCGGGTCTTCCGACGGTCGAACTCGCGCGCGTTGTCGATGAGTTCGTGATTCCGCGGCCCGATCTGTCGGGGCTCTACCACGTGGCTGCCGAGCCCATCTCGAAGTTCGACCTGCTGACGCTGACCGCCAAGATTTACGGCAAGACAATCGAGATCAAGCCGCTGGCCGAACCGGCGATCGACCGGTCTCTCGACGCCAGCCGCTTCAATGCCGCGACCGGCTATCGCGCGCCCGACTGGCATGAGCTGGTCTCGCGCATGTTCAATTTCAAGTAATAGAGGTCAAAGTGTTCGACGATAAAGTATTGATGATTACCGGGGGCACCGGCTCTTTCGGCAACGCCGTGCTCAAGCGCTTTCTGAGTACCGACGTCAAAGAGATTCGGATTTTCAGCCGCGACGAGAAGAAGCAAGAGGACATGCGGATCGCGCTGAATAATCCCAAGGTCAAGTTTTATATCGGCGACGTTCGCTCGTACGATGCCGTGCACGCGGCGATGCGTGGCGTCGATTACGTTTTTCACGCTGCGGCCCTCAAGCAGGTTCCGTCCTGCGAGTTTTACCCGATGGAAGCGGTGGCGACGAACGTGACCGGTGCGGAAAACGTGATGCGCGCCGCTATCGCGAATCGCGTCGGGCGTGTCATTGTGCTTAGCACCGACAAGGCCGTTTATCCGATCAATGCCATGGGGCTGTCCAAGGCGATGATGGAAAAGGTCATGGTGGCGATGTCGAGACAGCTTGGAGAGAGCGACACCGTTCTCTGTGCCACTCGCTACGGGAATGTGATGGCATCGCGGGGTTCGGTTATTCCGCTGTTCATCGACCAACTCCAGGAGGGGAAGGCGCTGACGGTCACGGATCCGAACATGACGCGCTTCCTGATGTCGCTCGACGAGTCTGTCGACCTCGTGCTGCACGCGTTCCAACACGCGCATCAAGGCGACATCTTCGTGCAGAAAGCGCCTGCGTCGACGGTCGGCGATTTGGCCACGGCATTGCGGGACATTTTCGGCAAGAGCAATCCGATCCGTGTGATCGGCACGCGTCACGGGGAAAAGCTGTACGAGTCGCTCGTTTCAAGAGAAGAAATGGCGCGAGCGGAGGACATGGGCCGCTACTATCGTATTCCCGCGGATGATCGCGATCTCAACTACAACAAGTATTTCATCGATGGCGAGACGAAGATCTCGGCGTTGGACGATTACACGTCGCACAACACGAAGCGGTGTACCGTCCCGGAAGTGAAGGAGTTGCTGCTCGCCCTGGACTATGTGCAGGAGCGGCTCGATGCTTAAGGTCATGACCATCGTCGGGACACGGCCTGAGTTGATCAAGATGAGCCGCGTCATCGCCGAGTTCGATCGCCACACGCAGCATGTGCTTGTGCACACGGGGCAGAACTTCGACTACGAGCTCAACCAAGTCTTCTTCGACGACCTCGAAATCCGCAAGCCCGACTATTTCCTCGGGGCGGCGGGGGAGACGGCTGCGCAGACCATCGCGCAAGTGATTGCGAAGTCGGACGAAGTGTTGGCAGCCGAGGCACCGGATGCCGTGTTGCTGTACGGCGATACGAATTCATGCCTTTCGGTCATTTCCGCCAAGCGCCGTAAGATTCCCGTCTTCCATATGGAAGCGGGAAATCGATGCTTCGATCAACGCGTGCCGGAAGAGTTGAACCGGAAGGTGCTCGACCATCTTTCCGATATCAACTTCGTGTTGACCGAGCATGCGCGGCGATACCTGATGGCGGAAGGCATTCGCCCGGAGACCATCGTCAAGACCGGCTCGCATATGCGCGAAGTGCTCGATCACTATGCACCGAAGATCGAGGCGTCCGACATCGTTTCGCGGCTCGGGCTGGAGGCGGGGCGATACTTCGTTGTTAGCGCGCACCGGGAAGAGAACGTCGATTCGCCCGAGGCGTTGCGCGATCTTCTGGACAGCTTGGACGCGCTGGCGAAGCAATACGACTTTCCCGTTATCGTGTCCACGCATCCGCGCACGCGCAAGCGGCTCGAGGCGTTGGACGCGCAATCGCTCGACCCGCGCATTACGTTTTCGAAGCCGTTCGGTTTCGTCGATTACATCAAGTTGCAGAAGTGCGCGTTTTGCGTCCTATCGGACAGCGGAACGATCACCGAGGAAGCATCGTTGCTCAATTTGCCGGCGATCACGGTGCGCAACGCGCACGAGCGTCCGGAGGGTATGGACGTTGGCACGTTGATTATGAGTGGGTTGAAGAAGGAGAGGGTATTGGATGCGGTGCGCGTGGTGACGGCGCAGTACAGTGCATCGCCTCGCAATATCGGTCCGGTGATCGACTACGAGAATCCCAACGTTTCGCAGCAGGTGCTCCGCGTTGTGTTGAGCTACCGCGACTATGTGAAGCGTACGGTGTGGCGTGAAGAGGTCTGACGATGAATGGAGAGAATGCGCGGTCGTTACTTTTGCGTCGACGTGACGCTTCGTGCTTCGTGCTTCGTGCTTCGCGCTCAGTCGTGCGCTGCGAAGATGCATCGCCGGATAGCTGCGTTACTGCGTAGGCGTGCCATGTGCCTACAATGCAAATACCGTTTATGTGAAGTGATCGCTGGATACGCGCCAGTGGGGAAAAAATGCCTGAAAGAGAGAATGGGTTACAGGAGTATGTCGACGATTCCGTCTCGAGCGTTGAGATATTGCGCTTCTTGCGGGCGCAGTTCTGGGTTATCTCTGCGACACTTATCGCCGGTGCCATTGCGGGGTTCGGCGTTTCTCATCTCAAACCTCGTCAATGGGAAGCAACGTCGGTACTGCAAATTGGACAGATCGCCGATAGCGCTCAGGGTACGGCCGAATTAATTGATCCCCCGGCTCGAGCTGCGGAACGCGTAAAGGTTCGCTCATTTCAAGACAAGGTACTACGAACTTTATCGTTGCCGATTGGTAGCGCCGAAAATTCGAGCGCAGTGCTAATTCGCAAGACCTTGGATGCTGAGGTCGTGCCTAACACAGACCTCGTCCACCTATCTGTTGATGGGTTTTCGCCGGAGCAGGCAAGAGCCACTCTTGAGGTGGCGCAAAATCAGTTGTTGGCTATTCATCAGCCGATCGTTTCAGATGCGATCAATAGGCTACAGGCGCAGTTGGGGAAATTGGATGCGCAAATTGCCAATCTCCAGGCCAAACGGCGTTACCTTCCGTCTGCCGCCGACGTCAAGGCTCAAAGCGGCGCGGGTAGCCAGGGTGCGGCGGATGTTCTCTTGAGTAACATTCTCGATACGTCGAATGAGGGGGTTCTCGTCGAAGCCGAGCGTCGGCGTGCGGAAGTCGCGACGCAGCTGAGTCCTGACCATACGTTTGCCACCAAGCCGCTCGGGGACATCACTGTCTCTGAGTTCCCGGTCGCACCGAAGCGCTCCAGTTTTATCATACCGGGCGCACTAATCGGCCTCTTGATAGGGTTGCTGATTGGTGGCCTCCGATGGGTACGACGCTGAGCGGAGGACCCTAGCTGGGTCGGTCGCAATCGATGTGGCGGCCGGTCCACCGGATCTTTTGCATGTTCACGCGTGATCAGTTGGCCTTCGCATAGCAGTACAGATTTAATCGCGGAAAGGCCGGCGGCCGTTTCGATTTTTGGAGATCGTCGAATGATGAAGCCTAGTGACTTGCAATCCCGGTCGGCGTTAAAATCACGCGGTCGTTGCTGACCGCGCGATGGTGGCCCGATGAATGTGAGGAAACCTGATTGCTGCTGTTGCGGGTGATTGAGATTGTAAATAATGAATAAAATTGACCTCGATGAGATAGCGTTCTGGCTATTGGGCCTGGCGTTCGTTCTGTACGTCTATCGCATTGACGTGCTCGGTGTAAACCTTACTCTCCTAAGAATTGTGAGCCTCGGGTTGATCGGGCGCGGCATATTGCTCGTCTGTATGCGCGGTATGGGGGCTTGGCGCGTGCGGTGGTCGACTGTAATTTTGTTGGGCGCAACATTCTTCGTCGTGGTGATCAACGCGATGGACTATCGCTTACTTTTCGGTTGGCCAGATTTGCAAAAACCGATTATCGCTCATATATTCAATATATTAACACTTTTATCAATCGCGGCCTTTATCGATAACGAGAAGAAATTCAATTTGGCGATAAGAGCGTACGTGTTGTCGTCCGCAGCGGCGTTAGTCATAGCGTATTATGCATTTTTCATGGGAGATATCCCATTTGCGTCGGTGCTGCGAGAGTATGGATCTGACATAGCTCGGTCGCTTCAATATTTGAATGTTAATGGCAACGTCGTTCGTTTGACTGGGCCGTTTTTTGATCCGAATTTCTACGGCATCTATTTGCTGTCAGTCATCGTTTTTTCGGGGTGGTTGTATATCTATGTAGAGCGCAATAAAATATATCTGGTGCTAATTGGGGTTAGTGGCTTGTCTTTGATTCTCACGGGGTCGCGAACCGCCTTAATGGGATTGGGTGTCGCATATGTGCTGTATATCGCGCTCGAAGCCGAACGAAAACGTGCGCACTGGTGGGGGCTGCTCATTACCATGCTAGTCGGGGCCATCGCGTTCACAGCCAAGGCTTCGACAGGACACTGGTCCGACACTGCGAGCATCGTAGATAGATTTCGCTTTTATCAGCCAGCATGGAATGCATTTCAGGAGAACATTTTCTTCGGCGGCGGCTCACTTGCTCTTCTGGATAAAGAGTCTGGTGTGTCGACCGCACATATGGTGTATCTCACGTTGCTCGGAAAGTATGGGCTCGTTGGAACGATCTTCTATCTCGTATTGATATTTTGCCCTGTCGCGTACGTGCATTTTAGACGAAAGTTCGTACAAAGAAACTACCGAAATCTCGTGCTGTTTTTGTATGCCCCTTTGGGGGTTATGTATCTGTCATACGATTTTATGGCCTACCTCGAATTTCAATATTTCATGTTCGCGATAGGGTATGTGATCGTAATGTATCGCTTTTCTGAGTCCCGGCGGGGCGGGGTAGGCATCCTTTGAATGTTCGCCTCGAGCCTTAGGGTGATCCTGCCGGATATGCGCCAGACAAAAACACGATTCAACCCACTGCTTATGCACAATTCGCCGTCACGAAAAATCAAACTGTTTGCGTTCTTTGCAATCGTCATTCTTGGATTGGGCATGGCGGTGGTTTACCTCGCCGGGTTCGGTCAGATGGCAGCAAAGGCCAGTCTTCAGCCGGAGCGACTTAGAGATTTTACTTTTCCGGTCTGGCATAAATATCCGTTGACGAAGCATGGCTTCCTTACCTTTCTCGATGCAGACGGCTACGCGAAGCAGCAAGCATACGCCAATGAATCGACTATTTACCTCTGGATAATGTGGGTGCTTTACCGTATCGAGCTGGTGTTTCCGTCGGCATCAATGCGGCTGACCAACGCCTTTCTCGCTATGGCGACGACGTTGCTCGCCATCGGCTGCGCGATCCGCAAACCGACTTGGGAGAAGCTCGACTTGCGGGGCGGCGTGTTGTTGCTCGCCGCCTTCTGCTATTTCCTAACCACGCCCATCTTCTGGATATCGCTCGGGAAATTTAACGTCGACAACGTTTTTGTGCTGAACTTGCCCGTTTTCGTGCTTGCAAGTGCGTTTCTGGTGCGGGATGGTGCGCACGGACTGCGCTTTTGGCTCGTAGCAGTCGTGATGTGCTTGCTTGTGCCGGTGAATGCGGCGTTGTTCGGTGCGTTTATGGGCCTGCGTGCGATTCTGTCGCGGCGGTTGGCGGCGCGCATGCTGCGTTCCTCCATCGTGATGACGACCATCGCAGTAGTAGTTTATTTGCAGCCGGTGATCGTCGCGAGGTTACTGCACTTCACGAGCGAAAACAGCACGTGGCTGTTTCGATCGGGGCTTGACGGCGATATGCGCTTTTACGGGAATTTCATCGATTCGGTTCTCGCTCCCCAATTCAACCGGCCGATGTATTTCGTGTTGATTCCGGCTGCATTGCTCGTTCTTCAGCTTTGGTATAGAAGGAAATTTGCGCTTGCTGTACACGGTCCCAACGAGCGTTACGGGCAATCTGACGACAGCATGATGTCCTACTTGTTCTGCTCCTATTTCCTGACGCTGCTGTTTTGGCCACAGGCCGTGTCGATTCATCCATATTTGTACGACCAGATTTTGATTGGACCGATCGGGGTGTGGGTTGTCCTGAATTTTGCCATGCCGGATGTGCATGAGCGGCATTACCTCGGCTGGCTATTCCTTCTGTTATTCCTCATCACGTTGAACGTCACCAAGATTGCGCAGGCTGCTCACTGCGTTGGCTGCTATTTCCCACCATGGGGTATGCAAGGTCCGCGCGGCGGTTAAAACCATCGGCTTATACACATGGATCCGCGCCGTTGGGCAGGCTGGAAAGAAGCTTTTATGATCAACGACATAGCGCGGTGCTTGTAAGCGCGGCGCGACAAACCTTAAACTACTCCGACATTGGCGGCACGATGCATTCGTTCAGTAAAACTAACTTTGCGGAAGCCGCTCGCGACTATGTGTACGCGGCCTGATTGGTGGTAGGAGGCCTATTCTCGGCGATGCCGACCACTCCGTGTCAATCCCTCGGCTTGTGATATGATCATCGCCGAATACATGCCTTTTCTTCTGGTGAAATGATGTTGAAAGATTCGAGCGCGTTGGTGCGAGATTTATTTGAAAATAACCGCTTGAGCATCAGCGCCGGTCTCGAACGAGATGGTTATTTCATACTTCGCAATGAAGAAGTCTCGGCGCTTGTGCATGCTGCGCGAGGTGAATATCTCTCGGCCTTAGATGGGCTGGAAATCAACGCTCAAAAATCGAGATTTAATAGGGCAGACTTGTCCCATCAGCCCTGGCGAAAAATGGCGATTGGAGCGACGAATGGTGTAGGTGAGCCGTATGCTCAGTTTCTTACATCCACATATTTTTCCGAGTCGACGCCGAAATTTTTCGCGATAAATGTTTTGTTTGGTGTGTTGCTTGGGCTTAGAGACATTCTGTTCAATTTGACCGACAAAGACGCCCTAAGCGGAACATGGAACGCATGTAGAATCCACCATTACCCGCGCGGCGGCGGATTTATGAGCATGCACAAAGACACGCATTTCCCAAAAGTCCTAGGTACAACCGGGATGCCATTTCTGCAGGTTTCGGCATGCATGTCGCGGCGCGGGATCGATTTCCAAAACGGCGGCGGATTCGTTGTCGACAAGCTCGGAAACAAGGTTGATTTGGAGTCATACGGGGCGATCGTGATGTTTGATGGCAATCAGCCCCACGGCGTAGATTGCATCGACCTTGATGTCGTGCCGGACATCCGCTCGAAATCCGGGCGATTGGCTGCCTTCACGAATATCTACGAAATCCTTGATTAAGCCGATGTCGTTATATACAGGGTCCCCGCTGCTCCACGGCGGCGAGAAAGGGCATTCGCCCCCCTGCAGCTTGGCGACGCGCGCCTGGACAGGCGAGCGAGGACATTGATGGAACAATTGGCGGCCAACCCGACGGTGGGTGTTTCTCAGGCCTTTCGCGGCTGGGGGAGACGATAGCGGCGTATCGCTTCTTCGATCACGAGCAGGTTGAATGGGCCACGATACTGGTGCCCCACTTGCAGCACACCTAGCAGCGCATGGTGGCGCACTCGGTGCTGCTGTGCCTGCCTTATCGCGCTGCCGTCGAGCAGTCCGGCGTATGCGGCTGCGCCTTATGGGCGGAAGCTCCCGGTGCGTAAGGCTTGCGGAAGTGGCCGCAGGCGGGCGTTGGGCCTGGATGGAGGAAAGTTGCGGTAGAATCTGTCGCCCACAAAGTGATAACGCCCGATGACTGTACTGCCGCCTGGCACCTTGCTGCAACTGATGTACCTCAAGGAGCGCATCAAAACGATGCGTCCCGGCCGGTTCGTCGAGATCGGTCCGGGGGCGGGCCACGTCACCGCGTTGCTTCTCGACTGCGGATGGACGGGGATCGCCTATGATTTCGAGCCGTCTACGGTTGCCGCTATCTCCGCTCGCTTTCACAAAGAAATCGAATCGGGAAGGCTCCGTGCGGAAACCAAGAATTGGCTGGCGATCCGCCTCGCGGAGCCCGTCGAACTGGTGATTTCGTGCATGGTTTTGGAGCACTTTGACGACGCTGGTGAGCGTTCGTTCATCGAGGTGGCTAAACGCAATCTCGTGCCAGACGGAGTGATGATTACGATTGTTCCGGGCTCGTCGCGGCACTGGGGAATCGAAGATGAGATAGCGGGGCACTTTCGGCGATACTCGGACGTCTCCGCGCGCGCGCTGTTCGAATCGGCCGGCTGGGTCATACGCCATACCGCCGGGCTCACATTCCCCGTCTCGAACCTACTCTTCCCGCTATCCAATTTCTTGGTGAAAAGGGCCGAGGCGCGGAAGCTTTCTCTGAGCATGGTGGAGCGGACGAAGCAGTCCGGTATCAGAACCGTCTCAATGAAAACGACATTCCCAAGCATATTTGGGTTGTTGCTCAACGAAATTACCATGTATCCGTTTCACCTCGTGCAGAAGGCTTGCCGCCGATCTGTGCGAGCGATGGTGCTATACGTGGAGGCGACCCCGAATCGCTAGTCTTCGAGCATTGCCTTCGGCGGGTGGACGGCCAACTCGCTGTGTGCGGTGACATATACGCGTGAGAGGCGCCACCGACCCGACGGCAACCATGTCGTTCAGGCGATGCTCGCGAAAGGAGGGGGACGTGTCACTCGCGTACTCTGCCGCTTCTCGCGCGAGTCTGTGGGCGAATTTCAAAGACTGGGTGGGATGCGAATGCGATATGCAGCGCTCTCGCGGTCGTTCAGGGCGCCCAAAGGTTCACGTCCTATCGCACCGCCCGATGCGGCGACACGGAGTCTGGTCTCGCAGTCATGGAGAAGTGAGGATGTCGAAAGAACGTTACTACGGCGCGGATGCGCCTCGGCGCATCGACGATTTAATCGAACGAGGCGCCGAAGAGTTAACGATGCTTGGCTATACGGTCGTTGAAGACGTGCTGCCGACCGTGGAACTGGGCGACTGGCGGCGGAGAATCGACGCTGCATATTCGCAGCAGGAGGCAGAACTCGGTGGACGAAGCGCGATGGCCGCTATCGGCGAGGCGGATCTATGTCGTGCGCCGTTGCTTTACGATCCATCGTTTCTCAGCTTGGCACGCAACGAGACCGTGTTGAAGGTCGTGCGCCGAATGATCGGCCAGTTCGTGGTTCTGCACTTGCAGAACGCCATCATCAATCGGTCCGACGAGCCGCATCATCAGGGAGCATGGCATCGCGACCTACCACATCAACACTGGACGAGTTCGAAGCCGCTCGCAATAGGCGCGCTGTTTGCCATCGATCGGTTCGATGCGTCGACGGGCGGTACATTGGTGCTGCCGCACACGCATCGATTCGAGACGTTGCCGTCCGAACAGTACATTCGCAGACACGCCGCTCAAGTCGTGGCTGAGCCTGGATCGGTGCTGATCTTCGATGCCATGGTTTTCCATCGTGCGGGCGACAACCGATCTGGACAGGTTCGTCGAGGTGTGAACCACCTCTATACAGTGCCGATCTTGAAGCCGCAGTACGACTTCGTGCGTGCGCTTGGCGACGAATTCGGCGCGGACCCGGAGCTTCGTCAATTGTTGGGATTCACGTCTGCAGTCCCAGTTGACGCATTGGATTGGCGTACGGAGCGCCAGCGTCGCCTCTCGATTCAGCAATCCGGGAACACAGCAAAATGACCATGATCGTGCAAATCGCTGTGCCCGAATTACATGTCGTCGTTCCCTCTAGCAATTGCCTCGGGTGCTTCGGGGGAGTGTCCGCGTATTTGATTCCCCCTCCATTGCTCACGTGCTAGTCGCTCGTGCAAACCAGGATACAGTGCGTGTACGGAATCCAGCTTCGGTGCGCGACAGTGGCGTGAACTTGGCTGAACGTATCGGCGACGAGTGAAATATAGCCATCTCGATCGCGGACATTCTGGCCGCGATCGGCCCTTACCAGCCATCTTGCAATCGGATTCTGCCCGTCGGCGAAGCAAGGGTCGATCGTGATCAGCCGTCCTCCGGGTTTTAGCGCTCGCTTCGTCATCTGAATGAAGCCGCGCGCCTCGTCGTCGTCGAGATGATGAAGAAGACCAACCGCAAGTGCGATGTCGAACGGTTCCATGGTGCTGAGTTCGTCCGACGTCAGCAATCGGCAATGAAACGCGCCGCGCGAACCGAACCGCTCTCGCGCCGCTTCAATATAATGTTCGCTGATGTCGTAGCCGGTGTAATCGACATCGGGCAGGTAGGCGAGCAAATCCCCAGTGCCGCAACCGATGTCGACGATTCGGTCCCCCGCGTGCGCCTGTACGAATCGCGTCGCGAACTCAGTTCTGCCTTTGCGCGCACCCATGATCGTTTGAAATAGGTCGTAGACGTACGGATGCGATAGCAGTGCGCGTACACCGGTCGTAATCTGAGCCATATGTGCCGAATCGAACGATCAAACCAACGCGAGTGCTTTGCCGAGCGTCTTGACGACACGCTCTTGCATCTCTTCGGTTAACCCGACCCAAAGCGGGAGCCGAATGAGGTGGTCCGAGACCGAATTCGTCACCCGTAGATCGCCGTGCGCGCGGCCGTATTTGAGACCGGCCGGCGAGGAATGTAGAGGCACGTAGTGGAACACGGACGAAATATCGTCGCGCCGGAACTCGTCGAGCACCGTTTGACGATCGACATCGGAGGACAGCAGGACGTAGTAGAGATGCCCGTTGTGCTCGCATGCTTCGGCTAGCATGGGACGACGCAAGCGTCCCGCGGCTTCGAACGGCGCGAGCAGCGCGTGATACCGTTCCCAACTCGCCATTCGCCGTTGCGTGATGCTTTCGGCTTCCTCGAATTGAGCCCACAAAAATGCGGCGACCAGTTCGCCGGGTAGGAACGACGAACCGACCTCCTGCCAAGTGTATTTATCCACCTGGCCACGGAAAAATCGGCTCCTATCCGTACCTTTTTCACGAATGATCTCTGCACGCTCGATGAGCTGCGGATCGTTCACCAACAAGGCACCGCCTTCCCCGGAAATGACATTCTTCGTTTCATGAAAGCTGTATGCGCCGAGATCTCCGATGCTGCCGAGTGCGCGCCCTTTGTAGGTTGCCATGACACCTTGCGCGGCGTCTTCCACTACCTTCAACCCATGACGCCTCGCGATCGCCATAATCGTGTCCATCTCGCAGGCGACGCCGGCGTAATGGACGACAACGATAGCTTTGGTCCGCTGAGTGATCGCGCCCTCGATCAGGTGTTCATCCAAGTTCAGCGTATCGCTGCGAATGTCGACGAAGACAGGTACCGCGCCGCGCAGGACAAACGCATTTGCGGTCGAAACGAACGTATACGACGGCATGATGATTTCATCGCCGGGCGCGATGTCGAGCAACAGCGCCGACATTTCGAGCGCAGCCGTGCACGAGTGAGTCAGCAGCGCTTTGCTGGACTGGGTGCGCGCCTCTAGCCATGCGTGGCAACGCTTGGTGAACGGACCGTCACCCGCGAGGCAACCGTTGAAATGCGCCTCTGCGATGTAGTGCAGTTCCTTCCCCGTCATGTTGGGCCAATTGAACGGGATATGCTTCTCGGTCCTCAAGTTTCTTTCTCCTTAGTGCGCACGCACGAATCGGCTTGGCGCGCAGTCGTCGAACAGGCAGCGCTAAAGCCGCGTCGTCTCTCCGATGTCTTTCGACGCGGAGTCGCAGCCACACTCCCGGTCCACCACGTAGAGCGGCCTACCTTTTGACATTTCGAATATGCGCGCGATGTACAAGCCTACTGCGCCGACGCTGGCCAGCATGAGCCCTGTCGAAAAGAGCACCGCGACGGCCAGGCTCGTCCATCCTGGCAGCGAGGATGAAACGAAATATCGATAAATGAAATAGATCCCCGCGCCGAAACTCGCCGCCGTAAAGAACAGTCCTGCATAGACGATCCAGTTCAAGAATACGCTCGTATGAAAGAACATCCCATTCAGCGCGTGCTTGGCGAGCTTCAGGAAATTGTAAGAACTGCGTCCCGCATGCCGTTCCGTGTGCGCGTACTCGATCGTGCCTCGATCGAAGCCAAGCCAACTCAAAATCAAAATGTAATGGCGCTCGCGCTCGCGGAAGGCCAGGAATGCCGTCACGACTTTACGCGACAGCATACTGAATGCCCCGTACCGTCCATCCACGGCCTGTCCCGTTAGCCGATGCATGAGGGCGAAATAAGTCTTGGCCGCGGCCAGTCTGAACGCCGAATGGGTGCGTTCTACCCGCTTGGCCATCACAAGATCGTGCCCCTTGCGTATCTCGGCGTAGAGATCGGGAATGCGCTCGGGCGGGTCTTGCAGATCGCAGTCCATGACAACAACATAGTTGCCCTGCGATGCTTCGAGCCCCGCTGCGATCGCGATTTGCTGCCCGAAGTTGCGGCTCAATCGAATCCCTCGCACCGCACGATACTTCATAGAGAGCGCTTCGATGACTGGCCAGGATGCATCGGGGCTGCGATCGTCGACCAGTATGATCTCGTAGCTCGGTACGAGGTTGGATAACACGTGGTCGAGTCGCGCGCATAGCGTTTCGAGACAGTCCCGGCAGCCGTAGCTTGGAACGACGACGCTGATCTCTGGCAACGGTGCGCGTTCGTCGTCCGACGGCGCAGCCTTGTTCGATGGCTGTTCGTTAGTCAAAGGTGAGTTCATATTCAATGCGGACGACGCGTGCGGGGCCAACGCATTGTCGCGATCGTTATTAGCAGTCATCCCGGTCACTTCTCGAGAACGGCCAAGCCAAAGCCGGAATCGCCGTATCGGCCGCCGTTATAGAGCATGTAGCGCTCGCCTGCGTGGTCGAATACGCATGGATAGCAAACGGCACCGGCGTCCCATCCGGAAATCGACGGCTCTAGTCCGGCCAGTTCATCTCGCCGAGTCCACGCGATTCCATCCGCGGACTCGGCGTAGCCGATCCGATATGCGGCGCCGCGGTACGAATACCACATGCGATACAGATCGTCATCTTTGACGACGGTCGGCTTCGACATCGCGTACTCTGTCGGATCCTTGAAGTGTAGAGCGATGGTGCCGTCGCGTCGCCAGACGCGGCCGTCATCGGATTCGCCATATTTGAACAGGTGGTTCATTTCTTCTTGGCGCGTACCGGTTCCCCAAGTCAGATTGGACCCGTACCACACGCGCCAGCGCCCATCTTCGACGATCACCCATGGATACGAAACGGAAAATGGGTCGCTGTCGCTGCGATCGATTACCGGTGCCCGCGATACTTTGACGAACGGGGCGTCGGGCGATTCGCTAATCGCGAGCCCGATCGCGTTGCGCCACGGCACCGTCACCCCAAGATTCCAGCCCAGGTAGTACAAGTATCGCCGTGCTCCGAGTTGGACGAGGCAACCCATCGATACACCGCTGTCGTCGAACAGACCGGTTTCTCCAGGGGCGACCACCGGCTGGTCGGACAGCGCAATGATTTGCTCGGGACGCTTCAGGTCGATATCCACGTAGCCGACATGCGCGCGGCGATGCGCGTCACGCGCGCTGAAATAAACGCGGAAGACGTCGCCGTATCGCCACTCCGCTACGGGATTGGCCGCGTGAGTGAGCATCCAGGGATACTCGCCGGCGGCGCAGAATACTTGGCCGAGCTTTCGCCAATGCATCGCTTTGGCTCCTCCTAGATGTTGCGCAATCGCGAACTCGGCACCCGCGAACGTTCCGTGGCGACTGCCGAGTAAACGCCATCGGGTGCTGCATCGGACGTGAGTAAGGAACCCGCCCCGATCACGCAGCGCGGGCCGATGGTCACGTGATCGCGAATCGTCGAATTGACGCCAATGAAAGTGTTGGCGCCTATGCGCACGCCACCTGAGATGACGACGTGCGAACTAATGAAGCAGTTATCTTCGATGGTCGAATGGTGGCCGATATGATTGCCGCTCCAGAGCGTGACGTTGTCCCCGATTTGTGTGAACGGTTGGATTGTATTGTCTTCTAAAATGAAGCAGTTTTCGCCCGCCGCGAAGCCAGGGAACACAGTCGCTCTACTGCTCACGTAGCTCGCACATCGGTATCCCGCATCGCGAACCGCTTTCACCTTGCTCGCGCGCAATGCGTTGACTTTTGCGTAGCTGAGCGCGACGAAAACGTCTACTTCCCCGGGGGCGTATGCGCTTGCTAATTCTTCGAATGCGATGACAGGCAAACCGCAAAGCGTTGCATTCTCGATATAGGCCCGATCTACGGTGAATGCCACGGGTTGATAAGCGGAGTCATGGCTGAAATAAAACCAAGCGAGTTCCGCGATCTGTCCTGCACCAAAAATCACAAGCGGCTTGCGCATCTTCGATTACTTCCTTACGAGGATCGTGAATTCGTACAGACCGTAGTCGTGCAGCAGCGCTACGTTCCTCGAGAAAGTGCGCTTGCAAAAATCGAATAATTCGCAAGGATCCGCATAGTAGAGGTCTGGCCGCATCCTGTCGCGATCCGAGTACGAGGTCAGGCAATTGAATGCGAAACCTTTCGTGGAAGACACATCCATCGTTGCGAGGGTGTCGCGGATATAGGTGCGCCACGCCTCGTCGGTGCTCGTGAGCCTGACGTTAAAAATACCGCTCGCTACGACAAAATCGGCGCGGGTCGGCGCTTGTGTCCCGTGGACGAAACGTGCGTACGGTCGATTGGCATGGCGCCGCGCCGCAGCCTCGAGCATGGCGTCCGAGATGTCGAGACCAAGGTATTCGCATGCGGACATGCGTTCCTTGAAGCGATCCTCGAGGAAGTCCAACAACGCGCCATACCCGCAGCCGACGTCGATGATCGAGAAGGGTGAGTCCGGCGTCAGCAACTGGCAAAGCTGTGCAAAGCGGTGAGCTTGTCCTTCGGGACCGTTCCAGTCGACGCCACGTGGTTCGTCGCCAAACTGCCGCAGTTTGTCGGTGTAGTAGCTAGCGATGGGCGCAAGCAAGTCGTTCATGGTCGGTCTACCGATTGAGGGCAGGGGTGTTGTGCGATGCGAACTTCATGTAGAGGCGCGCGTCCTCGCCACAGTTGAAAAGTAGGTCCAATGCCGTGACGCCATGCTGAAACTCGCCCCAAAGCTGGGGGTACGATGGATAGCCCGAATAATCGAAATACTGGAGTTCGATCCCGGCGTCCGCGAACAGGTCCGCTTCGATATAGTCGCGCGCGGCCGGGCCGGACAAATAGAGCGATGCGTTCGCCTGGCGGCATAGGTCGACGAGGCGCTCGGTCTTTCCATCCGCGAGCGCGTAATCCCACGACCATTTGAGCGTAGTCGTGATGCCGAGCAAGGCGCAAATGGCTTCCGTCAGCGCGCGATTCAGATCGGACAGATGGGTGAACTCGCGCCCAAGGTAAAAGGGCTCGAGCGCGGCCGAGATTCGCTCAAAATGAGGCGCACGTCGATAGTTCTGCTGCAGTGCCTTCCAATGATCGTTCCGCCATGCTTGCCCGTCGATCTCGGTCTCGCGAATCGTCTGAAAATACCGCCCCTTCGCCTTCACCGGCACCGTGAGCCACTGAAGACCCTGGGGCGTCTTGATTTGGTTGCGATTGCGCCAATCGCGGCGCGTGTACTGCATGTCGTCGTAAAGGATGAACTCGTCGACCGAACCGATCAGATCGAAGTACCCCTTCCACGGGATGTAGCAAGATTGGACGATTGCGACGCGTCGCTCGGAGCGTTTCACTTGAGCTTATCTCTGCTGGGTGTGGGTGGGCCGAAGGCTGTGAAGCGGCTGCGGTCCGCTTGCTTACCGCGAGGCCGTTCTAAGGCAATGCGACAGTATAAGACACGATCATCGGCGCACCACTCTGCAGTCCATGAGCGGTAGCCACCGCACGGGAATGAGTCCCGCAAGCGCAGTGACACGCAGCCACGTCAAGATGGAAAGCATTCGTGCAAAAA
Organism: Trinickia sp.; assembly: GCF_051953405.1. Lineage (GTDB taxonomy): Bacteria > Pseudomonadota > Gammaproteobacteria > Burkholderiales > Burkholderiaceae > Trinickia. The sequence continues at coordinate 125,080 of NZ_JBQCIV010000159.1, read as the reverse complement.
GAGGCCCGCGCCGTTCGCTAAATCGTCCCCCCGACAACATCCGCGTCAGGTAGATGTCTACGATGCGCCGGTCGAACTGAGGGGCGGTCTGCAAGCGCGTGCGACACACGCGACGGACCTTGCCCACGGTGATCCAATTGAGCGATGCCCATGTTCCCGCCGGGTCGACGACTTTCTTCGATGCCATGATATGGCGCGACATCACGCGTTCCGTCAGCTTCCGGCTAAACAGCGTCGGCAGATTGAAGTGCGGTTCGTAAGGGAACGCATAGTTAGGGCAGATGAAGCGGTAGGTGCCACCGGGCTTGAGCGACGCGTAGACGTTTTCCAACACGCGAGCGACGTCGCCCACGTGCTCCATGACGTTCACCGAGAAGGCGTAGTCGAATTGATTCTTGACCGACAGATCTTCCCCCGGCGCACGGATCAGCTTCGGCTGCGCTCCGTGCTCGTTCGCGTACTCGAGCACGACGCGCTGGAGCTTGGACAAATGCGAGAACCCGTCGCCTACCGGCTCCACCGCTGTCACGTCGTATCCTTCGCGCGCCAGCATGCAGCTCAGCATGAGCGCGCCCGCGCCGATTTCCAAAATGTGGGCGCGCGCCGGCAACTGCCGCAGCGTCTCTTCCAGCAATTCGTGGCCGAAGAGCGCCTCACCTGCGTATTCGTCGAAGGTCGAGAGAATGTCCGGCGCGCTTCGGCGAACGTGCTCGCGTAGCCCCGACAAAAACGTTTCCGGCGATTCGTTGCAGCCTAGGCTGCCGATGGTACTCATCCTCGAGCCCCTATGGTGACGCCGGTTAGGATCAAAAGGGCTCCGATCAGTTTGTGCGAATTCATTGGCTCACCGAGCAAAACAGTACTACATGCAATGACCGCAATGAACGTGAGCCCTTGATAGATCGGAAATGCTTGTGCAAGCGGCAGCTTCGAGATGGCGTAGAGCCAGACGACTGAACTCGCAAAGCCCGCGATGTAGGCGGAGAGAATGTAGGGATCGAGCAGGTAGGCGACATAGCGCAGGATGCCAGTCAAATGGAGACCCGGGGGCGCACCAAGCTGCTCTATGCGCCACTTGACAATTACCTGACTGTACGCGACCAGCAATACGGCGGGCAAAACGCGCAACACAACACCCATTGTCTGTCCTATGATTTCGAGCGTGTTTCCCGGTCGCGCGAACGCGCGGAAAGCTAAATCGACTGCGCCGTCGCACGTTGCATCGGCGGGGAAAGGCGAGATTTTACCCTGCCGGAGAGGGCGGCAAAAGCAATAAAAGGGGACAGCGCCGCCCAGCAAGCGCCGCCTGGGGCGCGAGCTGTTCATGTGTCTAGTCGGCCCGCGCGGGCGTTGTGCCGCGTTGTCACCGGCCGACATCGGCTGGCATAATGCGCGTCGTTCAGCTTGCGGTTGCGCGGTGCGTCGAGTTCCAGTCGACCGGTTCGCTTTGCGGCACCGGTTGTTCCGCTAGGAGCGGCCTACCGCTGCGCCGTTTCCAACGGCTGACAAGCTTCGAGGTGAGATCCATGCTCGTACCGAACAAAGCCTGGTGGCTTTCCTGTTGCGCATTTCTCTTTGATCTATGCGCCGTCGCGCTTGCTTGGGAAGCGGCTTATTTCATTCGTTTTAATGGCGCGATCCCGCCCGACTTTCTGGTCGGATCGTTGAAGTCGCTCCTATGGGTTTTGCCGATCTACGGCGCGATGTTCCGCATATTCGGTCTTTATCGCGGTATTTGGGTTTTCGCCAGCCTTCCCGATTTGGTGCGAATCGCGAAGGCCATCGCCGTGGGGGGCGCGTTGGCGATGATCGCCTCCGTGCTGGTGCAACCCGCGCCCATCACACCGCGTTCCGTGCAGCTCGTATCGCCCTTGTTGCTATTTCTCGTCATGGGCGGTGCCCGCGCGGCATACCGGGCGCTGAAAGAGTTCCATCTCTACGGTGCGCTTCTCGCGCAGGGCAAGCCGGTACTCGTACTCGGCGCGGGCAACGCCGGCGCGAGCCTGGCCCGCGAGCTGTCGCGCTCGCACGAATGGCGTCTCGTCGGTTTGCTCGATGACGACCCATTAAAGCAAGGGCGGGAGATTTACGGTTACAAGGTGCTTGGCCCAACTAGCGAGTTGGCGCGCTACGCGAGCAGCCTCAAGGTCGAGCATGCAATTATCGCGATTCCCTCTTCGTCCACCGAGGTCCAGCGCCGCACGGCGTCGCTATGCGTTCGCGCCGGCGTCCATGCGATGGTCTTGCCGCCCTTGACTGTGCTGCCGCCGGGGCAGGGCATACTCTCGCAAGTCCGGCACATCGATCTCGAGGATTTGCTGGGGCGTGAACCCGTCAGCGTGGATACCGTTCACGTCGAAGCCCAATTGCGAGGCCGTGTGGTCATGGTCACCGGCGCGGGTGGGTCGATAGGATCCGAGCTATGTCGCCAAATTCTGCGCTTTGCTCCGGCGCAACTGGTTGCGCTGGACGCTTCCGAATTTGCGATGTACCGGTTGACGGAGGAATTGCGCGAGCGGTTTCCGGACGTTTCTGTCGCGCCCATCATCGGCGATGTGAAGGATTCGCTGCTGCTCGACCAAACGATGGCCCGGTACGTGCCGCATATCGTCTACCACGCGGCGGCCTACAAGCATGTGCCGCTGATGGAAGAGCACAATGCGTGGCAAGCCGTTCGCAATAACGTGTTGGGCACTTACCGAGTCGCGCGCGCCGCCATGCGCCACAACGTGAAGCGCTTCGTGCTGATTTCAACGGACAAGGCGGTCAACCCGACCAACGTCATGGGCGCGAGCAAGCGCCTTGCGGAAATGGCTTGCCAAGCGTTGCAGCAGACGAGCGAACAACTCCAATTCGAAACGGTGCGTTTCGGCAATGTGCTCGGCAGCGCAGGCAGCGTGATTCCGAAGTTTCAACAGCAGATCGCCAATGGGGGGCCTGTCACGGTCACGCATCCCGAGATCACGCGCTTCTTTATGACGATCCCCGAGGCGTCGCAGCTTGTCCTTCAAGCATCCAGTATGGGACGCGGTGGCGAGATTTTCATTCTCGACATGGGGCAGGCGGTCAAAATTGTCGATCTGGCGCGCGACCTCATTCACCTGCACGGTTTCACCGAAGAGCAAATCAGAATCGAGTTCACGGGGCTCCGCGCGGGCGAGAAACTTTATGAAGAGCTGCTGGCAGACGACGAGACGACGACGCGCACACCGCATCCGAAGTTGCGGATCGCACGAGCACGGGAGGTGCCCGAGCACTTGCTCGACGAACTGCTGCCGTGGCTCACGCAGCATCGAGTGCTCGGCGACGACGAAGTTCGTCGCGATCTGCGGCGTTGGGTTCCCGAATACCAGCCGGCTACCGCTCCTGCGTTGCAGGCCGTGCAGCGGGTCGCAAGCGCGCGCGGTAGGTCGCTATCGAGCTAAAGCCGCACATTGAGCCTCGCCGAATGCGAGGCGCGCAATCCGCGGCGCCGCATGCACCGTCATCTGCGCCGCGAGTTTCTAAAGACCAGCCACTTCGGCGACCTAAACCGCACGATACTTACGTAAAGCCACACATACGTCGCGGCGAATACGACGACGAATACGAATAAATGCACCGTGTGCTGCCAAAAGAGCGTGGCCGGAATGACGCCGATCAAGCAAAGCAACCACAGGTAGGGTGACGTGAACGAGTTTCTTCGCGTCAACTCGTGCGCGGTTTTAGCGCCGACAGCCCACCGCATGAGCCGCTTGTAGACGAGCATATGCAGATGCACGCCGTCGGGAATGCCGGGTGACATGCCGCGCACGAACTTCTTCCGATAAATCGAAAAGCAGGTCTCGAAGATCGGATACACGAACAACAGCACCGGATACCAAGCCGATACTTCACGGTGCCGCATCACGAGTGAAATCGCGAGTTCGGCGAGCATGAAGCCGATGAAGTAGGCACCGCCGTCGCCGAGAAAGATCAACCCCGCCGGGAAGTTCCAAATGAAAAACCCGAGCACGGCGCCCATCATGATCAACGATGCGGATAACACGATGGGATCGCCGAGCCGAAAAGCGACGTACGCAAGCGATGCGAACATCATCAGCGCGACCATCGATGCTAGTCCGTTGAATCCATCGATGATATTGATGGCGTTGGCGAGCGCGGCGACGGCTAGCACGGTCACAACGAACGATATCGCCGCATATGAGAGCAGAAAATCGAGCGGCGGTACGCTGATGCGCACCACGGCCACGTGCAGGATAAAAAAGGCGATCGCGGCCGCGCTCATTGTGGCGACCAGCCGAGCCGTCGGAGAGACGCGCTTGGTCAAATCCTCGATCAGCCCGGAAGCGAAGGCCGGTAGCCCACAGGCGACGAGCGCGAGAATGCCGTAGCAGACCGCGGGATAGCGGCCGATCAACTGAAGGGCGGCGAGCGTCAGGCCGACCAAAATACCGATGCCGCCGACGCGCGGCACGGGGCGCGCGTGGAATTTCTGAACGCCGGCTAGGTCGCTGTCGATCGAGAATTTTTCGTGCAGGTGCGCATAACGCACGATCAACAGCGTAACGAGGAGCGAGATAAGAAAACCGAGCGCGAAACTGAGCATGGGCGTGGCCTGAGGTCGAACGGCGAATTATACCGGCGAGGTCGGCCCCCGACTTGCCGGCATGAACTGTAGAGCCACCGCGGACACAGGCGAACCTCGTGGCTCGGTGCGAGGTTCGCCGACGTCTCGGCGATGCACTCGGTAGATTAGTTCGTCGGCGTATCGAGGTAATAGAGAGAAGAGATCGTCTGATTGTCCCCCGCGCACTTCGGCGTCTGCGCCGCCGACGAGTCCGAGAAGACGAAACCTCGAAAGTGCCCCGACATATCGATGATTTGCAAACCGGAATAAGTATGGCCGGGTTCGTTGCTAGCGAGATAGCCGGCGCCATCGAAATCGTGTCCCGTTTGATAGTTCACTCGAATGGACAGCAGCCCCTGATTGGCCGGGGGCTCGTCAAGATAGCTGAAAACCGGGTACCCCTCGTTAGAGGTGACGTAGCGCAGCACGTTGTTCGTCGTTAGCAAGAAGTAACTCGCCAAGTTCATTTGGTCTGCGCTGACGGGCTCGTCCGTGCAACTCCATGCGTTGTGTCGGATGACGTAACCGGAAAGGTCTTTTTTGACCGCAGACGTTGCCACGCCGTTTGTAAAGCCAACGCCAGGGCCGCCGAACCCCCAGCCTGCGTTGACCGCAGAATAGTTGCGTACTCCACCAGCCTGCAGGAACATACCGCCCGTGACGTAGCTCGCTTGAGCCAACTCGATCTTGATCAAGTTTGGGTCGGACCATGTCACATTCCACGTTTCCGTGTCGCCGGTAGCCCAGGTAATTTGCACGGAGCTGCCGTTGGCAGCCCACTTCCCGTACAGCGTGTTGACGTTCGAAATACCGCCGCTGAATTTCAGCGAACCTTGGACATACTGATTCTGATCGGCGGACGCGTAAGGAGGCTGGTTCGCATAGCCGACCTGTGTTCCCGTCGGTCCATAATCGCCAGGGTTCGACGGGGACCAGAGGGGTGCGTTTCCAGACCAATACCAGAAGTCTTCGCGCATGGTGCCGTCGGGTTGAAAACTGTACATCGCGAGCCGTGTAAAGTGAACGCCACTGGCGAGTTCGCCTTTGATGGTCACCGCGTAGCCACCGGGAAACGGTGCAGCTTGAGCTTGCGCCGAGCCCTGGAAAATCAACATCGAGAAAAAAAATAGCAGGACGTGCACTAGTCTCTTAATCATCTTTGTTCCTTTTTTCGTTTAGATACGAGAACTCGCCCGACTTGTCACGCCCGTCGGCGTCGTAGCTTACTAACCACTAAGAATGAATAGGTGTCATTAGCCGAATTTCGGTCCGCGAGGTCCACCTCTGCAAGCAGCGACTCGATCGTACCCCGGCCATCGGCCATTGGCACTTACGCAAACCCCCGCGGATTCCCCGCCTGCCACCGCCAATGATCCTCGCACATCCGCTCGATCCCATACTGCGCGCGCCAGCCGAGCACGGCCTCGGCGGCCGCCGTGCTTGCATAACACTCGGCCACATCGCCGGGCCGGCGCGCCACGATCTCATACGGCACGCTTCGCCCTGACGCCGCTTCGAACGCCCGCACCACTTCGAGCACCGAATACCCGCGCCCAGTCCCCAGATTGACCACCAAACTCGCATCGCGTTTTTCAAGCGCATCGAGCGCCGCGATATGCCCGCGCGCCAGATCGACCACATGAATGTAGTCGCGCACGCCGGTGCCGTCGGGCGTCGGGTAATCGCCGCCAAACACCCGCAGCTTCTCGAGCTTGCCCACCGCCACCTGCGCGACATACGGCATCAAGTTGTTCGGCACCCCCGCCGGGTCTTCGCCGATGAGCCCGCTCTCATGTGCGCCGACCGGATTGAAATAGCGCAGCGTGGCAATGCGCCAGCTCGGGTCGGCCCGTTCGATATCGCGCAGGATTTGCTCGGCGATCACCTTCGTTTGACCATAGGGGTTCGTTGCCGAAAGCGGAAACGATTCGTCGATCGGCGAACGCTCGGGCACGCCATACACCGTCGCCGACGAGCTGAACACGAGCCGCTTCACGTTACGCGCGCGCATCGTATCGAGCAGGACGAGCAGGCTATCCAAGTTGTTGCGGTAGTACTCGATCGGTTTGGCCACCGATTCGCCGACAGCCTTGAGCGCCGCGAAATGGATCGCCGCATCGATCGGGTGTGCATCGAACACGGTCCCGAGCGCGGCGCCGTCGCAAGCGTCGACCTCGTAGAACGGCACGGAGCGCCCGACGATCCGCTCGATCCGTCGCACGGCTTCGCGCTTGCTGTTGACGAGGTTGTCGACGATCACAACCTCATATCCGCTCGCAATCAATTCGACGGCGGTATGCGAGCCGATGAACCCGGCTCCCCCGGTCACGAGGATGGTGCCTCGCGTGGCTTTCGATGTCATGGCTATTTTCCCTGTGTTCTTTCGAATAGGTTCGAACCCGTCAGCGCGTAAAGCGTTTGCCGATAGCGTTCGATCACCAACGCTTCGTCGAATTCGGCCATCACTTTCTCGCGCCCGCGCAGCCCCATCTCGCGGCGCGCGTCTTCATTCATGGTGAGGATCTGCGCGAGTTTAGCCGACAAACTTTGCGCGTTCTTGACTTCGCACAATAGGCCCGTCACGCCGTCGTCCACCACTTCTCGGCATCCGGGCACGTCGGTCGCCACGATGGGCCGCCCCATCGCCGAGGCCTCCATGAGCGTTCGCGGCACCCCTTCCCGATACGAAGGCAGGACGACGCAATCGGCCGCGGCGATGAGGGGCCGCACGTCGTGCGCTTCGCCAAGATACTCGATCACGCCTTCGTCGAGCCAACCGTCGATATCGGCTTGCGTGATCGCACTCGGATTGTCGACGCCCACCGGCCCCAGCAGTTGAAACCTGGCGTGCGGGTAGCGTTCGCGCAGCGTGCGCGCGGCTTCGACGTATTCGCCCACGCCTTTGTCCCACAGCAAGCGCCCGATCAGCACGAACGTCAGGCGCTCGTTGCGCGGCAGCGGTGTCAGCGCGAATTGGTCGATGTCGACGCCTTCGCCATGCAGCAGCTTCGCGCGTTCGGGGTGCGTCAGCAAGCGTTCGCGCAAGAACGCTTGTTCGTCGTCGCGATTCAGGAACCAGACCTCGCGCGGGAAGCGGAACGCGAAGCGATAGAGCGCCTTGGCGATCATGGCGGCCCGGCTCTTTTGGATGAACACGTAGCCGAGGCCCGTCGTCACGGCGATCGACGGCACGCGCGCGAGCCAGGCGGCGACGGAGCCGTAGATGTTCGCCTTGATCGTGTAGTGGAACACGACATTGGGGCGGATCGTCCGATAGTGCCGATAGAGCGCCGCGAGCGTGCGCAGATCGTGAAGCGGGTTCGTGCCCTTCGACGCCACGGGCAAGTCGATGCACTCGCAACCCATCGCCTCGAGCAAAGGAAACGTTCGGTCGCGCGGCGCGAGCACGACCACGCGCACGCCCTTGGCGACGAGCATGCGAATGAAGCCTTGCCGATACGTGTAGATGGCAAAGCCCGTGTTGCAGACGAGACTGACGGTGAGCGGCGGGGTGGCCTTCATGGCGAGCGGTCAGGTGGCGTGTGTCGCGAACAACGCGAGCTTAATCTTCCGCAAAGCCGAATACGGCGTCACGAAGTGCAGCAGATTCTTGGCGAGGCCGAGCCAATCGTAGAGATTGCCGGCATCGAAATAGCGCCATTGGAGCTTGAGCGTCGACACGATTTGCCGGCGCCGTTTCGTCGCGCTGATCCCGCCTTCGTTCAACTCGTAGTACAAGCCGAGTTCAGGCAAATTCGCGCAATCGTAGCGCTCCATCAGCCGCAAGAACAGATCGAGATCCTCGGCCGCGCGATAGGCGACGCGATAGTTGCCCACCGCGCGCACGGCATCCACGCGCAGCATCATCGACGGATGCACGAGCGAGGCCCGAAAAAATCGCAGGCGACGCACGCGCTCGGGCTCGCTAGCGGGACGCAGCATGAACAGCGGCGCGCCCTCGCGCGACACCACTTGCGTCCACATGCCGAGGCCGGCCACGTTCGGATGCGCTTCGAGGTAGGCACGCTGTTTGGCCAAGCGCCCCGGTGCGGCGAGATCGCCCGCGTCGATGCGGGCCGTGTAGCGATAGCCGCGGGCGGCCAGCGCTTCGATGCCGGCCTGCAACGCGCGTTCGATGCCGCCGTTTTGCGGCATGCGCACGATTTCGATGTCCATGTTCGGCAAAGTCGGAGCAACGATCGGCGGCGTGCTGCCGTCATCGACGATCACGACGCGCACGCGCGCGCTTTCGGCGAACGAGGCGAGCGTGCGTTCGACGTCGGCCTGCCCGTTGTAGGCCGGCATTAAGACGGCGACGTCGGCCAAGCCGTCCGACGGTTCGAGGCGAGAAGAAGGCGTGGTCATGGGCGCAGCTTGAAGCGAATGTAATAGACGTTGACGGCAACGGCCGCGCAATACCCCGCCGCGAGGCCCGCTAGCGCGCCATAGGCGCCGATGCGCGGAATCGCCATCAGGTTCACCGCGAACGCGACGGCCAGCGCGAGCAGCCATTTCGTTAGGAGGACGAACTTGGCTTGGTACTTGAGCAGCACGAGATTGCCGATGGCCTCGATGCCGGCCGGTACCGAGAGCCAGACGCACCAGCGAAAGATCGGGATCGCGCCGACGTAGTTCGGGCCGAAGACGCGCGTGATGACGAGCGGCGCGAGCGCATCGAGCACCAGTGCGCCGCACACCATGACCGCGGCGGCGAGCACGATCAAGCGGATGACATTGCGAATAAGCTGCGCGCGATCCTGCACGCGATAGACGAAGGCCGGCGCGATGGTTTGCGCGAGCATGAGGGCCAGCGCGATCCAATTCTCGTTGATCTGCTGGGCGGCCGAATAGCGGCCGAGATCGGCGAACGAGATCGTCCGCTGGAGCATCAGCCGGTCGAGCTTCAAAAACAAGTACATGCAGACGAGGCCGACCCAAAATACGGTCCCGGCGCTCGCGAAATGGCGCAAAAGGCCGGGTTCGACGCGCCAGCCGAGCTTGCCGCCGTGGCAGCGCGCGTAATAGGCCAGCAACACGGTGCCGACGACGGCGGCCTCCATCGCCCACAGCCAAGCGAAGCGAGGCGCGGCGAGCGTCATGCGCACGAACAGATAGACGAGCGCGAGCTTGGCGAGCGCGGCCGCCATGCTCGTCACGAGTTGCGGTTTGCTGTAGGTGCGGCTTTGCAGCCATGCATTCACGACGCCGATAAACGGTTCGCGAAAGAGCATCGTCACGGCCAGCCCCGCGAGCATCGCCCCGACGACAGGATCGGTCAGGCCTGCGGCGATCCCGGCCCACGTGGCGGCGAGGGCCAGCACGGAAATGGAGAATCGTAAGACGAACGCGCTGCCGAGCACCGTACTGAGGTCGGCTTCGCCGCGCTGGACGATTGTCGGCACGAGAATTTCCGCGCCGCATACCCACGTAAGCGGGGCGAGCACGAGCAGGAGTGTGTTCGCGTACTGCCATTTGCCGAAGACGTCGGGCCCGAAATAGCGGGCCAGCAGCCCCGCGATGGCAATCGCGACGACAATTTGCGTCACGCGCTCGAGCCCTAGCCAGACGATATTGGCCGCGGCTTTTGCGATGTCGGGATGGGCGATGCGGCTCAGCATGCGAGGGAAGGCAGAAATCTTGCTCACCGTGCTTGCCCCGGGAGGGAAATGGCGCGCTTTTCGGCCTTCATCTCGTACGGCCGTATGGCGAAGGGGCATATGCGCATTAAAATGGGCGCCACATGCGCCGGTCGAAAAACCGCAATTATAGGTGGGTTATCGGCGCCAGCATTTTTCCAATCGAAGCCAAAAGAGAGCCATCCATGATCTCGCAATCCATCTTCAAGGCGTACGACATTCGTGGCGTCATCGGAAAAACGCTCGACGAGGACGTCGCACGGCTCGTCGGCCAAGCCTTCGGCAGCGAAGTGCGCCAGCAAGGCGGCGATGCCGTCGTCGTCGCGCGCGACGGCCGCTTGTCGGGCCCCTCGCTGATCAAGGCGCTCGCCGACGGGCTGCGTGCCGCCGGCGTGGACGTGGTCGACATCGGGATGGTGCCCACGCCCGTGGGCTATTTCGCGGCCAGCGTGCCGCTCGCGCTCAAAGGCGGCGAGCGCAGCGTCGATTCGTGCATCGTCGTGACGGGCAGCCACAATCCGCCCGATTACAACGGCTTCAAGATGGTGCTGCGCGGCGCGGCGATCTACGGCGAGCAGATTCAGGCGCTCTATCGCCGCATCGAACAGCGCGAGTTCGCCAGCGGCAGCGGCGGCTACGAGCAGATCGATATAGCAGATCGATACATCGAACGCATCGTGAGCGACGTCAAGCTCGCGCGGCCGATGAAGATCGTCGTCGATGCCGGCAACGGCGTGGCCGGTGCGCTTGGGCCGCGCTTGTTCAAGGCACTGGGCTGCGAACTCGTCGAGCTGTTCACGGAGATCGACGGCAACTTCCCGAACCACCATCCCGATCCGGCCCATCCCGAGAATCTCCAGGACGTCGTGCGCGCGCTGAAGGAAACCGATGCCGAGGTCGGTTTCGCGTTCGACGGCGACGGCGATCGTCTCGGCGTGGTGACGAAGGACGGTCAGATCATTTATCCCGATCGTCAGCTCATGCTGTTCGCGCAAGAAGTGCTGTCGCGCAAGCCGGGCGCGCAAATCATCTACGACGTCAAATGCACGCGCAACTTGGCGAAATGGGTGCGCGCACAAGGCGGCGACCCGGTCATGTGGAAGACGGGTCACTCGCTCGTCAAGGCGAAGCTGCGCGAAACGGGTGCGCCGCTCGCGGGCGAAATGAGCGGCCACGTGTTCTTCAAGGATCGCTGGTACGGTTTCGACGATGGCCTTTATACGGGCGCGCGCCTGCTCGAATTGCTCTCGCGCGTGCAGGATCCGAGCAAGGTACTCAACGATCTGCCGAATTCGCTCTCGACGCCCGAGTTGCAACTGAAGCTCGAGGAAGGCGAAAACTTCGCATTGATCGGCCGTTTGCAAAAGGAAGCGAAGTTCACCGGTGCCGATGAAGTCATCACGATCGATGGCTTGCGCGTCGAATACCCGGATGGGTTCGGCTTGGCCCGTTCGTCGAATACGACGCCCGTTGTCGTCATGCGGTTCGAGGCCGATAACGCCGACGCCCTCAAGCGGATCCAAGACGATTTTCGTCGTGTGATCGTTGCGGCGAAGCCCGACGCGAAGCTGCCGTTCTAAGGCACGGCGGGCCTGCTGCGGTGGCGGCAGGCCCGAGCCCGAGTCTGAACTCGAGCCCGAAAGGCGTTAGGGCGAAACGGCCGGTGTCGCCGCCGGGGCGGATGCGGGCTGCGTGACCGGCGTCGGAGTCGGGGTCGTTGCCGGCGAGGCGGTGGGTGTCGGCATTGGCGTCTGCGTCTGCACCGCAGCCTCGGTCGACGGCACGTTTGCCGGTTTGGCGGCGTTTGTCGGCTGCGCGATAGGCAACGGAAGCGGCGCCGAGGCCGAGACGGCCGGCGTGGCCGCGGGCACGGCCGGCACGAGCATCGATGCGGCCGGTGCAACGACCGACGTGGCCGCCGCAGCGGCGGGTGTGGCCGTCATCGCGGGTGACTTGACCATAGCCGGCGTGTTCGCCGTGCTGCCCGAAGCGGTCGAAGCGTTCGATGCCGTCGTCGAACTCGTGATCACGAGCCCCGAGCCGGGCAGGGCCGTCGACGTGACGGAGCCGACCGGCACGGGTGCCGTCTTGATCAGCGTGCTCACATAGTGGCCGACCGAATCGAAGAATCGATCGTAGAACGCGTTCGATTGAATCGTTTCGCTCGACACCTTCACCATGGCGTCGCTATTGGAGCGGATCGGCAGCGAGAGCGATCCGAGAATGCTCAAGCCGACGCTGGCCGACGTGTCGCTCTTTTTCAGCGTATAGCCGCTTTGGATCGCATTGGCATAGACGATGCTGGAGCCGTCCGCGTCCACGCCCGGCGTGCAGACGACGTGAAATTCCACCGTCACGTGCGAATCGCCGTTCGGTTGGAAATCCTTCGTTGCGTCGATGCGATCGGTTTGCGTGAGCGTTGTCAGATAGCCTTGATTGAGCAGGGCGCGGCGGGCCGCTTCGCACGCGTCGGCGCTGCCGACGTGGAAGGTGCGCGAGAACGGGCTCGCCCCCGTATCGAACATTTCTTGCTGAAATTTCGGCTGCGGCGCGCTGGAGCATGCGGCGAGAGCCGTGAGCACGGCGAACGGGAAGGCCGCGCGCATGAAGCGGTACGAACTAGGCATGTTGCGTTCAGGATGCTGCGCTCGGCGAGCGCGTGATTCGAAGACGAGCATTGTAGTGCCTTCCTGCCATCGAGATCGGGTGGCCCGATATCCTGGGGCCGGCGTCTTCGACGCACAATGTGCCCGATCCGGCACATTTCCGGCCAAATGCGGTTCGATGCGGCCGAATGCGGCTCAAGATCGGTGCCCGGGCGCGGTAGAATCCCAGCCCTTCAGGCAGCGCTCGGCGAGGGCGCCGTGAACGTCCCCGCCATGCCCTGCGATGCCGTCCCTTTCTTTTTCCTTTCAGCGTGCAAAAGATACTGCTCGTTCGCGTGTCGTCGCTCGGTGACGTCGTCCACAACATGCCGGCCGTCGCCGACATCCGGCGTGTCTATCCCGACGCGCAAATCGATTGGCTTGTCGAAGAAAGCTTCGCCGATCTCGTCACGCTCGTGCAGGGCGTGCGCCGCGCGATTCCGTTCTCGTTGCGCCGCTGGCGCAAGCGGCCCTTCTCGTTTTCGACGTGGCGCGAGATCAAGGCGTTCCGGCAAGCGCTGGCCGCCGAGCGCTACGACTTGGTGATCGACTGCCAGGGGCTCATCAAGACGGCCTGGGTGGCGAGCTGGGCACGCGGGCCGCTTGCCGGGCTCGGCAATCGAACGGACGGCGCGGGCTACGAATGGCCCGTGCGGTTCTTCTACGACCGGCGCGTGGCCATCGAGCCGCGCACGCACGTCGTCGAACGCACGCGCCAACTCGTCGCCGAGGCAATCGGTGCGCCGCGGCCGGCGCCGACCGACGAGATCGAATTCGGCCTCGATACGTCGCGTGCCGCGCTCGCGCTGGCGCAGATGGGCTTGAATTTGCCCGTACCCTATGTCGTGCTCGTGCACGCCACGTCGCGCGCGGACAAACAATGGCCCGACGCTTCGTGGATCGACCTCGGCCGTGCGCTCGTGGCCCGGGGCGCCTCGCTCGTGCTGCCCTGGGGCAGCGAAGCCGAGCGTGCCACGAGCGAGCGTTTGGCCAAGGAATTCGGCGCGGCCGCAATCGTGCCGCCGCGCTTGTCGTTGCCGGCTGTAGTCGGCCTGCTCGACGCCGCCGCGGCGACGGTCGGCGTCGATACCGGTTTAGTGCATATTGCCGCGGCGCTGAAGCGTCCCACGGTCGAGTTGTACAATTTCGCGACCGCATGGCGCACGGGCGGCTATTGGTCGCCCCGCGTCGTCAACCTGGGCACCGCCGGCGATCCGCCGACGCTGCAGCAAGTCAAGACCGCACTGGCCGGATTCGGCCTGCTGTGACCGCACGCGCTAAGATCGGACAATGAAAGAATCGCAAATCCTCGAAGTGAACTGCACCGATTGGTCGGGCTCCGACCTTTCGGTCACGCGCGATACGTTGCGCGTGGCGTTGGAAACGGGCAAGGTCCTGTTCTTCCCGAATCTGTGCTTTGCGATCGAAGGCGGGGAGACGGCGCTGCTCGATCCGGCACTCGCCGATCCGAAACGCAAGAACATCAGCCTCGATCCGCACGGCGGTGCGTTGCACGGCGTGGCGGCCGACCCGGTCACGCAATCGGCGGTGCGCGCGCTGGTGGCACGCTACCAAACGCAGGCGCGCATGCTCGTCGATCACCTGGTGCCGGAATACCGCGATGCGTTGCGGCCCGCGCCCACAAGCCTGCGCCTCATGCGCGTGGAAACGCGCCATACGTCTTGGCGCAAGGACGATAGCCGGCTGCATGTGGATGCGTTCCCGTCGCGGCCGAACCGGGGCGAGCGCATCATGCGCGTGTTCGCGAACGTCAACCCGCACGGCGAGCCGCGCGTCTGGCGCGTGGGCGAGCCGTTCGAGCAGGTGGCTCGGCGCTTCTTGCCGCATATCGAGCGGCAAGTGCCGGGCTCGGCGTGGCTGCTCAATGCGCTGCACATCACGAAGTCGCCGCGCAGCGCCTACGACCATTTCATGCTCCACTTGCACGACGGCATGAAGGCCGACCTCGACTACCAAAAGACCTGCCAGCAAGAAACCATTCCGTTCCCGCCCGGCAGCGTGTGGATTTGTTTCTCCGATCAAACCTCGCATGCCGCGATGTCGGGCCAATTCATGCTCGAGCAAACGTTTTTCCTGCCGGTGCGCGCCATGGTGCAGCCCGAGTGCGCGCCGCTCGGCATCCTCGAGCGGCTGGAAGGCCGCGCGCTGGTTTGACGTCGATGCTCAGAGCCGTCTATCGCGCGTTGTGGTGGATCGTCGCGCCGCTGGCCGTGTTGCGCCTCATGATCCGGTCGCGCCGCGAGCGCGGCTATCGCGAGCATATCGGCGAGCGTTTCGGGTACGCGCGCGGCCGGGTGCCGGAAGACGGGGCGCCGTTGATTTGGGTTCATGCCGTGTCGGTGGGCGAGACGCGTGCGGCGCAGCCGCTGATCGCGGCACTGATGCAGGCGCGGCCCGATGCGCGCGTGCTCGTCACGCATATGACGCCGAGCGGGCGCGCCACGAGCGTGGAGCTGTTCGGCGATCGCGTGCTGCGCTGCTACCTGCCGTACGACTTGCCGCACGCCGTGCGTCGCTTCCTGCGTGCTTGGCGCCCCTCGCTGGGCATCGTCATGGAGACGGAGGTGTGGCCGACGCTCATCGACGAGTGCCGCGCGGCCGATGTCCCGCTGGTCTTGACGAATGCGCGCATGTCGGCGCGCTCGTTCAAGCGAGCGGTCCGCTTCGGCGCCGCCGCGCGCGAAGTGTTCGGCGGTTTTACGCGCGTGCTTGCGCAAAGCCCCTCCGATGCCGAACGGCTCACGGCGCTTGGGGCGCGCAACGTCGCTGTGCTCGGCAACCTGAAATTCGATATGGCGACACCGCCCGACATCGTTGCGCGCGGCCGGGCCTGGCGTGCGGCGATCGGCTCGCGGCCGGTGTGGGTGGCGGCGAGTACGCGCGAGGGCGAGGAGGCGCTCGTGTTGGACGCGTTCGCGGCGGTGGTGCAGAAGGACGCGTTGCTGATCCTCGTGCCGCGCCATCCGCAGCGTTTCGACGAAGTCGCTGCGCTGCTCGAGCGGCGCGGGCTGCCTGCGATGCGGCGCTCGGCGTGGGGTGGGGCGCCGCAGGCCGCTGCCGCGGCAACATCCGTCGCGACACAGCCGTTACCGCGCGACGTGAAGGTCCTGCTCGGCGATTCGATGGGTGAGCTTGGCGCTTATTACGCCGCGTCGGACGTGGCTTTCATCGGTGGTAGCTTGTTGCCGCTCGGCGGGCAGAATCTCATCGAAGCGTGCGCGGTGGGGGTGCCGGTGCTCATCGGTCCGCACGTGTTCAACTTCTCGCAGGCGACGGCCGATGCGGTTGCCGCGGGCGCCGCCGTGCAAGTGGCCGATCCGACGGATCTGGCGCGTGTGCTCGGCGAGCTGTTCGCCGACAAATCGCGAAGGGTGGCGATGGGCGCGGCGGCATCGGCGTTTGCGGCACGTCATCGCGGGGCGACGGGACGGACGGTGGATGTGCTGTCAGCCTTGCTCGCGTCGAGCGAGTCGGCCGAGGCTTAGCGTTCGTAGAGAGCCGTCGATCAATGGCTGAACCTCTTTTTCTACTGGCTGAAGTTGAAATCGGCGCATCGACCCTGCGTCGATGGCTGAATGCTGCGCCACGGTCTGCCGCGTCCTTCGATGATTGGCCGGACGCATTGTTTCGCGGCGACTCCGGGATTTTCAACGTAGCAGTACCCGCCGAACGCAGTGTCGCCGACGCACTGGTCGCTCACTGCGTCAACAGCTTTGGGACACGTGACGGCTACCTTCATTGCAGTTACGACGAGCAAGCCCGTGTGCTCCGATTCGCGACGTGTTTTCAGTATGGCGACGAACCGGGTGTCATAGAATCCGCGATGGTTCTGTGCGCGTTGCTGCGTGCCGTTGCGGAAATCTATACGGCAAAGACGCCGTCGTTCATCCGCCTGTTCGACGCCGGGGGGGACCTGCTGCGCGTCGAGATCAGTAAGAAGGCGTCGCGAATTCAGTCCGGTCGAGCGGATGCCTCGGTACTTCCCGCATGGTTCGATGAGTGGATCTCGCAAGAGAATCTTGGCGATCCAGACCATCTCATCGAGGGACTTTTCCCGCCCTTGGCGCGTGCCTTGAAGAAGCAGGTCGCGCTGGGGGCGCTGCGCGCAAGCCGGCAAGATCCCTACCGCTATGACGATTGTTTCTGGACCGATGGGGAGGGCGTGTTTGGCGGGACCGGCGGCGAGCCGCTGCAAAACGCAGACCCCAAAACGTTTCGCCGAGCCACGCCGCCTAATGCCTTGGGCGCCGCGTTTTACGCTGATGCGCGCCAGATCTGGTATCGCACCCCGATGGGGGACGCGGTGCCCTTACAGTCGGTTGAACCGGGGATGTCCTTGCAGGGATGGCGGCCCTTCGGCTTGGATGGCGAGCCGCTGCTGCGCTGCGGAGATACGGTATGGGCGTGCGCAAACATCGACTATCCCAATGGTGGGAGTATTCCCGGCAACGTGGACTACCCCAACGGCGGCAATGTCCAGGCGAACGTCGAAAGCGTCTTGCCGGTCATTCGATCGCATGGCGGCGTCCCGACATGGGAGAAGCGGTACTCGTTCGAATATGTGCGCCCTACCCGGGTAGAGGGCGCATCGTTTGGCCATGTGAAAGGCAGCTTGTTCGAAGACGGCCAGTCGGTTTATGTCCAGACGAGCCGGGGCTTGATCCGTCTGGAAGGCGCGCTTCCAGGGATGACGACGTATGTGGGCGGCCTGACTTGTAACAACGGACGGGTTTTCCGCAACGGATACGAAATCCGGCGCGAAGTGGACATCGCATCGCTGCACTGTCTCAATCACGATCTTTATGCGGACCATCGCCGCGTCTACCATCTTCGCGACGCGACCGACGACGGCCATCGTCCGCGCCCCGACCTGCACATGTTGCAGGACGCCGAGCCCGCGAATTTCCGGATCGTACGTGCCCTGCCGAACGCCACGCTGAGCGGGGATGAGACGCATGTGTGGCTCAATGGCGAACTCATTCCGGAATTGACGCCCGATGCTGTCCGATTCATCGGTTCGTATTTTTGGACCGATGGAAATCACGTTTATTACTGCGAAAAGCGGATCCCGAGCGCCAGTCCGAACACGTTTGAAGTGCTGACGGATTCCTATAGCGACTCCTACTCCGACTACGCCCGTGAGGGGACGAAGATTTATTTCCGCGCCGGAGAGGTTACCGGCGCGGATGCAGCCACTTTCGTTGCCGACGGCACGACGTGGGGGCATGACCGGCACTGTCGCTATCAATTCGGTGAAGCGGTCGGTGCGCGGCCGAGCGAATTTCAAGCTTAGTCGCGCGAGCGCTTCGAGCTGGTCCGGTTGTTCGCGAGACATCGGCGCGTCGGCCCGTGAGCGCAACGGCCAACGGTGTCGCTCGATATTACGCGCTGCTGTCCTGGCTGTGCTCCCAGATCCAATACGTCCAGCCCCATGAACTGCCTTCGACAATCGGCATGATTTCGCCCAGCTTGAAATAGCGTCGACTATTTTGCATCGCGTGCGTATGCCACCAGCCGGCTTCTGGACAGGGACTGCCGCCGCGTACGCTCTGGCGAAGCTTGCCGAGGTTAGGCGGTACCACTTTGGGCGGTTCGGGGATCGGCGGTGCATTGGGCAAATCGAAACGAGCTTCCCACGAACGTGCGTGCTTGCTGTCGGCATTCGGCAAGTGCGGATCGTAAAAGTGCAAACCGTCCGGCTTCGGGTTGCGCAGCACGCGTAGAACCTTGTTGACGAATACGTAGGGTTCGGGCAAGCCTTCCTCCGGCGCACCCAGGCGAGGGAAGGGACCGGCGCGTACCAGCACGCAGTGGTTGATGCGCTCGACGCCGATATCCTCGCGATCCAGGGCCTTGCGTAGTGCTGCGTCACCGCCCAGGCGCTCGACGAAAACATCGCCGAGCAACGTGTACCAGTTCACGCCTTTGATGAATCCCCAGCGATGAACCTTTGTGCCGGGACGTAGCGGGCGATACATTGCGGTCACTTGATCGTTTTCGTTGGTCTCATAGGAGACGGGGTCGTATTCATCCTTTCCCAGGTGAGCGCAGCAGTCGATTTCGATCCCGCTGAAGCGTTCCGCGATCGCCCATTCCTGCGCCTGCCAGTTATGGTAGTTGTACGCAGTCACCGCGGACAAGCCACCGTAGCCGCCGAGCACGTTAAGCTGCTCGCAGACAAACCGTAGAAACTGCTCGTACTTTTCCTGGCCTTCGGGGTGCGTGATCAGCTCCATCGGCACACTGAATTTCATGTACGAGATGTCCAGCTCTTGGCCCTTAGGTACCTTATACCCTGCCGCCGATTCATAGTCCTCCGGGCAGGCGCGGCCTGTGAGCGTTTCGATGTGGTACTCCGGTGCAGTCGTCGGATTGGGCGCGCTCGAACGCATCACGCTGACCTGCATGGATTCCGGTGTGTCGCTAATCGCCTTGCGGATTTTCTCGACGCCTTTGGCGGTCTTCTTACTGAACTTGGCCAAGTCCTCGTCTTTGCCGCTGATCAGGTGTTCTCCGAACATCTCGGCGAATCGATCAAAGCAAGCGAGCAGGCCGCGTCGTCCATCGGGCTTCGAACCTCCGGCGAAATAAACGGTTCCGATGACGCCGGGCCTTACCGCGAAGCTGTTGTCCGGCATGCGGACGCTCAAATCTTCAAAGTAGCGTGCATGGGCCGCGAACGGCTCAAGTACGATCGAACGCTTCTGATCAACGTCGCTCATTCTGTTTGGTTCCTTCAGATATCGGAATGTTCTTTACGACGCCGTTGCGAGACTGGCCGTGGCCGAAACGCCGAGTGCTACGGCCAGTGCGCTCAGCGTAGCGGCCGACGCCGTTGCGATAATGGCCGCGAGCGCCAACAGGACGGCGACCAACGCTTCGATGAGCACAAACGCGACGACGGCGCCACCCACAGTCACCACCACGACCACGAGGCCTTTGATCAATGACGTGCCGAGCTGCGCCCAGTTGATTTGCTATCCGCGGTGCGTGCCTGGCGGAAACGGGGTGAGACTGTCCCGGCGCCTCCTCCGACTCTTCCATGACCGCGCAAATACCGTCATGCGATTTCAAGCAAATGATGCTCTAGCGTCCGATGCCCCGCTAAATACGCTGCAAACCGTCGTCGCACGGGCCTCTCACCGATCGCGGGGCGACGTGCCTTGCGCGTAACCCTTTCGACATCAACTGCTGCTGTCTTGGCTGTGCTCCCAGATCCAATACGTCCAGCCCCATGAACTGCCTTCGACGACGGGCATGATTTCTCCCTGCTTGAAATATCGCCGGCTGTTTTGCATCGCGTGCGTGTACCACCAGCCGGCTTCCGGGCAAGGACTGCCGCCGCGTACGCTGTTGCGCATTTTTCCAGGGCGAGGCGGCACGATCTTCGGCGGCTCGGGGATCGGCGGCGCATTCGGCAAGTCGAAGCGTGCTTGCCAGGAGCGGGCATGCTTGCTGTTCGCATTCGGCAAGTGCGGATCGTAGAAGTGCAAACCGTCCGGCTTGGGATTGCGCAGCACGCGCAAGACTTTGTTGACGAATATGTAGGGCTCGGGCAAACCTTCCTCTGGCGCGCCCAGGCGAGGGAAGGGACCGGCGCGCACCAGCACGCAGTGGTTGATGCGTTCGACGCCGATATCGTCGCGATCCAGGGCCTTGCGCAATGCCGCATCTCCGCCGAGCCGCTCGACGAAAACATCGCCGAGCAACGTGTACCAGTTCACACCCTTGATGAAGCCCCAGCGATGAACCTTTGTGTACGGTTTCAAATACCGATACATCGCGGTTGGCATTGTATTTTCCCCTTCCTCGCCTTCGTACGAGACTGGGTCGTATTCCTCGCTGCCGAGATGAGCACAGCAGTCGATTTCGATACCGCTAAAGCGTTCGGCAATCGCCCATTCCTGTGCCTGCCAGTTGTGATAGTTATAGGCCGTCACTGCTGACAGCCCGCCGTAGCCTCCCCGCACATCCAATTGCTCGCATACATACCGTAGGAAGCTCTCGTACTGTTCGAGCCCTTCAGAGCGCGTAACCAACTCCATCGGGACGCTGAATTTCAGATACGACAGTTCCATTTCTTCGCCCTTCGGTACCTTATAGCCGGTTGGCGCTTCGTAGTCCTCTGGGTTGGCTCGCCCTGTGAGCGTCCGAATCTGGTATTCCGGCGCCGTCGTCGGATTGGGCGCACTCGAACGCATCACACTGACATCCATGAACTCGGGCGTTTCGCTGATCGTCTTGCGGATCTTCTCAACGCCCTTGGTGGTCTTCTTGCCGAACGTAGCCAAGTCCTCATCCTTGCCGCTGATCAGGTGCTCGCCGAACAGCTCGTCAAAGCGGTCGAAACAGGCCAGCAGTCCACGTCGCCCGTCGGGTTTCGAACCGCCGGCGAAATATATAGTGCCGATGACGCCTGGCCTCACGGCAAAGCTGTTGTCCGGCATGCGCACGCTCAAATCTTCGAAGTAGCGCGCATGCGCCGCAAACGGTTCGAGCACGACCGAACGCTTGTTCTCAACGTCGCTCATTCTGTTGGGTTCCTTCCGTCATGAATCGAATGATGGTTACGAAGCAGTCGCGAGACCGGCCGTGGCCGAAACGCCGAGTATCACCGCCAGTGCGGACAGAGTAGCCGCCGACGCCGTCGCGATTATTGCTGCCAGCGCCAACAGGATGGCCACCAGCGCTTCGGCTAGTACGAACGCGACGACCACTCCCGCGACAGTCACGACCATAACTACGAGCCCGTTGATAATAGAGGTGCCGACCTGTGTCCAGTCGACTTGCTTGAGCGCATCCCACGTCAGATCCGTCTCACGAACGATGGCGTCCCAGCCGGCCCTCAGTTGCGCTGCTGTATAGCGATAGACTTCGTGTCCCTTCTCATCGACCCACGTCCACGTTGCCGAGGCGGTATCGGTCACCCATTTACCCGTCGTCATGACCCACGAGGCATGCTGTTGCAGCCACGCATGCGCCTCGGCGGAGACGAGGCTGATGCCGTCGTTCAGCATATCCCAGACAGACGCAACTGCACCCTCTGCGTCCTGTTCCAGTTGTCGCGCGTGGCTAACCCATGCCTCATACCAGGCCGGTTCGGGAATCGGGTTGACACTGCGAATCGGTGCCCGAAGCCGCTGCTTTCGTTCATTCTCGCGTTCTTCGGGCGACATCCCCAGCACTCGCTCGCGTACCTTTTCTAGTTCACCATTGCAGTCGCTAACGTCTATCACAGTCATGCGGTGCATGTACTCACCGGGTTTCGCCGCGATCTTCCGATAGGCTTGCTCTTGGCGATCTCCCCACTTATCGCCAGGGAACTTGACTTCGACAAGGCGCAGCGAGTTTCCCGTGTGTCGGTTACCCTGGTGATCGACATCGCCGCGGCCCGGCCACCTGTTCTCCGGATTCGTCACGATGATGACATCGGGACGCCGAAGATAACCCGCCCGCATACCAGGTGGGAACGGATTTAAGCTATGCCGACGCCCCCCTGGTGGCTCCATGGCCTCATCGCTAAGGAAGGGGATCGGAGCTATGCGCCCTTGTGTAATGAATTCTGGATACATATCAAAGCTGACTTCCGCCTTGTACTGCCAACGAAATTTTCCGAGGGCCTCGTCAGCTCGAATCGCCTCGGTCATGACGAGCTGCTTGAGCAGCGCAATCGTATTCGATCCATCTGGCAATCGGATATTGACGAAGTCCGGTGCCTTCAGCGCGTATTCGATCTTTTCCTGCAAGTAGCCCTTCGTGCCAGGCGGGAGTTCCGCGTAGGTCTTTTGTTCGTCAACCGTTGTGCAAGTGGTCGCCACTTGCACCATCGTGCTTGCCATCTATCGGACCCTCTCAAGAATCAACGTAGTCTTTTGCGATGCCCGTCCTGTCCAGTCCGGCGAATTGCCACGACTCGGTCTGTACAGGTTTCTGCTTTACGGCGTGCAGCGGGACATCCTGTTCATCTTGCGTGAAAACGGGTGTCGTTTCGCCCCGCTCACTCGTGACGCTTCGCAATGTTCGACCGCCCGGCGTTTTGAGCGAGTAAGGATGCCGCGGCAATGGCGTGCCGTCGCTCTGATCCCGCAGGACGTACTGCGCTTGATGCGACGGCTTGAAGGGCGCGAGTTGGGTCGGGCTACTGGCCGGCCCGTGGAAGCTGTGGGAACTGCCCTTGTACGTGACGCCGCCCGGTGCGTGAATCTCGATGTTGCCGTCCGCGATGCGGATGACGGCCCCGCCGCATTGCAGTTCGATGGCCTTGTTTGCCGAGAGCCGGATAACGTCCGTCATCGACTCCATTTCCACGGCCTTCTGCGCAGCCAGTCGGATCGAATCGTCGTGCGCTTCCAATTGCATCGGGCCATGCGCAGCGGTCGCCTTCAGTCCCGCACCCGCGTTGAACTCCATCCGTTCACGCGCCGACGCGTGCAGGCGAGCGCCGGCCGTCATTTGGATATGCTTGGCCGCCGCATGGTCGACGTTCTCGCCCGCGAACACGCCATACGTCTTCGGCGTGAAGTGACCGGCACCGCCGCGCGCGGCGAATGCCATCATGTCGCCGTCATTTGCCCCCGGTTCAGAACGCCACTGCTTCAGTTTTTGCCCGAGCCGGTCGAGCCCCGTCTTGTCCGGTCCTTCTAAGCCGTGCTGATGAGCGTAATCGCCCATTGCCGCGAACAGTTCGCCGAACTGGTCCAGCAGTTCGAGCATTTCATTCCGGTCGAGCAAGCCGCCGCTTGCGGCCGTGCGCGCGTAGGTCGTCAGCATCAAACCCTGCGCGGCACGAGCCACGAGCGCCGCATCGGTGCGCAGCTCTGCCCCGTACCCGCGCGACTTGCCTCGGCCGCTCGCGCTCGGATGGGCGATGTGACCGAGGTTCAGTTGGGAGTAGCCCTCGTCGCTTGCTACTTGCGCATTGATTTGCCCTGGCCAGTCGGAAAAGACCACCTGGTTGCCTCGGCCGCCATTGATTTCTCGACTGCGAAATCCGAGCATGTATGGATTGCCGGGCAACTGCGTCGCGCGCGAGAACGCCGTCGGCATGTGGGCCGCATCGTTGAGCGTGCCCTTGATGAATAGGCGGTTGGGGTCGCCTCCCAAACTGTCCAACACGACAAGCATTCCGGGACGTAACGGGAACGAGAAGCCATACCGTTCGCCCGCCCGCGGATTGAGCGCAAGTAGCGGGGCGCTATCGGCCGGCGTGCCGCTCGTGCCGGCGCCGTCCTCGTGATCTCTCGGGTTCAGTCCTAGCAACTGCACCCATGCGCGACCGTATTCGTCGGTCGTCAGCGGCATGCCTTCCGATGCGACGACACGCCCGAGAATCGGCGGAGTCGGTGGAAGATCGATGCGAGGATCGTAGGCGGGTGTGAGCGGCACGCCTCGCGGCACGCAAGAAAACGCGATCTCATAGCGTTCGCCGCTCAAGGGCGCGTAATCCGTGCCGAAGGCCGCGTTCTCGATCGGGCCGGCAAAACGGGCACGGCTCGCGGCAAACACCCGCTGTGCCTGTTCGTCGAGCATCTTGGGCAAGTTGTTCCACAGCCGACGGTGAAGCTCGATGGTGACGAACCTGCGTTCCTCTTCCGGCGTCAGTGCCAGCGGGGCATACCCCTGCAACTCGAACCATTCGGCGATCCCGATATCGATCACGTTGCCCGTGAAATCGACGCGCTGAGCGCGGTGGTCGTGCGACAGCATTCGGGCCTGTGCAAGCCGGTTCAGATCGCTCTCCGAATCCCCTGCATGGGGGGCGTCGATGCGATAGTCGGCGAGCAGCGCGGCGAGGCCATTGCCGAACTCGCCATGATCCACCTGGCTTTTATAGCCGGCGCCGTCCACGTCGGCGGTCTTGTAGTCGGGCGACCGAATGCTCGTCTTGCCCGGCGTGATCGTCTGCATCCGCTCGATCGACACGATTCCTTCGGTGGTATCGGTGCCGGTGGAGCGGCGAAAGCGCAACGCTCCGGCGGGAGTGTGCGGCAGGCGCATCGGATCGTCGAACATGGCGATCGTATGCATGGGCGTCGAGCTGTCCTTGCCCGTTTTGCCGTCGCGGTCGCCCGCGCGCGCGAAATACGCGATCCCATCGCGGCGGGCGAGCCGCTCGATGAACTTGCCGTCCGATTCGTCCGCTTGCCGCACAAACGCTCGTTCGGGATACCGATCGCTGTCCAACATCGACAAATCGATATCGACGGCGCGGGAAAAAGCCGGCGTTCGGCTATATCCGGAAAATAGCGTGTGAACGATGTCGGGCAGGCTTTGACTCTTGAAAATACGCGAATTGAATTTCCCGCGTAGTAACGCAATGGCATCGACGATCGTGAACTCGTAGCAGGTCAATTCGCCATCGGATGCACCGATGCGCACTTGAGCGACGATGCCGTTGATCGTCCGAAACCGACGCGTGGCGGCAGCATACATTTCGATCCCGACGGGAAGCCCAAGGAATCGCGACGGCAACAGATCGCGGTACGCGGAAACATAGACGAGTCGACCGATCACGCCCGTCATCAGTCCTTCGTGGATATCGGCGTACAGCAGCGCGAGCAGGTAGTCGAATTCTCGCTGGCGGTCATGCCCCCAGTTCGTGCGGACGGGACGCTTCCCGAAAGCACTCGTAATTTCGGCGACGCTGCGTATTTGGTCGACGTATGACAAAACAGTCCTTTCCGCCAAATAATGACGGTGCAAAGATCCGCGGCGCCAATGGCGCGCGATCGATGATGGAATATCTGTAGTGTGACCTGTCAGCGAACGTTTGGCAGCCTGACTATTCTGCTATACGAACGCATCGCGATGTTTGGCGGCCGCCTCAGCGATTTCTCTCGCGTTTTCTTGCGTTTTGCATAAAAGTTGATCCTTTCGATTCGGCCATAATCTTCGGAAAATGCGCTCTCGTACTGCTCTTTTAAATTTTATAAGCCGCGCATTATAGCAATGGCGCGTTGGCGCGCCGGATCGATTTGATGACCGCGACTGGATGCATTGCTGATTCTCGTGCCGCGCCATGCGCAGCGTTTCGACGAAGTGGCTGCTCGGGTCGAGCGGCGCCCGGTGTGGGGTGGCGATGGGCGCGACGGCATCGGCGTTTGCGGCACGTCATCGCGGGGCGACGGGGCGAACGGTGACGGTGCCCGAAGCGTTGCTGCCGCAGCCGGAGGCTTAGCCGGCTGACAAGGCCGCCGATGCTCAAGTGGGAATAGGTTCGAGCGCCAAAGCCGCTTTCGGATGGTGGCGAGCCTTCAACACGTTGCCCAGACAAACCGCCAGCCGCTCCTTGCTCGCGTCGATGCCATAGTCTTGCGCCCGAGCACGCGCCGTGGCGCTCATCTCTTCACGCAGTGGCTCGCTGGTGAGAATCCGTCCCATGGCGTCCGCCATCGTCTGTGTGTCGCCGATGGGGACGAGCATGCCCGCGCGCCCGTGGTCCAGAATGTCCCGCGGGCCGGTCGGGCAGTCCGTCGAAACGGTCGGCCTGCCGTGCGCGAGCGCTTCGAGCAGTCCCATCGGTTGGCCCTCGTTGCGAGAACTGAGGATGAACAAGCTGGCGCCGGCGATCAGCGCATGAGGGTTGTCGACGTGCCCGATAAAATGCGTGCGCTCGGCGATACCGAGCGATGCCGCGCACGCTTCGAGTGCTTGCCGGAAGGCGCCGTCGCCGACAATGACGAGGTGTTCGGCGATGGGCGTCTCTTGCAGCAGGCGGGCGTACGCGTGGAGTAACGTCCGATGATCCTTCTGCAGTTCGTCGAGACGCGCTACCGAGACGATATAGGGAGCCGCCACGGGGCTGCGCGGGGCGGCGGGTTCATTCGCACGCGCGCGGATCGCATCGACATCGATCGCATTCGGCAGCAGAAACGGGGACGGCAGATCGTTGCCGAATAGCAGGGGCGCTTCATCGGCCATTTGCTGGTTCAGCGCGATCACGCGGTCGTAATCGCGCAATTGGCGCGACAAGCGGCGCACTTTGCGCGGGCGATGGCCGAAGCGGGCGTTGAAGCTGAAATGGCTGACCGCCACCGAAGCAATGTCGAAACCGCTCATCCATCGGCGTAGCGACATGTCGAAGTCGATCAGCACGTCGTGCTGGCGTGCGAGGGCCGCAAGACGCCTGCGCACATAGGGGTGGACCGCCGCGGTATTGAATACGTCGCGGCAGACGCGCCCAAGCTTGCCCAGGCGGCCGGCGTAGCGGCGCGCTTCGAGCCGGGTCAGCCACCTGCGATCGGCCAGTACTTCGATTTTGACGTCGGCCGGTACGCGCGCGCGAAACTGCTGCTCGAATGACGGCGACGAAAACATCACCGAAAGCGTGACGTCGAAGCGGTGACGGTCGAAGATCCGCAGCCACTGCATGAGCGCCGATTCGATGCCGCCCTTATTGAATCCGACGATATGTATAAGGACTGCGATGCGTTCCTGCGAATGGCTCATGGTCGATATGCGAGGTCTTGCGCGGCCTACCGCCGTGGCGACGGATGGCACTGTTGATATGCGCATGAGTCTAGCATTACACGCCGGAATGGGACAGCGAGGGGCCATTCCCCGCGCTACCCGGCGAACAACCCCTTGCGCTCGATGAACGCAACCACATCCGCCAGCCCGCTTTGCGTCTTCAGATTGCACATGACGAACGGCCGCTCGCCGCGCATCGTTTTCGCGTCGGCGGCCATGATGTCGAGATTCGCGCCGACATGAGGCGCGAGATCGGTCTTGTTGATGACAAGCAAATCCGACTTCGTAATCCCCGGCCCGCCTTTACGCGGAATCTTCTCCCCGCCTGCCACATCGATGACGTAGATTGTCAAATCGGACAACTCGGGGCTAAACGTTGCGGCGAGGTTATCGCCGCCCGACTCGATGAAGACGATATCGGCATCGGGAAACCGTTTCAGCATCCGGTCGACGGCTTCGAGGTTGATCGAAGCGTCTTCGCGTATCGCCGTATGCGGGCAGCCGCCCGTTTCGACGCCCATGATTCGCTCGGGGGCGAGGGCGCCTGCAACGGTCAGCAGCCGCTGGTCTTCCTTCGTATAGATGTCGTTCGTGATCGCGACGAGATCGTAGCGATCGCGCATCGCCTTGCACAGCATCTCGAGCAGCGTCGTTTTGCCCGAGCCCACAGGGCCGCCCACGCCCACGCGCAGCGGCGGCAGCTTCTTGGTTCTCATCGATCGATTTCCTTACAGATTCGAGTTACGAACGGAACAGGCGCGAATACTGCGCCTCGTGCCGTGCCGACAGTACGCCCAGCATGGGCGAGAAGGTATTGATTCGCTCGGGCGGCGTGGCCAGCGCACAGTCGACGGCCTGCCCGATAACCGCGCGCGCAGCCACCAAAATGCGCTGCCCCGCGAGTTGGCCGAGCGGCACGGCTTTGATGGCCGCGGCCACTTGGTTTTCGGCCCAGGCGAAGGCGTAGGCCGCGAGTGCGGCGTCCGCCGTCACGTCGTGCGCCCATGCCGCGAAGGCGAATGCCGTAGGCTGCGAGAGCGGCGTCATCGCGCCGAGCGTCGCGCGCCGCGCCGTATCGCCCCATTCGAGCGACAGCGCAAGCTGCTTGAGCGACCACCCCATCTGTTCGGTTTCGCGCCGCAACTCGGCCGCCTCGCGACTCGCCAAGAATTGCGCGTCGGCCGCGGCGAGCGCATCGGCATCGTGTTGCTCCCAGCGCGCGAGTTGATGCGCGATGAACGGCAATTCGCCACGTGCGAGAACGTGCAGCAACCCCTGTTCGATCCAGGTGCGCGCGGTGTCCCCATCGCCGATCCAGTGCGCTTCGACGGCCGCTTCGAGCCCCTGCGAATAGCTGAATGCGCCGATCGGTAAAGCCGGCGAGGCGAGATGCAACAGGGCCGTCAGTTCGGCAATGCGCATGATGTCAGTGCCGATGAGGGTGGTCGTGCCCGCAACTGTCGCAGCCTTCGTGGCTGCGATCGTGGCCGTGTCCGTGCTCGTGGGCGTGGTCATGGCCGTGGCCGTGGTCATGAGCGTGGTGATGCTCATGCTCATGCTCATGGCCGTGTCCGTCATCGTGCGCATGCCCATGACGCTGCTCGAAGACCTGCTGCGCGAGCGCGTAATCCTCGGCGAAGGTTTCGTCGTGGCCGTGACGGTGGCCGCCACCGTAGGCGCCTGCCTCCGGGTGAAACGGCAGCGTTGCCCGCTCCACTTGCGCACCCAGGCGCATGAGCATCTCCTCGAGCACCGAGTCCGCCTCGAGCTTCAAGTAATCGATGCCGATTTCCACGGGCGTATGTCGATTGCCTAAGTGATAGGCCGCGCGTGTTAGCGTGAGCGCGTTTCGCGCACGCACGACAAGCACCGATTCGGCAGCAGCAATCACGCGCACGAGCGCACCGTCGTCGGCAACGAGCACATCGCCGTCCGCGAGGATCGTTCCGCGCGGCATCACGAGCCCGACTTCCTCGCCCGTATCGAGCGCGGCGGCGAACCGGCTCTTGCATCGCGCGCCATAGGCGAGCGTGAGCGTAGGCGCGCGCGCGACGAGCGAGGCCGCGAGTTTCGCTGGAGGGGCAACGCGTTTATCGATGGTTCGCATCGGAAATGAATGTCCTCTTAAAACAAGAAATACCGCTGCGCCATCGGCAACACCGTCGCCGGTTCGCAAGTCAGCAATTGGCCGTCGGCCACGACCTCGTACGTTTCCGGGTCGACGCTGATCGAAGGTTGCCACGCGTTGTGCACCATATCGGCCTTCGATACGGTACGGCATCCGCGCACGGGCACCACGCGCTTTTGCAGCCCATAGCGTTCGGCGATCCCCGCATCCAAAGCCATCTGCGACACGAACGTCAGCGAAGTCTGCGCAAGCGCAGCGCCGCGCGTGGCGAACATCTCGCGATAATGCACGGGCTGGGGCGTGGGAATCGACGCATTGGGATCGCCCATTTGCGCTAGGGCGATCATGCCGCCCTTCAGAATGAGCGTGGGCTTCACGCCGAAAAACGCCGGCTCCCAGAACACCAGATCGGCCCATTTTCCGGCTTCGATCGAACCGACCTCATGCGCGATGCCATGCGTGAGCGCCGGATTGATCGTGTACTTCGCCACGTAGCGCTTCGCCCGAAAATTATCGTTGCGGCCGCTGTCTTGCGGTAACGGACCGCGCTGCGCTTTCATCTTGTGCGCGGTTTGCCACGTGCGAATGACGACTTCGCCCACGCGCCCCATGGCCTGGGAATCGGACGAGAGCATCGAGAGCGCGCCGAGATCGTGCAGGATGTCTTCGGCTGCGATCGTCTCGCGGCGAATGCGCGATTCGGCAAAAGCCAGATCCTCGGCGATCGACGCGTCGAGGTGATGGCACACCATCAGCATGTCCAGATGCTCGTCGAGCGTATTGATGGTGTACGGGCGGGTCGGATTCGTCGACGAGGGCAGCACGTTCGCCTCGCCGCAGACCTTGATGATGTCGGGCGCGTGGCCGCCGCCGGCGCCTTCCGTGTGATACGTATGAATCGTGCGCCCTTTGAAAGCGGCGACGGTCGCTTCGACGAAGCCCGCTTCGTTGAGCGTATCGGTATGAATCGCCACCTGCGTGTCGGTGGCATCGGCTACGCTCAGACAGTTGTCGATCGCAGCCGGCGTCGAGCCCCAGTCCTCGTGCAGCTTCAGGCCGATGGCGCCGGCGGCGATTTGCTCTGTGAGCGGCTCGGGCAAACTCGTGTTGCCTTTGCCGAGGAAGCCGAGATTCATCGGCCAGCCGTCGGCGGCCTGCAGCATCCGCTCGAGATGCCAGGGCCCGGGCGTACACGTCGTAGCGTTGGTGCCCGTTGCCGGGCCCGTGCCGCCGCCGAGCATCGTCGTGACGCCCGACGCGAGCGCCTCTTCGATCTGCTGCGGACAGATGAAATGGATGTGCGTATCGATGCCGCCGGCCGTCACGATCAGCCCCTCGCCGGCGATGATCTCGGTGGCCGCGCCGATCGCGATCGTCACGCCCGGCTGGAGATCGGGGTTGCCGGCCTTGCCGATCGCCGCGATGCGCCCGTTCTTGATCGCGATGTCGGCTTTGACGATGCCCCAGTGATCGAGAATCACCGCGTTCGTCACGACGGTATCGGCCACCTCGTGCGCGTTGCGCTGCGATTGCCCCATGCCGTCGCGGATCACCTTGCCGCCGCCGAACTTCACTTCCTCGCCGTACACGGTGTAGTCGCGTTCGACCTCGATCGTGAGGTCGGTATCGGCGAGCCGAATGCGGTCGCCCGTCGTCGGTCCGAACATTTCCGCGTAGGCGCGGCGGCTGATACGTACTGTCATGACGATTGGGAATCCTAAATATTAACGATGAGCGCCGACGAAAAAGTCACAGCGGTCCCATGACCTTGCCGTTGAAGCCGTAGACGATGCGTGCGCCGGCTAGTGCCACGAGTTCGACCGTGCGCGATTGCCCGGGTTCGAAGCGCACGGCGGTGCCGGCGGCGATGTTCAGCCGAAAGCCCCGGGCCTGTTCGCGATCGAACGCGAGCGCCGTGTTGGCTTCGTAAAAGTGATAGTGGGAACCGATCTGCACGGGGCGGTCGCCGGTATTGGCGACGGTGAGCGTGCGGGTCTCGCGGCCGGCGTTCAGTTCGATGTCGCCGTCGTCAAGCAGGATTTCGCCGGGAATCATAATGCGCGTCCCTTTAGGGAATCGGATGGTGGACCGTGACGAGCTTGGTGCCGTCGGGAAACGTCGCCTCGATTTGAATCTCGGGGATCATCTCGGGCACGCCTTCCATGACGTCGTCGCGCGTGAGCAGCGTCGTGCCGTAATGCATGACTTCGGCAACGGTTTTGCCGTCGCGCGCGGCCTCCATCAAGGCCGCGGAAATGAAGGCGACCGCTTCGGGATGGTTCAGCTTCAAGCCGCGTGCGCGGCGTCGTTCGGCAAGCAGGGCGGCGGTAAACACCAACAGCTTGTCTTTTTCTCGGGGCGTCAGTTTCATGGCGCGCGGC
This sequence comes from Trinickia sp., assembly GCF_051953405.1. GTDB lineage: Bacteria > Pseudomonadota > Gammaproteobacteria > Burkholderiales > Burkholderiaceae > Trinickia. The sequence continues at coordinate 93,191 of NZ_JBQCIV010000159.1, read as the reverse complement.
GCTCAAACGTTGTGTCGATAAAAAATAAGGCGGCGATGCTCGGGACGGCGACCAACCCAGCGTCGATTCGTCGGCAGGCCGGACGGGGCGCGACAAAGTGCGCGGTTATCGTAGCACCGGCATGCCGCTCGCGGGGGTGTCTTTGTCGTCGATCGAACCGGACCGAGGCCCTGACTTCCCGGTGGGATGCCGCGGTGCAAAAAACGCGAGACCCGTACGCGATTCGCTTAGATGCACTTAAGTGCTCCACAGGCGCAGCGCGCGAGCGTCCACCCCATGCACCAGCGGGCGCAGCATCGACCAACACTGCATTAGCGTGTGTTGCAGCGCTTCCATCGAGTGCGCCAATGCGCGGACGACGAGCACACCCGGCGTCACGCAAGAAGCGCCCGCGCGCTGGGCGTCGTCGAACGGCAAGCTTTGCGTCAGCATTTCGGCCAGCGCGTCGTCGCACGCGGGACCGACCGCCCAGAGCGTCCCGTAAGCGGGATACCCGCCGAGCCCCTGGCGCGCGAGACGCAGCGCATCGTCGGCCGTCAATTCCGCATGCTCGAACCAAAGCAGGTTGCCCGAGGCGCCCACGATGCGCGCCGTGCTCGACTGCGCGCCGGCCCGCCATTGCTCGCCCGCGGCGATGCGGCCCAGTTGCGTCGCATCCCAGCCGAGAGCCGTCGCGCCTTCGGCCAGCGTCAACGTAAAGTCCAGCGCAATGCGCGCGGAATCGAACACGATGTTGTTTTGCGGCAGCCAATCGAGCTTCGCCCCGGGCCCGAGCGCGATATCGATCCGCTGACGAGCGAGGCGGCCGTTCGACTTGTACCACTTCGCCGCGCCGGGGGTGGTCAGCACCGCATGCGTGCTTGCGCCGAGCGACACGTCCAGCGTCAAGGCGTCGCCACCGGCAATCCCGCCTGGCGGATGGACGATTACCGCGTGGCAAATCGCGTCGCCCTCGGGATAGAGCGGCTTTTGCACGCGCAGCGGCCCTTTGTGCAGGCGATGCGTCAGCGTAGTGCGTGCACCGTGCTTGGCGAAGCCCAAGGCGAGGCTCGCTTGCCAGCCCTGGGGCTGGCCGCGGCCACGCTCGGGATCGTGCGAGGCCGTCGTCGTGAAAGGGTGAGCGTCGGATACGTAAGCAGACATGAAATGCGTCGGGTGCGCAGGACGCGCGCGTGAGAATGGGATCGAGCATAGCACCGGCCCTCTCAGACGGCGATCATCTCGCGGATACCGTGTGCATCCATCGCGCTGCCGGGGCCGTTCGCGACGATCTCGCCGCGCCGCATGACCCAGTAGTGATCGGCGAGCGCTTTGGCGAAGTCGTAGTACTGCTCGACGAGCAGCACGGTCATCCCCGTTTCGTCGACGAGCTTGCGCAGCGTCCTGCCGATCTCTTGAATGATGGACGGTTGAATCCCTTCGGTCGGTTCGTCGAGAATCAACAAGCTCGGCTCGCTCATCAAGGCGCGACCGATGGCGAGCTGCTGCTGTTGGCCGCCGGACAAATCGCCGCCGCGCCGCTTACGCATCTGCTCGAGCACGGGAAATAGCGTATAGATGCGCTCCGGCACGTGCGAGACGCCGCGCTTGCTGGCCGCGCCGACGAGCAGGTTTTCCTCGACGGTCAATCGCGCGAAGATCTCCCGTCCTTGCGGCACATAGGCGATGCCGCGTGCCACACGCGCCGGCGGCGCGAGTGCATCGAGCGGCTGCCCGCGCCAAGCGATCGTGCCGCTCCTGGCGCGCACGACGCCCATGAGGCAGCGCATCAACGTCGTTTTGCCGACACCGTTGCGGCCGAGCAAGACGGTTAGCGAACCCTGCGGCACGTGCATCGTGACGTCGCGCAAGATGTGGCTGCCGCCATAGAACTGATTGAGTCCGGTCACGTCGAGCATCGATGCGGTCCTTGCGGGGTACGGGTGGTGTAAGCGTATGAGCTTGTTGCGGCGGCGATCGATCTAGCGGCCGAGATACGATTCGATGACGGCCTCGTCGCGCTTGACCTCATCGAGCGTGCCTTGTGCAAGCACGCGGCCCTCCGCCATCACGGTCACGCGTCCGTGCGCGCCGGCGAGCGCGGCAACGAACTCCATGTCGTGTTCGACGACGATCATCGAGCAGGTGCCGCGCAGGCGATCGAGCAGAGCCGCAAGCGCCATGGTTTCGTCGTCGGTCATGCCGGCGGCGGGTTCGTCGAGCAAGAGCAGCGCCGGTTGCTGCATGAGCAACAGGCCGATCTCGAGACGCTGCTTTTGTCCGTGCGACAGTTCGCCGGCCGCCCGCCACGCCTCCTGTTCGAGCCCGATCGTCGCGAGCGTTTCTTCGATCCGTGCGAGCGCCGTGCCCGTCAGCCGTGCGCGCAAGGTGGCGTACCAGCGCTTATCGGCTTTCATCGCGAGTTCGAGGTTTTCCCAAACGGGAAGCTGCTCGAACACGGTCGGCTTCTGGAATTTGCGGCCGATGCCGGCGCGTGCGATCGACGGCTCGTCCATGCGCGCGAGATCGAGCGTCTGGCCGAGAAACACGCGCCCGCGATCGGGGCGCGTGCGGCCCGTGATGACATCCATCATCGTTGTCTTGCCCGCGCCGTTCGGGCCGATCACGCACCGCAGCTCGCCTGTATCGAGCGTGAGCGAGAGGCTATTCAGCGCACGGAATCCGTCGAAGCTGACCGTCACGTCTTCCAGATAGAGGATCGTGCCGTGCGTGACGTCGATGGCGCCCGGCGTCACGAGATGCGCCATCGGCGCGTCGCCCGCGGGTGGCGCGTGGACGGTGGCCCTTTCGTTAGGTGTGCCGTTCATCGTCATGTGCGCTTGCTCCTCGTCCAGAGCGTGGCGGCCAAACCGGCTAGCCCGCGCGGCAACGCCAGCGGCACGACGACGAACAACGCGCCGAGGAAAAAGAGCCAGTACTCGGGAAGATGCGCGGTGAAGACGCTACGCGCCGTGTTGACGGCGAAGGCGCCGGCTATGGGCCCGAGTAGCGTGCCCCGGCCGCCTACCGCCACCCAGATCGCCATTTCGATCGAGCTGGCCGGCGACATCTCGTTCGGATTGATGATGCCGACCTGCGGCACATACAAGGCTCCCGCAATCGCGCACAGCATCGCCGATACGGTCCAGACGAACAGCTTGTAGGCGAGCGGGCTGTAGCCGAGAAACATCAATCGCGTTTCGCTGTCGCGCATGGCGGTCACGATGCGGCCCAGCTTCGACGTCACGATTGCGCGCGCGCCGATGAACGCGAGGACGAGCGCGCCGAACGTCAGCAAGAACAGCGTGACGCGCGTGTCGGGATGCGTGATCGGAAAACCCGCGATGCGCTTGAAATCGGTAAAGCCGTTATTGCCGCCGAAGCCCGTTTCGTTGCGGTAAAAGAGCAGCATCGCCGCATAGGTCAGCGCTTGCGTGATGATCGACAAATAGACGCCCTGCACGCGCGAGCGGAACGCGAAAAAGCCGAACGTCCAGGCGAGCAGCGCGGGCACGGCGAGCACGAGCGCGAGCGCGTACCAAAGATGCTCGGTGCCGTGCCAGAACCAAGGCAGAGCGTGCCAATTGAGGAACACCATGAAGTCCGGCAAATCGCTGCCGTAGACGCCGTCGTGACCGATCGAGCGCATGAGGTACATCCCGATCGCATACCCGCCGAGTGCGAAGAACAGGCCGTGGCCCAAACTCAGGATGCCGCAATAGCCCCAAACGAGATCGAGCGCGAGCGCCGCGATCGCGTAGCACATGAACTTGCCGCCGATCGTCAACGCGTAGGCCGACAGATGGAACGCGCTCGATTCGGGCAGCACGAGCGCCGCGATCGGTGCGCCGCAGCCGACGGCGAGCACGAGCGCGACGAGTGCCGTCCACGCGGGGCGAGACATCAACGGACGCCGCTCGGGCAACGAAAGCCATGGGGCGGTGGCTTGCCGGGGCAGGGCGGGAGGCAGGGCATCGGCGCGATCGGGTTCGCGCGGGAGATCGCGCCCGATGTCTTCGGCGGTGCGCGACACGGGCGTGGCCGCCACGGACGGAGTAAGGGAAGGCATCGTAGGCCTCATGCGCTACGTCCTTTCAGAGCGAACAAGCCCTGCGGACGCTTTTGGATGAACAGGACGATCAAGACGAGGACGGCGATTTTTGCGAGCACGGCGCCCGAGAACGGTTCGACCGCCTTCGTCACGATTCCGAGCCCGAAGCTGCCGAGCACGGTGCCGGCCAGTTGTCCGACGCCGCCGAGCACGACGGCCATGAACGAATCGACGATATAGGTTTGACCGAGGTCGGGGCCCACGTTGCCGATCTGCGACAGCGCGCAACCGCCGAGCCCGGCGATGCCCGCGCCGAACGCGAACGCGTACGTGTCGACGAATGCTGTTTTCACGCCGACGCAAGCGGCCATGCCGCGGTTTTGCGTGACCGCGCGCACGAATAGCCCGAGCCGCGTGCGCGTCAGCACGGCCCACGCGATGGCGACGACGGCCAGCGAAAACGCGAGGATGGCGATCCGGTTATACGGCAGGATCAGGTTCTGCATGACGGCGATGCCGCCCGTCATCCAACTGGGGTTCGTGACTTCGACGTTCTGCGCGCCGAACAACGTCCGCGTGGCTTGCATCAAGACGAGGCTCGCGCCGAACGTCGTGAGCAGCGTCTCTAGCGGGCGCCCATAGAGGCGCTTGAGCACCAGCCGCTCGAGCGCCACGCCCACCAGCGCCGCGGCGATGAACGATGCCGGCACCGCGGCGAGCGGATACCAGTCGAAGCGGCTTGGCGCGTAATGTCGAAAGGCGTTCTGAACGACGTAGGTCGCGTAGGCGCCGATCATCAAGAACTCGCCGTGCGCCATGTTGATGACGCCGATCACGCCATAGGTGATGGCGAGCCCCAGCGCTGCCAGCAGCAACACGCTACCGAGCGAGATGCCGGCGAACAGCGTACCGGCGATGCGGCTATTGCGCTGGATCGCATCGAGCGCGTCGATCCCGCGCTGCGCGGCGGCGCGCACGCGCGGATCCGGCTCGGCGAAGGTGCCGTCGGCCCGTTGGGCGACGAGCGGGCGCAGCAAAGGATAGAGATCGAGATCGCGGCGCGCCGCGACGAGATCGACGGCTTCCAAGCGTTTCGCCGCGTCTTTATCGGTCAGCGCGGTGGTGGCCCACAGCGCGTCGAGACGCCGCTTGAGCACCGGATCGGTTTCCTTGGCGCGCGCCGCTTCGATGAAGGGCTTCATCGACGGATCGGGATTCGCGAGCAGCGCATCGGCGGCTTGTCGTCGCACGGCGAGATCGGGCGAGGCCAATTGCACGCCCGCCAGCGCGTGTGCCACCTTGTTGCGCAGCAAGTTGTTGAGCATGACCGGCTGTGCATCGCCGATGGCGACGAGCCGGCCCGAGAGTGCGTCGTGCGCTTGCGTGTCGTCGGCGTTGTCCTCGATCAGCACCGCGCCCGCGTCGGTCGTCAATGCGCGGCCGTCGGCCAGCGCGCCGAGCAACGCAAGGGCGGCGGCGTCATGCCGGGCGGCGAGCGCGTCGATGGCCGCGGCCTTTGCGTCGAAGTCGTCGCCTGCTAGCGGGGCCACGTCGGAGGCTGTGAGCGCGAAGGCTGACGAAACCCCGAGCGAACAGGCAAAGGCGATGGCGAGGGCGCATCGGCGTAAAGATCGATTCATAGGTAGACGCCTGAAAGGAGCGACGAAGGGTGGCCGCGAGGCGCGCTCGAACGCGCCGCGCCTGGCGGCTGGGCCGCGCAGGCGCAGGGGGACGGCCGAACGAATCGGCCGCTTAGGCGACGCGTCGCCGGCGCAGGAACTCGCCGATCGAACTGACGACATCGGGCTTGCCTTCGTTGCCGGCGATGAACGGGCTCCACGGCTGCGCGCGAATGGCCGTCTTCGTCTTCCACACGATATTGAATTGGCCGTCGCCGCGAATCTCGCCGATCATCACGGGCTTATGCAGGTGGTGATTGCCGTCCATCGCCAACGTGAACCCGGACGGCGCGGCCACCGTCTGCCCGATCATCGCGGCCCGCACCTTATCGACCTCGGTGCTCTTCGCTTTTTCGACGGCTTGTTTCCACATATGGATGCCGACGAACGTCGCTTCCATGGGGTCGTTCGTCACGCGTTTGCTGCCGCCGGGCAGATTCTGCGATTTGACCCATTCGGCCCACTGCGATTTGAATTTCGCATTGGCCGGGCCCTTGACCGACATGAAGTAATTCCACGCGGCGAGATGGCCGACGAGCGGCTTCGTGTCGATGCCGCGCAACTCCTCTTCGCCGACGGAGAAGGCGACGACGGGCGTATCCGTCGCTTTGATGCCTTGGTTGCCGAGTTCTTTATAGAACGGCACGTTCGAATCGCCGTTGATCGTGGAGACGACGGTGGTTTTGCCGCCTTGGGCAAACGCTTTGATGTTGGCGACGATCGTTTGATAGTCGCTATGGCCGAACGGCGTGTAGACCTCTTGGATGTCGGCATCCTTGACGCCCTTCGAGTGCAAGAAGGCGCGCAAGATCTTGTTCGTCGTACGCGGATAGACGTAATCGGTGCCGAGCAGGAAGAAGCGTTTGGCGCCGCCGCCTTCGGGGCTCATCAAGTACTCCACGGCGGGAATGGCTTGTTGATTGGGCGCCGCGCCCGTGTAGAAGACGTTGCGCGACATTTCTTCGCCTTCGTATTGAACGGGGTAATAGAGCAAGCCGTTCAGCTCTTCGAACACGGGCAAGACCGATTTGCGCGAGACCGAAGTCCAGCATCCGAAAACGCAGGCCACCTTATCTTGCGTCAGCAGTTGTCGAGCCTTTTCGGCGAAGAGCGGCCAATTCGAGGCCGGGTCGACCACGACGGGTTGAATCTGGCGGCCCATGACGCCGCCGTTTTTATTGATGTCGGCGATCGTCATGAGCGCCGTATCTTTGAGCGACGTTTCCGAAATCGCCATCGTGCCCGAGAGCGAATGCAAGATACCGACTTTGATCGGCCCGCTGGACGACTGCGCGCGAGCGAATGGCGCTTGCCCTGCGAGCGCAAGCGCGCCGGAGAGCGAACCGAGCTTCAACAAGCTACGACGTTTCATGAGGCATCCCCTTGCCGGTGCTGAAATAGCGATTTGAAATACGCCGCGCGCGGTGTGGTTCGATCGATGCGTCGAGGGCTCACGCGCGGACCAGCGTGTTATGCAAGGGGTATGCCAATTGGGGCGAGATAGGCCGGAGGCTGCCGGCGAGCCGGCTCATCGGCAGGGGCGCGGCCGGAAAAGATAAGCTGCGAGGCTCACGATGGTGCGCGGCGCGCCGAACCCGAGCGCGACGCGCGATATTGGTGATTGCATCGCCCCAAAAAAATGCCGGCCCGCGATAAGGGGCCGGCAGTCTTCGTCGCGTATCGCTTCGATCGTCAGGCGGCGATCGGCAATCGACGGTCAGCGATCAGCGATTCGCAATCAGCGATCGACAATCGATGCGACGCTCAATAAAGCGGGACCTTCGGATCGACCTGACGCGACCACGCGTCGATCCCGCCCTGCAGATTGAAGATGTGCTTGAACCCTCGGCCTTCGAGAAACATCGCGACGTTCGCGCTGCGCGCACCGTGATGGCAGATACAGACGATCTGCGCTTCGTCGTCGAGTTCTTCGCTGCGCGCCGGGATATCGCGCATCGGGATGTCCACGGAGCCGGCGATATGGGCGGTGGCGAGTTCCCACGGCTCGCGCACGTCGAGCAGGACGGGGGCGGGACGCGAGGTATCGGCCAGCCATTCGGCAAGTGCGGGCGCGGTCAGATTTTGCATGATGGGCGATCGATCGAAAGGGCGGTTCGGCTAAGGACGGCGCGACCGGAGACGGCCGCGCCGACGAATGGCGCGGTGCTCGGAACCTTAGAACTTGAAGCGCGGCGGCTGGACGGCGTTCGCGAGCGGTTCGATGAAGGTTTCGAAGACGTCGGCCACGCGGAATTGCTTTTCGTCGATGCGCGTGATGATTTGCGCCTTCATGACGGGCGCCGTCCCGACGAATGCCGCCAGGCGGCCGCCGATCTTCAATTGTTCGAGCATTTCCTGCGGCAGCACGGGCAGGCCGCCCGAGACGCAGATCACATCGTACGGCGCACCCGCGGGCCAGCCGCGTGCGCCGTCGCCCAGTGCGACTTCGGCGTTCGTCGCGCCGTTCTCGGCGAGGTTGCGCTTGGCGAGTTCGGCCAATTCCGGCTTGATGTCGACCGTCAGCACGTGACGGGCGCGGTGCGCCAGCAGGGCGGCCATATAGCCCGAGCCCGCACCGATTTCGAGCACGCTTTCGTGCTTCTTCACCGCCAGCTCTTGCAGGATGCGCGCTTCGACGCGCGGGAAGAGCATGTGCTCGCCCGTGGGCAGCGGCACTTCGAGATCGGCGAAGGCCATCTCGCGGTAAGCGGCGGGGACGAAGTTTTCGCGTTTGACGACCGACAGCAGATTCAGCACGTCCTGGTCCAGCACGTCCCAGGGGCGAATTTGTTGTTCGATCATGTTGAAGCGGGCTTGCTCGATGTTCATGGCGACTTAGCGGACTTGGACGTAGCGGTTCGGTACGACGGAAAGAAACCTCGGGATTGTACCAAACCGCGCGGACCGGCCCCAGCCGCCGCGCTTAGCGTTTGCTGCGCTTGATCTGTGCCTCGAATGCCACGTCGAGCTTGCTGACGCGCTTGGGCTTGGCGGGCGACATGGCGTCGACGAACGCGACGAAGGCGTCGAGCGGCAGCGGCTCCGACAGCGGCAACTCGATCCCGGTGGCCCGGTCGACCAGACGAAAAAGCCCGCCGGGCATGCCGATGGCCGCGTAGTGGGGATTGCCGGTGCGCTCCTTGAGCTTTTGCACCGCGGAAATGGCGCGCGTACCGCGCATGCTGGGATCCTCTAAAATCTCGGGCGAAGTCGCTACTTTACCAAGGTACGTCCGCCCAACCGAACTCGCCGGGCTCGCCAGTCTCGTGCACCGAGTTCGCGCCGACGGTGCGGCGCCGTGCCTCTCGATGGGTTTTACCATGCAATGCCGTAACCGCTGCGGGGCGTGTTGTATCGCGCCGTCGATTTCCAGCCCCATTCCGGGCATGCCGTTGGGCAAGCCCGCGGGCGTGCGCTGTATCCAGCTCGACGCCGACGAACGCTGCAAAATCTTCGGGCATCCCGATCGCCCCGCGGTCTGTTCGTCGTTGCAGCCGGACGAGGTCATGTGCGGCGATAGCCGCGAACAAGCCCTGCGTTGGCTTGGATATATTGAAGTACAGACCACGCCGGGCAGCGATCCCGGCTGATTCACCCCATACAACCCGAGCCCATGACGAACAAAAAACAGCCCATTATCCTCACCGGCGACCGTACGACGGGGCCGCTGCATCTCGGCCACTACATTGGCTCGCTGCGTGCCCGAGTGCAACTGCAGCACGAAGCGACGCAGTTCCTATTGCTCGCCGATACGCAGGCGATGACCGACAACGTAGGCCGCCACCAGCGCGTGACGGAAAACGTGTTGGAAGTGGCGCTCGACTATCTTGCGGTCGGCATCGACCCCGCCAAGTCCACCATCTTTATTCAGTCGCAGGTGCCCGAACTCGCGGAATTGTCGCAGTACCTGCTGAATCTGGTTTCGGTGGCCCGTCTCGAGCGCAACCCCACGATCAAAGCGGAGATCGCCTTGCGCGGCTTCGAGCGCGACATTCCCGCGGGCTTCCTGACCTACCCGGTCAGCCAGGCCGCCGACATCACGGCCTTCAAGGCCACGCACGTGCCTGTCGGGGACGATCAGTTGCCGATGATCGAGCAGGCGAACGAACTCGTGCGCCGCTTCAACTACATCGTCGAACGAGAAGTGCTGGTGGAGTGCGAGGCCGTGCTGTCCGATACGCCGCGGCTGCCGGGTATCGACGGCAAGGCGAAGATGAGCAAATCGCTGGGCAACGCGATTACGCTCGGCGCCACGCCCGATGAAATCTCGAAGGCGGTGAAAGAGATGTATACCGACCCGAACCACTTGCGCGTGAGCGACCCGGGCCAGGTCGAGGGCAATGTGGTGTTCGCGTTTCTCGATGCATTCGAGCCGGACACGCAGAAGGTGGACGAGCTGAAGGCGCACTACCGCCGCGGCGGGCTGGGCGACAGCGTGGTCAAGCGCGTGCTGGACGAACGGCTGCAGGCGATCATCGAACCGATCCGCGCGCGTCGCCGCGAGTTCGAGACCGACCGGGCGCAGGTACTCGAGATCTTGCGGCGCGGCACCGCGCGGGCGCGAGAGGTGGCCGGACAAACGTTATCGGAAGTAAAAGGCGCACTCGGTTTGTCCTATTTCGAGCAAGAATAACGGGGCAGCTTGGATAGGCAGATGGGTACAAAGGTAGATGGGGACGCTAAGTCCAGGAGGTTATGCATGACGTACGCCGTCGCGCCCCGCCGGCGCCGGTTGTTGGGCTTGGCTTGCGCCGCGATCGCCGCCGCGAGTGTCGTTGCGAGTGTCGGCGTTTCGCTCTCGGCTTGCGCGAGCCAGACGTTTCCCTTTATCCCCGATCACTACACGTTTTCGCGCGAACAGGTGCAAGCGGCGGTCGGGCGCAAGTTTCCGTACCGGCACACCGTTTCGCAGCTATTCGAGGTGGCGTTGACGAACCCCGTCGTCGGCTTCGAGCCGAGTGCCGACCGCGTGACGGTCCACGTCGACGCGCATGTGGAAAGTCCGTTTCTGCAAGCGCCGGTCGACGGCGCGTTTCTGTTGACCAGCCAGCTTCAATACGACGAGCCCAGCCACTCCGTCGTGCTGCGCTCGCCGAGCGTCGAGCGCGTCGAGGTGAGCGGGCAGGCGCGCGCCTACCAGCAGCAGATCGAGGCGGCTGGCGCGCTCGCCGCCGCGCAGTGGCTCGACGGCTATCCGATCTACACATTCAAGCCCGAGCAGTTGCAGTTTGCGGGCGTGAACTTCGAACCCGGTACAATTACGATCCTTACAAACGGCATACGCGTCCAGATCGTCGAAAAATAACGACGGGCGCGGCCGCGAGAGGTCGCGCCCCGTGGTTGCCCGGCCCCTCGCGCCGTTCCGACTGAGCGAACTCAAGCGAACAGGGAGGGCATCGATGGATTGGGTGTTGATCGGCAAGGCATTGATCCTCGGCATCGTCGAAGGGCTGACCGAGTTTCTTCCCGTCTCCAGTACGGGGCATCTGATCGTCTTCGGCAGCTTGTTGAATTTCGGCGGCGATGGCGCGAAGACGTTCCACGTTGTCATCCAGTTCGGCGCCATCCTCGCCGTTTGCTGGGAATACCGTCGGCGCATAGGCCGCGTGGCGTCCGGCGTGTGGGGCGATCGGTCGCAGCGCCGGTTCGCGCTGAATGTCGTCATCGCCACGATCCCGGCCGTCGTCCTGGGGCTTTGCTTCGAAGCCGTGATCAAGGACGCGCTGTTCGCGCCGGTGCCCGTGGCGCTTGCGCTCGTGGCAGGCGGGGTCGTCATCCTTTGGGTTCAAGCGCGGGAGCGTCGCTCGGGCGGAGCGACGGGGCGCATTCGGACCATCGACGAATTGCGTCCGCTCGATGCGTTGAAGGTGGGTTTCGCGCAATGCTGCGCGTTGATTCCCGGCGTGTCGCGCTCCGGTTCGACGATCATCGGGGCGATGCTGCTGGGCGTCGAGCGCAGGGTGGCGACGGAATTTTCGTTCTTTCTGGCGATTCCCGTCATTGGCGGCGCTACGCTATACGAACTGCTCAAACACCGCGGCGGGGCCTTCGTCGATATGGCCGACATCCTGACGGCAGGCACGGCCGCCGCATTCGTGAGCGCCTTCATTTGCGTGCGTTGGCTTTTGCGCTACCTCGCCACGCACGATTTCACCGCCTTCGCTTGGTATCGCATCGCGTTTGGGATGATCGTTCTGGTCATCGGCTACGGCGATGTGCTCGATTGGGGCGCGTGACCGTCCGGGTGCGCCCCGCCTTCGGGCAGCGTCTCGGCCTTCCGGCAGCGGAACGCGGCGACCTTAACGGCGCTTGAAGACGAGGTCCCACACGCCGTGGCCGAGCCGTAAGCCGCGCCGTTCGAATTTCGTCACGGGACGATAGTCGGGCCGCGGCGCATAGTCGGACGCCGTATTTTCGAGCGAAGGGTCGGCGCCGAGTACTTCAAGCATTTGCTCGGCGTAGTTTTGCCAATCGGTCGCGCAGTGCAGATAGGCGCCGGGCTTCAGGCGCGAAGCGAGCAGCGCGACGAACGGCGGTTGGATCAGCCGGCGCTTGTGATGTCGTGCCTTGTGCCACGGATCGGGGAAGAAGATGTGCACGCCGTCGAGCGTCCCCGGCGCGATCATGTGTTCCAGCACTTCCACGGCATCGTGCTGAACGATGCGGATGTTCGTGAGTTGCGCTTCGCCGACGAGCTTGAGCAGCGCACCTACGCCGGGTTCGTGCACCTCCACGCCGATAAAGTCGTCGCCCGGCCGTGCCGCGGCGATTTCAGCCGTACTGGCGCCCATGCCGAAGCCGATCTCGAGCACGCGCGGGGCTTGCCGGCCGAACAGCGCCTCCCAGTCCGCGGGGGCGGGCGAGTAGGGGACGACGAAGCGCGGGCCCAGTTCGTCCATGGCGCGGCGCTGGCCTGTCGAGACGCGGCCGGCGCGCGTGACGAAGCTGCGGATGCGGCGCGGAAAGAGCGGCGCTTCGTTCGGGGGCGACGCGGAAGGGTCGTTGGCGTGGGTGGCGCTGTCTGCGTTGTTCGGGGTATCGGGCGGCAGGCCCGGTTCGTTCGGATCGTGAATCATCGTAGGTAACAGTCTAGGGCGTCGGCACCTGGCGACATGAAAAAGCCGCCAACGGGGCGGCTTGCGTGTCGGGTGCACGCCGGCACGCGGCCGGCGTCGAGTCGTGGGCGAGATTGTAGACGATGTCGGCGGGCGGGCGGCGCAGGGCGCTGGCTTGTGCCGGAGGCGGGGGAGGCGTTAGTCGGAGACGATCACGTGGATCCGACTCGGGAATTCGAGCTGAAACTCGCGGGTACGACCGACGCGCACGTCGAGCAATAGGCGCTCGACGTCGCGGAGCATTTGCTCGCTGCTCGGCCCCGAGTGCGACGGTTTTTCACGCAGGTCGGCGGCGAGCGCTTGACGCGTATCGACGAGCAACCCGATGGCGCTCGTGCGTGACATGAAATACCGTTCCATCTTTTTCGGGTTGCACTAGAAGTGGGCGGGCGGCCTGAGCGAAGGCTGTTCGTTGTGTGGCCGAGCCTAGTATCGACAGCGACGCGCGCCGGAAATTCCGCGATTGCTTCAAAACGCGCTGGCTGGTTGCCCCGGAAAGCACGGAGCCTGGCGCGCCGAACGATTCGCGCTGCAAACGGCGAAGCCGACGCTCACAGAGTGGGGGGCAGAGCGTGACATTTCAAGCGTTGATGACAAGATTTATGACGAGGCTATCGGCAGGTGTTCGACGCGAGCGATTGCATCAATTGTTTGGTGCGGTCGGTGGCGCATAGGGCGACGGCTGCGGATTGCATCGATCCGTCGGTCCATTGCTGTTCGGCGGATTGACGGCAGGTTTCGTCGCGCCGCTTTTGCCAGCTGGCGACTTTTTGCGCGAGGACGGCGCCGCATTTGGGCGAGGCGGCGCGTTTTTCGTCGATGAGGCGGCGCAGGGTGCGTTCGGCTGCGAGTTCGTCGCGCCAGGCGCAGAACTTCATGCTGGTTCGGTTCGCGTCGCAGTTGGCGAGCAGCGTCGACACTTCGGCGGGACTGACGCCGCTGCGCTGGGCTAACTCGTCGGTGAGCGTTTGCGCCGAGGCGGCGGCCGACGCCGAGAGCAAGGCGAACAGGATCGGTAAGACGATGCGTACGGTCGATGTTTGCGCTGACATGGCTTGTTCACGTCATCAGAGCAACTTGCCGACTCCGGATGAGGCGCCGAGCGGGGGCGTGCGATCGGAATCCTAGCGGGGGCTCCGCAGGTTCGTGGGGCTCGAGAGGAGCGAACGATGCGGGTGCGCGGCTCGGGCGTTTGCACGCTTTCCGAGAGGAGCGCACGGCAGTATAGCAAGTCTTGGGGCGGGGGGAGAGGCTTGGCGTGCGGGCAAATCTGGGGTGGGAGCGGGGGGGACGTGCCGCTTCGGGAAGGGGCGGTGCGATGAGGGGATCGGTATGGATGCTAGACGATGCGCCAGGGACTAAAGCCCCTGCGATCTCGAGTGGAGCGGGCGATGGGAATCGAACCCACGTCTCTAGCTTGGGAAGCTAGGGTAATAGCCATTATACGACGCCCGCAGAGCCACAAATTATACAGTGGTTTTGGTGGTTTGGGGAGTGGGGTGTCGCTGTCGCTGTCGCTGGCGTGAAAAGTGTATCCGCTTCGGAAGTTCTTGCTGGCATCGTCCGTCCGGCGGGGCGGCATTAGCGTTCGGACGAAGGCTCCCGGTGCTTTCAGCTCTTACCTGGCCGCATCGACTGCATCAGCTCCTCGGGATCTGCTTGTAGCCCGGATCGACGATCGAGCCCGGAAAATCGGCGCTAAGGCGCCAGGGCGCGGAAACGCCGTGTTGAACGCTTCAAGAATGCAGTCTTTCGCTCCGTTGTTCAATGCATAAAACCGGTGATTTGTACTCGTAGCGCCGGGGACTCCATCAAGCGAAGAAGGTTTCATCCATAGGCGTCGTCCGATTTTTCCTGCCCTTGTCGCCCAATTTGACATACCTATGATATTGGTTCGGGTCCAAAATTCTGACGGCAAGCTGATATGGTCGCAAAGGTGAGAAAGGTTCCGTATTACACAATAGAGCCTTCGGTCTTTCGTGGAAGGGTATGGAAGGAGCATGATGGGTTCCGAGGCGCGGTTCCCATCAATACTATCCAAACCATCTCATACGCGAGGCTTGCGCCTGGCGAGACCCCACCGCCAGCGCCGCCTAAACCCACTGCGGAACAGGTCAAGGCCCAGAAAGCGGAAGCCGCACGCCAGCAGCTGCTTGTAGAACAGGCGAAGCGACAGCAGCCGAAGGAACCGCCCAAGCCTCAGCCCGGGGAACTCGAGGCCGAGGACCATGACAAGGTTCCCGAATTTGACCTTCAGGATGTTCCTGGGGCCATGGAAAAAATGAGATGGCCTATGGCAGCTAAGGTTGCCAGGAAGTGGTTCGCCGGTCCGAGTCATATCTACAATGACAAACCTGATTCGGAACAGCCTTTAGACGATACAACCATCACCCTCAATTGGGCTTTGAAATATGGCAAGGTAAAAGAAAGGCTGGGTGAATTGCTTTTTGAAGACATCTACTCAGAAAAGGCGCTTCCTTTAATAAGAAGGAAAATCCTCCAACATGTCACCAAGAATTTTACGGATGCGAAGAGCTTGAGCCCTAATCTCAGCTTTGAAACAGCGGTCTTCAATTCCGATATAAGGCAGTTCCACATAGACTGGCAAATTCAGAAAAAGAAGATCGGCACCTTTGATACTCTGGATGGAGCTACTCCGACCGATTTATCTGCGACATTGGGGAACTTCCTCCTATACGCCGCTATCGGGAGGGTCGAAGTCAGTAGTGAAAAATTCTTCAAATACGAAAGGAAGCCAGCCGAATACTGCATTGATTCGATGGCGACGCTCACTCATATCTACATTTACCTTAAGGACAACTATTCCTTCAACGATGCCGACCCCGCAAATAGCCAGTATCTCGGCCATTGGAACAAAAGCGGTATGATTACCTCCTATGTGTTGGCCGCCAACGATCTGATTGGACAGATTCGCCCGTCATGGAAGGCGAGGTTGGATAATAATACAATTGAGGAGGTGCGGATTAATTGGGACTACCTGTCCGTCAAAAAGGAAGTTGGCAAGCCCGTTGATGCAAGGCGCGGGTTCTTTGGGAAATTTCTAGAAAAAGACGTCTACTGGCCTGTCTACAACAGGTCTTATAACGAATGGAGGGCGAAGCACAAAAGAGGTGAGGATTTCATGATTTACAGCAAACCTCAGCTCTATAAGCTCAAGAAGCCCATTGTCATTAAACTGGAAACGATATGCCGTCCGTACGACAATATTTCTATCGGTCAATGAGGAATTTCCTTCTGATCGTTGCCTCGATTGCTGCGTTGATTTTGGTGTGTGCAATCGTGGATTGGTTTATTCCGAGCAATATCCACAACGGGCTTGTTATCGCTTCTCTTCATTTTGCCGGCGATATTGGGATTGGTTTGGTGGTGGTAATCATGCTGTTTTTTGGATGCAAAGCAGTTCAGATTTACAAGACGGAGAAATCATTTGGTCGAGAATTACTAAAAATGACGCCGGCTATCATATTTTGGCTGGGCGTTCTGTTGTATTTGGCTAATTTTCTTGTTGGTGGGGGAAGTTATGATTGTCAGAAATACAATTACACCAGTCAATTGAATGGTGGGGTTAAGTACTTTCAAGGAAGGAAGTACGCAATCAAAATTTGCGGAAGCGGAGTTAACAATAGTCACTTCTTTGGCGATAGCATGGATCCCGTTGAACTAACTATCACCAATGATCAGGGGGCGATTTTGGCCAAGAGACACTACAAGGTCTTTTGGGACGGTCAGCCGGGCCATGAACCTCTCACGATAGGGGTGGCTACTATCATTTATCAGGACGATGATACACAGATAGACCACAGCATTGCCATGCCTCCCACAGTTATTGATTGGATAAGGGCAAGAGTCCCGGTTCTTAATTGGTAATGTGACAAATCCCCTCCGGGGTTTCCAGGTATTGCCCTTGGCTTGAATCTCGGAGGCAGTCACGCGAACGCATCAACAACGATCCTCCGGACTGATCAAGTACGTCGGTCATTGAGCGGAGCGATTACGCCCGGAAATCCAAGTTGTTGAAGACATTGCTGCGTGCGGCAGGTGTAGTGGACGAGCACGGAAGAATCGACACATTTGCTGAGTTCCAGTCAAGCACCCTTGGGCCGTTCATGGATGCGGCCGAGCTGCACGTTCAAGAAATTGGATTGGTGCTTGGCGTTCGTGTTCGGGATGACTTGCGGGAAAAGCCGATGCTTCAATTGTCGAACCTCCTCAAGATGATTGGTTTGAAGACGACGAGGAAAGCAGTGAATAAGGGCGCGAAAAAAATCTATGAGTACCGACTAGACCTCGACTCACTGGAAACGATCGACCGCTACCAGAAAGTACTTGCCAAACATCTGCGCAGCGTTCGGGTGCATATCAATCAAGCGACAGACGAGGCGATGATGTTCGTGGTCAACGGAGAGGTAAAACGTAAGAATAGGCGTCCGAGCGTGCCGAAGCCGTCCGACAGGAACGCAGCGGTTATTCCTTTTGCGCCCATCACTGACTGAGTCTTTGGTCAGGCAGCGCGCCGGGTGTTCATTGAATTGCAGATAAGTGTGTTTTTCTTGTGTTGATAACGCGACGACTTATCTGGGTGAAGAACAGGGCCAACCACGGGTTGGCCCTACGGCAGATTCTTAATAAGCTGATGACCCGGCTCGGAAATTCCCGGTAGATCAAGGGGATAGGAGAGAGCCGGGCGAGGGTGACGTGGAAACTGTCACTGTTGCTCGTCGGATTTCCTCCTGTTCGTCGTCGCGTTGGGCCTGCTTGCTTGGCCGCCGTTGTCTCGGAGGTCGATCTCCTGGACCCTGGACGCACTTTCAACGAACGGAGGGCGATCATGGTCGATCAGTAGCAAATCGTAGCGAGCAGCAAGGACGAGAAAGCTGCGAAGTCGGGTGCTGGTGAATCGAAGTCGGCTCTGAACGCTTCGACGGCTAACGATACCGCAGCGAAGGGGGCACAGGCGACGCCGGCTACGCCGACGAAGATGGAACTGGAGACGGAGATCTACAAGCGGATGCGGACGGTGAAGGATGTGACCCGGAAGGGCGTCATCGAGAAGTTCATCGCTGAAGTGAAGTTGACGAAGGCCGGTGCGAGCACGTACTACCAAATGATCAAGGACAAGCACGAGCCGATGGGTAAAAAATGAAGTTCGGGGCGCTGCGCGACGAGAAGGTCGGGTTGTGATGGACCCGACCGTTCTGTTGCCGGATGATCAGTCGAAGTTGAAACTCAACTGACCGGGTGCCGACCGCCAGTGCGCGCACACATGTTCCAGATGGCCGAAGCGAATCCGGGTGTAGTTACGCACGAAGACGGTCTTTGCCTGCTCGTGAGCGAGGTTGGGCATAAACCCCTCCATGTAAGGAGGTTGAAAGCGATTCTTGCCCCCAGCTCCCTTGTCGCGTAGACTACAAGGGTTATCTGCACGATAACTGTGGGTGACAGAAGCACGCTTTAACGCGCTGTCTTCTGCTCGCCGGCGCCTCCAACGTTTTGATCTCCTGCCAGAGATCGAGGGGTTGGGGGCGTTGTTTTTTCCGGCCTGGCTACTGCGAGCTATGTAACCAGGGCCGAACTATCTTCTTCTCATTCTTCCCTCTTCTCCGGTGCGAAGCCCTTCCATCGCTTGATGTAGGCCGCAAGCATGGTTTGCAGCATTACCCAATCGTCCCCGTCGAGACCGTTCGGAACGGTGATCTTGGCGCTACGCTTTCCCGGAAGCGGGATCTCGAAACGTTCAACGTCCTGATCATCGTCTTCAGGCGGCGCGGCTTTGCTGCCTTCTGGCTCGACCTTTGTCTCTTCAGTAGTCTTCGTCGCCCTTTTCTGAGGGCCGTTACCTTTCGGCGGCGGAGGCGGTTTGATGTGGGGGGACACAGGAATTCCGTACTCTTTCGCAGCGGCGAGGAAGAACGCGATTGTCTTCGTCAACGTGCTGCCGCTAATACCTAAGCTGCGGAACTTCTCTGTCATCTGTCCCGCGCTCGCGTGGCGCAGATCGAATTCCGGATCCTCGAAGAGAAAGGCGTAAGCATCCTGAAAAATCTGCTGCAACGTTGGTTTGCGAGCGTCGTCGTCTGCGAGGACGAGAGGCTTGAAATGCTCTTTCGGTTTGCCCGTATCGTCGATCAGCCCAAGATAGCGAAGGGCCGCCATTGTTCCGGATTGTTGGGAGCCCGAGGCTTTCGGCATCAACGTCTTATCGATACGCGTCGGCACTGTGCCCGCGTCCCGAAGGGAGTTGAGAAACGAGGTGAAGGACATGTGAGAAATGACCGGCGGTGTAGCTGGCTTCTCTTTGCTGCTTGCCATGATTCGTCCTACGGAGTCATCGATGGCATGACTGTATCATTAATCGGGTCGTTGTCAAATACCCAGATGGCAGAGAATTTTTCGGGCGAGTGTCTGCGTCGTCTCTGCGTGAATCAACGTGAATCAGAGTGAATCAGAGTTGAGCTGTGATGTGGGGCGATCTCGCCTTGTCTCGACTTCGTTGTGTAAGTCTTTGATTGTTCGGTATTTATTGTGCTAATGCAGGTTCCAGGTGGGCGGTATTGGATCTTTCTATGATTGTGGCTGATCGCTGGCGGGGGTGTATGGACGACGGTAGGCGATGTCGTCGGGTGAGGAGCTGATGTTGCGGGGCAGCACAGTTCCCGGCGAACGAGCGAAATCTGCGACGTGTTCGGACGGTAACGGTAGGTCAGTGTGACTTGCCGCTTTTGAGGATTGTAGCTGGGATGAAAACTGGCATCGCCCCGAAACCCGCGTGGCTAGTGGTGCTACGTGGAGGCGGGAGAAAAAGTGACGTGAGGACGCGCGTGAATAGTGGTGTTGCTTAACGCGCAGGGGCTTGGGAAGCTAGGGTAATAGCCATTATACGACGCCCGCAGAGCCGGTAATTTTACAGGGATTTTGGTGGTTTGGGGAGTGGGGTGTCGCTGTCGCTGGCACGGAAGCTAGCATGGCTCGCCGATGGAGCGGCGGCATCGCAGGGAATGGTGAGCGGCCGGCCGGGATTGGCTAAAAAAGAGGCATCGGTTGCACCTTTCCTCCCACTCAGACGTCGGGTTCGGAGCATGCACTTGCCAGACATCGGCACCTCCTTGAAGGGCGCTTATCGCGAGATCGGTCGCCATCGATTCGTAGGTAGCGTTGCGCCAGTCCCAAATTGGGACTAAAATGTGCAAGATGCGAATCGTTGCCAAAAGAACCTTGCTTGACTTCATCGTGCGTCACGCGCAAGCCCAACAACCGTTGTTGGCGTGGCACGCGGAAGCGTCGAAGGCTAACTGGAAGACTCCGCAGAACATCAAGGACCAATACGCCAGCGCCAGCTTCGTCGGTCGGAATCGCGTGGTCTTTAACATCAAGGGCAACGACTTCCGGTTGATCGTCGCGGTGGCCTATCAGATCGGCGTGGTGTACGTGAAATTTGTCGGCACGCACGCGGAATACGACAGGGTCGATGCGGCAACCGTAGAAATGGAGTAACGAGATGAACATTCATCCGATTCGAACCGAGGCTGATTACGAGGCGGCCCTGAAGGCCGTATCCGTGCTCGTGGATATGGATCCTGCTCCGGACACGCCGGAAGGCGACGAGTTGGAGATTCTGGCGATCCTCGTCGAGAAGTATGAGGCCGAGCACTTCCCGATGGTGGCGCCAGCCCCGATCGACGCGATCAAATTTCGGATGGAACAGGCGGGCCTGTCGGTTCCCGACATGCAGCCGTACATCGGGAACAGCAACCGCGTGTATGAGGTGCTGGCTGGCCGGCGTGCGTTGAGCCTTGCCATGATCCGCAAGCTGCGCGATGGACTGCATATTCCGGCTGACGTGCTGATCGGAACCGCATAACCGAGGGCAAGGCATGGACCCTCACGGAGATGAAGGCGCATGGTTTGGTGGAGTACCCCGACGCGGGGCTAGTGTCGGCCAGGAGCTGTCCTCGGGAATCGCTCAAGGAACGGCTGCTTTGCAGACCGGCAGGTAAGCTTGTCGCCCATATCACTTCGCCCGGCCACAACGATGCCGGCGTTTCCGATGGAGCTTAGCGGCTCAGTTCCTTGGTGATATCAGGTGGTTGCGAGGTTCGGCTGGTCGTGTCCGTTTTTCACTCTAACTCCGACTAGGCAGGCATCCGTCGAAGGGTCCCGCCTTGTTGGTCCATTCGACTGAGCTTTTCGTGAATTGATTGTATCTCCGCCGCCAATGGTTCGATCGAGAACTCTTCGCCGAGAAGCCTGAATATCCCTCGGTCGAAAAAGTATGCCCGAAAGAAATGCCCTGGGACGTCATTGTCGGCGGGTGCAGGCCCCACATATTCGGGAAACACGTATCCGACGATTCCGGAGGCCAGGTAATTATCCAAGCGTTCGTCAAAATGTTCGAGCGCGTTACGAAGGCTTCGGTCAAACATTGGGCTGGTTTCATTAATCGAAAAGGCATCACGGAGTACGGACCCCCGATTCTCATGTCCCTTCCTTACCGGCCAGAAATAGCGCGATAGTGAGGCAGCTTGCAGTACCACGTTTTGCAGATTATCGAGGATGCGCTTGGTCGGAACATCACCGGGGTCGACCGTCGGGGTCGAAAATATCTTGCGAAAAATCGCGTCGATCTCTGTCAGGGATTGCATAGCAGACGCGCTATTAAACAGCATGCTATGAATGTAGAAGACCTGATACGGAGTCCAAATCGACGGAAGATGGTCGTGTGTTTCCATGAAATATCTGCATCCCGTTTATTGTTGCTCGGGTAGGATGCCATATCGGCAGCTTCTTGGTGTTGCCAGTGGGGTGAAAACTGGCATCGCCGTGAGACCCGCATGGATAGTGACTCTACGAGGAACAGGGAGAAAACGTGACGTGAGAACGCGCGTGAATAGTGGTGTTGCTTAACGCGCAGGGGCTTGGGAAGCTAGGGTAATAGCCATTATACGACGCCCGCGGAGACCGCGATTGTCCGGGGTTTTTGGTGGTTTGGGTAGTGGGGTGTCGCGGTCGCTGGCGTGAAAAGTGGCGCCGCTTCGGAAGTGCTCGCGTGGCGTCACTCGGAGCGGTGGGGCGGCGTCACCGGGAGACCGGAGATCTGGCAGGTGCGGACGCCCGCCGCCATAGGGATATGGCGGCGGTTGCGACAGATCGGCATGGTTTTTCTGGGGATTCGTAGGAAGTCAAATACGATATAGACTGCTTCTTTTGATGACAACAAGACCATGACTACTGCGGAACTCGACCAACAAGGAAAGGCTGATGTATGGAACAACGTATTGCGCTCCGCGTTGGCTCTACCTGGCGCGCGTATCGACCGCGCCAGTTACCTCAGGCGGGAGTTCAAGAAGCGTGTCACGCCGGAACTGGTTGAATTAGCGATTGCATCTGGCCCAACAAGGGCTGGGATCTCACCGGGGGAGATAGAAAAGGTCGCAAGTTCATCGATTGCGTGGCACCGAACCGGCGTTACTAGTGCTTCGGTTGCTGCCGGTTTGCCGGGAGGCTGGTGGATGGTAGGTACGATTCCCACTGACCTGACGCAGTTCTTTTGGCATGTAGTCGTTGTTACGCAGAAGCTAGCGTACCTGCATGGCTGGCCAGATCTCTATTCGGATGGCGAAGAGATTGACGACGAGACGCTTCATATTTTTACGATCTTTATCGGTGTAATGTTCGGTGCCGCTGGCGCTGGCACGTTGCTTAGTAGGCTGAGTGAGAATGTTGCAAAAGAACTGGCTTCCCGCCTGCCCCGAATGCCGCTCACAAAGTGGGGCTTATACAACTTGGCGAAGCAAATCGCAAAATGGATCGGGGTGAAACTGACGAAGCAAACATTCGCTCGGATTGCGTCAAAGGCGGTGCCCGTGCTCGGCGGGCTAGCATCTGGGGCTATCACTTGGGTTAGTTTTTCGCAAATGAGTTCGCGTCTCGTCTCCCATCTGTCGGGACTTCATCCTCATATCCAGCGATGAGTTCACGAAGTACCTTTGGGGGCGCCATAGCAACCACGATGACGCAATTTTAAAAAAGAGAACGACGGGCCAATGAAGAACATAATCGCAGCGGGGATGCTCTTGACGGTTAAAATGACGGCCAATGCCGCAGGGGGGCGTGCCGCATTCATTCATGACGGGTAGCTCGTATCGACAATTTTCACCGGTGGAAAGACAGCGCTATGTGGCCGGAGTAGTTGACGGCTTTTTCTTTGCGCCGATGCTTGCCGCAACGCAGGTGAGGCGCGTCTACAAGTTGCAGACATGCGCGGTCAATCACCAAATGAACGACGCCGTGATTGCCGCCGTTGTCGACAAGTTCGTCGCAGACAACCCTGAAATCGGTGGTGCGGACATGGGTTATATCGTCTTTCGCGCCATGGGCGACGCGTGTGCCAAGCTGGGGAATCCCATTGATTGATGAGGTTGTCGGATGCCACGGAATGCGAACATTCGCTCGCCCCCGAAGGTCCCCAGGTACTCGTGCTGTCCCAGCTTCATTCGGACCCGCAGTTCCACCTCGCAACGCAAAGCATGAAATCGCTGGAGCAATTGCTTTGGCCAAGGCGAGCTGGACCGCTCTGCTGTACCGCGAGCTAGAAGTAGGCCCTCCAGAAGTCAGTTCGTGGTTTAGCGCGTGTTACCGCATTGATCCAGTCAGCAAGCGCCCGTAGCTCCGCTCCTGCTTGTGCAGCGTCGATCTCACCACCTCGCCAAGCCGTCCAAACCTTCTGGAACATTCTTTGGGTGACGGCCGGCGGGTGGATGCTGTCATTCCCCATCATGCCCTCAACGGTCCAGCCGCTCCATGCAGGATCCGCGTTGTCCCGCCAATCAGCGCGGGCCGTGTTAGCTCCCCTGGTGATCTCCAGGTGGTCCCGTTCGAGTTCGATCTCGTAAGTGTCTTCATGGCCCCAACGCGGGCTGAAAATCTGCAACTCAATTATCGGCATGCTCGTCTCTCGTGTGGTTGTTGTACTGCCTAATCCGTAGCGTAGTTGCCGGCTACCGTCGCGACAGCGCTTGTGAGTCCCAACTGCCATCAATCAGTGCCTTATGAAGCATACCGACCGTCAGCGTTTCCCGTTTAAACGAGTGCGGCTTTCTCAGTATTTTCATCGCCAAATGATACAGAATACCCTCGCCTTCCATTAGGAAGTAGCGATGAAAGTCGTAGTCGCCCCTATCCAAATGGAACGCTTCGAAGAAGTGCTGCATGAACTCGTCAGCATCGTCGCCCTGTTGCCCCAAATCCGTTTCTATCGTCGATTCGGGTGTTATGGCCTTCTTCGGTGATACGCACGCTTCCTTTCTGACAAACGATTCGAGGTCTTCCCAGGTATAGCTTGCCATTAAAACACCCTATCCTCAGGCGAAACGATGCGGTTGTATTGAATGACGGTGTGATACCCGATCTGGGCAACGTCGTTTGCCAATAGAACCCAACCGACGCCCGGCAGCGTTCGACCGACGAACGTGCTGAGCTTGTGAGTCAAAATCCAGCGAAGCCGCTTTATGCTGTTCAGCGTGAAGGTCGGCAAGACCTTCTTTTTTAGCTCGTAGCGGAACAGCGAACGAGACATAACGGAGGCGATAGACGTTCCCTTCGTCGCTCCTAATGGCTTGGCACGGGTTGGCAAAATCGGCAGACCGGAAAAAATCAAGATGACGTATTCCACGTCGTCGATCCCGAGCTGCTCGCAGGTCTGCTCAACAGCGATGAATAAAAAAAGCTCGGTCGGCTCAAGATCTTTGTGAGATCCGTAGTTATATGTATTGTTCATGCGGCCCTCATGTTTGTTTTTTTGCCTAGCTCGGATACAAGCCTACGAACAGCCGACGAAACGACGCCTGTTCGTAAGCTGGATCGTATCAAAAAGCTGGGGCGGCGGTCGATTCATCTGGGGAATCGGACGTCGACGGAGATGGGGCGTCATATCGCCATGCGTGAAACGCAGCCATCGTCAGATTCCGGGGCCTCGTGATTCGTGAAGCGGATGAGCTAGCGTTGCCGACTCCGACGTAGCGATGGATATTCGCTGCATGGCCGAAGGGCTGGCCGGTTCGTTTGTTGCGAGCAATGGACACATATTGAGATGGCTCATATCGCTCCCGGTGAGCTAACACTGTACGGTTCGAGCCAACAGTGTCGATCCGGCGGCCTAGTAAACGGCGAGAGGTCCCAGAGCTTGGTGCTGTACGGGAATCCCGTATAATGCGCATCTATGCGGACCGTGATCGAAACCCCAACCTTCCAGAAGCAAGCCGAGCGCATTTGGTCAGATGCCGAACGTTTCGACTTCATCGGCTGGATCGCCGCCAATCCGGATGCAGGGGATGTGGTCCCTGGCGCCGACGGCACTCGTAAGGTTCGCTGGAAGCGCGCAGGTACCGGCAAGTCCGGCGGTGCGCGCGTAATCTACTTCTGACCGATGAGGAGATTGTGTTGCTCGTGGCGGTTTATGCCAAGGCCGAGCGCGAGAACTTGCTCCCCAAGGACATCCGAAAGGTGCTGTGATGGACATCGAGAAAATCGCCAAGGCCATTGAGGCCGACGCCGGTGAGTTGCTGCCGGATCTGCGGCAGGCGCTTGAGGAAGCCAAGGCGCGCGTCGGTCGCGTAACCACTCCCGAGCAGATGCTTGTGCGTCAGGCGCGCGAGGCGGCGGGGATGACTCAACCTGCTTTCGCCGAGCGGATCGGTACGCCCGTGGCCACGCTGCGCGATTGGGAGCAAGGTCGCTTTGCTCCCTCTGGCGCTGTCCTGTGCCTGCTGCGCTTGATTACCAGGCATCCTGAGTTGACTGCCGAACTTGCTGAGTAATCGGACCTGTTGCGTCCTACCGCCCGCCTCGAGCGGGCGTTTTCCAGAGCGAAATAATGTGCGATCCGAAGTGAGTTTGCGAAAAGCTGCTGGGGCTACCGAGCCAGCAGTCTACCCGGTCTGCTGGGCAAAAACGTCCGGGAATTCATCGCCACATAGCGCAAAAAGTGCGTCATAGATTTCGCGATCTTGCTCTGGGCCGTTGGAGTGGGTGCAGATCGAAAGGTAGAGGTTTTTTTGTTCTGCTAACGCAAATCGACCATCAGGTCGAACGTTTCGCAAACGAGCGGCATTGACGCTACGGCCTGTCGTCCTATCCGCTGACACTCCCTGCTGAAGAACGTCCAGTGCTCCGCGCGCCAGAATTCAAGCGAGAGGTCACCTTCTCCTTCGGCCGCCGCAAACTCGCTAGAGACTTTCTCGAAAGGGACTAGCTCGACTTTCGTCGTCCGGAGCAGCAGAGCGGGGCGATTGCGAAAGCCCAGAACAATTTCGATGTCCCCTTCCTGCGGCAGGGGTTCCCCGTCATGTTCCCACGACCACAGCAGGCTGCACGTGCTGCGCTTTACCTTGGACGCTATCAAGGAAATGAGCATTGCAGAAGATTGCTCCGAATCGCCATAGCTACCCATTCGAACGTTGGCCCCGGAAAGATCGATTCCGCGTTCGCATAGCGCTGTAATCAACTCGGGCAGTGTTGGCGTATCGGACATAGACATAGACTAAGGCGAGACATGGTACGGCGTCAGGAACCGCATTCTATTGCATGCCAAGGTACGCATTGAACGTCCTGCATTGACCGGTGAGCCGACGTCGGTTCGAGGCGCCGACAAGGCAGCAACGGGTCGATGAGCGTCAATCGTCATGCCTTCAATGCCGGTGATGCATTCGATGCCGGCGATGCCGAAGTCGTCTTCACGTTCGCGGCATCCGCGACTACGCCTACTTGGTCATCCGATCAAATGCCATCCGCGCGTTCATTTCATCGGTGAGTGGTGTCAGGCTTGCACTTACAATTGTTGGTCCTGCTCTCATGCTTGATCCTGATGACGTCGTTCGTTCGGCACCGCCGCCCTTCCGCCAAAGTGATCGCTGCTGCCCTTGCAGGGTGGTTAGCTGTGGCGCTGATCATCATCGGTATCCTCATGGCGTCAGAGATTTCTCGCCTGCGGAGAGACTTCACGGTCCAGAGCGAAACGACCTACGAGATCATTCGTCAGCGTCTCGACCAGAACGAGGCGGTGCTGGCGGGCGTCGATTCGCTGCTGCACACGTTTCCAGGCGTCGAGTCGAAGGGTTTGCGCGACTACGCGCACCAAATGCTGATGCGTTATCCGCACATCTACATGATCGAGTTGCAACCGCGCGTGGAATATGCCGGCCTCCGGCGGTTTGAGGCGTGGGCAAAGACAAAAATCTATCCAGGGTACTTCGTTAAAGATTACGGGTATGGGGGCGAGCGAAAATGGCATCCCGCATCGGTCCGTCCTGCGTATTACCCAATTACCTTCATGGAACCGCAGGAGAAGACGGCTCTCCCTGTGCTTGGGTTGGATGTCTACGCGGATAGCAAGTTTCGCGGTGCGATAGACAAGACTATCAGGACCGGGCAAACGTCCATATCCGCACCGTTCGACCTGTATGAGGGCGGAAGAGCGTACCTGATATTCAAGGCGATCTATAGCCGCTCCCCGGCGACTAGTGACGCGGCGTTGCGAGCGAAGCTCGCCACTCGCATCGTCTCGATGCTGATTCACACGGGGAAATTCCTCGGCGCTCGCGAGATTCCGTCCGCCTCCGTGTCAATGCGAATCTATGAGCAGGGATTCGCGTTCGACCAAGCAGACGGACTGATCGACAGGATGGATGCGAAACCTGCGCCGGCATGGGCGAGGGTGTTGCTTCCCGAGCTTGTGTACCGGAAGGCCCTACCCAGTCAAACGCAGCCTTTCGTGTTCGAGACTCGGCGGCAGCTTGGCTCCGAGGTCGTGCCGATACTGCCCGCAGCCTTGACGGTGGCCGCGACGCTCGCCATTGCATTATTGACGCTGGCTGTCTACCAGCAACGGAGGGCGAGCCGGAGCGCTGCCCGAGAGGCAGAACGACGCCTATTTCAACGAGAGGAACAGGCACATGTGGCACGTCTGCACACGATGGGCGAAATGGCGTCGGGCATTGCCCACGAACTTAATCAACCGTTGACAGCGATTCTCAGCTACAACCAAGCCTGTATGCGCTTGCTGCGCGAATCCGCTCCGGACTTGGCAGCCATCGAGGGCGCGATGCAGTCAATGACGGAACAGGCGAAGCGGGCGGCCGACATCATCGTGCGTCTTAGAGCGTTCATCAGCAAGCGTCCCGCCAATGTGGCCTCGCTGGACATCCGTGAAGTCGTGCGAAATGCTTTGGTACTCGCCGAACCTTGGCTTCGACAGGGCGAGATCAAGGTACAGTTCGATCCACCGGCCGACATCCCCGGTATCCGAGCCGACAACGTACAAATCGAGCAGATTGTGCTGAATCTGATTCGCAACGCGGTTGAAGCGATGGAGCCGATGCCGATAGACGCGCGCATGCTGTCGCTTTCCATCGAATGCGATGGAAGCAGCGTCAATCTGCGTGTGCGAGATACGGGGCCGGGCATTTCTCCCGGCGTTCGTGAAACCCTGTTCCATCCATTTCACACCAGCAAACCAGAAGGTATGGGGCTCGGATTGACGATTTGCCAGTCGATCGCGGAAACCTACGGCGGAATGGTGCTCGAGAACGCGTCGGTATCGTCCGGTGCGGAATTCCAACTGATACTTCCGGTCAATTCATCAAGGAGATCGCCGTGAACACGAGCGGCGAAGAGGCTATCGTATATTTGGTCGATGACGATACAGCGGTGCGGGATGCGTTGGCGCTGCTCATTCGTTCCATCGGTCTGAAATCCAAAACCTACGGCGACCCGAAGGCGTTCCTTGAGGACATCAACGGTGACGAGGCTGGGTGCCTCGTGCTGGACATTCGAATGCCCGTCGTGAGTGGGTTCGCTGTGCAGGAGCGGCTCAATGCGATGGGCTGCGCTCTGCCCATCATCCTGATTACCGGGCACGGCGACATCGCGCAATGTCGGCGGGCATTCCAAAACGGAGCTGTGGATTTCCTGACGAAGCCGATCGACGAGCATGCCCTCATCGAGAGTCTACAGAAGGCGATTCGTTGCGGGCAGGAGCAAAGAATGTTGAGGCGCCAGACCATAGACGCTCGCGCCCGGCTGGCGAGGTTGTCGGCCCGCGAGCGCTCGGTGTTCGAGCTTGTCAGCGACGGTTTGCCGAACAAATTGATCGCTGAGCAACTGCACTTGTCGCTGCGAACGGTGGAGGCATACCGTGCTTCCGTGTTCGAGAAGCTTGACGTGGCTTCGATTGCCGATCTCGTGAGGTTGAGGCTCATCGGCAACGGCGAGGAAAACTTTATACCGTAGATTCCGCATTTATTGAGGTGGTTGCCGCTCTGTTGCTGCCGTGCCCGAATTTCTAGAATTCATAGACCCTTAACGCTATGACTAAGGGTTCGAATCTAGGGGCAATCAGGGAATGAGCAATCTACGGAAACTTTGTGTGGTCGCGTCTGTGGCAGCGATGTTCATCGTCGGCGGATGCGGGGGCGGCGGAGGCGGCGGTAGCAGCAGTAGTAGCGGTTCCACGGCGACATCGCAGCCCACCGTAAAGCCTATTGCGGTGGCTGCGACCTCATATCAGAACGAGAAAGGGCTAAATATTCCGGCGCAGACTCTGCCGTACTCCGGAAACGCAGCGCATGCTTTTGGCGACTTCTTCCAACGCGGCCAGGAAGACCTATTCATCGCCACCCAGACCTACGATGTGACGAAGCCACTATCGCAGGCAACGAAGGGAACTTTCGAATTCTGGAAGCGCCAGGCAGATGGTTCATTCGCCAAGGATACGACCTTGCTCGCGGACACGACCGGGTGCGTACATCCGCGCAAAGCTATCGTTGCTGACTTCAATCACGATGGCAAGCCGGATATCTTCGTCGCGTGTCACGGCTACGATGCGTCACCATTCCCTGGCGAAGAAGCGGCAGTAATCCTGAGCCAAGCGGACGGCTCTTACAAAACGACGTTCATCCCCTACACCGGGTACTTTCATGGTGCAGCGGCGGCCGACATCACGGGCACCGGCAACATCGATGTAATCGCCGTTGATCCAAGCACTAATGGCGTTGGGCATACGCCTGTCGTGTTCGTCAATGATGGGAAAGGCAACTTCACCGTTCGCACCGACCTCCTACCGGCATTGACGCCAGGCCAGTTGTATTACTCGGTCGAGGCGCTCGACCTGAACGGCGATGGAAAGCCGGACCTATTGTTCATGGGTGACGATGCATGCCCTAACTCCGGCTGTTCGCAGCTCTCGGCTCCGCCGACAATCCTGTTCAACAACGGGACCGGGTCGTTCGCGAATGCACAGCAACTGGTTTTGCCCACGGTTCCAGGAACTGTTGCGCTGGATGCCACGCTTATTAATAGCACGCTTTATCTGGCTCGTACATCCGATCTGGCGTCGAATTTCTATCAGACTCGGGTTCTTCAGTCCATCGATATGAAGAGCTTGAACTCGAACATTCTCGTTAACGATACGAACGGATCTGATCCGTGGATTCGGTGGCTTTTCCCGTACACCACAAGCGGGCATACGGTGCTTGTCGATGATGATGCAAGCATTTCGTTCAATCTCCAAATCAATTGAGTTCGCGTGTTTTTATGTGGTGCCGTGTCTGACAGGCTGGCGGTTATACTCGACGGGAAACGGGTTATTTCGCAGTTTTTCGTTTAATTGTATAGGGAAAATTTGCCGTGCTTTCCGCTAAAAAAATAAGTTGGCTGATGTTGACTGTCTTGCTCAATGGAGCAAGCGCAATCGCAATCGCAAAAGACGCCAGTGATGCAACTCGCTACGCGATATCTCGTGATGGTGCCGAGGTAACTGATTTGGATACGAAGTTGGTCTGGCGCCGATGCGCGGAGGGGATGCATCTTGAGGGTAATCAGTGTCGCGGTATGAATGGACAAGAGCAATTTGGGGATGATTTCAATCAGCGTCAAGCGATTCGTCACGCACAAGAGGAATCGGACAGAACGGGGGTGGCATGGAGAGTTCCAACGTCTGCTGAGATGAGAACGCTCGCAGATTTCAAAGATTTTCATGCTGCTAGGCAGAATTCAGATATCAATCAATCTGTATTTCGTGGTACACCATTAGGCCCATTTATGACATCAAGCCAGAATGGGGGAGGAGAGTGGGGCGTCATTGCCAGGAACGGCGGTGACGTAGTAACGCTATCGAGGTCAGGTAAAGCCTATTTGCGATTGGTGAGGGATGCGGCTTCCACGGTCGGGAAGGGAGGCGATGCGATTTCCGGAAACGGTGGTGCCTCAGATAACGAAATCCCTGTTCGTTTCCGTGGTGTATGGGCTTCGCAGTCCGATTGTCAAAATGTGGCGGGTGGTAAGCGTTTGGATAATGGCGCATTGGTTGTGCGTGTAACTGGATCCGGCTTCAGCGTCGGGGTGATGCAATGTCGGCTCAAGGAAATTGCAGGCTATGGCCGCGCCGGGGATAATATGGCGGCGTCATTTGATTGTCAGGGCGGTGGCGCGCCGGGGTCGGCGATATTTGGATTTCAATTGGCGAGGAATCAATTCCGCCTTCAGGCAAAAATCGGGAATGATTTCAAATACACTGAGCCGCTAAATTCGTGCAAATGATGACTTCTTCTGCGCATGTGTGCGTGTCCGGTGCTTAATTAGATGTAATGTAATAAGATGATATCTAACTGCCGCTAGAGTAAATAATTTTAATTGGGTGACGAAATGCGGGTGCTTGCTAGGTTGATAGTGTTGTCGATGGCACTGCCGCTGGGAGCTTGCGGCGAGAAAGTCGACCCTTCAAAAGTCGTGGACGTTCATTGGAAGTGCGATTTGATGGTGAATGGCGAGCGCACCGGTTCTACGGAAGATTTTATGTTTCGCCGGTCGGGTATGGTAAGGCACATCATCTACCCCCGAGATGGGGGTGGCCCAACCTTTTGGCAGGGCGACTATAAGGTGGACGGGGAGAAGCTTGAAATCACGGATCGTGTAATCGGATCCACATTGATAACCGGGGTTAATGGCCCCAGTTTTGTTGGAAGGTTCACCCGTACTGAGCCGAGGCACATGCAGTATGAAGGTGAGTCGGTAGGGGATGTTCCAACTAAAATCAAGGGTGATTGCGTTCCGCAGTCTTGAGATCATTGGCCCTATCGGGTGCTTGAGCTTGCTGCTTGCACATCTGGCCATTTCGCTATCAGCTAGATCCGGTAGTCCGAGTCGCCCTCATTACGCGTGTGCGTGACCTCCAGCGTGCGAGTTGAGCGTATAAAGCGAGCCGATACGATGGTCGGCTCTTCCGCACCGCGCTTGCGTGCGGCGGCAATTTCGGCAGCGGTGATGTTAGCCATGTATGTCTCTCCATTCCCCGCAAAGGCGCTCGATTTCAGGCTCGATCAGTTCGGCAAGCCGGACGATTATGCTCCAACCGGCAGCACGCAGATCGCGACCTCGCAATGACCGGAAATGGTGCCCATGCACGCACCAAAAAAGAAACGCCATGCAGCGACATGGGGCGCGCCATCCTCGTCTCCCCCCACCGGCTCCGCGCGAGCCGCGCCATCCCACGATTGGCCTGTTCCTTGCTCTTACCCGCCGCACCCGCGCCGCATGACCTCCCATGAAGCGCGTCGCTTCGCCAACTCAAGTTCGGGAATCAAGATGGAACACAAGCCGCACCGCACGCATCGCCGCCGCTGGCTAGCCGCATTAGTCGTCGCACCTGCCTTCGTTTTCTTCGCCGCTCAGGCCGCGCACGCCGATGCACTCGATGCGATCGCCAAGCGCGGCACGCTGCGGGTCGCAGTACCGGAGGATTACCCGCCGTTTGGCTCGGTCGGGCCCGACATGAAACCGCAAGGCTACGACATCGACATGGCGACACTGCTCGCCAAATCGATGAACGTGAAGGTCGAACTCGTCCCCGTCAACAGCGCGAACCGGATTCCGTATTTGCAGACCGACAAGGTTGATCTCATCATCTCGTCGCTCGGCAAAACGCCCGATCGCGAGAAGGTCATCGACTTCTCCGCAGCCTACGCTCCGTACTTCCAAGGTGTGTTCGGCCCGGCCGACGTCAACGTCAAAACCCCGGCCGACCTCGCCGGCAAGACGATTGCGGCGACACGCGGCGCGCTCGAGGAAATCGCGCTCACGAACATGGCGCCGAACGCGACGATCCGCCGCTTCGACGACAACAACGGCACCATCCAGGCCTTCCTCTCCGGTCAAGTCCAACTGATCGCAGCAGGCAACGTCGTGGCGGCCGCCATTATCGCGAAGCACCCGCCGCGGATGCCGCAGATGAAACTCATCATCAAGGATTCTCCGTGCTACGTCGGCCTAGGCAAGAACGAGCCGCGTTTGCTCGCGAAGGTGAATGCGACGATCGAGCAGGCGAAAAAGGACGGTGCGCTCGAAGCCCTGTCCAAGAAGTGGCTCGGCCAACCGTTGCCCGCCACGCTCTGAACCTTCCCGCATCGAGTTCGCCGCCGCAAGCGGCGCGCAGTCCCGTGATTTGTTTCGGCGGTATCGTTCATGAGTTATCAATTGCAGTTCGGCGAACTCTCGGCCTATGCCGGCATGTTCGCCAGTGGCGCGGCCGTGACGCTAGCGCTGACCGCTGCGTCGACGCTGCTCGGTGTGAGCGTCGGCGTGCTCGGTGCGGCAGCGAGCGACAGCCGCAGTCCCTCCCTCCGCCGGGTGACCCTAGCGTACGTCGAAGCCATTCGCAATACGCCGTTTCTCGTTCAGCTCTTCTTCGTATTCTTCGGATTGCCCGCGCTCGGCATTCATATCGGCGAGTACACGGCGGCTGTTGCCGCCATGACGCTCAATCTCGGCGCCTATTGCGTGGAGATCTTGCGCGCGGGCATTCGGGCCGTACCCAAAGGGCACCATGAGGCCGCCGCCGCGCTGGCGATGTCCCGCCGCGAAACGTTCGTTCATGTCTTGCTGCCGCAGGCGTTCGCCAAGGTGTCTCCCGCGCTCGCGAGCCAGATCGTCATTACGATGCTGGGTTCGGCGGTGGTCTCTCAAATATCCGTCGCCGATCTCACCTATGCGGCCAGCTACGTGCAATCGCGCAATTTCCGCGCGTTCGAAACGTACTTCCTCATTGCCGGCGTCTATTTCGTCATGGCGCTCGCGTTGCGCGCCGTGCTCTCGGCGGCGGCCCGCAGGCTCTTCGCGCGCAACTTGCGGGGGGCGCGATGATCGAGTTCACCTTCGGCCAGATCTTCGAAGCCCTGCTTCTAGCAGCGCGTTGGACCGTTTTGCTTTCGCTCGTTTCGTTCTTCGCAGGCGGGGCGGTCGGCCTCGTGTTGCTCGTCATGCGGGTGTCGCGCTCGCGCGCATTGCGTGCGCTGGTGCGCGTCTATGTCGAGGTGTTTCAAGGCACACCGCTGCTGATGCAACTGTTCATCGTGTTCTTTGGGTTGCCGCTCGTCGGTATCGATGTTTCCCCCTGGGTCGCGGCTACACTCGGGCTCACGTTTTTCACGAGCGCCTATTTGGCGGAAATCTGGCGCGGCTGTGTCGAGGCGGTGCCAAAAGGGCAATGGGAAGCCTCCGAAAGCCTTGCCATGAATTACTTCGAGCAATTGCGGCACGTGATTCTGCCGCAAGCAGCGCGCATCGCTATCGCGCCGACCGTCGGTTTCGGCGTGCAAGCGATCAAGGACACGGCGCTCGTGTCGATCATCGGATTCTCGGAACTCACGAAGGCCGGTACCGAAATTTCGAATGCGACATTCAAGCCTTTCCTCGTCTACGGCCTCGTCGCGCTCATCTACTTTGCGCTCTGCTATCCGCTCACGCGTTACGCGCGCACCTTGCAAAGGACGCTGTATGCCCCTCGTTGAAACTCTCGGTGTCGAAAAGCAGTTCGGCACGAACCATGTGTTGAAGGGAATCGATCTTTCGGTCGAACGCGGGCAGGTGGTGTCGATCATCGGCCGCAGCGGATCGGGCAAGAGTACGTTCTTGCGGACCTTGAACGGGCTCGAGAGCATCGATGCCGGATCGATCCGAATCGACGGCGCGCATATCGACGCGCGTCACGCCGACCTACGCACGCTGCGTTTGAAAGTGGGGATGGTGTTTCAGCAGTACAACCTGTTTCCGCATCTCACGGCCGGCGAAAACGTCGCGCTGGCGCAGACCGTGGTGAAGAAGACGCCTCGGGGCGAGGCGCGTGCCCAAGCCGAGAAGATGCTCGAGCGCGTCGGGCTTGGCGATAAATTCGACGCCTATCCCGATCAGCTTTCGGGCGGCCAGCAACAACGCGTAGCTATTGCACGTGCGCTCGCAATGAACCCGAGCGTGCTGCTGTGCGACGAAATCACGTCCGCGCTCGATCCGGAACTCGTCGGCGAGGTGCTGAGCGTTGTCGAAAGCCTCGCGCGCGAGCACATGACGCTCATCATGGTGACGCACGAGATGCGCTTCGCTCGCACGGTGAGCGATAAGGTGGTCTTCATGCATGAGGGCCGCGTATGGGAAAGCGGCCCGCCCGATGAGATTTTCGACCGGCCTTCGACGGTGGAATTGCGCCGTTTTATCCAGTAGGGCACAGCGGGCCGCCGCCCGCCGTCGACGATGGGGATGACGACGGAGGCGGCGAGCGCTATAGCTGTAGCTGTAGCGTCACTTCAACGGGCCAGCGCTGCTACCTCCGCGGTACTCAACGCGCCCGCGTAAATGCGCAAGCCCTGGATGCGACCGTTGAACGATGGATGCGCCCAATTGCGGCCCAGGAAGGCAACCTGGTCGCCCACCTGGCGCGGCGACAGCAGGATTTCGTCGGATTTTCCGGCCTCGGTACCGTCAACGTACAGGCGGCAGGTATTGCCCCGCAGCGTGACCGCGAGATGGACCCAGCGGCGAATCGGCAGGGGCCACGGCGCCGCCACCACCTGCGAATCGTTGAAGGTCGCGCCAAAGATCGAGAAGCACAGCGTGCCTGAGCCGGTCTGGGGTGCGATGCACATGGCTGCGTTCGCGTCCAGTCCCGCGAAGAACACGCAGCTGTCCCAGTGCAACCCATTCGCGTAGACCCAAAGCGACACGCTGAAGTCGTCGAGGTCGCTGAACAGCCCCGACGGCAACTGCAGGCCTGCCTTCTTGCCGTCGAACACGATGGCCTTGTCGTTGAGGCGCCCGTCGCCCCAGGTCGCGCCGTCCAGCAGCTTGCCCTCCACCGCGCTCCAGGTGCCCGCGGAGGTCATCAGCGCGCCAACCGTGCCGGTGCCGTTCGGGTTGTTCAGCGGCATGGATAGGCGCCACTCTCCGGGAACGGCGATACGCACCACGTTGGAGCCGGCTCCCTGGGCGCCGCGGCCTTGCGCCGTGATTTGGTAGAACCAGACGCCGTTGGGCGGGATATCGCTGTACGTGAGCCACTCGCTCGCCGAAACCGTGCCCACCAGCCTGAAGGGGCCGTTGGCCCCGCTTGCGCGCTTGACTTCGTACGAGGTCGCGCCGACGCTACCCCACCAAGACAGCACGACGCGGTCGCCGCGCAAGTTGGCCGTGAGGCCCGACGCCGGCTTCATGGGGCCGGCATAGTCCGGGCGGCGATGGATCAGCGTCGGCCACCAGACGTCGTCGCTGCTGCCCCCGTACTTCGGCTCGCACAACTTCACCATGCGCGCGACGTTCGGCGCCGCCAGACCCAGGCGGTTGACGTAGTGGTTGTAGATGGGCTCCCAGCAGTTGCGGCCCATGTGGCCGTAGTTCACTTGCGTCCAGAAAGACGGGTGGGGCTGCGACGGATTGTTCTCGCGCACATAGGGCATCGGGTAGTTCTTGCCGTTCTCGTCGAGCAGGTTCGAGCGCGCCACATACTCCGCCGCTGCCAGGAAGCGGTTGTTGTACATCCCGTACAGATCGTCGCCCTGGTTCCAGGCCATCTCCAGCAGGTCGCCGCCCAGCGACATGCCCAGTGTCGAGTGGCCCTGGTCGCGGCCGCTTTCCTCCCACTGGCCGAAATGGCCCGGGTGCATGAAGTACACGCCATGCCCGATCGCGCCGTTGCCGAAGTTCCGGAGCTTGCCGCGGTTGTTGCCCGCGTAGCAGTCGCAGGCCAGCCGGTAGAGGTCGGGTCGGTCGCAGAACACGCCGATCGCCATGGCGCCCGCCAACGAGGCCATGTCCCAGTTAGCATGGGACCCGATGTGCCCGTCGCTGAGGAACCACGACGATATCGGGGCGAAGACGTTGAGCAGCATGTCCTGGAAGCGCTTCAGGCTCTGCGGTGCCCAGCCGGAGTAAGTGCGCAGGACTTCGCCGATCTGCGCCAACTGGTGGCCTTGAATGCCGGCCAGGATGATGAAGGTGTGGTCATCATGGGCGGTCGATCCGGGAGGCACCGTTCCGATCACCTTCAGCGTGTTCGCCCAGGCATCCAGGAACTCCACGGCCTTGTCGGCATAGCGGTTGTCCTGCGGGTCGGACAGCTTCCATCGCAGGACGAGGCTCCAGGCGCGCCAGATGTCGACGTACAGATTGTTCTTGCTGCCGTCGGCCCGGTAGACTGCGGGCAGCGGGTAGGGCCGGGTATCCAGCGAGGACATGTGCTCGGCGCACAGCGTTTTCCACCAGCCTGCCCACGGCTCTTGGCCGGCATTGATGAGCGCGCGGATGCGAGTGAAGTCGTCTTCGGTGACCAGCAGCCCCGGGTGGCGGAAGACGCCACTCTCCGAAGCCGGCGTGAGCGCCGTAGGTGCCAGAGCGGCCCGCGCCGCCTGGATTCCGACTCCCGGCAGTAGCGGCAGCATGGGGACGAGGCCCAGGCCCAATGACAACGCTCGACGCGTAGGGTTCGGCAACGCTTCGAGGCTGGCGTGATCCACGATCTTTTTCGACACCTTCGTTCCCTCTGTTGTCTGGTTGAACTGCGCAACAGTAGGGCAGCGCGACAACGCAAGTCAACGCTATCGCCCAAGCGGTGAGTATTGTTGAATTTTTGCGAACTGCCCCTCGGTTTGGGTACGAAGGGCCGTTATCGCCCTCTCACGACGTCCTAAGCAAATAAGCATCGTGCTTGACGAGAAATGCCCGTAGCCGAACACCATAGTCGGGCGTCACGGCGTCCACGACGCTCTGCCGCTCGAACAACGCCCGCCGCCACGCACGCAATTTCGGCGTTGGCGCAAACATGCCCGTCGGCATCAATGCATCGAACACGTCGAAGTACCGAAAGACCGGCGCAAACGCGGCATCGACAAGGCACATTCTCGACCCTGAAAACAACGGACCGTCGCCGATTTGCGCTTCGACGCGAGCGAACTTCTGCGCAAGTGCCGCGCGCTTCGCCTCGTATGTCGCAGCGTCGGTGGCAGTTTCGAATCCCCAAACGTCGCCCAGAATCGCCGAGGCAAACTCGATCCAGCCGCGATGCCGTGCTCGTTCGAGCGGGTCCGCCGGATGCAGCGCGGGGCCTGCACCCACGTCTTCGAGATACTCGCAAATCACCGCGCTTTCGAAGATGGCGGCCGAGCCCCCCGTATCGTCGTCCACAAGCAGCAGCGGCACTTTGCCGAGCGGCGAGACCGCTCGAAACCAGTCGGGCTTATCGGCGAGGTCGACATAGCGGCGCTCGAACGCGACGCCCTTTTCCGCCAGGGCGATGGCGGCGCGCTGGACATATGGGCACAAACGATGGCTCGCCAACGTATAAGCCGGCGCCGTGGCGGCAGTCGTCATGCCGGCACCTTCAGGCCTTCGGCCTTCATCGCCTCGCGCACGGCTGGGCGCGCGCCCACGCGTTCCATATAAGCGCGCAGGTTCGCAAAGCCCGAAAGATCGACATCGACGAAGGTCGACCAATTGACGACCGTAAAGAGATACGCGTCGGCCGCCGTGAACGATTCGCCCATCAGAAACGGTCCGCCGGCGGCCAGGTGCCGGTCGACGAATCCCAGCCGCTCGGCAAGCCTGCCCCGTGCGATCGCGTGCACTTGTGCACCGTATTCGGCATGAAACAACCACGGGCTAAACACCTTGTGAAGCTCGGTCGCGATGAAATTGAGCCACGATTGCAGGCGCGTTCGCGCAAGCGTGCCCGCGGCCGGAGCGAGACCGCTGTCCGGTTTCAGGTCGGCGAGGTATTGAACGATGGCCGGACCTTCGGTCAGCAATGTGCCGTCGTCCAATTCGAGTACCGGCACATAGCCGTTCGGATTCACCGTCGAAAACTCGGCACCCGATGCCGTCGTATGCGGCGTTTTGCCGATGTTCACGCGGGTCAATTCGAGCGCAATGCCGGCTTCGACGGCAACGATATGCGGCGACAAAGAACAAGCGGCAGGGGAGTAGTAGAGCTTCATAGGGGCCTCGTAAAGAATGCGCAGGACAAAGTAGGCAAGACAAACGGAGAACAACAAACGGAGCAAGGCAAAACGCGACAACGGACCCAGCATACGGCGTGCATGGTTGCAATGTCCATTGCGCCAATGCCATTTCGGTTTGCATCTACGCAAGCGATCGTTTAATGTTGCCGGATGAACGATTGGAACGATCTGCGCCTCGTGCTCGCCGTGCATCGCGCGTCAAGTTTGACGAGTGCCGCCGCGCGGCTGAATGTCGACCACTCCACCGCCTTTCGGCGTCTGAAGGCGCTCGAAACGCGGCTGGGCATGCGGCTGTTCGAACGGCTCTCCGGCGGCATCTATCAGGCGACCGAAGCAGGGCTGCGCATGGCCTGCGCGGCCGAGCGCATGGAGGACGAAGC
The DNA here is from genome assembly GCF_051953405.1 of Trinickia sp. GTDB lineage: Bacteria > Pseudomonadota > Gammaproteobacteria > Burkholderiales > Burkholderiaceae > Trinickia. Next base: position 53,642 of record NZ_JBQCIV010000159.1, on the reverse strand, counting down.
ACTCGCGCTCGATCGTGCGCTCACCGGGCACGATCATCGGCTGTCGGGGCGGCTGCGCGTCACCTCGTCGGAAACACTGGCCTACAGTCGGCTGACGCGGCATCTAGCCGCATTTCGTCAGGCGCATCCCGGCGTCGTGGTCGAATTGGCCACGGATAACCGCGTGCTCAATCTTTCCCGCCGCGAGGCCGATGTTGCGTTGCGCCCGGTCCGGCCGCGCGAGGCAGACCTATGGGGGCGCAGGCTCGCGCAAGTCGCTTGGGGCTTTTACGCGGCGCCGGCCTATCTGGCCGAGCAAGGTGGCCCCGTGCCGAGCTTGGACGCGCTCGCGAGCCATCGCTTGATCGGCTGGGAGTACGGCACGATGTCGATCCAAGCTGCCGAATGGCTAGCTCGTATGGCCCCCCAGGACGCCTTCGTTTATCGCAGTAACAGTCTCGTGAATCAACTCGTCGCGGCGCGCTCGGGCATTGGGCTTGCCTTGTTGCCTTGCTATTTGGGCGATAGCGATCATGGCGTCGTGCGTGCGTTGCCCCAGCCGGTATCCGATCTGGAGGGCGAACTATGGATCGTGGCGCATACCGATCTGAAAGGCACGGCCCGAGTCAGGGCATTTTTCGATGTGGTCGGCGATGGCCTCTCGCGCGAACGCGAGTTGTTCGAAGGGCGGGGCGGCGCATCGCCACCCCAAAGTTGGACGCAGTCAATGCAGTATTAAAACCCGGCGTTCCGTCGATTGCGCTATCGACGTCCTGGCCCATTGCGCGGCTTCGAGATTGTTCGTCGATTCCACCATGTCAATTCGCGTCGATCCACTTTATCCACGGGCAGCGACTGCCTACATTGCATCCACCGCAAGCCGGTAGGCAATGCATGCCGCCGGTCCCCTCACAGCATCGAATCGAATGGAGAAATGGTTATGGGTAAGCTCACAGGCAAAGTCGCTGTCGTCACGGGTGCGTCGAAGGGTATCGGCGCCGGCATCGCTAAGGCGCTCGCGGCCGATGGCGCTTCCGTCGTCGTCAACTACGCGAGCAGCCGCGCGGGCGCGGACGCCGTCGTTGCCGCGATCGCCTCGGCAGGCGGCAAGGCCGTGGCCGTGGGCGGCGATGTATCGAAGGCCGCGGACGCGCAAGGGATCATCGATGCAGCGATCGAAAGCTATGGCCGCATCGACATCCTGGTCAACAATTCGGGCGTCTACGAGTTGGCGCCGATCGAAGAATTTACCGAAGAGCAATTCCACCGGCAGTTCAATATCAACGTACTTGGCGTGTTGCTCACGACCAAAGCCGCGCTGAAGCACATGGGCGAAGGCGCGAGCGTCATCAACGTGAGTTCGGTGGTGACCACGATCACGCCGCCGGGGACCGCGGTGTATTCGGGTACGAAAGGCGCCGTCGATGCCATCACGGGCGTGCTGTCCCGCGAGCTTGGGCCGCGCAAAATCCGCGTCAACGCGATCAATCCGGGCATCGTGATCACCGAAGGGACGCACGCGGCAGGGATCGCCGGCTCGGACTTCGAAGCGATGGCCGTGAGCCAAACGCCGCTCGGCCGCGTGGGCCATCCGGAAGATATCGCATCGATCGCCGTGTTCCTCGCGTCCGACGACTCGGCTTGGATGACCGGAGAACACATCGTTGCCAGCGGTGGCATGCGCTAACGGGGCGATCGTCATTCCAACGCCGCCAATCGCATACGTTCTGTATCGAAATCGCGCCCACCTCTCCACGCGTTCCTAAACGCCGCCCGCCGCCCGCCGTAGTGGCATGAATCTGCTCGCCGCTGACCGGCTGGCCGCCGGGTGAGGGCCGCCCCTCTCCGTTACCATTTCGATTCCCCTTGCACCTGACGTTACGTCAGGTTTTAACGTTGGAACCGACGAACGGAGAGGTCATGCAACTCAAGATCGGTGAACTGGCAAAGCGGGCCGGCCTGAGTGTTCGAGCGCTGCATCACTACGACTCGATCGGGTTGTTGTCGCCGTCGCAGCGGACCGATGGCGGCGCGCGCCTGTATGGGCGCGACGACCTGGTCCGGCTGCATCGGATCGAGGCGCTGAAGCGGTTCGGCTATTCGCTTCCCGACATCAAGGCCAGCCTGGATGGCAGTCAGGCCAGCGCACCGATTCAGATTCTGCAACGCCAGATCGCGGAACTCGACGCGCAGGCATCGCGCGCGCAGCGCCTCAGTCGCCATTTGCGACACCTCGTCGAGATGCTGGACGCCGGTGGCGAAACGCCGGCGATCGATTGGCTGAACACGCTGGAGCTGATGAATATGTACCAAAAGCACCTGAACGACGACGAAGTGGGGACGCTGTTTCGATCCGGGCCGGACGCGGCCGCGCCGATGGATCCGCGATGGGTCGAACTCGTCGACGAGGTTGGCCGCGCCATGCGGCAAGCGCTGCCCACCGACGCCGAGGCGGCCCACGCGCTGGCTTGGCGCTGGATGCGGCTCGTGACGCGGATGTGCGGCAACGACCCGGCGCTGGCCACCAAGCTGATGAAAATCCAGATCGGCGAGCCGCGCGCGCAGCAAATCGTCGGGATCACAGCCGAGATGTTGGCGTGGATCGATGAAGCGTTCATTCAAGCGCGTTGCGCGCTGTTTGCCAAGTATCTCGAGCCGGCGCACATGGCCGAGGTGCGACGCCGTCAACTCGATGCGCGCAATCGGCGCGCTTGGCCCGAATTGGTGCTCGAATTGCGCGCTTACATGGAAGAAGGCGTCGAGCCCGGCGCGCAGCCGGTGCAGGGGCTGGTCAAGCGCTGGCAGGCGCTTTTCCGCGACAGCTTCTGCGGCGACGACATGGCGTTGGAGGTGCGCGTTCGCGATGCCTTGATGCGAGAGCCGGATTTGCAACTGGGCATCGGCCTCGACGACGCGGCCCTAGCTTATCTGCACAAAGCACACGTCATTGGGCCGACTTCGCCGTCCTTCGATGCCGGGCCCAAGCCGAGCGCGCTGTTGGTGGCCAAGCAGCGAGCGGCGCACCAACTGCTCGATCGGCCGCTCGTGCTCGACGATCCGGTCGCGTTGGCGATGCTGGGCGACGCCGATGCCAAGGAACTGCGCGAGAACCTCGACCGGTTCCGCCATCCGATGTCGACGGGCATGCGCAGCTCGGTGGTGGTTCGCAGCCGGCTCGCCGACGACTTGTGGGCCGAGGCCATCGCGCGCGGGGTGCACCAGTACGTTGTGCTCGGCGCCGGCCTCGATACGAGTGTCTACCGGCATCCCGACGCGCCCGGTCGCCTCTTCGAAGTCGATTTGCCCGCCACGCAGGAATGGAAGCGTGCTCGCTTAGCGCAAGCGGGCATCGCCGAGCCGCCCTCGCTGCGCTTCGTGCCGGTGGACTTCGAGCGCATCGGCTTGGCCGAGGGCTTGGCGCGTGCCGGGTTCGATCCCCAAGAGCCGGCATTCTTCAGTTGGCTCGGCGTGACGATGTATCTCGACGAGGCGGCTGTCGTCGACACCTTGCGTTCCATCGCGGGATGCGCCAAAGGCAGTTCCGTGCTATTCGAATTTGCGCTCCCGCTGGCAAGCCTGCCGCCGATGATGCGCATCGCCATGGAGCAATTGGCGGCACGGCTCGCGCAAGGCGGCGAGCCGTGGAAAAGCTTCTTCGAACCGGCCGAACTCGCCGAGCGGCTGGCTGCGCTCGGCTACAGCGATAGCCGCGCCTGGCCGCCCGAGGAGCTGAACCGGCGCTATCTGGCTGGCCGCACCGATGCATTGCACCTTAGCGTCACGCCGGCTCGCTTGATCCACGCGACGGTCTGACAAGAGTGTGCGCGTATACACGGTTCGTATGACAAAGGTGTTGCCGTTTTTTTGAATTTTCAGCGAATATTTTTTGTGGGAGGGTATTGGGCGCTTGCCCGTCCTCGTCGCGGCGCGAGGACCGGCTGTGCGACCGTGCGGCTAAAGAAGGGAAGGACGTAGTGAACGGCTTCGACGATGCAATTTTGGTTTTCATGACGCAGCATGCGTTTCATTCCGGATTCGCGAACCGCGCGATCCGCGCGCTGACCGAGTTCTATACCATCAAAGGGCTCGTGTTGATGACGGTGCTATGGGGCATGTGGTTTGCACGGCGCGACGGCGGACAATCGAATCGGGAAATGGTGGTGGCGACGATCGCCAGCGGATTGCTCGCGCTTCTCGTCGGCAGACTGCTGGCGCATTATCTGCCGTTCCGCATCCGGCCCATACACGATGCGAGCCTGCATCTCCATTTCCCCGAAGCGACTTACACCGAACCCTCGCTGCGATTTTGGAGTTCGTTCCCAAGCGATCACGCCATGCTCTGGGGCGCGATCGCAACGGGGATCTTTCTCGTCTATCGCGCCATCGGCGTCTTTGCCCTGCTTTATACGGTGTGTTTCATCTTGTTGCCGCGCGTGTACTTGGGCCTGCATTACCCCACGGACGTCATCGCCGGCTTGCTGCTCGGGGTGGCACTGGCGTGCATCGTCACGCGCGAGGCGGTGCGCAAGAGGATCGCGGCCCCGATCCTACGGTGGATGGACCGATTTCCGGCTATCGGTTATGCGTTCGCCTTCGTCCTGTGTTTCGAGCTGATTACACAATTCGACGATATTCGAATCGCGACCGAGGCAATCAGGAAAGCGTTATGAAAATGAAAGTCTGAAAGACTCGGCATGACGATAACGTTTGCGGACGCACGCGGCCATGCTCGTGCTTAGGCGGTTAAGCGGTTTACCGATCTTCGCCATTTTGTCAATGCGGCGCCGATAACCACAGGCTAAAACGCAACGGAGCGGATTGCGCTAGGCGGATCCGGTATACTCCACGCCGCGCGATTCGGATATGCGAACAGGCTCGGGGGCAATACATTTATTCCAAACGGCCTGTCGCTGAGAGACCCGCCGGCGCGCATTCAACCATCGATCGACATAATGCGAAGAGACCGGCACGAGGGCTCGGCGTGGAACCGTTGCGTCCGCCGGAAATACCCAATGAAAATCAATTCGAAGCTTTCCCTTTCCCTTTCCTTGATTGCGTCGTTGGCGCTGGCTGCCTGTGGCGGCGGCGGCTCGAGTTCGTCGGGCACGACCGGCAACGCCGCGGCTCCGGCTACCGCCAGCGCGCCCACCACCACGTCGCCCACGTCGCCGACGTCGAGCACGCCGGTTGTCGGCGAAGCGCTCCCGAGCCTGTCCAGCCCGCAATCGGGCTCGACCGCCGCGGTCGGCAACGGCGTGGAAGGGATCTGGACGGCCCGCGGTGTGGTCACCAATAACACCGCCTTCATTGACACGAACAATCAGTTCACCTATATCGGCGGGATGTCGACCGTTGCCGTGAACCAGACGTTTGCGTCGCTCAACGTCGCCACGCCGAATTGGACGATGACATCGGGATCGAATTTCTCGTTCTCGTTCGTCAATCCGGTGACCGCGGGTTCGGGCACGTTCACCGCCAAGCAATCGTTCAGCGGCAGCTTTACCTCGAACGGTTCGAATACGACGCTCTCGCTCACGTACGATCCGGCCAACGCCCTCGCGGTCACGCAGGCAAGCGTCGCCGGAACCTGGGCGCAAACGGGCAGCTCGATTACGGTGGCCAACGACGGTACCGTGAGCGGCACGCTCAGCAACTGCACGGCCTCGGGCACCTTGGTGCTCAGCACGCCGAATTCGAGCAAGAACCTGTACACGATGAACGTGACCCTCGTACCGACCGCAGCTTCGTCGTCGGGCTCGTGCAGTCTCACGTCCACAACGACTTACACGGGCAATGCGGCCATCGTGTTCTTGCCGACCTCAAACGCGAATCTGTACACGCGCTCGGTCCTGTATGTCCTCCATTCGGGTACGACGGGCGTGGCGTACGGTCAACTGTCGAAGCAGTAAAGCCGATCCCGCCGCGGCTTGGCGTCTTCGTCGTCCCGACGAACGCCGTACCGCCGCGGCGCTCGTCGTGCTACCGAGAGCCGGGGCAGCGCGGGCGCGATTCGCGTGCTTTCGCGGGATATTGCCTAGCGCCGCTCAAACCCCTAAAGTAATGTCTCGTCGCATTGCGCGGCCGGGCGCTGCTGGCCCGCCCGAGTCCATCGCGGGCAGTGCGCACGGGGAGATGGCATTCCTCCTTGAACCGCCCTCGTGGCTGATGATGCCTACCATTCCCGAGCCGGAATCGGTAGGCGTTCGTTTGGCGCACCGTTTTCCGGTTCGATCGACAACACGATTCGAACCAGGACCGCACGTTGATCTACTCGATTCTCTCCATCTTCATCGGCGCCGGCCTTGGCGCGTTGCTGCGCTGGGCGCTGAGCCTCGGCCTGAACGCCGTCTTTCCGGCGATTCCCCTCGGCACGCTTGCGGCGAACTTGATCGGCGGCTATTTGATCGGCGTCGCCGCGGTGTTTTTCTCCTTCAAAGCCGGCTTGCCGCCCGAGTGGCGGCTCTTCGTTATCACGGGATTCATGGGCGGCTTGACGACGTTCTCGACGTTTTCGGCCGAAGTCGTGACCACGCTCGCGCAAGGCCAGCTCGGCTGGGCATTGGCCGAGGCCGGCATTCACTTGTTCGGTTCGTTCGCGCTGACGGCGCTGGGCATGTGGATGGCACGCATTTGGCTCATCGCCGCGTGATAGACGCGATGGACGGGGCCGCTAGCGCGGGTGCGATATGGCTGGCGAGGGCGCGCCGCCGCAGGCCCGTGACGTCGGTGCCGTTGTCGCCCGGGGCGTGAGGAGGCACAATCGAAGCACGTCGCGTTTGCGCTAGGAGGCGTGATGCAATCCGAGCAATACGTGTTGTTGCGGTTCTATGTCCACGAAAACCATCGCGTGCACGGCAAACTGCTGTGGGAGTGGCTGCTGCACTGCGCCAAGGAACTGGGCGTCATGGGCGGCTCGGCGTTTCGCGCCATGGCGGGCTTCGGCGCCCATCGGGTGTTGCACGAAGATCGCTTTTTCGAGCTGCAGGGGTCGCTGACGGTGGAAGTGGAGTTCGTCGCCACGGAGGCGGATGCCAGGCAGCTCATCCACCTCGTTTCGCAGGCCAACGTGCGGGCCGTCTACACGATCATTCCGACCACGTTCGGCGTCATTGGCGCCGACGCGTGACCGGGGAACGGGCGACGGGCAACGCGGCGCGGGCGGCTCGCTAGATGCCGAACAGCGTCAGCGATACCGCCATCCGCGTGACGATCATGAGCAGCACCTGCACGATCACGAACAGCAGAATCGGCGAAAGGTCGATGCCGCCTAGGTTCGGAATCACGCGGCGCAGCGGGTTCAGGAACGGCGCGGTCAACTGGTAGAGAATCGGCATGGCCGGCGAATGCGGGTTCAGCCACGAAAGCAGCGCCATGAGGATCGTCAGCCAGATCACGAGGTTGAGCGCCCATTTGACGAGCGTCAGCAGCGAGACGATCGCGATGATCGGCGCGACCCCGAGCGGATCGACGCCCGCAATCGCCACCATCGCGACGACATAGACGATCGCCGCCAGCAGCGCCGCGACGAGGCTCGCCACATCCACGCGCCGAGCGCTCGGCAAGGCACGCCGCAGCGGCAGCACGAGCCAGTTCGTCGCTTGGAAAATCGCGTTCGATACGGGGTTGTAAGGCGGCAGGCGGACGACCAGCATCCACGCACGCAGTACCAGCGCGGCGCCGAACAAGGTGAAAACGGTACTGAGCAGAAAGCGGGCAATATCCCCGAACATCGTCGATCCTTTCCTTCTTTGATTATCTGACTAGGTGCGAGGCGGATACCCCGCTCCACGGGCGGCCCATCCGCCTCGCTTGCGAGGCCGCTGACGTCAAACGTTGGCGACTACTTCGCTGATCAAAATTTGCGGCGTGCTGTCGGTGTAATTCGGGATATCCGCGACGAGTTCCGCCGCGGCCGGCGCGAACACCGCCTGGAATGCCTCCAGCGAATCGAACAAAAAATGCCCGGCAGCCACGAAGCCCGGAGCGGAATTCGGCTCGCCGCCGCTCAGGCCTTTGTCCACCGACCATCCTCGCAGCGCCGGCCCGAAATACCGGGCGGCAAGCAGCATGTGCTTCTCGCAATAGTAGCCGAGGTCGAAACGGACGTTTTCTCGATGAGGATAAAGGATGCTGACTTTGATCATTCTTGGGTTCTCGTCAGGTTGCTGAGCTGCGCGGGCGGCATCGAAACGGCCGTCGGCGCCGGTCGTCACCATATCACGGCTTACGCAGCGCCTGCACTGCGTGCAAGCGAGCGGGCGAGCGATGCTTGCACGGCGCGCGTCATGGCGTCGATCAATGCCGGAGGCTCCGAGCGCGATCGCGCCAACGACAGCGCGCGGCGCGTGAGCAGCGCGTAGAGCAAGGCGTGGTCGGCACCCAGCCCTTCGAATGCCGCAAGCTGCTGCTCGAGCAGGGCGGCGTCGCCGCGCGAAACAGGCCCGGCCAACGCACCCGACAAGCCCTTCTCGCGGGCCGCCTCCACCGTACCGGCCAACATCGGCAACAGGGCGCGCAAGGCTTGGCTCTCGTCGAAACCCAGCGCGCGCCAGAGATCGACCGCCTCGCTCAGCGCGGCGAGCGCGAAACTGGCCGCGTAATGGGCGGCGCCGTGATAAAACATGCGTTGACCGTTCGCGAGCGCCAGCACGTCGCAGCCAAGCGCGTGTGCGAGGGTGCGAAGAGACGGGGCTAGATCGTCGGCCGCCTCGACGGTGACCGAGCAGCCGGCGATCCGGTCCAGATCCGCGGGGTCGCCGCTGAATAGGTAGAGCGGGTGGAACCCGCCGATCGACGCGCCCTGCGCCCGCGCCGCGGCGAGCGCTTCGACGCTCGTCGCGCCGCTGCAATGGACGAGTGCCACCGTGCCCGCGCCGCGCGTTGTAAACGTCAATTTGTTCGCGATCGTACCGATGCTGTCATCGGGAACCGCTAAAAAGACAAGGTCGGAGGAATCGACGACGGCCTGCGCATCGGCCACCGCCCGGCACGACGGCAAAGCTTGGGCGAGCCGCGTAGCGGAGGCGGGCGAGCGGGCGCTGACCGCGGCGACGGGATAGCCCGCGCGCGCGAACCCCGCGGCCAAGCAGCGGGCCAAACGGCCGGCGCCGATGAAACCGAGTCGTGGAAGGGCAGGAAGCGGCATGATCGAGCGGGGCGGAACGCCTACGGCGAATTCGCGCCAAACGGAAAACCGCCAGTATGGCGCATCGGCACCGTAGCGGGATGCCACCCCATGCGCATACCTTGTCGCGCCCGACTTAGCAACGGGGGTTCGTGCCGATTTTCGTCGATTCGTTTCGGGCGTCGTATGGAGAGGCGCGGTCGGCCCTCGCAGCGGGTGCCGAACCGGAGCGCTCCGTTCTTCGATCTTGCGTCGCAGCCATGCATGGGAGGTCACGATGAACGTTTTTGCCTACCGTAAGCACTTGCGGTTTCTCAGCCGTGCACAACGCCGGCTCTGGTGGGATCAGAAGAAGCGGCTGACGCCGCGCGTCAAAATCGGGGAAGCCTACGTGCCGCCCAGCATCACGCGCGAATTCACCTACGTCAAAGTCGGATGATGCACATCGATGGCTCGACGGCCAGGCGTCGCAGCGAGCGCACGCCGGTCGTTCCTGCTCGGCCGGTAGCCGGCTGCCAAGCCTCCGGCGGCGGCTGCGGACCGCGCCCATTGCGTAGGCGGGCGGGGCGGTCCGCGCTAACGCAACGAATTTGTAATTAAAGATTACCGACAGCGTCCGAGCGTTCGCCCTCGCAGCGGTAAAAAATCACCCATTGGGCGTTGCCGCGTTGCGCGAGCGCAGACCCTTTGCGCCCGTCAGCCGCGCCCGGATTGCATTTTGCAACAAATGCCCGGCCCTCTCTCCAGGCTTTTTCTATACATTCGAAGCGTAAGTTGCAGTCGTGCCGCTTGGCGTTTTGGCGACGCGACCGCGCATTCGCCAGAGGATCACTCAAATGAAAAAGCTCGCTTCGCTGTTTGCCGTCGTTGCATTGAGCGCGGGGTTCGCCGCGACGGCGCAAGCGCACGTCTCGATCGGCGTCGGCATCGGTATTCCGGTGGCGCCGGCATACCCCGCATACCCCGTCTACGCACCGCCCCCGCCCGTGTACTACGAGCCGCCCCCGCCTGTCTATTACGCGCCGCCGCCGCCGGTCTACTATGGACCGCCGCCGGTCGTCGTCGGCGGTTACTGGGGCGGCGGAGGTGGCTACTACCATCACTGGCACCACCATCCCTATTGGCGGCGGTGGTGATCGGCCGCGTTGCCGGGAGCGTGTTTGCCCGACGACGCCGGCTACGCTACGCGACGGCGCAATGCCGGCTTCGAGCCGCATTGCGCCGTCGGTGTTTTGGGGGCGCGGCGAAACGGCTCAGATGACGGCGCGCGCCGCGTGGCCGACGAGGTCGCGATAACCGTCGACAATCACGCTATACGAGAGGTAGGCGAACAGCAGCGCCGAAACGAGATGACATCCGCGCAGCAACGAGGCGCCGGCATGCTTTCGACCTTGGCTCGCCAGCGTGCAGATGAACAGCGTCCAAGCAAGCCCGCCTAGAAAGAAGCCGCCCAGAAAGAGCGAGGCGCCGCGTGTGCCCGTTGCGCCGGATTTCGCGATGAGCGCGCCGCCGACCGCCGCGAACCACAGGATCGCAGAGGGCGACGACATCGCCAGTGCCACGCCGCGCGCGAAGCCGTGCGCCGGGCTCGCCTCGGGTTCCGAGTGCGTGCCCTCGGCCGCGGGTGCGGGAAAGAGCGCTTCGCGCGCCATTTTCCAGGTTAGGAACAGCAGCATGGCGGCACCGCCGATCCATACGACCCATCGCACCGAGTCGAAACGCAGCAGCGCCGACATGCCCGCGAGCGCCAGCGTCGCGTAGACGAGATCGCCGATGCACGAGCCGAGCCCGAGCCAGAAGCCGGGCCGAAAGCCGTGCGAGAGCGTGCGCGACAAAATGGCGACGTTCACGATGCCGATATCGAGGCACAGCGATAGCGAGAGGAAAAACCCGTTCGATAGCAATGAGGCCGGTTGCATGTCGTGCGCAGCGTTGAATAAGGAAAGGGCTTGGCCGGGCTGTCGCGCCGATTCAGCGCGCGAGCCCCAGGCGTTCGTATAAAGCGTCGACGCGCGTTTTCACGGCCGGGTCCATCGCGATCGGCCGGCCCCATTCCCGGTCGGTCTCGCCGGGCCATTTGTTGGTGGCGTCGATCCCCATCTTCGAGCCGAGGCCCGCGACGGGGGAGGCGAAGTCGAGATAGTCGATCGGTGTGCGCTCGACGAGCACCGTGTCGCGCGCCGGATCGACGCGCGTCGTGATCGCCCAGATGACTTCCTTCCAATCGCGCACGTCGACATCTTCATCGACGACGACGATGAACTTCGTATACATGAATTGACGCAAGAAGCTCCACACGCCGAATAGCACGCGTTTCGCGTGTCCGGCATAGCTCTTCTTCATCTGCACGATCGCCATCCGATAGCTGCAGCCTTCGGGCGGCAGATAGAAATCCGTGATCTCCGGAAACTGCTTTTGCAGCAGCGGCACGAACACCTCGTTCAACGCGACGCCGAGCATGGCCGGCTCGTCGGGCGGTTTGCCCGTATACGTGGAGTGGTAGATCGCGTCGCGGCGCATCGTGATCCGCGTCACGGTGAAGACGGGAAACCACTCCTGCTCGTTGTAGTAGCCCGTGTGGTCGCCGTACGGACCTTCGAGCGCATGTTCGTAGCGCGCTGCGGCGCCGCGCGACGGCCGTGCCGGTGCGCCGGCCGGCGCCGGGTCGGCCTCGCCTTGCTGCGGATAGATAAAGCCTTCGAGGACGATTTCGGCGCGCGCGGGCACTTGCAGGCCCTCCAAGCCGGGTGTCAGGCACCGCGCGAGTTCCGTGCGCGCGCCGCGCAGCAGCCCGGCGAATTGGTACTCGGACAACGTGTCGGGCACAGGCGTGACGGCGCCGAGCATCGTCGCCGGATCGGCGCCGAGTACGACGGCCACCGGATAGGGCTTGCCCGGGTTCGCCAGTGCGAATTCGCGGAAATCGAGCGCGCCGCCGCGGTGCGCGAGCCAGCGCATGATCAGTTTGTTGCGGCCGATGAGCTGTTGCCGGTAGATGCCGAGATTCTGCCTGGGCTTGTTCGGCCCGCGCGTCACGGTCAATCCCCAGGTGACGAGCGGGGCGACGTCGCCCGGCCAGCACGTTTGAATCGGCAGCCGCGCCAAGTCGACGTCGTTGCCTTCCCAGACGATTTCTTGGCAAGGCGGCGCGCTGACCGTCTTGGGCGCCATATCCCAGACCGCTTTGGCGAGCGTCAGCAGTTTGCCCGCATCCTTGAGCCCCTTGGGCGGCTCCGGCTCCTTGAGCGCCGAGAGTAGCCGCCCGACATCGCGCAGCGAGCCGAGCGCCGCGCCTTCCTCGGCGGCCGCGGTTTCGTCGATGCCCATCCCGAGCGCGATCCGGCGCGTGGTGCCGAACAGGTTGCCGAGCACCGGAACGGTGTGGCCCGCCGGCGCATCGAACAGCAGCGCGGGGCCGCCGGCGCGCAGCACGCGGTCGCAAAGCTCGGTCATTTCGAGCACGGGCGACACGCGTTCCGGCACGCGCCGTAGCTCGCCCAGGGTCTCGAGACGGCCGATGAAGTCCCGCAAGTCCTTGTATTTCATAAGTGATCGTTTGACTAGCCGCGCCGCGACGGGTGAGGGGCGCCAAGCAGGCGACGATTTTACCTGCGGATAGCAAGGATGCTCGCTCGGGAACGACATCTCGAAATGGGCGAAACGCGCGCCGGCCATAGTTATCGGCCGTGCTCGCACGATCCTTAATTACATTTCGTTATCATTTCGCGTTTTTGTAGCATTGACGATCTATAAAAGCCTGCTAGAATCCGTCCCACATTGGCTGCAGGGCCAAGTAGTTTTTGTGTTCACTGCCCCCAGATCCAGCTCACGGCGCGAAGTGTCGCGTCACCGTACGCCGCCCTGCACGGCGCTCTAACGGTCTACTAGTTGTCATTGCGCCGGCGCGTTGACGCCGGCTTCGCTTGAGAGCCACTGTGCGCATGCCTAACCGCACGCGCCCGGTCCTTTTGCTCCGATGTGGCTCTCCACACGGTTCGCTGCCGCCTCGTGCGGTAGGGTGCCGTATCCCGGCGTCGCCCAGGTCCAACCAAGGCCAGCGACGCCTTGGCTCGCTCGATTGGCGCTTCGCGCGCTGCGGTACCCCCGAGGCCGAGCCATGCTCAATGGGAGAACCGAATGAATACTTGGTTATCGTGGCGTCCCAACGGTAGTGTCGGCGAAGCGGTTCGAGCCGCTTTGCGTCGCGGGACGCGTGTCAGTCACCATCTGTTCAGCCTCGTCGGCGTGTGCGCCGTGCTGGCTGGCCTCGCACTGTGGCTCTTGCCGACCGTGCGCGGTACCTTGGCGGCGCGCATGATGCCGATCATCGAGGCGGCCGTTCAAGCCGGCCCGGCGCGCCTGCTGAGCGGACATCCGCTGCCGGCGTTCGGCGCCCAGGCGCCCGACGTCGCGGACGAAGCGCCCACGCTCGACAACGCCCGCTACGATGGCGCGTTCGACGGCAGCGGGGCGAGCGGCCTGACGGTTACCGCCGCGCCGGCCCCGGATATGCATCTTTCGACGAGCGTGACGCCGTCGAACCTGTATTTGCTGGCGAAGATGATCTCGTCGCAGCGGGTATCGGCCGATGCGCGGGACGATCGCGTTCTTGTCTCGGCGCGCGAGCAGACGCTCGTGACGTCGTATTTGGCGCGTCGCTACCATGTGGCGCAGGAGCCCGTCGGCGAACTCGTCAAGGCCGCATTCGATACGGGCCGCCAAGTCGGGCTCGACCCGCTGCTGCTGCTCGCGGTCATGGCGATCGAATCGGGCTTCAACCCGTACGCCGAAAGCGGCGTGGGTGCGCAAGGTCTCATGCAGGTCATGTCGAAGGTTCACTCCGACAAGTTTCAGTACTTCGGCGGCACCAGCGCGGCGCTTCAGCCGCTGGCGAACATTACTGTAGGTGCGGTCGTCCTGAAAGATTGCATCGCCCGCGGCGGCTCGTTAGCCGATGGGCTGCGCTTGTATGTCGGCTCCACGTCGCCCGACGATGGCGGCTATGGGGCTAAGGTCATGGCCGAGCGCGCCCGCCTGCGCGATGTGGCCCGCGGCCGCCAAGTGCCGATCAACGCGCCGCAGGCGCCGCAAAAGCCCGTGTTGGCATCGACGAAGCGGGTTCAGGTGGCGCTCGATAGCGGCCATCCGCCCAGCACCGTTCAGGCGAAGGCCGGTTCGGCCACCGAGTCGGCGCCGACCTCCGACGACGCGGGCAACACCGGTAGTCCCGCCCACGGCGTTCACGTGGAACTGGGCGCCTAAGCGCTGGCTCCCGAAGAAGAAAAAAGCACCCGAATTCGGGTGCTTTTTTGTATCCGTTGCAATCGCATTGCGACGGATAACTTGGTCGCGCGGTGCCGTGTCGATACGCTACGGCCTCAATGCCCGAACAGCCGGGCCAGGCGTTCGACCGCTTCTTCGAGCGACGCATACGCTGTCGCGTACGACAGGCGAATGTACTCGCGCGGGGCGTGCTGACCGAAGTCGAGGCCCGGCACCAGGACCACACCCGCATCGTGCAGCATGGCTTTCGTCAGTGCGGCGCTGTCGCCGGCCGCGGGATGCGGCACGCCGCGGCAATCGGCATAGACGTAGAACGCCCCGTCCGGCACGACCGGCACCGTAAAGCCCAGCCGCTCGAGTGCGGGCACGATGAAATCGCGCCGGCGCTTGAACTCGAGACGTCGTCCTTCGTAGATCGCAATCGTCTCCGGTTCGAAGCAGGCGAGGGCGGCATGCTGGGCAAGGGCCGATGCACAGATGAACAAGTTCTGCGCGAGCTTTTCGAACGCACCGATCATCGACGGCGGCACGATGAGCCAGCCGAGGCGCCAACCCGTCATGTTGAAGTATTTCGAGAAGCTGTTGACCGTGACGACGTCGTCGCCGAACGACAGCGCCGACACCGGCCGCGCATCGTACGACAAGCCTTGGTAGATTTCGTCGACGATCGTGAAGCCGCCGCGCGCGCGCACGGCTTTGACGATGCGTTCGAGTTCGGCGGGCTCGATCGAGGTGCCGGTCGGGTTCGACGGCGAGGCGAGCAGTACGCCGCGCGTCTTGTGCCCCCACAGCCGTTCGATATCGGCGGCCGTCAGCTGAAACCGCACATCGGGGCCGCTCGGCACGAGCACCGGCTTGCCTTCCATCGTGGCGACGAAATGGCGGTTGCACGGGTACGACGGATCGGGCATCAGCACTTCGTCGTCGCGATCGACGAGTGCCGCGCAAGCCAGCAGCAGCGCGGCCGAGGCACCGGCCGTGATGACGATGCGTGCGGGATCGATCGCCAGCCCGTAGGTACGCCGATAGTGCGCGGCAATCGCCTCGCGTAGCGGTGCGATGCCGAGTGCGCCCGTGTACTGCGTGACGCCGCGCCGCAGCGCTTGGGCCGCGGCTTCGACGACAGGTTCGGGCGCCGTGAAATCGGGCTCGCCGATACCCATGTGGATGATATGGCGCCCGGCCATCTCGAGTTGCCGGGCTTCCTTGGCCAACTCCATGACGTAAAACGGAGCGATCGCGTCGACGCGCGATGCGAGCTTCGTGAGCGGTTCTGCGGCGATATTCATAGATGGCGTGAACAGGCCCTAGATTCCGGATTCGATCGACGTGGGCCGCAGGGTAGAGCGGCCCCACGCGATGCGAACCGACCGGCGCGGGCTTAGCGGTTGGCGCGGCCCGCCTGCGATTCCGTGGCGCGCAGTTTCAATGCGAGCTTGTCGAGTACGCCGTTGACATACTTGTAGCCGTCCGAACCGCCGAACGTCTTGGCCAGCTCGACCGCCTCGTTGATCACGACGCGATACGGAATTTCCACGTGATGCTTGAACTCGAACGCGGCGACGAGCAGCACCGCCCGTTCGACGGGCGAGAGCTGCTCGATCGGACGGTCGAGGCACGGCGCGAGATCTTCCGAAAGCACGGCGTTTTCGCGGATCACCCC
The DNA here is from genome assembly GCF_051953405.1 of Trinickia sp. Classification (GTDB taxonomy): domain Bacteria; phylum Pseudomonadota; class Gammaproteobacteria; order Burkholderiales; family Burkholderiaceae; genus Trinickia. The sequence continues at coordinate 37,593 of NZ_JBQCIV010000159.1, read as the reverse complement.
GTGCAGCAACGCATCGAGGTGTTCCTGATCGGCCTTGTCGAAGCCTTGCGCGCCGCGCAGCTGGGCGTCGATTTCACCGGCGGGCGCACCCGATAGCAGCCACTGATACAGCCCCTGCGTGGCCAATTCGCGGGAGCGTCGGCGGGCGCTCTTCATGCCTCGTCCTCTTGCTCTTCGTCCTCGTCTTCATCTTCGTCGCCGCCGAGTTGTTCGAGCGCGACCGAGAGGTTCGCCATTTCCACGGCCACGCGGGCTGCGTCGCGACCCTTTTCCGTCATGCGCGCGACGGCTTGCTCGTCGGTGTCCGTCGTCAGTACGCCGTTCGCGACGGGAATGCCGAAGTCGAGCGCGATGCGCGAGACGCCCGCGCCGCTTTCGTTCGAGACGAGTTCGAAGTGGTACGTTTCGCCGCGGATCACGGCGCCGAGCGCGATCAGCGCATCGAACTGGCCGCTTTCGGCGAGCTTTTGCAGCGCCAGCGGGATTTCGAGCGCGCCGGGGACGCTGACGAGCAGCACGTCTTCGCCTGCGACGCCGAGGCGTTCGAGTTCTTCGACGCAAGCGTCGGCGAGCCCGTTACAGACGGGTTCGTTGAAACGCGATTGCACGATACCGACGCGCAGGCCATCGCCGTCGAGGTTCGGTTGGTATTGTCCGATTTCCATAAAAGGTCCGTAAAAAGGAGGAATGAGGCTAAGTGGCGTGCCGACGTATCGCCCGCGATTATGCGCCAGGCCGCACCGGTGCGCCCGGCATCGGCACGAAGCCCGTCACTTCGAGGCCGTAGCCCGACATGCTGCCGAGCCGGCGCGGGTTCGACAACACCTGCATTTTGCCGACTTGGAGATCGCGCAGAATCTGCGCACCGACGCCGTAAGTCTTGAAATCGACAGGCCGCCGTTTCAGTTGGGCCGCTTTGTCTTCTTCGTCGAACGCCTTGAACACGTCGATCAGGTGATCCTTCGTATCGCCGCAGTTGAGCATGACGACAACGCCGAGATCGCGCTCGGCGATTTCCTTGATGGCGGCGTCGAGCGTCCACGAGTGCGTGGAGGTGCCCACTTCGAGCAGATCGAGCACCGAGAGCGGCTCGTGCACGCGCACGAGCGTTTCGCGCTCGGGCGTCGGCGTGCCGCGCACGAGCGCGAGATGGGGCGAGCCGCTCGGCTGGTCTTGATAAAGAATGGCGCGGAACGGGCCGTGCGCCGTCTGCATCGTGCGCTCGGCCACGCGCGTGACGATGCACTCCGTGCGGCTGCGGTAGTGGATCAGATCGGCGATGGTGCCGAGCTTCAAATCGTGCTGCGCCGCGAATTCCATCAAATCGGGCAGGCGCGCCATTGTGCCGTCGTCTTTGATCACTTCGCAGATGACGGCCGCGGGCGTGAGCCCCGCCAACGCTGTCAGATCGCAACCCGCTTCCGTATGGCCGGCGCGCACGAGCACGCCGCCCGGCTGCGCCATGATCGGGAACACGTGGCCCGGCTGCACGATGTGCTCGGCGCGCGCCTCCCGTGCGACGGCGGTTGCGATCGTGCGGGCGCGATCGGCCGCCGAGATGCCCGTGGTCACGCCTTCGGCGGCTTCGATGCTGACCGTGAAGGCGGTGCCGTACTGTGTGCCGTTGCGGTACGTCATGAGCGGCAGGTTCAACTGCTTGCAGCGCTCTTGCGTGAGCGTCAGACAAATCAAGCCGCGACCGTATCGGGCCATGAAATTGATCGCTTCCGGCGTGACGAAATCGGCCGCCAGCACCAGGTCGCCTTCGTTTTCGCGATCTTCTTCGTCGACGAGGATCACCATCCGGCCGGCTTTCAGCTCGGCGATGATCTCGGGAGTGGAGGCGAGAGACATGTCGTTGGGAATATTCGAGAAAGCGCGTATTTTACGCCACGGCGGGCGGCGCGATCACGTTTGGCGCACGAACGATGCAATATGCGCGTAAATCGTCTCGGGCGCGTCTTCTAGACTGTAGTGGCCCACACCGTCGAGCCGATGGATGGCGGCGTCCGGGAAGGTTTCGCGAAAGAGCGGCAGAAAATGCGCGGCGTCCAGCGTGCGATCGGCCATGCCCCAAATCGCGAGTGCCGGCATCGAAGCGATCGCGCGCCGAGCATGCTCGCCCGGCGATTCGAAGCGGTGCGCCCCGATGGCGAAGCCTTTGGCCCAGCCGATGGCACCGGCGCAATCCTCGAACCGGCTGAAGCGCGAGCCGTATGCGCTCAACCAAACATCGCCGATCAGCGCGTGGTTTTCGAATCCGTTCAGCTTGAGCGTGCTGAGGATATTGAACTCGAGTTCGCCCAATACCCCCTCGAGACGTCCTTGCGCTTCGGCCTTCAAGATCCATTGGAACCAGGGCGAGTGCCGAGCGTTCGCGCTGAGCCGCTCGCCCAAATCCGCTTGTCCGAACGGCGTGGGTCCATTGACCGACACAATGCGACGAATCCGATCGGGGTGCCGCGCGGCCAAACCCATGCCGACGGGGCCGCCGAAGTCGTGCATGACGAGCGTGATATCGCGCAGATCCAGACTCAGCACGAAGCGTTCGAGGTTATCGACGTGATCCTGTAGCCAGTAGCTGCGCTCGCGCGGCGTGGCGCTTTTGCCGAACCCCATGTGATCGGGGGCGACGACGCGGTAAGTCCCGCGCAATGCGGCGATGAGATGACGGAACAAGTAGCCCCAGGTCGGCTCGCCGTGCAAACAGAGGATCGTTTCGCCATTGCGCGGGCCCTCGTCCACGTAGTGCATCGCAAACCCCGGCGCCTCGCAGAAGTGGGCGGGGTAGGGAAACGTGCCGTCGAACGTCTCGTCAGGTCGAATCATCGAAATCTCCCAGTGGGTGAAGTGTTGCGAGCTGCGTGAAAGGCCGCAAAAGCGCGAGCGCACGCGGGCCGAGGCCGACGCCGCCCGGGCGGCGCCATTGTGGTTTCAAAATGAAACCATTGCCTTTGTAGCAGAGTGAGTTTTATATTGCAACTAGATTGATCGACAGCGACACGCGAATAGGGAAGCCTTCATGGTCAAGCGAACCTCTCATCAAGACACGCCGTGCGGCGTGGCGCGCCCGCTGGACGCGATCGGCGACGGTTGGTCGCTGCTGATCGTGCGCGACGCGTTGGCGGGCCTGCGTCGATTCGGCGAATTCCAAGCGAGCCTGGGGTTGGCCAAGAACATCTTGGCGGCGCGGTTGCGGACGCTGGTGGCGCACGGAATCATGGAGATCGCGCCCGCGTCGGATGGCGGCGCGTATCAGGAATACGTGCTGACGGCGAAGGGGCGTGCGCTGTTTCCGGTGTTGGTTGCGCTGCGCCAATGGGGCGACACGTTTTGCTTCGAGCCGGACGAGGCGCGTGCGCGCTTGCTCGATCGGCACACGGGGCGGCCGCCCGAAACGCTGCAGGTGCGTGCGCAAGACGGCCGCGTGCTGGGGCCGGAAGATACGCTGGTGGTGTTGCCGTGAGGGCCGATCGCGCGCGCGGAGTCGCGATCGGCGGTGCGAGGCGGGTGCGCTAAGCGGCCGCCTGGCGCGTGTCCTTCGATATCAGACGACGGTTTCGCGCTCAGGTGTCGCGCTGATCTTGTGAAGCGACAGATCGGCGCCGTCGAACTCGCTTTCGTCGTCGAGGCGGATGCCTACTGTGGCGCGCAGCAGCCCATAGACGATCGCGCCGCCGGCCGTGGCGACGACGATCGCCGCGACCGTGCCGAGCACTTGCGCGAGCAGCGACACGCCGCCGGCGCCGCCGAGCGCCTTCGCGCCGAAGATGCCGGCGGCGATGCCGCCCCAGGCACCGCACAAGCCATGCAACGGCCACACGCCGAGGACGTCGTCGATCCGCCAGCGGTTTTGCACGCACGTGAACATATAGACGAACAAGGCCCCGGCGATCGCACCGGTCACGAGCGCGCCGATGGGGTGCATGATGTCCGACCCGGCGCAGACCGCGACGAGTCCCGCGAGCGGACCGTTATAGGCGAATCCGGGATCGTTGCGTCCGGCGAGCCAAGCGGCCAGCGTGCCGCCGACCATCGCCATCAACGAGTTGACGGCCACGAGCCCGCTGATCTTGTCGATCGTCTGTGCGCTCATGACATTGAAGCCGAACCAGCCCACCGCGAGTACCCACGCACCCAACGCGAGAAACGGAATATTCGAAGGCGGGTGCGCGGCGATGCGCCCGTCGCGTTGGTACCGGCCCCGGCGCGCCCCGAGCAGCAATACGGCCGGCAATGCGACCCAGCCGCCGAATGCATGGACGACGACCGAACCGGCGAAGTCGTGAAACGGTGCGCCGAGCGTGGCGGTCAACCAGGTTTGCAGGCCGAAGCGGTCGTTCCAGGCGATGCCTTCGAAGAACGGATAGACGAAGCCGACGAGGAGGAATGTCGCGCACAGCTGCGGATTGAATTTCGCGCGCTCGGCAATGCCGCCGGAGACGATCGCGGGGATCGCGGCGGCGAACGTCAACAGAAAGAAGAACCGGACGAGGGCGTAGCCGTTGTGCTCGGCGAGCGTGGCCGCATTGCCGAAGAATTGCACGCCGTAGGCGATCGTGTAGCCGATGAAGAAGTACGCGATGGTGGACACGGCGAAGTCGACGAGGATCTTCACGAGCGCGTTGACCTGGTTCTTCTTGCGAACGGTGCCGAGTTCGAGAAACGCGAAGCCGGCGTGCATCGCGAGCACCATGCCGGCGCCCAGCAGGAGGAATAACGTGTCGCTGCCCGATTTCAGGTCATTCATGGCGTAAGTTGGCGCGCAAAAATAGGCGCAAGAAGCAAATCGCGTACCAACTCGGTGAATCGATGTTTCGATGTAGTGCAGACGGCACGCGCAGCGGCCTTCGCGCACCAAAGCGGTTCGCTGGGCGCGCCGGCGCTCCCAAGATGCCGCGCACACCGGCGGTGCGTTGTGCGCACGTTATTTGAGCGCACGCACCCGATTCGCGCATCCTATGCCCCGCGTCAGGGACCAGCCGAGGTTCACCCCGAGACTCGCGAGCACGATCAGCGCGACGCCCAATCCTTGCAGCGGCGTTAGCGCACGGCCGTAAACAAGCCAGTCGACTAGGACGGCCGTCAGCGGATAGATGAATTGAAGCACGGCGATGACGGGTACCGATAACTTGGGTACGGCGCCGTAGATGAGCGCGTAGGAGATGCCGGTGTGCAACACGCCGAGCCCCACCAGCCATCCCCACTGATGCAGGTTCACTTGCGTCAGCGCGCCAGAGGGCGCGAGCCACGGCAAGCTGACGACGCCGACGGCGCACTGAATCATCGTCAGCCAGTGCGGACGCAGCGCACCGAGGGCTTTGGCGATCAGGGTGACGCCGGCATAGAGGACGGACGCGACCAGCGTGAATCCGATACCGGTTAGGTACGTCCGGTCGGCGGACAGCGTGCTCCAGCCGATCCCGGCCGCCAGCGCCAGACCGACGAAGGCTGTGCAAATCCATGCCGATTTCGCCACGCCGACTCGCTCGCGAAAGATCGCGGCGCCGAGCAGGATCACCCAGAACGGCTGAACGTGAAAGACGACCGTCGCCACTGCGATGCCGACGCGCTCGAGCGCCCCGAAGAAGAATACCCATTGCGACACCATCAACACGCCCGACAGGAGCGCGAGGCCCAGCATTCGGCGCGTGAACCGTTGGCTGCGGAAATAGCCTTTCCACGCGCAGTAAAGTGCCATCGTCGCCAACCCGAACACGCATCGGTAGAACACGGTCGTGATGGGGTCGAGGCCGGCTTGCGCGACGAATACCCCCATCGTGCCCATGAGCACCGCGGCGCCCGAGAAGGCGAGCAATCCGGGACGCGAAGCAGGGAGGCGGTCAATCGAGGTCGGCATGAGGGCTCCTTTGAGGGACCCTCAGTATTCAGGGCTTGCCTCTTTCAATCAAACGAATAAAACTTAGAGACCGCATCAATATCGTTTATGAATTCGCGATGGCACCCGATTTCGACGCCGACTTGCTCAAGACTTTCATCGCCGCCGCGGAACTCGGCAGCTTCACCAAGGCGGCCCAGGTCGTCTGTCGTTCGCAGGCCGCGGTCAGTATGCAGATCAAGCGGCTGGAAGGTGCGATCGGCACGCCCCTGTTCGTTCGCGATACCCGCAACCTGTCGTTGACGCATGCGGGCGAAACGCTGCTCGAATACGCCCGCCGTATCCGTTCGTTGCAAGACGAGGCCTGGGCGGCCGTGGCGCGGCCGGAGATTACCGGCCATGTCGTGCTGGGTGCGCCGGACGATTACATTTCTTCGTTGCTGCCGCCGGTATTGCGCCGTTTTTCCGCGATGTATCCGGCGGTGGATATTTCCGTGATTTGTGCGCAAAGCACCGCGCTGGCCCCGATGCTCGAGGACAACCGTATCGATCTGGCCTTCGTGACGCGCGATCGCAGCCTGCGCTTGAATGGCGATTTCATTCGGCGCGAGCCGGTATGGTGGGTCGGCAAACCCGACGAGCCGCGGGTTTGGCAAGCGCGGCCGCTGCCCGTCGCGCTGTATGAATCGGGTTGTATGGCGCGTGCGAACACGGTTGCCGCGCTCGACCGCGCCACCCTGCCATACCGCGCCGCTTACAGTAGCGCCAGCATGCTGGGTTTGCTGGCCGTGGTGGATGCGGGGCTGGCCGTCGCCGCGCTCGCGCGATGCAGCGTTCCCGAACGCCTGAGCGTGCTGGGGGCGCGCCACGGGCTGCCGGAAATCGAGCCGTTGGACATCGTCGTCGCACGCAGCGCCAAATCGAACCGCCCGACTTGCGATTACCTCGCGGCGCAGATGCAGCAGGATTTGAGTCGGCCGATGCAAAGCGAGCCGGCATCGGACGCCGTGGTGTTGGGGTAAAGCGGAGGGGATCGGCCGATCGCTTGCGCCGAAGCGCAGGGTGACGCTATCCGTGCTGCGATCGCCATCGAATCGACCGAACGATCGGCGCGCGTGGCATCGCTCCACCCGGCTGACATTGAACGTTCATCACCGGCCGATAGCATCGCTGGGCTGCGGTCTGCGTCGATCCACGCGGGGCCGCGAACACTTTTAGAGGCCCAGAGGATATGACGAACAAAACCCCCTCCGATGTATCTTCGACCGAAGCGAGCGCCGGCGTGTCGCGCCGCGGTTTTCTGAAGCTCGCGGGCGCTTCGGGATTCGCGAGCGCGGCGGGTGCGCTGGCGGGCGCCGCGATGGCGGCCGACACCGGCAACACCGCTGACGGCACGCCGGAGCAAGTGCATCTGACGTGGGGCAGCGATCCCGCGTGCGAGGTCGTCGTCTCGTGGGCTTCGCAGGCGGCATCGGTACGTCCGCGCGTCACGGTGAGCACGGATCGCGGTCACAGCGAAACGGTGCAGGCGGTGCAGCGCACCTATACGGACGGCTTGAGCGGCGTCGTGGTGTTCGCGTATCACGCCCGCTTGCATGGCCTGAAGCCCGACACGACGTATCGCTACGAAGTCACCTCGGACAATGCCAGCGGCAACCCGTTCAGCTCGAGTTTCACGACCGCGCCGCGCGGCCGCAAGCCGTTCCGCTTCACGAGCTATGGCGACCTGGCGACGCCCAACACGAGCTGGGTGTTGTCGTCGCTGCAAAGCCGGTATGCCGTGCAAGCCGTCGAGCGCTTCCAGCCGCTCTTCCACTTGCTGAACGGCGATCTCTGCTACGCGAACCTGAATCCGAAGCATCAAACGGATGTGTGGCGCGATTTCGGCAACAACAATCAAACGTCGGCGGCGAACCGCCCCTGGATGCCTTGTCCGGGCAATCATGAACTCGAGTTTTACAACGGCGAGCAGGGCCTCGATTCGTATTTGACGCGTTACACGCTGCCCGAGAACGGCACGCGCTTTTCCGGGCGCTGGTACGCGTTCCAAGTGAGTTCGGTGCTGTTCATCTCGCTCGATGCCGACGACATCGTTTATCAAGACGGCGCGGCATTCGTGGCGGGGCCGGCACCGCTCGTACCGGCACCGAGCACGGGCAATGCGCCGATCCCGCCCGGTACGTCGCTGTATGTGCGCGGCTATAGCAACGGCGAGCAGACGCGCTGGCTCGAACATACGCTGCGCCGCGCTGCCGATAACCGCGATATCGACTGGATCGTCGTGCAGATGCATCAAGATGCGCTGAGTTCGTCGAAGACGGGCAACGGGTCGGACAAGGCGCTGCGCGAAGCGTGGTTGCCGCTGTTCGAGCGCTACGGCGTCGACCTCGTGCTGTGCGGACACGATCACGATTACGAGCGCAGCTATCCGGTCTGCGGTTGCCACCGTTATCTGGGCACCGACGTGGCGACCGGCGAACGCGTCGACACCTTGACGCCGCGACCGGTGCGACACGCGCAAATCGGTGCGAATACGTTCGACATGAGCCGCGGCACGATCCACTTGATTTTGGGCGGCGGGGGCACGAGCGCGCCGCTCGACGTCTACGGCGTCGATGTCGGCACCGGCAATCCGCAAGCGAAGGTCTTTACGAAACCGAACCGGCCGATGCCGGGCTCGACCGAGGGCACCTTCGTGCGGGCGCCGGCCGATGCGGTGGAAGATGCGGTGTGGTCCGCGCAGCGCGATACCGGAACGGGCTATGGGATCGCCGTGTTCGATGTCGATCCGGGCGAGCACGGCGGCAAGACGACGATCAAGATGAGTTACTACCACGCACCCGGCGCCGATCGCACGCCGACGAGCGACTACGAACTCTTCGAGACGGTGACGTTGACGAAATCGCGTCGCTGAGGGCAGGCGCCCGCCTGACGCGGTCGAGAAACGAGAAAACGAGAAAACGAGAACGCCAACCGGTCGGGGTTGGCGTTTTTGCTTAGGCTGCGATCGATGCCGGGATTCGCATCGGCATTGGCATCAGAACTGGTTCATCGTGTTGTCTTTGCCGGCCGCCTTCAGGGCCGCTTCGCCGCTGAAATACTCCTTGTGGTCGTCGCCGATGTCCGAGCCGGACATGTTTTGGTGTTTGACGCACGCGATACCCTGACGAATCTCCTTGCGCTGTACGCCCGCCACATACCCCAGCATGCCCTGATCGCCGAAGTATTCCTTGGCGAGGTTGTCGGTCGACAAGGCAGCGGTGTGGTATGTCGGCAGCGTAATCAGATGGTGGAAGATGCCGGCTTCGCGCGATGCGTCGGCTTGGAACGTGCGGATCTTTTCGTCGGCGAGCGCCGCCAATTCGGTTTGATCGTATTCCACGCTCATGAGCTGCGCGCGGTCGTAGGCCGACACGTCCTTACCCGCGGCCTTCATCGCGTCGTAGGCTTGCTGGCGGAAATTGAGCGTCCAGTTGAACGACGGGCTGTTGTTGTACACGAGCTTGGCGTTCGGAATCACCTTGCGAATCTCGCTGACCATCCCGCCGATTTGGGCGATATGCGGCTTTTCGGTTTCGATCCACAGCAGGTCGGCCCCGTTTTGCAGCGCGGTGATGCAATCGAGCACGCAGCGCGCTTCGCCCGTGCCGGGGCGGAACTGGAACAGGTTGCTCGGCAGGCGCTTCGGACGCAGCAGCTTGCCGTCGCGCTTGATGACGACGTCGCCGTTGCCCAATCGATCGGCCGACAATTCTTCGCAATCGAGGAAGGCGTTGTATTGGTCGCCCAGATCCCCGGGCGTGCGCGTCACGGCGATTTGCTTAGTCAGGCCGGCGCCCAGCGAGTCGGTCCGGGCCACGATGATGCCGTCGTCCACGCCCAATTCGAGGAACGCGTAACGGATGGCGCGGATCTTGGCGAGGAAGTCCTCGTGCGGCACGGTGACCTTGCCGTCTTGGTGGCCGCACTGCTTCTCGTCCGACACTTGGTTTTCGATTTGAATGCAGCATGCGCCCGCTTCGATGAACTGCTTGGCGAGCAAGTACGTCGCCTCGGCATTGCCGAAACCCGCGTCGATGTCGGCGATGATCGGCACGACATGGGTGACGTGGTTGTCGATTTTTTCTTGAATCGCCGCCTTGGCGGGCCCGACCGCGGCGTCCAGCTCGCGGAACAGGCCGCCCAATTCGCGGGCATCGGCCTGGCGCAGGAACGTGTACAGCTCGCGGATCAGCGCGCTGACGGACGTCTTTTCGTGCATCGATTGGTCGGGCAGCGGGCCGAACTCGGAACGCAGCGCGGCCACCATCCAGCCGGACAAGTAAAGGTAGCGGCGCTCGGTGCTGTTGAAGTGCTTCTTGATGGAGATCATCTTTTGCTGACCGATGAAGCCGTGCCAGCAGCCGAGCGACTGCGTGTACTTCGATGGGTCCGCATCGTAGGCGGCCATGTCGGCGCGCATGATCTTAGCGGTGTACTTGGCGATGTCCAGGCCCGTTTTGAACTTGTTCTGGGCACGCATGCGGGCGGCATACTCGGGATTGATCGCATCCCAGGCGCTGCCGTGCGTCTGTTTCAAGCCAGCGATTGCCTTGATGTCGTCCTGATAGTGGGCCATGTGAAATCTCCTAGGAAGAAAGCGCGTTCGAAAAAATGCTGGGGCGTTCCGCTCGCGGATTCGGGAGCGAACTGCGTGACTTAATAGTAGCGTCCGCGCGCCGCGTTTTGCCAGAGTCTTATATAAGACATAAGACATATATTTTCGTTATTTTTCAATGGGATGCGTTCAGATTATTGCAATGCAAAACGCGTTTTCAAGCGACGGGAAGACGAGACGGCGGGCGGGGGGCGCGCGATTGCGCAATGTGAAAACCGCTTTCGGCTGTTGGAGGGGGCGAGGCAGATGCCGCGAGCGGCGATGGGGGAGGGGTGATAGTCGTAGCGGAAAGGCAGGCGATGCCGTCCCGCTACGCAAGCGACCGTCCTTACATGATTGCCCCCAACTGCCACGGCAAGAACTCGTTTTGCCCGTAGCCGTGCGTTTCGCTCTTCGAGCGCTGCCCCGATGCCGTGGCAAGCATGAGTTCGAAAATCGCGGCGCCGACCTCATCGACGCTTTGCGCGCCGTCCAAGATGGTGCCGCAGTTCAGGTCGATGTCCTCTTGCTGACGCTGCCATAAGGCACTGTTGGTGCCGAATTTCAGCGACGGCGCCGGTGCGCAGCCATAGGCGGAGCCGCGTCCGGTCGTAAAGCAAATCAAGTTGGCGCCGCCGGCTACCTGGCCCGTCGCGGAAACCGGATCGTAGCCGGGCGTATCCATGAATACGAGCCCGTGCGCGCGCACCGGCTCGGCGTATTCGTAGGTTTCGACGAGCGGCGTGGTGCCGCCCTTCGCCACGGCGCCGAGGGATTTCTCGAGGATCGTCGTCAAGCCGCCCGCCTTGTTGCCGGCCGACGGATTGTTGTTCATGTTCGCGTTCATCCGGCCGCAATACGCCTCCCACCAGCGCAGACGCGCGAGCAGCTTCTCGCCCACCTCCCGCGAGACGGCGCGGCGTGTCAGCAGATGCTCCGCACCGTAAATCTCGGGCGTCTCGGAAAGGATCGCGGTGCCGCCGTGCGCCACCAGTCGATCGACGGCCGAACCGAGCGCGGGGTTGGCCGTGATGCCCGAATAACTGTCGGAGCCGCCGCATTGCAGACCGACCGTGAGATGGCTCGCGTCCACGGGCTCGCGCGTCGCACGGTTGGCTTGTACGAGCAGCTCGCGCACGCGTTCGATGCCCGCCGCGATCGTTTGGGCCGTGCCGCCGGTTTGTTGAATCGTCATCGTCGCGAGCTGCGCGCTGCGTTCCAGATGCTCCGTCTCGACGAGCGCGTCGATTTGGTTCGTTTCGCAGCCGAGTCCGACGATGAGGACCGCATAGAAATTCGGATGCCTTGCATAGCCGGCGAGCGTGCGCCGGAGCACGGCGATCGGTTCGCCTTCGGAGGCCATCGCGCACCCTTGCCCATGCGTCAGCGCCACCACGCCGTCCACGTTCGGAAAGGCTTCGAGCGCCTCGGGACGAATGTCTCGGCGAAAATGATCGGCAATCGCGCGAGCGACCGTGGCCGAACAGTTGACGGTCGTCAGAATGCCGATGTAGTTGCGCGTCGCGATGCGTCCGTCCGCGCGACGAATGCCATGGAACGTGGCGGGTCGCGCGACACGCTGCGTCTCGTGTGCGTCCACGCCGAATGCATAGTCGCGCTCGAACTCGCCCATCGACAGATTGTGCGTATGGACATGCTCTCCGCGTCGTATGGCGCGGCTCGCGAAGCCGATAATCTGCCCATAGCGGCGGACCGGCGCGCCCGCCGCGATATCGCGCACGGCGACCTTGTGGCCCGGGGGGATGAGCCCGGCAACGCGATGCTCGGCGTCGAGCGGCGCGCCGGGCACCAGTTGTTCGCGCGAGAGCGCAACGTCGTCGCGCGGATCGAGTAGGATCAACGCGCCGGAAAGCTGCGGCGCACGAGGTTGGTTTGCCGAGTTCATCGTGCACCCCCCGCGTAGGCGCCGCGCACGCCGACATAGATCGAATAGATGGATGTGCTCGCGGCAATGAAGAGGCGATTGCGCAGCGCTCCGCCGAAGACGAGGTTCGCCACGGTTTCGGGCACCCGGAGCTTGCCGAGCAGCGTCCCGTCGGGCGCGTAACAATGAATGCCGTCGCCGGCGCTGGTCCAGACGTTGCCGTGCTCGTCCACGCGCATGCCGTCGGGTACACCGGGCGCGACTTCCGCGAAAACGCGCCCGTTGCGCAAGCGGCCGTGCGCATCGACGTCGAACACCCGGATATGGTGCGGCCCATTTTCGATGTGCGATGCGCCGGAATCGGCCACGTACAGCCGCGTTTCGTCGGGCGAGAATGCCAGGCCGTTCGGCTTCGCGAAGTCGTCGGCCACGCGTTCCACTTCCCCGTTTTCGGGCGCCACGCGGTACACGTGGCATGCCCCGATCTCGCTCGGGGCGCGATAGCCTTCGTAGTCGCTCAGGATGCCGTAGTCCGGATCCGTGAACCAGACGGAGCCGTCCGAGCGCACCACCACGTCGTTCGGCGAGTTGAATCGGCGTCCCTGATAGCGCTCCGCGATGACGGTGATGCGCCCGTCATGCTCCGTGCGCGTCACGCGGCGCGTGCCATGTTCGCAGCTCACGAGCCGGCAGTCCCGATCCAGCGTATTGCCGTTGCTGAAGTTGGCGTTCGTACGGAACACCCCCGTGCCGATGCCAGGTACCCAGCGCATCATGCGGTTATTGGGGATGTCGCTCCAGACGAGAAACTCCGCGGCCGGCAACCACACCGGTCCCTCGCACCACATGCAGCCGTCCGCGAGCTTTTCGAATGGCGCATTCGGCTGAAGGAGCGCGCGAAACCGTGCATCGTGCACCTCGTATTCGTTGGGATTCATCGTCTTGTCCTGACTCTTCCTAAGTGAGTTTTCCTAAGTGAACCGACCGCGAGCCGACCGTGAGCCGCGGGCGCGCCGAGGCGCCGTTCATGGGTGGGCCTTGCGTCCGCTCGCGACGACGACGGCGATGATCAGCACGCCATAGACGATAGAACGTACGCCGGCGCCGGCGCCTAACGCATTGAGCATGGCGTTCGTGAGGTACAGAAACAGCGACGCGCCCCAGACACCGGCCACGGTGGCTTTGCCTCCCGCCACCTCGGTGCCGCCGATCACGACGACCGCCACGGAGATCAGCATGTATTCCACCCCCATGTCGAGCGCGGCGCCGCCCGACACGGCGGCCAGCAGTAGTCCCGTCAACGCGGCGATCGTTGCGGCCAGTACGTAGGTCACCCAGCGCACGCGCTCGACTTGCACGCCGGCGAGCCACGCGGCCCGCGCGTTTTGGCCGAGCGCGGAAAGCGCGCGGCCGAACACGGTCCGATGCAGCACGAACGCCAGCGCGATGGATAGCGCGAGTGCGAGCCACGCGATGTCGGGCACGCCAACCAGGCGTGCGTTCGCGAATGCCTGCAGCGCGTGGGGCGGGGCAGGCATGCCGCGGCTTTGCGTGATGGCAATCGACTGCACGATGAAGCTCGACGAGAGCGTGGCGATGATGGGCGGAATGCGGAGCATGCGGATCAGCAGGTAGTTCGCCAGCCCTACGAGCACGCCCACCGCGAGCGCGACCGCGATCCCGAGGACGATCCAATCGTCGCGGCCTTTCATCAGCTGCACGCCCAGCACGCCGCTTAGCGCAATCGCGGAAGGCATCGATAAATCGATATTGCCGGGGCCGGCGGTGATGACGATCATTTGGCCGAGGCCCACGAGCACCATGAACACGGCAAACACGAGCGCGGTCGCGAGGACGTTGCCGGCAATCGAGAAGCCGAACGCGCCGGCAATGACGAGCCAAACGAGCAGCGCACCGCCGAACGACCATAGCCAGGGCATCTGCTGCGCGCGCAGGCGGGTAGTGAAATCGCGGCGTACGCCTACTTGAGGCTCGGCCGAACCGCTGTCCGATGCCTGCACGGCCGGCGCCGAGCGCGTATCCGAATCGTGACTGCTCATCGCGCGCCTCCACGTCGTTGCAGCAGCACGCGCGCGGAGAGCACGACGATCAGAATCGCGCCCTGCATGCCGACCTGCCAATCCGGCGACACATTCAAAAACGCGAGAAACGACGCCGCGAGCGTGAGCGTTGCCGCGCCCATGACCGCGCCGATCACGGAAACGCGTCCGCCGATGAATTCGCCGCCTCCTAATATCACGGCGGCAATCGAAAGCAGCGTGTAGCGCAGGGCGAGATTCGCGTCCGCGGAGGTGGTCAGGCCGAGCAAGCAGAGCCCCGAGAGCACGCCGAAGATCCCTGCGATGCCGTATAGCAGCGCCTTGCCGCGCACGAGCGACCAGCCGAAACGCCGCATGGCGCGCGGGTTGCCGCCCGTGCCGCGCAGCCGCACGCCGAACGAAGAGCGCATGAGCAACCCATGCACGAGCACGGCGATCACGGTGGACCAGAGGATCGGCGCCGCGACGAAAGGCGTTTGATATCCCATGATCGACGTGAGCCATGCTGGACTTGTGCCGCCCGGCGTGGGCAACAGCAAGACGGCGAGCCCGTTCCACACGAACGAGAGGCCGAGCGTCACGACGATCGAGGGAATTTGCCGCCATTCGACGAGGGCGCCCACGGCCGCGTACAGGAGCACGCACCCCGCAAGCGCGGCGAGGCCCACCAGCGGCCGGTCCGCCAGCAGTGTCGCCCCGATGCAGGCGACGAGGCTCACGAAAGGCCCGATCGACAGATCGAGATCGTTGGCGGTGATGATGGCCAACTGGGCGAGCGTGGCGAGCACGAGCGGGACGGCAAGATTGAGCAGCAGGCCGATGCCGAAATAGCTGAAGGTGGTGGGCTGCAGGAAAAAGATCGGCACCAGTACCGCGACGAGCGAAAACGCGGGCAGCAGCGCACGCAGCGTCGCGCGATCGAGCGTCCCGTTCATGCCGGTACCTCCTCGGAATCCGCGAAGCTCGCCGCCAACAGCGATTGTTCGTTGCATTCGTGGGCGTGCAGCAGCCGCGTCACGCGGCCGGCCCGGAAAACGTAGGTCCGGTCGCAATGCGCGAATTCGTCGTTTTCGGTGGTGTACCAGATGAAGGTGCGTCCGCGCGCGGCTTCCTCGCGAACGAGCCGGTACAGCTCGCGCTTCGTGCCGATATCGACGCCGCGTGTCGGGTCGTCCATCAGGACGAGCTGCGCGTCGGATGCTAGGGCACGCGCAAACAGCACCTTCTGCTGGTTGCCCCCCGACAGCGAGAGAATACCCGCGCCCAAAGGAGCGCCGCGTATACCGATGCGCTGGGCCCAGGCGCTAGCGAGCGCGCGCGCCGCGCGGCGATCGATCGCGCGCGGCAGCAGGGCAAACCGCGCCGCGTCGCCGTTCGACTTGCGGCGAGCGTCGAGCAGCCAGCGAATGTCCAGATTCTGCGCGATCGACCACAGCGGAAAGGCGCCGTCGCGCGGGCGGTCGCCTGCCACGAAGGCGACACGCTCGCGGCCCTTCGTCGCTGCCTCGTAGATCGCGAGCAAGGCTTCGCTCTGTCCTTGGCCGGCGAGCCCCGCAAAGCCGATCACCTCGCCGCGAGGCGCTTCGATGCTTGCGCCGGCGCCTGCGCCGAGCGTCCAGCGGTAAGCGGGCGCCGCACGCGCATCGCTGGGGTCGGTCTCGCGCCGCCGCGCTTGGAGTACGCCTGCGTCGAGTTCCTGGCCCATTGCCGCGACGATCGCATCGTGCGCGATCGCCTCGCGCGGAAGCACCGCCGCCACGCGGCCGTCGCGCATCACGAGCACACGATGTGCCGCCCGCACGATTTCGCCGAGCATGTGGCTGATCAGGATCGTTGCGATGCCACGCTCGCAGGCCTGCCCGACGAACGCGAGCAACTGCGCGGCGGTATGCGCGTCGAGACTCGACGTGGGTTCGTCGAGGATCACGAGCTTCACAGGATCGTTCACCACGGTGAACGCACGCGCGATTTCTACCATCTGCCGCTGAGTCAACGAGAGGTCGGCGATCAGCTCGTGGCCCTTCAGGCCATGTCCGGGAAAGATGGCGTCGAGCTGCTCCAGCATGAGGCGCGTGGCGCGGCGCCGCCAGTCGCGCCCACGCAGTTCGGGATGCAGGATCGACATGTTTTCGGCGACGCTAAGGTTCGCGCACAGCGACAACTCTTGAAACACGCAGCGCACGCCTGCGGCACGGGCCGCGTTCGGATCGTAGTCCAAGATAGGGCGGCCCTCGATCGTCATGGTCCCTGCATCGGGCCGAAACACGCCCGTGAGCACGGCCATGAGCGTCGACTTGCCCGCACCGTTGTGGCCCGCGATGCCGACGCATTCGCCGGATCGAAATTCGAAGCGCACGTCGGCCAGCGCTTTCACGCGGCCGAACGTTTTGCCGATTCCCTCCAGCGCGATCAGCGCCGGCGGCGTGCCGCTCGAGCGCGGCTGCGCGGGGGCATGAGCGTCGATCAATTCGTCCTCCTGCGTATCGTTCGTCCGGCGTTTCGACAGCGGGCAGTTATTTGGCGTCGACGATCTTGATCACCTCGTCCCGGGTAAAGAGCTTGTTGGCGATGCCGCCCGACGGCGTCTTGGCAAGCACGGCGTCGAGCTCGCCCGAGGTGACTTCCATGAGCGGCATGCGGATATCGTGGGGAAGCTTCTTGCCGGCCAGCAGTTGCTGCGTGACCCAGAACGCAAACGTCGAGCAGCCGGGCGGGATCGTGACGGAGAGCGTCTCGTAGCCGCCGTTCTTGCGCTGCTGCGCCCACCAGGCGAGTTCCTCCTGGCGATTGCCGAGGATGATGATCGGAGTGGGGCGCCCGGCTTCCTTAATCGCGTTGGCCGCGCCGAAGCCGTCGCCGCCTTGGTCGACGACACCGTCGATCTTCGGCAAGGTCGGCAAGATGCCGGCCACCTGTTTCTGCGCGACCGTCTGCGTCCAGTCGCCGTGTACCGAGCCGACGATCTTCAGGCCCGGATACTTCTTGATTTCGTCGGCGATGCCGCGGTGAATCTCGTCGTCGACCGATACGCCCGCGAGGCCTCGGATTTCCAGCAAGTTGCCCTTGCCGTTCAGGCGTTTGGCCATGTAGTCGATCTGCATCGCGCCGAGTTGATGGAAATCCACGGCGATGCGATACGCGCACGGCTCCGTCGCCGTGCCGTCGAACGTGACGACCGTGACGCCCGCCGCGCAAGCTTGCTTGATCACGCCGTTGAGCGCGGTGGGGGAGGCTGCATCGATGGCGATGGCCTTGTAGCCCTGCAAGATGAGATTCTGGATTTGCTGCGCTTGCTCGGTGGCTTGATTCTCCGCTGTCGTGAAGGTGGGCGCCGCCGCGACGATGCCGGATTTGACGGCCGGATCGGCTATCTCGGCCCAGCTTTTGAGCATGGTCTGGCGCCAGCTATTGCCGGCGTAGTTGTTGGAGAGCGCGATCTTCATCGCCGCGGTGCTGGCGGCGACAGCGGTTTGCGCCTGGGCTGCGCTAGCACCGGCGAGACAAAATCCGAGAACTGCAGAAGCGAGAATCGAACGCACTTGCTGTCTCCTTTTGATCTGTTGGGACTGTCCACGCGCGACGCAACGATCCGGCAAACGGCAAGGGGCGCACGAGGGGACGAGCAGGTCGAGCCGGTTGACGGCTAGCCTGAGTTAACTAATATACTAGTTGAACGAAGAAAAGGGGGGAGTTTCTGCATGGTGTCCCACGGTGGGGTTTGATTTTGTTGTAGCGGGGCATCCGAACATTGGGGCGGCCAACGCGCGAGTCGTGCGGCCGCCAGCCCGTAGAATGCGTTGTTTTTGATTTGGGTACGTGCTCAAGGCTCCATGAAAACCGACCGTAACGATCCCGAGCACTTCATCGCCCGTGTGTTGCCTCGCGCCACCGCTTTGGACCGCGCGCAGCCGCTGTCGGCCCAAATTTACGATCTGCTGCGCGAGGCGATCGTGACGATGGCCGTTTTGCCCTCGGATGTGATCTTCGAGCGGGCCTTGAGCGAAACGCTAGGCATTTCGCGCACGCCGGTGCGCGAAGCGCTGCAGCGGCTGGCGCGCGAAGAACTGGTCACGATCGCGGCTCAGTCGGGCACCTTCGTCGCGCCGGTGCTGCGAGAGCAGTTCACGGAAGGGGCGCTGATTCGGCGCGTGCTCGAGAGCGCGAGCATTCGCCGCGCGGCCGAGCTGATTGCGGCGCGCGAGCTGGATACGTTGCACGACATTCAGGCAGTGCACCGGCGCGCGATCGAGCGGGGCGATCCGGTGGAAGCGATCCGGCAGGACAACCGGTTTCATGCGGCGGTGGGGGCGGCGGCTCGGCTGCCGAAAGTCCTGCAATTGATCGACTTGGTCAGGGCGCCCATCGATCGCGTGCGTTACGTGACGGCGCGCGAGCCGGAGGAAGGGGCGATGACGCTCGCTCAGCACCAGTGCGTCCTCGACGCCCTCGTCAAGCACGACCCGGATGCCGCGGAACGGGCGCTGCTCGCGCACCTCGACGACGCGCTGTTGCGTCAGCAGCGCGTGTTCGACGCGCATGTGGAATTGTTCGAGGGGGGCGCGGGGCGATGAGTGTCGTTGCGAGGGGAAGCGAAGCGCAGGGCAGCCCGAATGTCGTTGGCATTCCCGCCTAAACTCGAAATGGACGCAGCACGCCAGGCTCTTGCGCTACAGCCGAGAGAGCGGTATGCGATTCGGTTTGGGGCAGGCGAGAGCGGTCAGCTAATCAACCAGACGCGCTTCAAGTCCACTATGCACTAACAGGTCGAAACGCTCCGGTCGGATATGAAACACCGTCGCCTCGCAGGCCCTGCCATCCGCGAGCCGCGACGTGCGCCGCAGCACCAGCAACGGCGCGCCTGCCTGCACGTCGAGATACGCGGCGATGTCGCTTTCGGCGCCTACCGCTGTTACCGACATCTGCGCATCAACGACACGCCAGCCCAACCGCTCCAGCATCTCGTACGAGGGCAGCGCAGCCACGTCCTTGCGCGACAGCGTATCGGCCTCAAGCAGCATGCAGGTTTGCGCGAGCGCGACCGGCGCGTCATCCACGCGATGCAGGCGTTCCAGGTAGAGACAGCGCGTGACAGCGGCGGTGAACGTCTCGCGCAGGCCTGGCGGCACCTCGCATGTTTCGACGCGAAGCAGTTCCATGCGCGCGCGTGCGCCTTGCGCCGCGAGCGAGTCGTAAAAGCCGCGCAACTCGTCGAGCCGGTGCTGCAAGCGCCGCTGCTTC
Organism: Trinickia sp.; assembly: GCF_051953405.1. Lineage (GTDB taxonomy): Bacteria > Pseudomonadota > Gammaproteobacteria > Burkholderiales > Burkholderiaceae > Trinickia. The sequence goes on along the minus strand of NZ_JBQCIV010000159.1, from coordinate 17,935 downwards.
GCAAACGTGCCCTTGCCCTGCTTGCGCTCCACGACCTGCGCATCGGTGAGGCGAGCCAGCGCTAGGCGCACGGTCACGCGGCTCACCGCGAAGCGGTCGCCAAGCTCCGATTCCGAAGGCAGTTTCCCCGACGGCTCATACGCGCCGCGTTCGATTTCTTCCTGCAATGTCGCCGCGATCTGCTCGTAGAGCGACGTCACGTCTTCGCGCATCAACGTCATGAATGGCGGGTTCCCGGGCTTCGGCGCACGCTCAGCGCAATTTCCGATATCGATATGAAAAGCAATTGGATGGCTCAACTTGTATTAATACGTATTATCCCATCGCTGATCCGCAGGCGCCTTGCGGCATCCCTTTGATCAATGTACGGGAAGCATAGCAGTGACAGACAAAATACTCGACGCGCCGCTGCTCCAGCACGCGCCGCCCTCCGCACCGCCATCGCCGGTACACGGTGCGATCGCTCATGCCGGCTCGCGCACGCCCGGCGCCGTGCTGCGCGTGCGCATCGGTTTCGTGGCCGCGTGGCTGGCGTTCTTCGCCGTCGCGTGGCTGCTGCCGACGCCGGCTGGCCTCGGCGCGCCCGGCAAGGCCACGCTCGCGGTCGTGGCGTGGGTCGCGATCGTCTGGGTGACGGAGGCTATTCCCGTGGGCGTGAGCGGCATTCTCCTGCCGATGCTGCTCGTGCTCTCGCACGCGAGCCCGTCGTTTCCCAAGGCTGCCAGCGGTTTCGCCGCGCCCGTGGTGTTCCTGTGCCTCGCGGCGTTCCTGTTCTCCGCGATCATGCAGGCGAGCGGCCTCGACCGCCGCATCGCGCTCGCGCTGCTCGACCGCCTCAAGGTGCGCACGGCCAACGGCGTGATCTGGGCGATGTTCGCGGTGAACTTCGTGATGTCGCTCGTTGTGCCCGCCGCGAATGCACGCTCGGCCGCGCTCCTACCCGTCACGAACGGCATCGTCAAACTGTTCAGCGACTCGCCGCGCGAGCGCGCTGCGAAAAAGGCCATCGTGATCCAGACGCTCGTCTACGGCGCGATGATCAGCGGCATGTGCATTCTCACGGCACATCTGCCGAACATGGTCGTCTCGGGTCTGCTGGAGAAGCAGCTCGGCATCCGGATCTCGTACTTCACGTGGTTCAAGCTTCAATGGCCGTATATCGGCATGTTCGTCATTACGCAATGCTGGGTGCAGTTCTACTTCCGCTCGCGCGCGGTACCCATCCCGGGCGGGCGCGCCGCCATCGCCTCGATGCGCGCAGCGCTGCCGCGCGCCACGGGGAACGACTGGTCGGTGCTCGTGCTGTTCGCCGCCGTCGCACTGCTGTGGGCGACGGAGCCACTCCATCATCTCTCCTCGGAGATCGTGGCGCTGATTGCGCTTGCGGTGCTGTTCGCGCCGGGCGTGCTGCGCTTCGGCTGGGCCGAGGTCGAGCAGCGCACGATCTGGGGCACGCTGTTCATGCTGGCCGGTGCGTTGTCGCTCTCGGCTGCGATCAGTTCGTCGGGGCTCGCGCAGTGGGCCGCCGACCACATCTATCTCGCCGCACAAGGACACGGCTGGTGGCTCGCCATCGGCATCGTGATGCTCGGCACGCACGTGATCCGCATCGGCATGCTCTCGAACGTCGCGGCCGTCACAATGATCGCGCCTATCGCGCTCGCACTCGCGCCGCGGCTCGGGCTGCATCCGGTGTCGTTCACGATGCTCGTGAGCGACACCGACAGCTTCGCCTACCTGCTGCCCACGCAGATCACGGCCGGCGTGATCGCCTATAGCAGCGGCGCGTTCACGACCGCCGATTACGCCAAGGTCGGCGTAGTCTCGGTGCTGATCGCCATCGTCTACGGGCTGTGTGTCATCGCGCCGTGGTATGCCTTCATGGGCGTGCCCGTCTGGGACGCAGCCGCGCCCTGGCCGTTTGCGCATTGAGCGCGCCGTCTTTCACCACCACGAATTCACGCGAACGATCATGAGCGAAGCACAGGAAGCCGATCTGCACGCCAGCGCGCGCGCCCTGCGAGAGCGTTTGGGCGCCCACACCGCCCCTGCGGGCCTTTACGAACGACTCAAGCAGTTGCCCTTCGCTGGCAGCGTGCGCTGCAACGTCGCGCGTCTCCAAGCCGGCGACTGGGCCGAAGTTGTGCTCGACTACGAAGTCGGGTCCTCGGGCATCGCCGACGGCGGCTGGCTTAAGGCCACCTTCAAGTTCTACTCCGACTGGGCGCTGTTCCAGACGAGCGACCCGACCGCCGCGAACTACATCAGCGCGGAGTATCACGCTGGGCCGCTCGTGCCGGGCCAGAGTCCCGCGACGGTGCAGGCGCTCAACGTGCGTTTCGACCAGAAGGGTCACGAGCGGCCGTACCAGAAGGCCGTGATCGTGGATGTCGTGGACGGCTACCTCAACGCGGGCGACCGCATCGTGATTCGTCTCGGCGACCGCCGTAACGGGCCGGGCACGCGCATCCAGACCTTTGCTGAAGACAACTTCCGCTTCCGGCTTTACGTCGATCCGCTCGGCACCTCGCGCTTCGTTGCCGTGCCGGGCGACATTGCCATCGACATTCATGCAGGCCCGCCTTCCGGTGTGCTGCTCAACGGCCCGCGCTTCGTGCAGCCCGGCGAGCGCGCGCCGTTCCGTCTGTCGTTGCAGGACCGCTGGGGCAATGCCTGCCGCGATCTCGGCGACGACCGCCACGGCGGCGCACCGGTCGCGCGCGTCACGGCTTACGATGCGCATGGCGAGCCGGTGCATCGGCGTCAGTACGCGTTGCCGTCGACGGGCTTCGCGACGCTCGCCGTCGACGATCTGCCCACCGCGAGCGGCACCCTGCGCGTCGTCGCCGATGTGCCCGCTCGCCCTGAGATTCGCGCCGCGCAGGCGCATCTGACCGTCGATCCCTCCCTGCCCACGCCGCGCGCGCTCTATGCCGATCTGCATGTGCATGCGCACGACACGGTCGGCACCAACAGTCCCGCGTACAACGCGCAGTACGCACGCGACATCGGCGGCATCGACGTGCTCGGCTATACCGCGAACGACTTCCAGATCACCGATGCGAACTGGCAACTCGGCGTGCAGGCCATCGAGGCATTCAACGAGCCGGGCCGCTTCGTGGCGTATCCGGTGCAGGAATGGTGCGGCAGCTCGACGGCGGGCGGCGATCACAACGTGGTATTTCTCGGCGACGGCACACCGGGCTTTCCGTACAACGCGCGCGGCGAGCACAACCGCACGCTGGTCTGGAACGAGGACATGAAGGGCAACGCCGTCGAACTGGGGCGCTGGCCGGTGGAAGAGCTATGGGACGCGTATGCCGACGCCGCACCCGAGCATCTCGTCATGCCGCACGTAGGAGGGCGCCGCTACATCCCTGACTGGCATCATCCCGAACTCGAGCGCCTGGTCGAAATCGCATCGACGTGGGGCCATTTCGGCTGGCTCTATCAGGACGTGATCGAGCGCGGCTACCAACTTGGCGTGGCGGCGAGCGGCGACGAACATCGCGGCCGTCCGGGCGGCGGCGCGCCGGGCGTGCAGGTGTTCGGCGTACATGGCGGCCTGACGGGCGTGCTGGCGCAAACGCTCGACCGGCGCACCGTGGGCCGGGCGCTGCGCGCGCGTCATACCTGGGCGACCACCGGCGAGCACAGCGCGCTGCTCGTGCGCTGTGGCGATCATCAGCAAGGCGATGCGTTCACGCACCGAGGCCCCGCCACGCTCGACTATCGCCTGCTCGGCAACCGTGGCTGGGAATACGTCGCGGCTTACGATCACACGGGCCTGATCTGGGAGCGCAATCTGCATGCGGAACTCGGCTTTGCCGAGCGGCTCATTCGCGTGCGCTGGGGCGGCGCGCGCATCCGCGACCGTTATCGCTGGGCGGCGTGGCGCGGGCGTATCCGCATCCTCAACGGCACGATCCACAACTTCGGTTCGCACGGCTTCGAACACGTCGAGGAATCGGCGTGGCGCAGGGGCGCAACCGACATCGAGTTCGTGAGCGACACGTATGGCGATGCGGACAGCATTGAAATCGATGTGAGCCATCTCGCGGCCGCGAAGATCGTGATCGAGGGCGCCATCGACGGTTTCGCGGAGGTCGGCGATCCGCTGGCGAGCAATCCGTTCGCGCACGCGCCCGCATTCCGCTTTGAGATCAGCGGCGAGCAGCTACTGGCGCAAGGCAGTGCGGTGCATGCGCTCGGAGGCACGGAATTGTTCATTGCAGTGGAGCGGATGACCGACAAGCCGCTGCCGGTGGATCTCGCGGATAGCGTGGAAATCGCGCCGCTGAATGCGCCGTTCGGGTTCCGGCCGGTGTATTTTTTCGGGCGCCAGCGCGACGACAGCAAGGTATGGGCGTCGGCGCACTTCATTACGTTTATATAGTCTCCACGTACCGCGCGATTGTGTTTAGCCTGGCTGGAAAGGCTTGTCCTGCATAGGCAGAGTACTGAAAGTTGCTCGTAGACCGTCAGAAATACCGGCAATAGCGGTGACCGTACCGAGACATCAATAGACCATGCGCGATGAATCGGAACCGCTATGGCGTTGTTACGGCGGAAAACGAATCTGAGAGAATTGTCTTCCGGCCAGGATCGCGCGCCGTTCGATTTCTAAGTTTTGGTTGCCACCAGCCTCCGCCGCTTCGAATGTTTCGACGAGATAGCGCAGTTCGGCGTTGAACAGTGCGTTGACGGACGTGTCTGACTTCGCCGCGAGAATTTTGGCGCGCTTGAGCAGGTCGCGATCGACTGAGCCCGTGAAATTCACGGTTTCGGCCATGGTCGGAATCCTCCACCAGGAGCAGCGTCGTTCAAAAGCTACGCAAGGGCCGCGACGGGCGGCGCTCGGTCTTACCTAGGGGCAACGCCGGTATTTATTGGTGCTAAAGTGGTTCTATAATGGTTCCTCGTTCTCAACGGGGCAGAGCCGGTTCAAGCTGCCGCCTATGAGCGTGTCGTGCGGGGCAGCAGCCCCGTTCTGATCGAGGTACTCAACAGTGGACGGCGCTGATAATGGTGAAAACAGAAGAATCGAGGCATCCGGAGGGTCTTGAGTTGCGCGGCTCCAGGCCCGTCCGATGGGGAATCGTAGGCGCGGGCCACATAGCCGGTCGATTCGCCGAAGGTCTCGGCTTTGTACAGAACGTAGAACTCGTCGGCGTGTGGGCGAGGCGGCAGAGTCAAGCGGAAACGTTCGCCCGGAAGCACGAGACACGCGCCTACGTCAGTTTCGATGACTTGCTGGATGACATTGACGCGCTGTACATCGCAACGCTCCAGGATAGTCATTCGCATTACGCAATGCGTGCGTTCTCCGCCGGTCGCGCGGTTCTATGCGAGAAGCCCGCAGCCGTGAGCGCACGCGAGCTTCAACATCTGCAGGATGCTGCGAAGGCTTCCAACGTTCTCTTTATGGAGGCGATGAAGCCCCCGTTCTATCCGCTGTTTACAAAACTGATGGAACACCTCGCGGAAGACCCGATAGGGGACGTCGGATTTGTGCGCGCCGGTTGTTCGATCGCGGACGCACCGGCCGATCACCCATCATTTAGATTGGATCGCGGAGGTGGCGCGTTGCTGAATATCGGTATCTACGAGGCGTTTCTAGCGGTCCGGTTCCTCGGGAAAGCGATCGATATCCAGACGCTAGGTCGATTGGGGCAAACCGGCGTCGATAGCTTCGCAAGCCTCAACATTCTTCATGAAAACGGCATCGCGCAAATATTCTGCGGGCTAGATTTGGACGGCAAAGGCGATGCTTTTCTCGCTGGCACGAAGGGGTCCGTCACGATCCACGAAAACTGGTGGAACCCGTCTCGAGCGACGGTTCGCTACCTTGGAGGACGGACGGTCGAATTGCATGAGCCGTTCCAGGGCGGTGGACTTAATTACGAAACGGCCCATTTCTGTGACGTACTGCGCTCGGGTAGAATCGAAAGCCCGGTCATCCCGCACGATATGTCGATGAAAATGATCGATATCGTGGACGCTGCACGTGCTGAACTAGGGCTTGTTTACCCTTTCGAAACGAGGTAAAACACCCGCGCCTCCCGCCGCGGCCAGATCATGTGTCGTGGAGACGCAGAGTGTGCCTAATTGTTCTCTACGATGCATGGCGGCGCGCCAAGTTCGCCCCTCGGTGACTCCCAGCGCGCTTAAGTCCTGTCGTTGCTCCTTGCCGCCCCGAGCGTCCGCTCCACATACCGCGCGATTATGTTGAGTCTGGCGGGAACACGAAGCCCCTTATGGGCGGGGGCGAGAAATGCTGCTCGCATACCGTCAAAAATACCGTCGCATCACGGTGCTTGTAGCGAGGCGACGATAGGCAATGCTGGACGGTGCGCGCAATCGTTCAGAGCGTTTCCAGCATCTGAAGCGTTTCCGGGTGCTTGGCGACCAGTCGGATCAGCGTGGCGGCCTGTGCGTTGGGCTTGGCTTTGCCTTGCTCCCAATTCTGATAAGTGCGCACGTTGATCCGCAGGCTTCGGGCCATGACGGCTTGCGACGCGTGAGAGGCTTCGCGCACGGCCTTGATTTCGGCCGGCGAGACTTCGAGCGCATCGGCCTTGATCTTGCGCAGCGTGATTTCCCCTTCGCGCTCGGCAGCAAGGGCATCGAGACCCTCGGTCAATTCAGCAAACAGATTTCGCTTCTTCATTGCTTGCTCCGTATTCGTGACCTCTCTTTCCAGTAGCTTCGCGAAGGCTTTGCGCTCGTCACTGGACGACGCCTGCATCCTTAATCTCCCGCGCCTCTCTCGCAGCGGTTCTCATTCCCGTATCGGCGGCCATTGGCGGGCCGCATGGACGACGTTCAGCACGCGAACCAGATCGCCAACTATGTCATAGATCAAGATGTAATTTCGATGGACAACCAGTTCGCGCGTGCCGGTTATGCGGCCAAGGCGACCAAGGTTGGGACGGTCGACCAGTCGCGACGCCTTTTCCTCGAACATCTCATCGAGATCCAACGCCGCAGTGGGATTATCGGCTTCGATGTGGTCGTATATGTTGTCGCGATCCTCAATCGATTCCAGCGTCCAAAACAACTCCATCACTTCGAAGCTTCAAGCCGACGACGAGTGTTGGCGCGACGGGCTGCGAATTTAGCCTCAACGTCGGCGGCCGGTACGAGATTGCCGGCATCGGCCGAGGCTCGTGACCGCTCAACCTTGGCGCGCAGCCAGGCGTCGTATTCAGCGGATTTTTCTTGCTGTTTCACGTAGTCCCGCATGAAGTCGCGCAAGAGTTGAGCGCCAGTGCGGTCGTGGGCCTTGGCGACTGTGGAAAACTCGTTTTTGAGCGCTTCATCGACCCGAAAAGTAAAGGTAGCTTCTGTCATGGCGGTGCTCCCCAATGTGTTACGCGATAAGTGCATCGTAGCACAGTCAGGTTGTGTTCATGGAGGGCAAAACGCGAGGTGGATGACGATGTTGAGCTTCCAGCAGTGTCTGACGACTACTGGCGGACCTCAAGCCGCCTCGCCGAACTGGCCGCGGTACTTGACAAACCCGTTCCAATTGTTGGGAGGGAGGCCATACCGTTCGGTGACGCTTGGAAAGTGCGGGTGATTCCAGCCGAGGCTGGGCTGCTCGTGTCCTTAGTGTCTGGTTCGGCCAAAGGCATGCCGTGGGCTTGGTTCAACGAATCATGACCGTCCCGTGGGCGCCGCCGTCGACAACATCCTTTCGACATACCGCGCAATCAAATCCACTTCCAGATTGACCTGATCCCCGGCCGCCACATTCCTAAGCGTGGTGACCTCCACCGTATGCGGGATCAAGTTAATGGAGAACTCGCACCCGCCGCCGCGATCGTCCACGCTGTTCACGGTCAAGCTCACGCCGTTCACCGTGATCGAGCCTTTGTACGCGAGATAACGCCCGATTTCTCGCGGCGCCAGCACGCGCAACTCGTGCGATTCGCCGACAGGCGCGAACCGCGTGACCCGGCCAAGCCCATCCACGTGCCCCGATACGATGTGGCCACCCAATCGCTCATGCGCGGTCAACGCTTTCTCGAGATTGACTTCGCCCGGCGCCGCAAGACCCACTGTGCAATTCAGGCTTTCGCGCGAAACGTCGACATCGAACGTCCGAGCCGTCTTCTCCACCACAGTCATGCACGCGCCTTGAATCGCGATGCTATCGCCGAGCGCGACGTCGCTGAGATCGAGCGCGCCGGCATCGACCGTCAGGCGCACGCCGGCCGCGTCGCTCGTCCCGAGTGCCTTCACCGCTTCGATGCGACCCACGGCCGCGACGATTCCCGTAAACATGGTGAGCTTCCTTTAGATTCGTCTAGTGTCCAGTTCATTGCGGCGTCGAAGGCGCGGGCAATCGCGCCAAGATCCGCAAGTCGTCCCCGATCCGGTCGACGGCCTGAAAAACGAGCCGCGTGCGTGCATCGAGCGCTCCCGGCGCGGCGAGGTCGAACATGCCGGCGCAACCGCCGCCGAGCAAGCTCGGCGCCAAGTAGATCAGCAACTCGTCGACGCACCCTTCGCGTAGCAGCGAGCCATTGAGCTTATGCCCGGCTTCGACGTGCAATTCGTTGATGCCGCGCTCGCCCAGCACTTTCAACATGGCCGGCAAATCCACCTTGCCCTGCGCATTGGCCAGCGGCACGATCTCGATGCCGCGCGTAGCCAATGCTTCGGCATGCGCCGCGTTGCGTTCGTCGATCCGTCCGCAAAAGATCACCGGCGGCGGGCCGTCGAGCAGGCGTGCGGTCAAGGGCACGTCGAGCCGGCTGTCGACGAGTACCCGCAGCGGCTGCCGAGGCGTGTCGACATCGCGCACCGTCATGCGCGGATCGTCCTCCCGCACCGTCCCGATGCCCGTCAAAATCGCGCAGGCCCGCGCGCGCCAAGCGTGACCGTCGGCGCGCGCCGCTTCCCCCGTAATCCACTGGCTCTCGCCGGTCGGCAGCGCGGTGCGGCCGTCCAGCGACGCCGCCACCTTCATTCGCACCCAAGGGCGCGCGCGCGTCATGCGCGACACGAAGCCGATGTTCAGTTCGCGCGCCTCGTGTGCGAGCAACCCGCAGCGTACGTCGATACCGGCATCGCGCAGCATGGTCAAACCGCGGCCCGACACTTGCGGGTTCGGGTCCTCCATCGCGGCAATCACGCGCTTGATGCGCGCGTCGATCAGCGCATGCGCGCACGGCGGCGTCCGGCCGAAGTGACTGCAAGGCTCCAATGAAACATAAGCCGTGGCGCCCTGCGGGTCGTGGCCGCGGCGTCGCGCATCCTTGAGCGCCTGTATTTCGGCGTGGTCCTGGCCGGCGGGCTGCGTGTAGCCCTCGCCGATCGCCATGCCGTCCTTCACGAGCACGCAGCCGACGCGAGGGTTCGGTGTCGTCGTGTACATGCCGCGCGCGGCGAGTGTCAGCGCGCGCTGCATATGGATGAAATCGGCTTCGGAGAACATAGGCGGGCAGCCGGGTTACAGCGGACGTGCCGCGAATGCGCCGCGCGCCGCCTCGATCGTCGCGTCGATCGCGCCGTCGTCGTGCATGCTCGACACGAAGCCGGCCTCGTAGGCCGACGGCGCGAAGTACACGCCGGCATCGAGCATCCGATGGAAGAACGTGTTGAAGCGCGCGATATCGCTGTGCGACACGTCGGCGAAGCTCGCCGGCACGCGCTCGGTGAAGTACAGGCCGAACATGCCGCCGATGGCATCGGCGCTGAATGCGACACCCGCATCGCGCGCCGCAGCGGCGAGGCCGTTCGCGAGCCGCGCCGTTTGCGCCGACAAACGATCGTAGAAGCCCGGTGCCTGGATCAACTCGAGTGTCTTCAAGCCGGCCGCGACGGCAACCGGGTTGCCCGACAGCGTGCCGGCCTGGTAGACGGCGCCCTCCGGTGCGAGCAGCGACATGATGTCGCGCCGGCCGCCGAATGCCGCCGCAGGCATGCCGCCCCCGATGACTTTGCCGAGGCAGGTGAGATCGGGCGCGATGCCATACACCTGCTGCGCGCCGCCGAGCGCGACGCGAAAGCCGCACATGACTTCGTCGAAGATCAGCACGGCGCCGTGATGCGTACACAGACGCCGCAGCGCCTGCAAAAATTCGGGATTGCCGCGCACGAGATTCATGTTGCCGGCAACAGGCTCGACGATGACCGCCGCGATTTCGTCGCCGAAGGCGGCGAACGCTTCTTCGAGCGCCGGCGTGTTGTTGTACTCCAGCACGGTCGTGTGCTTGGCGATATCGGCCGGTACGCCGGCCGAGGTCGGATTGCCGAACGTCAGCAAGCCGGAGCCGGCTTTGACGAGCAGGCTATCGGCATGGCCGTGGTAACAGCCTTCGAACTTGACGATGCGATTGCGCTGGGTGAAGCCGCGCGCGAGCCGCAGCGCACTCATGGTGGCTTCGGTGCCGCTCGAGACAAGGCGCACCTGCTCGATCGACGGCACGAGCTTGCAGATTTCCTCCGCGATCTCGATTTCGGCTTCGGTCGGCGCACCGAACGAGAAGCCGTCGGCCAACACCCGCTGCACGGCTTCGAGCACTTCCGGGTGCACATGGCCGACGATCATGGGGCCCCACGAGCCGATGTAGTCGATATAGCGTTTGCCTTCCGCATCCCAGAAGTAGGGCCCCTGGGCGCGCTGAACGAAACGGGGCGTCCCGCCGACGGAGCGGAAGGCGCGCACGGGCGAATTGACGCCGCCGGGAATGGTGCGTTGGGCACGTTCGAAGAGAGCTTGATTGCTGGGCATGAGCGATGTCGACGTCGAAGTGGGACCGGCCGGGACGGACGGGCGCTAGCGGATGAGCGTCGCGGCCGATGGGATGGCGCCAATTGTACCGAAGTACCGGGCGCGGGGCGCAGGGGCGGGGGACGCCGGGGAGGCTGCACGCAACGCGCATAAAAAAAGCGCCCACGAGGGGCGCTTCGAAGATACTGCGGCAACCGTGCTCCAGCGGGCCGAGGCCCACTGGATGACCGGTCGCTGTGCTTAGAACTTGTGACGCAGGCCAACGCGTGCGAGCACTTGGTTAGCCGTGCTCGACTCGCCAGCTGCTGCGCCGTCATAGATGTCAGCCTTCGCGCTGCCACCCGAAGCGTGTTGCCACACGCCCATCAGGTACACGTCCGTACGCTTCGACAGACGGTAGTCGGCGATTGCGTTGACTTGGTGCCACTTCGGCTTCACGCCCGATGCCGAATCCTTGCCGTCCGTGTACGTATAGCCGAGGCCCAGCGTCGTAGCCGGCGTCAGGCTGTACTGACCCCAGACTTCCGCGCTTTGGAACCACACTGCGTCGCGGATGCCAGCCGGCAGGTTCGCTGCGCCTTGGTTGGCGTTGTCGTAGCGAACGTGCGTGTAGTTCACGCCGAGCGTTGCCGGGCCGAACGCGTACGTGCCGCCCAGACCGAACGTTTCCATGCTGCCCGGCGTACCGACGTAGCCGAATGCGCCGTGGCCGTTCGATTGGCCAACCAGCGGAGCAACCGGAGCCGTAGCCGTGCCCGTGTTCGTGATGAAGTTGCCGTCGGCAAATTGCGTGGACGGGTTCTTCGCGAAGAAGTAAGCAGCGCCCAAGTACAGCGGACCAGCCGAGTAGCTCAAGCCCGTCGACAGCGCGCTGTTGCGGCCGAACTGACCGGCAACGCCGCCGAACGCGTACATGCCTTCAGCTTGCAGGCCGTTCCACTTCGGCGTCACGTACTTCACAGCGTTGTTCACGCGGAAGCCGTTATCCGTGTTGTCGATATCGCTGGGGTGCGAGAAGTAGGCGCCCCATTGGCCGTTGAACGTGGTCGCTTGGACGTCGTCGACGATCGAGTCGTATTGACGGCCGAGCGTCAGCGTACCGAATTGGTTGTTCGACAGGCCGACGTAGGCTTGACGACCGAATTCGAGGCCGCCTTGACCGAGCTTGCCGCTCATCACGTTAAAGCCGTTTTCGATTTGGAAAATGGCCGACGTACCGCCGCCCAGGTCTTCCGTACCCTTCAGGCCCCAACGGCTGCCTTGCACGACGCCGCTTTGCATCGCCCAGAGGTGGCTGCCGCCGGAGTTGTTCACGTACGTGAGGCCAGCGTCGATCACGCCATAGAGCGTGACGCTGTTTTGCGCGAAGGCCGGCACAGCGAAGGCGCCCGTCACTGCCAGTGCGAGAAGCGATTTTTTCATCAAATAGGTCTCCGAGACGTTGAGTTGCAGTGTGAGCAACCCGGATTAAGTAATTCGTTTGCCGCGGACTTGGCCGCCTCTTGGGCAGGTTGGGTGCCGCAGCGGGGTCCAGGCAGTCGAGGCGATACTAGGCATCTAGACCCCTTATCCTCATTAGTAGAAACACTAGTTGCCGAGGATTGTTGCGAATATTGAAACGCAGTAATTCCGCGGGCATCTCGCGCTCTTCCTTGACAGACAAGGCAGAGAGTGAAAGCGGTTGCTTAATTGCGAGGCGTGGTTGTTGCGTGGGCGCGACACTCGGGCGCGGGGCGTTGTTGCGAATACGTTGAAGAAAAATCGACGTTTTGCGCCGATGTGGGGCATTCATCTCGCCCATCGCGGAGCAGTCAACGCGCAAACGCCCGCCCGACAAGCTTTCCGCGGAAAAGTTCCATACGATCTCGACCTGGGCCGCCAGCCGATCCGCAAACAAAAAACCCGCGGCTCGAGCGAGCGCGCGGGTCGATACAGCCGCTATTCGTCCGACGACGATACCGGGTTGAGCGATGCCGACGTCAATCCGTTGCCGACGATGCCGCCCCATGGCTGAGCCAATCGAGCACGGCCGTGGCATCGTCGGTGCCGGCGGAGCGCGCTTTCGCCACAGCCTGCTTCATTTCGCCCGCGGGCTCGGCACGTCGAATCGCCACGCCCACGGCCAGGATGTCGATCATCACGAGATGCAAGATGCGCGAAATCATCGACAACTGCGATTCGCGGATCTCGATATGGTCGGTTTCGAGCGCCACGGTGGCCCGCTTGGCGAGCGGAGTATTGCTCGATGTGATCGCGATGACTTGGGCGCCGGCCTGCATCGCCACGTCGAGCACGCGCAGCAGTTCGGGCGCGCGTCCCGACTTCGACACCGCGACGATCACGTCGCCCTTGCCGAGCAGCGCGGCCGAAGCTGCCTGCATATATAGATCGCCGTACGCGATCGTCGGAATGCCGAACCGGAAGAACTTATAGTGCGCGTCCTGTGCGACGATGTTCGAATTGCCGAGCCCGTAGAACTCGATCCGGCGCGCGCCGTTCAGCAGCTCGATCGCCCGCTCGACGTGCTCGAAGTTCAGGTGCTCGCGCAACTGCAAGATGGCCGATACCGTATTGTCGAGCACCTTCGCGCCGAAATCGGTGGCCGTATCGCCCAGATGCACCTGGCTGTGGCTAACCGGAATCGTGCCCGTTAAGCCCGTCGCGAGCTTGAGTTTGAAGTCCGAGAGGCCCTGGCAGCCCAGCGAGCGGCAAAAGCGGATGACTGTCGGTTGACTGACGTCGGCCTTGCGGGCGATGTCGACGATCGGATCGCTGATAATGGAGCGCGGGTGGTTCAGCGCGAGATCCGCTACCCGGCGCTCGGCCGGCGTCAATGCGTCGCGCATTTGGCGGATCCGTTCGAACACGGCGGACGAGCCGCCGCCCGCACGGTTCGACAACTGCTCCGCGAGAATGGCCGAAACCCCAAGGAATGCCGGGTATTCGGCCGTGATGATGTAGGTCGGCACGTTCGCGAGATAGGGCTTGAAGCGGCCTTTCGCTTCGAAGCGCTCGCGGAACGAGGAGCGCAAGAACAGATCGCCGAGCTTGAGCACGACGCCGCCGCCGATGTAGATGCCGCCCAGCGCGCCGAGCGTGACCGCGAGGTTGCCCGCGAACGAGCCGAGGATGCCGCAGAAGCACTCGACGGCTTCGAGCGCGAGCGCGTCGCCGGCGTGCGCGCGCTCGACGACGTAGGCCGGATCCACCGTGGGGGCGACACGCTTCTTGTCGCGGGCGGCCAGCGCGCGGTAAATGAGTTCGATGCCGGGCCCTGCCGCCACGCGTTCGAACGAAACGTGCGGCCATTTCTTGCGCGCGTATTGCATGACGATGTCTTCGCGCTCGTCCATCGGCGCGAAGCTCGCGTGGCCGCCTTCGCTGCCGAGCGCGATCCAACGGTCGTCGGCCGGAATCAGACCCGACACGCCGAGGCCCGTACCGGGCCCGAGCAGCCCGATCACGCTGTTTTGCCGGCGCGAGCCGCCGCCCACTTGGTGGCGCTGCGCATCGGTCAGCCCAGGCAGCGCCATGGCGAGTGCCGTGAAATCGTTGACGACGAGCAGCGTGTCGAAGCCGAGCGCGCGCCGCGTCGCCTCGATCGAGAACGCCCACTTGAAGTTCGTCATGCTGACTTGATCGCCGTCGACGGGATTGGCGATCGCGATCGCCGCATGATTGACGCGGCCGACCTTCGTATCCTTTAGATACTTCTTGAGCACGTCTTCGATCGTCGGAAAATCGGCGCACGGGTAGACGCGAATCTGCGAGACTTCCCCGGGTTCCGTTTCGAGCGCGAAGCGCGCATTGGTGCCGCCGATATCGGCGAGCAGGCGCGGACCGTCGGCGTGCTGGCGTGCGCCGGGTACCGATTGAGCTTTATTTTGCAGACCAGTAGACATCGAGTCTGACTCCCTTGTCGTTTGCCAGCTTCGAGATGGCATTTTCTTGCGGCGCGGATGCCGCCGCTTTGAGGACGTCGAGCTTGCGTTCGCCCGAGATCGATAGATAGAGCCGCTCGATGCCCTTGAGCGCGGACATCGATAAGCTGACCCGGGCGTGCGGCGCCGCACCCGGGTGGACGGCGACGTAGCGCTCGCTCGTTTGCAGCGCGTGCGCCCATTCGTGCGCAGGGGCATCGGCGAACAGCGACGCCGTATGGCCGTCCTCGCCCATGCCGAGCACAGCGACGTTCGGCAACGCATACGCGGGATCGGCGTTGAGCGCGGCGATGCGCGCCTCGATCGGAACCGATACGTCCACGAGCGGGGCGAAGCGGGCGGCGGCCGCGGCCTGCGTGAGCAGCGTTTCCCGGACGAGATGCGCGTTGCTCGCGCCATCGGTTTCGGGCACCCAGCGATCGTCGACGAGCGTCACGTCGACACGCGCCCAATCGAGCGATTCCAGGGCGAGCGCCTGGAAGAACGGGCGCGGGCTCGTGCCGCCGGAAACGGCCAGCGTGATGCGCGCGTCGAGGGCGGCGGCAAGCGATGCGCCGAGCGCACCGCTCACGGCCTTGGCCAGCGCGCCGGCTTGGGCGCGCGGATCGTCAAAAGCGTGAAGCTCGATCACTTCTCCTCCAGACTGCTTTTTGTATGTTCACCATCGTCGGCAACGCCGCGCCGCTTGGAGAGTGTGGCTCGTCTCGCTAGCGTGGCGTTGCCGTGTCGTCGATCCGTCTACCCGTCGTTGCTTTGTTTTCGTCGTTTCACCGATCCGCCGATTCGCCGATTCGCGACGCCGACGGCCCGGCGATTCAATTCTCTTCTTCGAGCCAGCAGGTGTCGTGCTGCGCGAGCATCGCGCTCGCGGCGGCGGGGCCCCAGGTACCGGCCGCGTACGGCTTGGGCGGCTTGTTCGACGCCGCCCACTCGTTCAGGATCGGTTCGACCCAGCGCCACGCGGCTTCTTGCTCGTCGCGGCGCACGAACAGCGCGAGCCGCCCGTTGATCACATCGAGCAGCAAGCGCTGATAGGCCTCCATCTGTCCTTCCTTGAAGAACTGATCGAAGGCGAGATCGAGGTGCACGCTCGAGAGGTTCATGCCTTCGCCCGGCTGCTTCGCCAGGCAGTACAGACGAATCGATTCGTTCGGCTGCAGCCGGATCACGAGGCGGTTCGACCCGGGGCGCAATGCCGTGGGCCCCAGCGCCGAATGCGGCACGGGCCGGAAATTCACGACGATCTCGGCCACACGCTCGGCCAGACGCTTACCGGTGCGCAGGAAGAACGGCACGCCGGCCCAACGCCAGTTTTCGATCTCCACCTTCAGTGCGACGAAGGTTTCGGTCGCGCTTTGCGGCTTCACGCCGTGCTCGGTGGCATAGGCCGGCACCGACGTGCCCTTGATTACGCCCGAATGGTATTGCCCGCGCACGGCGATCTTGGAGATGTCGCGCGTGTCGATCGGCTTGAGCGCACGCAGCACGCGCAGCTTTTCGTCGCGCACCGAATCCGAATCCATCGAATGGGGCGGTTCCATTGCGACGATCGACAACAACTGCAGCAGGTGATTTTGCACCATGTCGCGCAGCGCGCCGGTGTTGTCGTAAAAATCGCCCCGCGCTTCGACGCCGAGTTCCTCGGCGATCGTGATCTGGATGCTCTCGACCCATTCGCGGCGCCACAGCGGCTCGAACAGCGCGTTGCCGAAACGCAGCGCGAGCAGGTTCTGAACCGGTTCCTTGCCGAGGTAGTGATCGATCCGGTAGATCTGCTCTTCGGCGAAGATCTCGCCCACGGCGTCGTTGATCGCGTTCGACGAGCGCAGATCGTAGCCGAGCGGTTTTTCGAGCACGATGCGCGCGTTCTCGTTCAGTCCGACGGAAGCGAGCGCGCGGCAGATCGGCACGAACAGCGACGGCCCCGTGGCTAGATAGAACACGCGCGTGCCGGCGTGATTGTCGAGTGCATCGCGCAGCAGCGCGAAATCCTCGGGCTTGCCCAAATCGAGCTTGACGTAGGCGATGCGTTCCAAGAAGCGCTGCCAGGCCGCTTCGTCGAGCCCGCCCTTGGAGACGTGCGATTTGACGTTGCTGTTGACCCAGTCGATATAGCCGTCGCGATCGGCGGCGTGCCGGGCCACCGCGACGATCTTGCCGTGCTCCGAGAGCATGCCCGCGCGGTGGGCCTCGTACAGCGCCGGAAGGATCTTTCGCATCGACAGATCGCCAGTCCCGCCGAAGAGAACGAAAGTGAAGCCTGAGTCGATTTGCATGAGTCGTGAGCCGAAATCAAAGGGTTGCGGGCGCGATTCGAGGAACGGGCTGGATGGGTCGGCTGCTCGAAGTTGCGACGTCTGTAGCGCGATAAAAATAATTTTGACACTGAATTGTAGTTTAACTACAATCCAAATCAAGAGGTAACGTCGATCGATTGCAAAAACCTTTGCGGATGCGATGCAACGCGAGGGTCGGCAGTGCGGATCGGCGGCAGTGCGCCGCGTGTCCCTTATTTGTACCGCGCGTGCATGTTAGCAGCGCGATTTGCTGGGCGCTGCCTCCCCGAGCTCGAACCGCGCGACGCGGATCGGCCGAATTCAAAAGAGGAGACAGTCGCCAAGTTTGGAAGCACGTATTTCCTGACGATCCTTCGCGGCCGCATTCGGCCCGTCGGCGCGAGTGAGCGCCGCGCGAGGCGCCGTTCGGCCACATCCAGTGTTGTTCTGTTGCACCCAACCACCGTTCCCCGGCCAGTCGAAGAGGGGAGCACTCGTTACTTGGTCAGTAGTCTGGAGGAGATAAAGAATGAAAGTTCGCGCGATCATGGCTGCGCTGTGCGCCACGGGGCTCATGCTGGGCGTGTCGGCGGCTCAGGCGGGGGAATCCGTCGAAGTGCTGCACTGGTGGACCTCGGGCGGTGAATCGAAGGCCATCGGCGTCCTCAAGGACGACATGACGAAGCAAGGTTACACGTGGAAGGACTTTGCGGTTGCAGGCGGCGCGGGCGCGGCTGCCATGACGGCACTGAAGACGCAGGTGATCTCGGGCAATGCGCCGAGCGCCGCGCAGATCAAGGGGCCGCTGATCAAGGAATGGGCCGACCAAGACGTGCTCGTGAACATCGATTCGGTTGCCAAGTCGGAAGACTGGAAGAAGAATCTGCCGCCGGAAATCGACAAGATCATGCACGCGGACGGCCACTACGTCGCAGCGCCGTTCTCGGTGCATCGCGTGAACTGGCTGTATATCA
>NZ_JBQCIV010000158.1:0-46278 GCF_051953405.1 Trinickia sp. | reverse complement strand
CGGGGGGGGGCGAAGGGGGGGCGGGCGCGCCATTATGCTATTTCGAGTGGCCGGACCAACTAGGTCGTTTCGATAAATCGATATTTCACACCCTCTGGGGAGGTATGGAGGTTCGGGGATACATGGACTTGCTCTAGCATGGCTACCCCGCGATGTACATGCTGCCGGTCTCAGCGGAGGTGACGGTTCCGCAACCGCTACCTTCGATCATTCGCCCCCCGCTATCCAACAGATTGTCTTCAACCGCCGCGTAGCAAATGTTCAAGATGTAGGCCTCTCGCCGAATGGTCCTCGAAGATGTCGGCGATGGTACGTAACTTGAGGCTCGGAATACCCGGACGCGAAAATTTTCAGACTGAAGCACGGGCGGTGGCTTAACGCTGCTGATGAGTATGCGCTCGTGCTTAGCGCATACTCGGCATCGAAAGAGGGGTGTTGTCGCCGGTCACGCGGTGCGACTTCGGGCGTGCCGCCGCTATCGGAGTCGTCGGACCGACCTAAGAAGGGAGAGCAGACGGATCGTGACGAGGCAACGGCCCGCGTCGGTCGACCGGTAGGGGAGAGGGAGAGACGGGGGAGAGCCCCCGACGATACACAGAACTCCAGCGCGGCGGCTTCGACTTATCGAGCCGCCGCGCTCGTCCGCTTACAACGCCTGACGTACCGCTTGCACCGCCGCGCGCACCTGCTCCGGTGCCGTACCGCCCGGGTGATTGCGGCTCGCCACCGAACCTTCCAGCGTCAGATACCCAAACACGTCCTCGCCGATCAAATGCGCGACGTTCGGCAACTCGCCACGCATTTCATCGAGCGTCAGATCGGCCAAATCGCAGCCGCGATCGACGCAGACCCGCACCGCATGCGCCACCGCCTCATGGGCATCGCGGAACGGCAAACCGCGCTTGACCAGATAATCGGCCAAGTCCGTCGCCGTCGAAAACCCTTGCAGCGCCGCGGCGCGCATTGCCTCGGGTTTCACCGTGATACCCGCCACCATCTCGGCAAAAATCCGCAACGTATCGGCCACGGTATCGACCGTGTCGAACAGCGGCTCTTTGTCTTCCTGGTTGTCCTTGTTGTAGGCGAGCGGCTGGCCCTTCATCAGCGTCAGCAGCGCCATCAAGTGGCCATTCACGCGGCCCGTTTTGCCGCGCGCGAGTTCGGGCACGTCGGGGTTCTTTTTCTGCGGCATGATTGACGAACCGGTGCAGAAGCGGTCGGCCAGATCGATGAAGCCCACGCGCGGGCTCATCCACAGCACGAGTTCTTCCGACAAACGCGAAACGTGCGTCATGACGAGCGCCGCCGCAGCCGTGAATTCGATCGCGAAGTCGCGATCGGACACGGCGTCGAGCGAGTTGGCGCAGATACCGTCGAAGCCGAGCGTCTTCGCCACCGCGTGCCGATCGATCGGGTAGCTCGTGCCGGCCAGCGCCGCCGCGCCGAGCGGCAGGCGATTGACGCGTGTGCGGCAATCGCGCATGCGTTCGGCATCGCGGCCGAACATTTCCACGTAGGCCAGCAGATGATGGCCGAACGTCACCGGCTGGGCCACCTGCAAGTGCGTGAAGCCCGGCATGATCGTTTCCGCATGTTGCTCGGCCAGATCGACCAGGGCCGTACGCAAATCCTTGATGAGACCGCCGATGCGGTCGATCTCGCCGCGCAGCCACAAGCGGATGTCGGTGGCGACCTGATCGTTGCGCGAGCGGCCCGTATGCAGCCGCTTGCCGGCATCGCCGATCAGCGCCGTGAGACGCGCTTCGATATTCAGGTGGACGTCTTCGAGATCGAGCTGCCAGACGAATTCGCCGCGCTCGATTTCGCCCTTGATTTGCGCCATGCCGCGCTCGATGGCCTCGAGATCGGCCGCGGCGATGATCTTTTGGGCGGCCAGCATCTTCGCGTGCGCGAGGGAGCCTTCGATGTCGACGAGCGCCATTCGCTTGTCGAAGAACACCGACGACGTGTAGCGCTTGACGAGTTCCGACATCGGCTCCGAGAAGCGAGCCGACCAGGCTTCGCCTTTTTTGTGCAGTTGAGACGTCATGATGATGGGCGGTGAAAAAGGTAGGCCGAAGCGGCGGATAAGCCGTCGATTTTATCACCGCCGGCACCCCCGCTAGCCGCCGGGGCAACTCGGCCGACAACAGCCCGGCATCGCCACGCCATCGCCACGCCACGCCACGCCATCGTTACGCCATCGTTACGCCATCGGCACGGCGACGCGAGGCGACGCGAGGCCGAGAGGCGCCCGCCCGCTCGCGACGCCAGCGCCGGAGCGGACTCAAGCCGTCGCCATCAACGAGCCTTCGCAGACGACAGGGCCGGTCGGACCGTCCGGGCGCCTCGAGCCGCCCATCGGTTCGACCGAGACGGCGATCTTCGCATAGACGTTCATGCCATGCACCTTCATCGAAACGACCTCGCCGGCCGGCAGCATCCCAAGCGACACCATCTTGCCGTCGCGCATCACGCCCCAGAGCTGCTCGCTCTTGCCGGGCGGCGGCGCGTTGCCGCCTGTCATGCGGTGCACGCTCACCATCGCGTTCTTGTCGTCCCACATCACGAAGGCCATCGTCGGGCTCTTCGGCTGGTCGGGCGGCACGAGCGCCGCGACGTAGGCCACGCGCTCGATTTTCGCCGCGCTCGGGCTCGGCAGTGTGGTCTGTGCCGTTTGCTGAGTCGGCGCCGAAGGCGCGCCCCCGGGGGCGAACGGCCGCAGCGTCACCGCCAGCGCGACGACGGCAGCGAGCGCGAGGCCCGTCGCGCCGATCGACCACCCGCGCCAAAATGCCAAGGAGTCGAACCAGCGTGTGCGGGCTTTGCCGAGCGCAGCGCGCACGGCGTCCGCCCTCGCAGCCGTGTGCGCGGGCGTTGTGGCCCCGCGCGCGGCGGCGGCCAGGCCGAGCCTGCGCTCGACGCCTTGCCAGACGCTGGCCGGCGCCGCGACGCTCGGCGCGAGTTCGGTCATAGCGCCGATGCGCTCCTGCCAGCTTTCGATGGCTTCGCGCACACGAAGGTCGCGGCTCGCGAGCGCCTCGAAGCGCTTGCGCGCGCCGCCGCGCAACACGCCCAGCGCATATTCTCCGGCGAGACGGTCGATGAGGTCGGGATAACGGTGCAAGTCCATGTCAGTCTCCCGCCCGGCCGCCCGAAGCGCGGCCGACGGCCCCTCGGGAGGAATGGAACGGCGTGAACGTAGGGGTTGTCATCTCACTGGGCCCCCATGCAAATCTTCAGTTTTTCGAGGCCGCGCCGCACCCACGACTTGATCGTGCCGAGCGGCACCGCCAGTTGCTCGGCGATCTCGCTATGGCTTTGATCGCGCAGATAGGCGAGCGCGACGGCCTGGCGCTGGCTCGCGTCGAGGCGCGACATGCAGATCGCAAGCCGCTTCGCTTGTTCCGACAAAAGCGCCGATTCGGCCGGATCGCGCTCGTCGCCGGCGATGACTTCGTCGAGCGTGTCGGTCCATTCGGTCGTCATGGCGGAGCCGTCGGATGCGCCGGCCTTTTGCCGGCGTAGGAAATCGAGCGCGCGGTTGCGCACGATCGCCGACATCCAAGTGAGCGGTGCCGCCAGCGCCTCGCGGTAGTCGCCCGCGTAGCGCCAAATGTTGACGAACGACTCCTGCAACGCTTCCTCCGCCCATTCGCGCTTCACCAATATACGCAGCGCAACGCCAAACAGTTTCGCGCTGGTGAGTTCGTAAAGCGTGCGCAGGGCGCCGGCGTCCCGTTCGGCGACACGGGCCAGCAGCGCCGCCAGCACGGGCGGCGTCGGTTCGTTGGGTAATGTGGTCATAAGGCGGCGTCGGGGCCGTCGTGTACGTTGGGCGCTATCTTACCGCCTGCGCGCGCCGGCGCAGACACGCCGCTCGGCTTTCAGGCTCGGACCAGCACGACGAGCAGCAAATCCTCTCGATGGGCGGGGCGCAGCGTGATTTGGTCGTAGACGATGCGGCCGTGCCGCGGATGATCGAACGCGCGCGAGCCGCCTTCGCGCTCGCCGACATCTTGCGACGCCCAAAATTGGCCGAATGCCTCGCTATCCGCACTGAGGGCGTCGATCAGCGCCCGCGTGGGGCCATCATTCAGATGACGGATCGAATCCGCGCGGAATTCGGCGACGAGCCGGCGCGCGCGCGTCTCCCAATCGACGATCAGTTTGCGCGCGGCCGGCTCCGTGAACGTGAAGCGCAACAAGTTGCGCTCGCGCGCGGGGTCGGGCGGGCCGTCGAGCCAACCGACGAAGAGTTCGGCCGCGTGGGCGTTCCAAGCGAGCGCGTTCCATTGCCGATCGAGGACATAGGCGGGCGCGCCGACGAGTCCTACCGTCGCGATGAGCGCCGCCGGTGCATCGTTCGCAGCCGGGGTGGGCTCGGCGGGATCGCGCTCGCCGGCGAGTTCGAACAGGTAACCGCGCTCGGCACGCGATAAGCGCAGCGCGACGGCAATGCGCGCGAGCGCGTCGGCCGAAGCCGATACCGGGCGCCCTTGCTCGATCCAGGTGTACCACGTGGGGCTCACGCCGCACATTTGCGCGACTTCCTCCCGGCGCAACCCCGGCGTACGGCGCCGCGGGCCCGGCGGCAGACCGACGGCGGCCGGCGTGAGGCGTTCGCGGTGGGCGCGGATGAATTCGCCCAGGGCGCGTGCCGGCGTGGCTTCCAGCGGCGCACTCGGCGAAGCGGGTGCGTTCGGCGAAGCCGGGCCGCCGGGCGCGGCCGGCGTTTCGGGCGATCCGGGCGCCGCGCGATGCGTACGCGAACGAGAGGGCTCTGCGGTAGTCATGTTGGTCGATCGAACGGGTAAATCGGCGAATCGGCTGGTGGCAAACGCGGTGCAATCGAAGCCGGGTACATCGGATACCAGAATAGTTGCTAGGCTTGTACCGGTACCTGGCTGGCCCTATTGTAACGGGACGCGTGGTCGATAGGCAGTCTCGCCGCTCGATTGACACCGTACCCGCCGGGTTTCCGGCTTCGCTTTCCCATTCGCCGCCCAGGAGCGCATCGATGAAACATGACGATCAGGTCGCCGACGCATTCGGCACGACCGCCGCCGCTTATTTGACGAGTCAGACCCATGCGAGCGGCGCCGATCTGGGAACGCTGGCCGGCGAAATCGCCGCCACGCCCCATGCCGACGTGCTCGATCTCGGCTGCGGCGCCGGCCACGCGAGCTTCGCGTGTGCGCCGCATGCGCGCTCGGTGCTGGCCTACGATCTCGCCGAACCGATGCTCGCGACGGTGGCGTCGGCCGCGCGCGAGCGCGGTTTGACCAACATCCGCACACAGCAAGGCGCGGCGGAGCGCTTGCCGTTCGGCGACGGGGCGTTCGACTGGGTGGTGAGCCGGTTCAGCGCGCATCATTGGCACGACGTGCCGCAGGCGTTGGCGGAAGTGCGCCGCGTGCTTAAGCCGGGCGGACGGGTGCTGTTCATCGACGTGGTCGGTGCCGAGCATCCGTTGCTCGACACGCATTTGCAGGCGGTCGAATTGCTGCGCGACGGCTCGCACGTGCGCAACTACCGCGTGGGCGAATGGCTTGCCCTCTTTGCCGCCGCGGGTTTCGCGGCGAGCGCGCGCGAGCGCTGGCGCCTGCCGATCGACTATGCGTCGTGGATCGCGCGCATGCGCACGCCGGCCGAGCGAGCCCAGGCGATTCGCTCGCTGTGGGCGAGCGCACCCGACGAGGTGCGCGAATATTACGGCGTGCAGCCCGACGGCTCGTTCATGCTCGATGTGGCGATGGTCGAGGCGCGCTGAGATCGCCGCACGCGACGATGGGAACGCAAGCGTGCGCGCGCCTGCGTTCCCGCGCAGCTACGTGAATTAACCATCAACGCGCGAGCGCCGCGTATTTCGCGGCCCACGCTTGCGCCCATTGCGGCAGGGCCTCGGCGGGCATCGGCGGGCCGACGAAGCTGCCTTGCGCGACGTCGCACGACAAATCGCGCAGGACGTTCCAGTCTTCGACGTCGTCGATGCCATGCGCGACGGTGCGCATGTTCAATTGACGAGCGAGCAGCAGGCTCGCCTTGACGATCGCGTTGAGCGACGAGTCCCGGCTCGCGCCATGCACGAAGCCGCCGTCGAGCTTCAATTCGTCGAACGGCACATCGCGCAGGTGCACCAGCGACGATTGCGCGGCGCCGAAATCGTCGATGAGCAGGCTGATGCGCTTCAAGCGCAGCCGCGTCAGCACGTCGAGCGAAACGAGCCGATCGCGGGTCATTCGAGTTTCGTTGATTTCGAGCACGAGCCGCGATAACGGAAAGTGCGCGTGCGCGGCCGCATCGACGATGAAATCCGGGAAGTCGAGCGCTGCCAGGTCATCCATCGACAAATTGATGCCGATACGAAAATCGTCGCCCAGGCTTTGCCAGTGGGCCGCTTGTTCGAGGGCGGACGGCAAGAGCGTGCGCGTCAGATCGTTCAGGATGCCGTAGTAGGCCTCGCTCGCGAGCAAGCGGTCGGCCGGCACGAGCCCGTCGCGCGGATGCTGCCAGCCGATCATCGCTTCGACGCCCGTCACTTCTCCGGTGGCGAACGCGACTTGCGGTTGATAGCAGGTCACGATTTGCCCCGCGGCGATCGCCGCGCGCAGCTCGTCCGGCAGGTAGGCGTCCGGCGCCTCATCGGCACGGGCGGGCGGCTCGACGCAGTGCAAGCGCTGCTGCAATTGCTCGCGCGTAGCCGGTTTCGCGAGCGACCCGAGCACGTGCAGACCGCGCGAGTACGCGAGCTTTTCGGCGCTCTTCAAAATGCGCGTGTCTTCGCCGCTCACGAGGACGACTTGACCGTCATAACCGCGCTGCACCAATTGGCGCAGGAATTCGACGCCGTCCATGCCGGGCATCTGCAGGTCGGTGAACACGACGTCGACCTGATGATCGTCGCCTTCGAGCACCGCAAGCGCTTCTTGTGCGTGCTCGTACGGGAGGATGTCTTCGTAGCCGAGCGCCGCCAGTTGCCGCACCAGCACTTTAAGGACGAACGGCTCGTCGTCGACGACGAGAATTTTGCGGGGGCGTTTGCTTGGCTCCATGTCCTGCACCACGGTTCGTTGCAGATTGCTACGCGTTGCTCGCGATTCACGCCGCCGCCAACGCCGGCAGGAACTGGCGCAGCTTTTCGTGCAGCGTGTTCTTGTCGAACGGTTTGACGAGAAAATCGGCGGCACCGGCTTTCAGGCTGTCGACGACGATGTTGCGCTCGCTATGGCCCGTCACCATGAGGACGGGCACGTGGCCGAACTGGCCGATCGACTTGATCTTGCGCGTGGCTTCCACGCCGCTCGTATCGGGCAGCCCGACGTCCATCAAGACGAGGTCGGGCTTGTGCTCCCACATCTGTTCGAGCGCTTGCGCGCCGCTGTCGGCGAACAGGACGTCGATATCGAGCCCGTTCATCAAGCGGCCGATCAGCTTTTGCTGGAAGCCGTCGTCTTCGACGATGAGTACGGCGAGCCGCTTCGGTGGGGCCGATGCGGCCTTGGGCGCCGCGCTCTGCGTAGGCGCGGCGGCCTGTGCCGCCTGCGCTGCGGCCGCGGGCGGGCGTCCCGCCACGGTATCGGTCTCGGCTTCGACGGGGGCGGCGCGCGCGGGCCGCGGCGCGCTCACACCCATCGGGGCGGCGCGCGGCGCGATGTCGCCCGCCTGTTCCTTGGCCGCCATGATCCGCAGCGCCTGATGCACGGACATGCGAATGCGCGGTGCATCGTTGGTCGCCGGCCAGAACAGCACGTAATCGTCGAAGTGACCCAAGCTGCACAGGTCGTAGACGTTCCACACGTCGTGCTTGTTGCACAGCACGACGACGCGATGACGCGTTTCGTGCACGACGGTACTGAGCCGATACAGCCCGATGTAGTAGCTCTGCGCCGCCTCCAGCGTATCGAAGGCCAGCACGAGTACGGCAGGGCGGTGCGCTTCGAAGTCTTCGACGGCAAACTCGGCTTTCGTCGATAGCCGCACGTTGTGGAATTCGTCCTGCAATAATTTGCCGACGAGTTCCGCATCGGCCACCGATTGGCTCGCGACGAGCACGGCCGCGCGCTTGGGCGTCAGATCGTTGAGTTCCATGATGATGGGTCCCCGGTCTAAGGTATTTCAGTTGTCCTGGTTATTTCGATTCCACGGCCAGTAGCTGATCGAGCGCTTGCTCGACCGCCGCCAATGCCGCATCGAACTGCTTGGCCCAATTGGCTAGCAGGGCCAGATCGCCGGCCTTTCCGGCGTTTTCGAGTTCGGCGCACAGATCGCCGAGTGCCAGCGCGCCCACGGAGCGCGACGACGATTTGAGTTTATGAGCGATCGCACCGGCTTCCCGGCCCCGACCCGCGTCGCAATGCGTCCGCAATTCCGCAGCTAGCCGTCCGACGGACTGCTGATAGTCGGAGAGCAGTTCGCGCACGGTCTCGGGATCGTCGCCGACGATGCCTTTAAGCACATCGATATCGACCGCCTGCGCGCGCGTCGGTACCGGCTCGGGCGCCGGGGGCGCGGGCTCGGCGTCCGCGCTTGCCTGCACGGGAAAATGCGAATCGAGCACGGCTTGCAAGCGAGCGAGCTGCAGGGGCTTGGTCAGATAGCCGTCCATGCCGACCGCCTTGGCTCTGGCCGCTTCGCCCTGCACGGCATTGGCCGTGAGCGCGACGATCGGCAAGCGCGTGCCCGCGGATTCCTCTCGGCGTATCGTTTCGACGAGTTCGTAGCCGTCCATCTCGGGCATGTGCAGATCGGTCAGCAATAGCGCGTAACGATTGGCGCGCCAGAGCGCGAGCGCCTCGCGCCCGTCGCCGGCAATTTCGGCAACGTGCCCGAGCAGCGCGAGTTGGCGCAGGATCACCTTCTGATTGATCGCATCGTCTTCCGCCACGAGAATCAAGCGCCCCAGTTCGCGCGCCTGAGCGATCGACAGTGCCGGGCGGTTCGCGCCCAGGCCCGCGCTACCCGAACCGGACGCGCCCAGGCCTCTGGCACCGCCGTTCGAGAGGGCGCGATGGTCGTCGGCGGCCGCCTCGCCGATCTCGAAGGGCAGGCTCACCGTGAACGTCGAACCCACGCCCACTTCGCTTTGCGCCGAGACGTCCCCGCCCATCAATTCGCACAACCGTCGGCAGATCGCGAGGCCCAGCCCCGTGCCGCCGAAGCGCCGGGTCGTCGATGCCTCCGCTTGCGTGAACGGCTTGAACAGCTTCGGCAGCGTGTCGGCCGACATGCCGATGCCGTTGTCGTCAACATGGAAGCGGATCTGCACGCGGCTCGCGTCGTGCGGATGCGGCGTGGCCTCGACGGCGACGCTGACGGCGCCGGGCTTGTCGGGACGCCCGCCCGAGAATTTGATGGCGTTGCCGACGAGGTTGTAGAGCACTTGCCGAAGGCGCGTGTCGTCCGAGAGCACGACCTTCGGCAGTTCGGGCGAGACCGACTTGGTCAGTTTGACCCCGGCCCGCTCGGCCACGGGGGTGAGCGATTGGCACAGCCCGTCGACCAGATGCTTGATGGACAGCGGCACGCGTTCGATATGGAGCCGGCCCGCCTCGATCTTCGAGAAGTCCAGAATGTCGTCGATGAGCGTGAGCAGGGCGTTCGCCGATTCGCGGATCGTCGTGACCATGTCGCCCTGGTCGGTCGACAGCGGCGATTGCGAAAGCACTTCGATCATGCCGATGACACCGTTCATCGGCGTGCGGATTTCGTGACTCATCGTCGCGAGGAACGCGCTCTTCGCGCGCGAGGCCGCTTCGGCGTCGGCGCGCGCCTGCTCGAGCTGCTGCGTGGCGCGGCGGCTTTCGGTGACGTCGCGCGCGGTCGCGTAGACAAGCCCTTCGAGCTGAATCGCTTTCCACGAAAGCCAGCGCGTGCTGCCGTCTTTGCAGACATAGCGATTTTCGAACTGATCGATCGGCTCGCCGGGCCGGCGGCTGTCGATTTCGTGCATCGTGCGCGCGCGGTCCTCGGGGTGCACGAATTCGATGAACGGACGCGAGAGCAGTTCGTCGGCGGACCAGCCGAGCACCTTCGTGAAGGCGGGGTTCACGCGCTTGAACCGGCCGGCCGGATCGGCCAAGCAGGTCAGATCGAGCGACAAGTCGAACAGCCGGTCGCGCTGCGTTTCGGCATCCTTGCGGCTCGTGATGTCTTGCAGCATGACGAGCGCGCCGCGCACGCCGTCGAGTTCGTACGGCACGGCGGTCATTTCGCCGATGAACGCGCTGCCGTCGAGCCGCAGCCATTTCTCTTCGCGCGCCGGCACGGCGGTGAATCGGCGCAGCAGGCGGCCGATGCGTTCCTCGATGACTTCGCGATGCTCCGCCTGCACGAACTCGGCGATCGACAGCCCGCGAATCTGGGCGGACGAATAGGCGCCGAGCATTTCGAGCGCTTTCGGATTGGCGAAGGCGATCTTGAACTCCTGAATGAGGAAGACCGCATACGGCGAGAGTTCGATCAATTGCCGGTAGCGCGATTCGCTTTGCATGAGCGCTTGTTCGTTCGCGTGCTCGTGGGTCACGTCGCGAATGAGGGCGACGAGGCCGCGCGAATCCGCACCGCGTCGCTCCACGCGCATTTCGTAGACGCTCGCAAAGGGCGTGTCGAGATGAAACACCGCGCTTGCCGAGTGCTCGGCCACCGCGCCGTCGAGCATGCGCGCGAACTGGCGGGTCTTGCCGTCGCGTTCGGGGCCGCCGTCGTCGCGGAAGAACGCCTGCGCGATCAGTTGGGGCGTGGCGGCGGCGATTTCCTCGTCGCCCCAGCCCAGCAGCTCCAACACGCGCGGGTTGTAGCCGTCGATGTGTCCGCTGGCGGACAAGCCGAGCGCGGCATCGGGAATCGCTTTGAACAGCGCATCGGCCCGCCGCGCTTCGATCGCCTTGCGTTCATGCGCTTCGCGCTCGCGGCTGGACGCGGCTTGCAGGCGGCGGAACAGCCGCCCTTGGTTCGTCTCCGCCGCGAGAATCAGCACCGTCAGCACAATGCCGGCGATCACGAGCGCGAGCGTGCGCAAACGGAACGCGGAAAGAAATTCCGCGTTCGAGAAGCCGACCATCACCACCAAAGGATAATCGGGCAGCGTGCGATAGCTGATGCTGCGCCTCACGTGATCGATTGGGCTCAGCGCGTCGAAGTGGCCGTTCGGCGACGCGTCGAGCGCAAGGCGCAGCGGCGAATTCTGCGGGATGCGCAGCCAATCGAGATTGCTGCGATCGCCGCTTCGGCGGGCACGAATCTCGAAGTCGCGGGTACCGACGACCGAGACGAGGCCTTCATGTCCGAGCCGCAGCGTGTCGTACAGTTCGGTTAGGTACGAAGGCGGCATCGAGATGACGATGACGCCTAGAAAACGGCCCTGCGGGTCGTTCACGCGTTCGGACAGTTGGATCGACGTTTCGCCGCTGATCCGCCCGATGACGGGCAAGCCCACGAACAGACGCGTGCTCGAGTCGTCGATATGGACGCGGAAATGCTCTCGATCCGAAAGATCGATCGGCTTGAAATCCGCAAGGGTCGAGGCGCGCAACACCCCGTGTTTGTCGATCACGGAAACTTGAACGAAAACGTCGGGATCGAGCAGACCCGAATGGACGTACTCGCCGAGCGGCACGTCGACGCCGCCCTGGCGCACGAGCCAGGCGACGACGGAGGCGACTTGGTTGGCTTCGCGCAGCACGCGCGACGTATGCGAGGCGAGCGCATCGGCGAGGGCATCGGCTTGCAGACGCTCGTTCGCGATTTCCGTTTTGGCATCCCATGTGGAAAATGCGCCGAGCGCGAGCCACAGGGCCAAAATCAAACCGAGCGCGGTCGCGTGGCTCACGCGAAAGGCGTGCGCCACTTTAGCCAGGGATCGAGGAAGCGTTGAAGCGTTAATCATATTCGAGGTGCATTTTTTACCGCCTTCGCGCGTGGCGAAACGGCTGCGACGCACGCCGGAAAGCGATGGCGTCGATACCCTTGATATCGTTTCCGCCGATTCGCGCGCCAACGGGGCAAGGGCGCGAGCGGACGCGACAAAATCGGGCATTCCGATTTTCTTAACGACCATCCCGGCCGAAAACTTGAGCGGATCGCGACGGTATTAATACTTAAGGGTAATCGACCCCAATATGTGCAATGCAATAAAAAAGGCTGCCGCTTTCGCGAACAGCCTTTAAAAACGCTCACCGCGCTGGCGGTGCGTATCGAACGGCGTCTTGCCGAATCAACCGGTATTGCGCAGACCGGCGGCGATGCCGTTGATCGTCAAGTGAATGCCGCGCCGCACACGCGCGTTCGAATCGCCCGTCCGGTGCCGCTTGAGCAATTCGACTTGCAAGTGATTGAGCGGATCGAGATAGGGGAAGCGGTTCTTGATCGACCGCGCGAGCAGCGGGTTGTCGGCAAGACGCTCTTCTTTCCCGGTGATCTCGGACAGCGCGTGCGACGTGCGCTCCCATTCCGCGACGATCCGTTCGAACACGTGTTTGCGCAGTTTTTTGTCTTCGACGAGTTGCGCGTAGCGCGAGGCGACGGCCAGATCGGTTTTCGAGAGCACCATGTCCATGTTCGAGAGCAGCGTGGAGAACAGCGGCCAACTCTTGTACATCTTGCGCAGCGTCGCGAGCCGCCGGGTGCGCTCGGCCTCGCTCGCGGCGCCTTCCAAATGCGCGCTCACGGCGCTGCCGAAACCGTACCAGCCCGTCAGCAGCAGGCGGCATTGTCCCCACGAGAAGCCCCAGGGAATGGCCCGCAAGTCTTCGATGCGCCGATGCTTGGGGTCTTGCAGCTTGCGCGAGGCCGGACGGCTGCCGATGTTCAGCTCGGCGATTTCCGAAATGGGGGTGGACGAGAAAAAGTAATCCTTGAATCCGGGCGTTTCATAGACGAGCGCGCGGTAGGCGGCCATCGCGGCATTCGAGAGCGATTGCATCGTCTCTTCGAACGCGGCGAGATTGGCGGGCGCGCTGCCCTGCGGCACGAGCGACGCTTCGAGCGTGGCCGCGACGACCGTTTCGAGGTTGCGCCGGCCGATCTCCGCGTTGCTGAACTTGCTGGCGATGACTTCGCCCTGTTCCGTGAGGCGGATTTGACCGTTCACGGTGCCCGGCGGCTGCGACAAGATCGCCTGGTAAGTCGGGCCGCCGCCGCGGCCGACCGTGCCGCCGCGACCGTGGAACAGGCGCAGCGTAATACCGCGCTCGCGAAAGAGGGCAACGAGGGCGAGTTCCGCGCGATACAGCTCCCAGTTCGACGTGAGGAAGCCGCCGTCCTTGTTGCTGTCGGAGTAGCCGAGCATGACTTCCTGTTCGCCGCCTTGGTGCGCGAGCAGCGCATCGACGCCGGGCAGCGCGAAGTACTCGCGCATGATTTCAGGCGCATTGCGCAAGTCGGCGATCGTTTCGAACAGCGGGATCACCATCAGCGCATTCTTCGCGCTGGCTTTGCGGCCGCCGCGCAGCGTGCCTTCCAGCAGGCCCGTTTCCTTTTGCAGCAGCAGGACTTCGACGAGATCGCTGACCGTCTCCGTGTGCGAAATGATGTAGTTGCGCACTGCGCGCGGCCCGAACCGTTCGCGGGTGACGCGTGCCGTCTCGAGCACGGCCAACTCGCTTTGCACGAGCGCCGAATACTCGAGGTAGGGCGAGCGCAAGAGCCGGGGCTGCTCGAGTTCGGCGAGCAGCACGCGCAGCTTGTCCGACTCCGAGAGCTGCGCGTAATCGCTTTGCACGCCCGCGCGGGCAAGCAGCTCCGCGATGACGGCTTCATGCACGTCCGAGCTTTGGCGCAAATCGATGGAGGCGAGATGAAAGCCGAACACTTGCGCCGCGCGCGCGAGCGGCGCGAGGCGCGGCGTGGCGAGCGAGGCGCCGTGATGCGCGGCCAACGAATCGACGAGCACGTTCAGATCGTTCGCGAACGCCTGCGCGTCGGCATAGGGCTGGGCGTCGCGGTATACGCCGCTGCGCGTGTGGGCCGTTCCCTCGCCGAGCAGCGCGCGCGCGGTGGCGGCAAGCCGCGCGTAGACGCCGATCAAGGCACGGCGATAGGGTTCGTCGACGCGATGCGGCGACTGATCGGGCGAGGCCGACGCCAGGGCCTTCAGTGCCTCGCTGGAGCCGGCGAGCAGGTTAGACACCGAGAGCTCGGCGCCGAGCGCATGCACTTCATCGAGGTAGTGTTCGAAGATGACGGTGGCTTGGCGGACGATCGCATGCTCGAGCGTGGCTGCCGTGACGTTCGGATTGCCGTCGCGGTCGCCGCCGATCCAACTGCCCATCTGAAAGAACGGCGGCACGTGAACGTCTTCGCCGACATGCTCGGCGAGCGCCGTCTCGATGTCGTCGTACAGCGCCGGAAGTTCGTGCAGGAACGTGGCGCGGTAGTACGACAGCGCATTCTCGATTTCGTCGGCGACGGTCAGGCGCGAATCGCGCAGCATCCGCGTTTGCCAGAGTGTCGTCACGCGCGCGCGCAGCATCGCTTCGTTATGGGCGAACTCGCGTTCGGTCAACGGTTGATCGCGCTCGGCCAGCAGCCGCGCGATGTCGTGCTGCGCGTCGAGAATACTTTTGCGCTGCACTTCGGTGGGGTGCGCCGTGAGCACGGGCACGATCAGTGCGTCGTCGAAAAAGCGCTTGAGCGCGTCGGCATCGAGGTTGCCCCCGAGCGCGAGGCGGTCGAGCGCGTAGGCGATCGTGCCGGCCTGCGGCGCGGAGCCCGCCAGCGCGTGAATGCGGCGGCGGCGATTGTGATGGCGATCCTCGGCGATATTGGCCAGGTGCGAGAAGAAGCTGAACGCGCGCACGACGCTCACGGTCTGCTCGGGCGTGAGCGCGCGCAGTTGCTTGTCGAGCGCCTGGGCCGCGCTCGTATCGTCCTCGCGCCGGAATTTGACCGCGTTTTGTCGAATCGTTTCGACGACGGTGAAGACCGCGTCGCCTTCCTGCTCGCGCACCACGTCGCCGAGCAGGCGGCCGAGGTAGCGAATGTCCTGAAAGAGCGGCTGGTCTTTGTCCTCGCGGCCGCGGCCGGCCGTTTTGGCGGGGGGGGCGCCGGAGGCGCGCGCCTTGGCGGGTGCGGGAGCGCTGGCGAGCGCGGCGGATTTTTTTGCGGACGCGCGAGGCGATGCATCGTTGCGGCGCGCGCTGCGCGCCGATCCGTAAGAGGTCACGGTGGGTTCCTCTGTCAAGCATGGGTTAAATGGGGGCTGACTGCCGACACCTCCACAAACTGACTACACGACTGCAAACCTGCTGACATGCGCTTTTCGACTTCCGCCGGCGACGCGCTCGTGGCTGCCTCGCCTGGACGCCGCCCGGTGCGCACGTTTCGTGCGCACGAGCGCCGGCAAGCGCGAAAAATGGGGCAAGGCGTGCGTGCTACCATTTCTCGATGTTCGATCCCGTCCTTCGAAGTGTTGACTCATGAATTCCGAGACGCTTTCAGCCGCACCGCCTAGTCACCTCGTCATTGCCTCCCGCGAGAGTCGTCTCGCGATGTGGCAGGCCGAGTTCGTGCGCGATGCGCTGCGGAAATTATATCCATCTTGCGACGTCCGAATTCTGGGCATGACGACGCGCGGCGATCAAATCCTCGATCGGACGCTGTCGAAGGTCGGCGGCAAAGGGCTTTTCGTCAAGGAACTCGAAAACGCGCTGGCCGACGGCAGGGCCGATTTGGCCGTGCATTCCCTGAAGGACGTGCCGATGTCGCTGCCCGAGGGGTTTGCCCTTGCCGCTGTGATGGAGCGCGAAGATCCGCGCGACGCGTTCGTGTCCAACGATCACGAATCGCTGGCCGCGCTGCCGGCCGGCAGTGTCGTGGGCACCTCGAGCCTGCGGCGCGAGGCAATTCTGCGCGCGCGGTACCCGCAGCTCATCGTGCAGCCGCTGCGCGGCAATCTCGATACGCGCCTGGCCAAGCTCGACCGCGGCGATTACGCGGCGATCATCCTGGCCGCGGCCGGATTGAAGCGCCTCGGGCTGGCCGCGCGCATCCGCGCGTTGCTCGACGTGGACGATAGCCTACCGGCCGCCGGGCAAGGTGCGCTCGGCATCGAGATTCACGCACAACGGCCCGAACTCGAAGCCTGGCTGGCGCCGCTCAAGCACGAACCCACGCGCCTGGCCGTGGAAGCCGAACGGGCTGTCTCGCGCGCGCTCGGCGGCAGCTGCGACGTACCGCTCGCCGCGCATGCGACTTGGCAAGGCGGGCAGATGCACCTGGCCGGCCGCGTGTCGATGCCCGACGGCAGCCGTCCCGCGTTCGCGCAAGCGACGGCGATCGTGTCGAACGTGGCCGATGCGTTGGCGCTCGGCGACGAAGTTGCGCGCTCGCTCGTCGCCCAAGGCGCACGCGCGGTGGTGGCCGAACTGGCTGCGGCGCGCGGCGCCGAACCGGCGGCTTGAGCCGCCGGCACGCACCGATGGCGAGCGTCGAACCCGGCGGCCTTCCTCCCGGCGAACGCGCCGAAGCGGCGCGCTTCACGGCGGTCCTGACGCGCCCGGCCGGGCAGTCGAGCGCACTCGCTAGCGCGCTAGCGGGCGAGGGCATCGACGCGTTCGACTTTCCTCTGATCGAAATCGCGGCTGTCGTGGACGACGCGCCGCTGCGTGCCGCATTCGCCTCGCTCGAGCGCTACGCGCTGGTCGTCTTCGTTTCGCCGAATGCGATCGAACGTGCGCTGGGTGCGGTTCCCGGCTTCGTCTGGCCGGCGCAGGTGCCGATCGGCGTCGTCGGGCCCGGCAGCGTCGCCGAACTGGCACGGCACGGCATCGCCGAGCCGGCCTATACCGTCATCGCGCCGCTCGGGGCGCAACCGGGCGAGCCAGCGCCCGCGCGCGATCCTGCCGGCGGGGCCGATGACCGCGTCGATGCCGAGGCAGCCGCGCCGGCCGGCGCGACGGCCGAAACCGGCAACGGCAACGGCGATGGTGACGGCAACGGCACGCGATTCGACTCCGAGGCGCTGTTCGCCGCGCTATCGGCGCGCCTCGGCCTCGCCGCCTTGAGCGGCCGGCCCGTGTTGATCGTGCGCGGGGACGGCGGCCGCGAATGGCTGGCCGATCGCTTGCGCGAGGCGGGCGCGCAGGTCGAGCCCGTTTGCGCATACCGAAGGATCGTGCCGACGCCGGGAGCCGGCGCCTGGGCGCGCGTGCGCGCTTTGCTGAGCGGTGCGCCGCA
Organism: Trinickia sp.; assembly: GCF_051953405.1. Taxonomy (GTDB): domain Bacteria; phylum Pseudomonadota; class Gammaproteobacteria; order Burkholderiales; family Burkholderiaceae; genus Trinickia. Next base: position 29,103 of record NZ_JBQCIV010000158.1, on the reverse strand, counting down.
TGCTTGGCTGCTGACGAGTTCCGAAGGGGTGCGCAACTTGGCTACGCTTGCCCGTGCCGCGCTCGCGCCCGCCGAATACGAAGCCCTCTTGCACGTACCGCTCGTCGTCCCGCATCCGCGGATCGCCGAGACGGCGCGGGCGGCGGGTTTTGATACGATTACGGCATCCGGCCCTGGCGATGCGCGCATCCTCGCGGCCTTGCGCGTCTTATCCGTTTCGTCTCGCGCCTCACTCGAACAACCGGTCCGGGCCACCACGGCCCGGACGACTTCCTCGCCCCCTCCGCGCATGACTGATACGAACCAAGAATCGTCTCCCGCCTCATTCCAGCCGGCAGCGACGCCGCCGTTTCCTCCACCGATGGCGCCCGTGTACGACGCGCCCCGGCGGCGCGGCGGCGGGCTCGTCTGGATCGTCGTGATCTTGCTGGCCGTGGCAACGGGCATCGCCGCCTTCGCGTTCAATCGCAAACTCGATCGGCTCGATACGCAGCTCGCCGCACGGCAGCAGGCGCTCGGCGCGCAAACGGCCGAGTTGCGGACGAAGACCGACCAAGCGCTGGCGGCCGCGCACCAGACCGACGTCGAACTGCAGCAGCTGCAAGGCAAGCTGTCCGACGCGCAGACGGCGCAGCAAGCGCTGCAGCAGCAGTACCAGGATCTCGCCGGCAATCGCGACGAATGGACGTTCGCGGAAGTCGAGCAGATGCTCTCGAGCGCGAGCGAGCAACTGCAGCTCACGGGCAATACGCAGCTCGCACTGTTCGCCCTGCAGAGCGCCGATTCGCGTCTCGCGGCATCCAGCAGCCCGCAGGCGCTCGTCGCGCGGCGCGCGATCGCACAGGACATCGACAAGCTCAAGGCGGCCCCGTCGACCGATCTGGCCGGCCTCGCCATCAAACTCGACGACGCCATCGCGCAAGTCGACACGCTGCCTCTGCTCGGGGAAGCGCCGAGCGCGCAAGCGGCGCCGTCCGCCGCCGCGTCGGCCCCCGCGTCGGCCTCCTCCGCAGCGAGTGCCCCAAGTGCCGCCGTCGCCGGCGAAAAGCGCCTGTTGCATTGGTGGCATGTGTTCGCGAACGCGGCCGGCGCCGAGCTGAAAAATCTGGTGCAGGTGCGCCGGCTCGACAATGCGGACGCCATGCTCATCTCGCCGCAGCAGGGCGAGTTCGTTCGCGACAACGTGAAGCTGCGGCTTTTGTCGGCGCGCTTGGGCTTGCTCTCTCGCAATCAAGCGACGCTCACGGCGGATTTGAACGCGGCCGATGCAGCGCTCGCGCGTTACTTCGACGGCGCATCGAAGCGTACGCAGACGGTGCGTTCGCAGCTCAAGGACGTGATGAAGGGGGCGGCCACGGTGGAGGTGCCGAACCTGAACACGAGCCTGCAGGCCGTTCATAACACCAAGAGCCGAGGCTGACGATGGCGCTCAGAGGACTCTTGTGGCTCGCATTGTTGTTCGTGCTCGCGGTCGTGCTGGCCACGGTCGGCCACTTCGACGCGGGGCAGGTGTTGATCGTCTATCCGCCGCACCGCATCGACGTTTCGCTCAATCTCGTCGTGGTGGGCATCGTTGCCGCGTTCATCTTGCTTTACGCGTTGATCCGCATCGGGCGCAACGTGTGGACGATGCCGCAGCGCGTGGCTGCCTATCGCGTGCGGGCGAAGGAGGCGAAGGCGCATGCGGCCTTGCGCGAGGCGATCGGCAATCTCTACGCGGGGCGGTTCTCGCGGGCCGAAAAAGCGGCGCGCGAAGCGTTGTCGCTCGAATCGAACAAGGGCGCGGCGGGCATCGTGGCGGCCGTGGCGGCGCATCGGATGCGCGAGTACGTGCGTCGGGACGAATGGCTCGGCGCGATCGACGCGCCCGATTGGCAGGACGCACGCCTGATGGCCAGTGCCGACATGCGTGCCGACGGCCGCGATCCCGACGGCGCGCTTTCCGCGCTGACGGAAATGCAAGCGCAAGGCACGCGCCGCATCCATGCGCAGCAGATCGCGTTGCGCGCCCAGCAGCAACTGAAGAATTGGGCCGAGGTGCTCAAGCTCGTGAAAACGCTGGAAAAGCGCGAGGCGCTGCATCCGGCCGTCGCCGTGCGTTTGCGCCAGCAAGCCGCGGAGAACTTGCTGCGCGATCGTCGTCACGATCCCGACGCGCTGCTCGCCTTATGGCATTCGCTGGCGTCGGCCGAACGCCAATCGCCGCGCCTGGCCGACTTGGCGGCCGAACTCCTGATCGCGTTGAACCGCCATCAGGAGGCGCGCAAGATCGTCGAGGACGCACTGGCGCACAATTGGGACGCGCGGCTGTTGCGCCGCTACCCGGACACGGCGCAAGCCGATGCGCTGCCGCTCATTCAAAAGGCGGAAGCCTGGCGCAAGGAGCGCCCCGAGGATCCCGACTTGCTGTTCGCACTGGGCCGCCTGTGTCTGCACCAGCAGCTATGGGGCAAAGCGCAGTCGTTCCTCGAATCGGCCTTGCGGCTGGCCGACGACAACGACGCGCTCGTCGTCCGTACGCACCGCTCGCTCGCCCGGCTATTCGAGCAGCTCGGCGACGCCGAGCGCGCGGCCGAGCACTATCGAGCGAGTGCGCTGGCGATGAAGATCGTTTAGTCGACCGAGGGCACGTTTGGCGCGCATTCCCGTCGAACGTGCTTCGGCGTCACGCGATCCTGAAGGCGTAGTCGCGGATGTTGCTCACGTCGAGGGGCTGCCGCGTCACCGGATGCAGCGATCTCGTCTCGAGGTATCGCGCCAGATTTGCCAGATCCATGAATTCGGGCTTTTTATTGACGTCGGCACTAAAGGCGGCGTTCGCCGGATTCGAGGGCACCGGAACCAGGGCGATCACACGCTGGTCAGGATCGCTCGTCGAGAGCGGTCCTCCGAACATGCAGTGCGTCGCCTCATCCGGGCTGTGGGTTGCTGCATCCTTGAACCCCATGCGCTTGGCATCGTCTTTGGAAATCGTGCGCAAGTCGTTAAACGCCGAGCGGATCTGTCCCGCCACTGTGGCGTGCTCGAGCGCACGTTCAAGCGCCACGGCTAGCGGATCGGTCGGGCTGATCTCCGCGTGCGACCGCAGGGTCGGGAAGTGCTGCACCAAAATCATATACGCGCGCCGCGTCATGGCGATTTGACGCCGATGCATCAACGTCGACAAATCGCGGTGCATGCCGCTCAGATCGATTCCCGCGTTGCGAAGTTCATCTACGATGCGGGCGGCCTGTGCTTCGTGCGGGGATTGGCGCGCCGGCTGCGGCGCGAGCGTGCCTCGGGCCGGCGATGACGGCGAACTCTCGGTCGCTCGGCCCGGCGTTTGAGCCGAACCGTGCTCGAGTCGCGCCATGACTTCTTCGGCATGGCTGCGTGACAAGGCCGACGATCTTTGCAGCAATGCGGCCCCCGTGCGCGGGGCCGCGCGTGACGCGCTCGCTTGCTCGCGCTCGTGCGACGGGCTCGCGCTCGGATCGCCCGACGCACGCGTCGACGATCTCGATCCTCGAAACGGGCGCGTGAACATGCCGAGCAGACCGTGACGTTCCCGCCGGCCGGCGGCGCCGCTGCCGCCGGGATCGGGGCTGCGCGGCGGCGTTGCATTGCCGGTTTGCTCGTGCGAAGGGGAATGGGGTGCGTTTCCTCTACCGATTCTGGGCATGGCGCATGGTCCTCTGAAGCGACATCGCGGGTAGCGTGCAGACTAACCGTCGATTCGCGGCAGGTCGTCGATATCGAGCGAAATCCTTGGGACGACGGCGAAGAGGAGACGAACGGGCTTCAGGCGTTACTCGATCCTAAAGGCGTAGTTCCGAATATTCTTCGCGGTGAGCGGCGCGTTGGTGATCGGGTGCCTCGGCTGAGTTTGACCCGCGAGATAGGTGGCCAACTCGTTCAGATCCATGAAAACGGGTTCTTTGTTGTGCTCCGGGTTATAGGCGTGCTTCGGATCCGACGGCTGGTTGACCAAACCGATTACCCGCTGGCTGGGATTGCTGGTGCTGAGCGGTTCTCCGAACGTGCAGTCCGTCGCTTCGCTCTCGCCATGGGTTGCCGCATCCTTGAACCCCAACCGCTCCGCATCGGCCTTCGAAATCGAGCGCAAGCTGCTAAACGCCGCGCGAATCTGGTCGCGGGTTTTGATCATCGCATTGAGCTGATCGATCGTCGCCCGTAGATTCAGGTGGCCGCTTGGGCCGACCGTCTCGGCTGCAACTTGCTGTACCGACGCCCCAGGGTTCAGGTTATGCAATCGCCAAGCGAATTGCGCGTTGCTTTCCCTGTCTGCCCGCTGGGGGATGATGAGCCCGCCGCGCGCGGCGTTCGCGTCGGGCCCGCTTGGGCGGCTCGTTCCGATCGGCAGGGGGCCCAGCCGAGGTCGCCGCGCGGCTCTCGGCATGCGTTGCGCGCGCGGAGGCGACGGATCGCGTTCTTCCGGTGTCGCGAGATGGATCTCCCGTCTGAGTTGCAGCAAGGGATGAGTGACGGGGACTCGGCCGGTGCCGACATGGGTCTCGATACCGGCCCGCCGCAGGGCACCCTGTATCTCGTCGGGCAGCGCGCGGCCCCGGAGCAGGGTATCGTCGATCGCCGCCGCGATTCGGCCCATTTCGATTCCCGAGCCCGCTAGCCGCCCCATCAGCGAGTCGTTTGCACCGCGCCCGCGGTGGCTCGGCGACGCAGCGGGAGCCGCCGTGCCTTCCGGGCGCGGCGGTGTTCGGCTGTTTCGGACGGGGCTGTTCGTCGGCGCGGGCCGCAGTCCAGCGGGGGCCGGCTGCGCTCGATTCGCTTCCGACGCAGCCAGCCCAAGGCTGTGCACAAGCGCGGCAGCGAGCGGTTCGTTTGCGAAGAACCCCACTTCGCTCATCCTTGGGAAATGCTGTTCCAATACGCGCGTCGTGCGCTCGTCGATGCGCACTGGGTGCCCCTGCATCCCACCGGAAATCGTCCGACGCGTGCGGTCCAGATCGACGCCCGCCTGGCGAAGCTGCTGCACGACGAGGCGGGCCTGCGTTTCAGGCGTCTGCCGAGGCGCAGCCGGCGGCGTGAGCGTACCCCGCGCGGGCGCCCTCGACGGCGAGCCCTGTGGGATCGGGCCGGGTGTCTCAGCCGCTGCCGGCTCGATGCGCGCCATCACTTCTTCGCCGCGGCCGCGCGCCAGAGCCGGCGAGCGTTGCAGGAGTGCGGCGGCCGTCCGAGGCGCCGCGCGCGTCGTGGGCGCTTGCTCCGCTTGTTGCGCCGGGCTCGCACTCGAGTCGGCCGCCGCGCGCGTCGACGATCCGGATCCTCGGAACGGGCGCGCGAGAAAGCCAAGCAGGCCGTGACGTTCCCGCCTGCCGGCGGCGCTGCCCCCGGCGGCATTGGGGCTGCTGGGGGACGTTGGGTTGCGGACGCTCTCCTGGGGCGGCGGGCTCGCTGAACTCCCTCGGCTGATCCTGGGCATGGCTGACTCATCCTCTAAGACGACATCGCGGGTCTACATAGACTGAGGCGTCTACATTGACGAGACTAATGCGTCTACCGCGCCGGCCGTCCCAATCGAGCGAAATATCCGGGACGGCGGCGAAGCGAAGAGGAGTGCGCCCCCAAGAAGCTACTTATCGACGAGCCGCGCCGGCACGCTGAGCGCGAGCAGGGCGCCGAGCACCATGAAGGCCGCCAGCATGTACATGCCCGAATCGTTCGCACCCGTGACCTGCTTAAGCCAGCCCACGGCGTAGGGGCTCAGAAAGCCAGCCAGATTGCCGATGGAATTGACCATGGCGATGCCGGCCGCGGCACCCGCGCCTGCGAGGAAGGCCGTGGGCAGGCTCCAGAACAGCGGCAGCGAGGTAATGATGCCCGCCGTGGCGATTGTCAGCGCGAGCATCGCGAGGGTCGTGTCGTGCGCCCAGGTAACCGACAGCACAAGCCCGAGTGCGCCGACCAGGCCCGGCACGGCCACGTGCCACCGTCGTTCGCGGCGCTTATCGGCGCTGCGTGCGACGACGATCATGGCGACCACGGCCGCGGCAAACGGAATCGCCGACAGCAAGCCGATCTGAAACGCATCCTTCACGCCTGTCGCCTTGATGATCGTCGGCAACCAGAAGCTCACGCCGTACAAGCCCATGACGAACGACAAATAGATGAAGCTCATGAGCCAGACGCGGCCGCTGGCCAGCACGGTGCCGAGCGGCAAATCCTCTTTGCCCGCCTCCTCCGCGTCGATATTGCGTTCGAGCAGGTGTTTTTCCTCGGTGCTGAGCCAGCTTGCGTTCGCGATGCGGTCGTCGAGCAGAAAGAAGACGAGCACGCCGGCCAGCACCGAAGGCAGCCCTTCGAGCAAGAACAGCCATTGCCACCCTTGCCAGCCGTTCGTGCCGTCGAAGGTTTTGAGGATGTAGCCGGAGACGGGGCCGCCGACGACGCCCGACAACGCCACCGCCGTCATGAACCAAGTCGTCATGCGCCCGCGCCGGTGCGCCGGGTACCAGTAGGTCAGATAGAGGATGATGCCGGGGAAGAAGCCGGCCTCGGCCAGCCCGAGCAAAAAGCGCATCGCATAGAACATCGCGGGCGTCGTGACGAACATGGTAAGCGCCGAGATCACGCCCCACGACACCATGATTCGCGCCACCCAAAGCCGCGCGCCGACGCGATGGAGGATCAAGTTGCTCGGAATCTCGAAGAGGAAGTAACCGAGAAAGAAGATCCCCGCGCCTAGACCGTACACCGCATCGCTCAAGTGCAACGCTTGCGCCATCTGCAGCTTGGCGAAACCGACGTTGACGCGATCGAGATACGCGACGAGGTAGCAGATGAGCAAGAGCGGCAACAACCGCCACGATACCTTGCGGTAAGTGGCGGCCTCGAAGCTCGACGGCGGCGCGCCGGCGCCGGGCATCGCAAGCGGATCGACGGGGTTGGGACTTGCCATGTTCGTTGTCTCCTCTTCGTTGTGGTCTTTCTTAACGGCGGTCTTCGTTGCTGATGTGGGGCAGTAGGGACAGCGGCAGCAGGCGATCGCACCGCCAAACGCCGGTTCGTGGACTCAGACGCACCGCCCGCCGTCCACTTCCAGGCTGACGCCGGTGATGAACGCCGCGTCGTCGGAGGCGAGATAGAGCGCGGCGTTCGCCACGTCTTGCGGCGTCGAAAAGCGGCCAAGCGGAATACCGGCCAGAAACTTCTTGCGGTTTTCCGGGGTGTCTTCGCAGCCCATGAATTCGGAGAGTAGCGCCGTTTCGCCGATCACCGGATTCACGCAGTTCACGCGGATCCGGTCGGGGCCGAGTTCGGCGGCGAGGGCGCGGCTAGCGACGATGACGGCGCCCTTGCTGCCGTTGTACCAAACGAGGCCGGGCCGCGGGCGCACGCCGGCCGTCGAGGCGATATTCACGAATATGCCGCCTCCTTGCTCGCGGAAGTACGGCACGAAGGCTTGCACGCTCCAGTAGATGCTCTTGACGTTGACCGCGTAGACGCGATCGAATTCGGCCTCGGTCACCTCCATCACGGGCTTGTTGCGATGGGTCGTGCCGGCGTTGTTGACGACGACCTGCACACTGCCGAAATCGTCGAGCGCCGCTTGGCGCAGCGCATGCCAATCGTCGATGCGGGTGACGTCGCCGGTCACCGCGATCGCACGTCCGCCCGCGAGTGCGATCTCGCTCGCGACACGCTCGGCGGCCGCGCCGTTCAAATCGTTGACGACGACGTTCGCCCCTTCGCGAGCGAAGGTTTTGGCAATGCCCTCGCCGAAGCCCGAGCCGGCACCGGTTACCACGGCTGTTTTACCTTGCAATCGCATGCTGTCTGCCTCCTGGCCTCGTCGGCCTGTGGGTTCTAGTTCTGGTTCGGTCGGACCTCATTCGGTTCCGATCGGCGCCGATTTATGCGCGTCTTTCGCTCTTGCTGACGTTTTATTGCTTCGATTTGTATATTCGATACGACGTCGGCGAGCCCGGCCGCGTGACCGTACCGCCTAGCCGTGCCGAATCGCAATCGTCTTCAATGCGGTGAAGCCGTACAGCGCCTCGAATCCCTTCTCGCGCCCGTGGCCCGATCGGCCCGTTCCGCCGAACGGCAGCTCGACGCCGCCGCCCGCCCCGTAATTGTTGATGAACACCTGCCCCGCCCGCAGCCGCCGGGCCACGCGCAATTGGCGCGCGCCATCGCGCGTCCAGAGGCCGGCGACGAGCCCGTAGCGGGTGCCATTGGCGATCGCCAAGGCTTGTTCTTCGTCGTCGAAGGGCAGGGCGGCCAGCACAGGCCCGAAGATCTCCTCTTGGGCGATGCGGTGGTTGCACGGTACGTCCGTGAATAGCGTCGGAGCCTGGTAGAAGCCGCCCGAGGGGGCTTCGGCCACGACCTCGCCTTGCGCGGCCAGACGGACGCCTTCGCGCTTAGCATCGGCGACGAACTGCGCCACGCGTCGATGCTGCTTCGCATTGATGAGCGGGCCGCAGTCGAGATCGCGGGCACTGGGGCCGACCCGCAGCGCGCGAAACGCGGCGGCTAGCCGTTCGACCAGCGGTGCATAGGCGGCTCGCTCGATCAGCACACGGCTACCCGCCGAGCAGGTCTGGCCGGCGTTCTGCACGATGGCGGCCATGAGCGTGGGCAGGGCGCAATCGAGATCGGCATCCGCAAAGACGATTTGCGGCGATTTCCCGCCCAGTTCGAGCGTGACGGGGGCGTGGTGTTCGGCAGCCAGTTGAGAAACGAGCGTGCCCACGCCCGGCGAACCGGTGAACGAAAGGTGGTCGACGCCCGGGTGGGCCGCCAGCGCGGCGCCGGCTTCAGTGCCATACCCCGTGACGATGTTGAGCGCGCCCGCGGGCAGGCCGGCATCGAGCGACAGCTCGGCCACGCGCAGCAGTGAGAGACAGGCATCCTCGGACGGCTTGACGACGCACGCATTGCCGGCCGCGAGCGCCGCACCGACGCTGCGTCCGACAATCTGCATCGGGTAGTTCCACGGCACGATATGACCCGTGACGCCGTGCGGCTCGCGCACCGTCAGCACCGTATAGCCGGATTGGTAGGGGAGCGTCGCGCCATGCAATTTGTCGCATGCGCCCGCGTAGAACTCGAAGTAGCGCGCGAGCGCCGCGGCATCGGCGCGTGCTTCGCGCAGCGGCTTGCCCGTATCGCGCGCTTCCAGGCGGGCGAGTTCGTCGGCGCACGCGGCGACTCGCATCGAGAGGCCGTACATGACCCGGCCGCGCTCGGCGGCGCTCATCCGTCCCCAAGCGCCGTCGTACGCCGCGCGGGCGGCCGCGACGGCGGCGCCGATATCGGCGGCATTGCCGCGCGCGATGCGCGCGAACGGTTGGCCGTCCGACGGATCGATCACGTCGATCGATTCCTGCCCGGCCGGGTGGGCCCAGCCGCCGCCGATGAAATGCTTCGCTTCTTCCATCCCAGGCTCCTCGTTCGAGTCGGACCCGTCTGTCGAAACGTCACTGGGCGCCATTATGGCGTGTTCCGTGCGGGAGGTGGCGCACGCCGCTCGGCTATAATGGCGCGCAATGCCTGCCGCCGCCAGCGGTGCGCCCGAGTGGCCCTGCGCGCGTCTCGATCGAGCAGGCGCTAGCTGCCGCATCCGGCGCGAGCCTCACGTTTTCCCGTTTCCATTTCCTGAAGAGAACGCCATGAGCTTCAATCACGTCCCCGCGGGTAAGGATCTTCCGCAAGACTTCAACGTCGTCATCGAAATCCCGGCGCAAAGCGATCCGGTCAAGTACGAGGCGGATAAGGAACTGGGCCTGCTCGTCGTCGATCGTTTCATCGGCACGGGCATGCGCTACCCCGTCAACTACGGCTATATCCCGCAAACGCTGTCGGGCGACGGCGATCCTGTCGACGTGCTCGTCATCACGCCGTTCCCGCTGATCCCGGGCTGCGTCGTGCGCTCGCGCGCCCTCGGCATGCTGCAAATGACGGACGAATCGGGCGTCGACGCGAAGCTCGTGGCCGTGCCGCACGACAAGCTGTGCCCGATGACGGCGCACATGAAGTCGATCGACGATGTGCCCGGCTACCTCAAAGATCAGATCAAGCACTTCTTCGAGCAATACAAGGCGCTCGAGAAGGGTAAATGGGTCAAGGTCGAAGGCTGGGCCGGCATCGATGCCGCGCACAAGGAAATCACCGAAGGCGTCGCGAACTTCAAGAAGTAAGTTCGGGCAGGACCGATTCCAGCGTGCGCGTGCCCGCGGCAAGCGCACGCTTGTCGGCCGGCGCCAGTTGCTTCACCCGATATTCGGCGCGCAATGCGCTCGATCGATCGGCCAGTTCGAATGAAGCCAGCAGCGCGACGGGCTTGCGCGCACGCGTATAGCGGGCGCCCTTGCCCGTCGCATGCTTCGCGTAGCGCGCCTGGACATCGGTGGCAATGCCCGTGTAGACGCTGCCGTCCTCGCATTCGATCAAGTACAGAAACCAAGCCATCGTCGCATCGTTCCGTTGACGTTTAAGGGCCGCACTACGCGCGTTTCTTGAACGGATCGTGCTCGCGCAACTCGTCCACGTGCGCGTGAATCATGTTCGCTTCGTTATCGAGAAAACGCGCTACGGCATCGGCGAACGCGGGATGCGCGAGCCAATGGGCCGAGTGCGTGACCGTGGGCATGAAGCCCCGCGCCATCTTGTGTTCGCCTTGCGCGCCCCCTTCGAACACCGCGAGTTTCTCTTCGATACAGAACTCGAGCGGCTGATAGTAGGCCGTTTCGAAATGCAGGCACGGCACGTGTTCGATCGCGCCCCAGTAGCGGCCGTAGAGCACACCGCCTGTTTTCGCGTCGCGCTGGTAGACGAGCAGCGAGCTGGCGATCGGGCGCCCTTTGTGCTCGGCGATGACGAGCAAGAGGTTCTCGGGCATCGTTTGCCCGATCGTGCGGAAAAAGTCGAGATTCAGATACGGCGACGAAAAGTGCTCGCGGTACGTCTGCCGATAGCAACGGTTGAAGAAACGCCAATCGGCATCGGTCGCATCCTCTCCGCGTACGCGGCGCAGCGTGACGCCGGCCTCGCGCACCTTGCGCCGCTCCGCGCGAATGTTCTTGCGCTTTTTCTGCTCCAGCGTCGAGAGGAAATCGTCGAAATCGCGATAGCCGTCGTTGAGCCAGTGAAACTGGATGCCTTCGCGGCGCATCATCCCAAGGCCGGCGAGCGCATCGGCCTCCGCTTCGGTCGGAAACAGGACGTGCAGCGACGAGACGTCCGATTGCTCCGCCAGCGCGACGAGCGTGGCGGCGAGTTGGCGCCGCGCGGCATCGTCGACCGCGATCAGCCGGGTGCCCTGCACGGGCGTGAACGGCACCGCGCATACGAGCTTGGGATAGTACGCCAGGCCGTTGCGCTGATAGGCGTCGGCCCATGCCCAATCGAATACGTACTCGCCGTACGAGTGGTTTTTCACGTACAGCGGCGCCATGGCGGCCAGCGCGCCGGTGCGCTCGTCGACGAGCGTGACGAAACGCGGGCTCCAGCCGGTCTCTTCGGTCGCGCACTGCGTGCTCGTCAGCGCGCTCAGGAATTCGTGGCGCAAGAACGGCGTCGGCTGAGCTTGGCGCGCGACGAGCGCGTTCCATTCGCGCGCGTCGACTTCGAGCGGCGAGGCGAGGAGCCCCATGCGATAATCGATGCGTTCCTGTTTCAACTGTCTAACCGTGTTCTTCGGACGGCGCAATGCGTGTGCATGCGCGCGCCCCCTTCGTTCGTTTTGCCGAGTCGTCCCGCCGTCCGGCCGCTTGCCGCTCACCGCTCATGAAGACCCGTATCGCATTAGCTCAAATCAACGTTACCGTCGGCGATTTCGCCGGCAACATCGTGAAGATCGTCGAGGCGGCGCGTGCCGCGCACCGCGACGGTGCCAAGCTCGTGATCACGCCCGAGCTGTCGCTTTCGGGCTAGCCGCCCGAAGACTTGCTGCTGCGTCCTGCCTTTTACGCCGCGAGCGCCGCGGCGCTCGCCGATCTCGCGCGGCAGTTGCAACCGCTTGGCGGGCTGCACGTGATCGTCGGCCATCCTCACCGCACCCATGATCCGGCGCATGACGATGGTAATGCAAACCAGCCGATCGAGCGTGGCGCTTCGCCCGTCGACACCTACAACGCGGCTTCGGTGATCGCCGACGGCAAGATCGTCGGCACCTACCTCAAGCAGGACCTGCCGAACACCGAGGTATTCGACGAAAAGCGCTACTTCGCCTCGGCCACGACGCCGTTCGTCTTTGCGCTCGACGGCGTGAACTACGGCCTCATCATCTGCGAAGATGCCTGGCATTCGTCGGCCGCGCAACTCGCGAAAGCCGCAGGGGCGCAAGTGTTGCTGATTCCGAACGCGTCCCCGTTCCACATGAACAAGGAAGCGACGCGCGTGGATATTGTCCGCTCGCGCGTGGCCGAAACGGGCATGCCGGTTGTTTACGTGAACCTCGTCGGCGGACAGGACGAACTCATTTTCGACGGCGGCTCGTTCGTGCTCGACGCGCAAGGCCGGATGGTGGCGCGCATGCCGCAGTTCGTCGAGGGCCATGCGCTGGTCGAGTTCGACGACGGCCGGCCCCTCGCGGGCGAAATCGCCCCGGCGGATTCGCTCGAAGCTCAGGTGTATGCCGCGCTCGTACTCGGCGTGCGCGACTATATCGGCAAGAACGGATTTCCCGGCGCGATCATCGGCTTGTCGGGCGGCGTCGATTCGGCGCTCGTGCTGGCGATCGCCTGCGATGCGCTCGGCGCCGAGCGGGTGCGCGCGGTGATGATGCCGTCGCGCTATACGGCCGATATCTCCACGTCCGATGCGGCCGAGATGGCGCGGCGCGTCGGCGTGCGCTACGACGAAATCGCAATCGCGCCGATGATGGAAGCGTTCCGGGGAGCGCTCTCGAACGAGTTCGACGGCTTGCCCGAGGATGCCACCGAGGAGAACATCCAAGCGCGGATTCGCGGCACGCTCTTGATGGCCCTGTCGAACAAGTTCGGCTCGCTCGTGCTCACGACAGGCAACAAGAGCGAAATGGCCGTGGGGTATTGCACGTTGTACGGCGACATGGCGGGGGGCTTCGCCGTCATCAAGGACATCGCCAAAACGCTGGTCTATCGGCTGTGCCATTACCGCAACGGCGCAGCATCGTTCGCGCGGCGCAACGTGATTCCCGAGCGCATCATCACGCGCGCGCCGTCGGCCGAGTTGCGCGAGAACCAAACCGATCAGGACAGCCTCCCACCGTACGAAGTGCTCGATGCGATCATGCGCATGTACATGGAAGAGGATAAATCGCTGACCGAGATCGTCGCTGCCGGCTATGCGCGAGAGGACGTTGCGCGCGTCACGCGGCTCATCAAGCTCAACGAATACAAGCGGCGTCAGGCGCCGATCGGCATACGCGTCACGCATCGTGCATTCGGCCGCGACTGGCGCTATCCGATCACCTCGCGCTATACCGAACCCATTCAATGAACCCGCGCCCCGGTGTGCTCGGCGCCGGGGCGTAGAATCGATCCATTCCCTTGATTCATCAGTTCGTCGGATTCCCACGAGGCATATCATGAAACGAATCACCGCTATCATCAAACCGTTCAAGCTCGACGAAGTCCGCGAAGCGTTGGCCGAAGTGGGCCTGACAGGGCTGACCGTGACCGAGGTCAAGGGCTTCGGTCGTCAGAAGGGGCATACCGAGCTGTATCGCGGCGCCGAGTACGTCGTCGATTTTCTGCCGAAGGTGAAGATCGAGGTGGTGGTGGCGGCGGCGCAATGCGATCAAGTGATCGACGCCATCATCGGCGCGGCGCGCACCGGTAAGATCGGCGACGGCAAGATCTTCGTGACCGAAGTGGAGCGCGTGATTCGGATTCGCACGGGCGAGGAGAACGAGGCGGCGGTTTAAGGCGCCGCGTTCGAACGCAACGCATTGCACCGGGGCGCCCGCCATCTTCACGCAAAGGCGGTCGTCTCGGCTAGCGAGCCTATGCGCGTAGGCGTACCGATCGCGCTAGGTCTCGCTGCTACACATACAAAAACGTAGACACAAAAAAAAGGTGCGACGCCCTGACGGGACATCGCACCGATACGCGCCTCTCGCAGCAGCGTGAAACTTGAAACTATAAAACGCAGTTAAATCTGTTCTTTTAGGCTACCCGTTCGATTAGAACGAGTGCTGAATGCCGGCGTAGACGCCCGATTGGCTGTGACCACCCAGCGGGTTGTCCGCGTTGCCAATGCCATTCGCTTCCAGGCTGAAGTTCGCATTCTTGCTGTTGCGAACGCTTGCGATCTGGATGTCGAGCAGCGTGCGCTTGGACAAGTTGTACGTGCCACCGACCGTGTACATCGTCGCGTTGCCTGCACCGTTGTTGCCGTTCACGTGATACACGGCGGCGATCGCGGCGAGAGCCGGCGTGGCTTGCCACGTCACACCACCCCATTCGTGATCGAGCGACGTCGGCGTGCCCAGGGCCACGCCGCTCGCGCCCGACGTACGGATCGCTTGGTAGGCGCCCGAAAGCTTGAACTGACCGAGGAACACGTTCGCGGCAGCCGTGTATTCGCGCGAGAACGAGAACGCGCCATCGCCACCGACGCCGTTGTTGTTCAGCTGGCCCGTTGCCGGATTGCGGATTTCGTCGTAAATGCCGCGCACTTGGAACAGCGCGTTCGTGTACGTCAGTTGCAGACCGTCTTCACGCCCTTGCGCGCCCGGTGCCGTGCTGTTGCCGTTCCACTTCGTTTGGTTCGACAGCGAGTACTGACCGTAGAAGTCGAAGCCGCCCCACTTCGGCGATTGGTACGCGAAGTTGTTGCTCGATTGCGGCCAGTTGCGGCCACGTACGAGCGATGCCGACGACCAGCTCGATTGACCGAACGGATCGAAGTCCCACACGCCGTTCGAGATGTAGAGCATGCGGCCCATCGTGAACGTACCGTAGTTCGCGTTGGAGAGACCGACCGTCGCCCACCGATTGAAGAGGTTGCCCTGGGCTGCACCGTTCATCAGGCCAAAGCCGTTTTCCAACTTGAACACGACTTGGTTGCCGCCGCCGATGTCTTCAACACCCTTCATGCCCCACAGGCTCGTGCCCCAGTCGCCGCCCTCAGCGCGGAAACGCGAGCTCGAACCGCCGCCCGTGGCATTGGGGATGCCCGTCATGTACTCGATACCTCCGTCCAAGCGGCCATACAACGTCACGCTGCTTTGAGCGTGAGCGATGACACCGGCGGACATGAGCGCCGCGGCGAGCAAAGCTTTCTTCATCTTCTCCTCCATTTACCCTGTCAAAAGTGAAGCCAACTACTGCGAATAGCGCTCGGGCGAGAGCATCGCCCGAGCGGGAATCCGTATCAGGGGAGATCCATCGGAACGCTCGAGGCCTAGCTGCGGGCTGGGTGAGCCGGACGCGCTGCACTCGGGTTCGAGACCGCTCGTGGGGCGGTGTCTCCTCGTTTGAAGTAAAACTACATTTGCAGAACTTTGTTTTGCTACTTTGGTTACTAATTTAGCAAAAATACAGAGTCGTGGCCAAGCAAATCGTAGTCTGGCTAGCAGGTGTCTCTTAATTGCCATATTCATATGCTGGGACGGGCCGCCGCGGCCCCCCGGAACGCCTTGCGTGTCGTAGTGCGACAACGGACGCACAGGTTGCGCGATGTTGTCGTTCAGGAATTTTGGTATTGACGGGAAATATTGATGAGGGTAATCGGGTGCAGCTGCGCTTCGAATGAGGGGCGCGGATGGGTGCGAGGGAGGTGCGCACTCGCGTGCGCAAGAGGGGGCGCCAGCGCGAAAGCCCCGGGCCGCCGTGTCGCGGCGATTGCCGCTCGATTGGCGATAACTTTGCGGCAAGGCGCTCGAGCGCGTGCCGCGAGTATGGTTTGGGTCTAGGGATGGCGAGCCGGCGAAGCTGGCCGCCAGTCGCGAGCGGCGGGATGCACCCGTCTGTCTGGATGGCGCGCGAGACGGAGCGCCGGTGAAGGTTTCGCGCGATCTGCGCGTGCGGGCCGAACGGCCCGAACCGACTTACTTCAAACTTCCCGCCAAGAACTGCCGCAGCCGCTCGCTCTTCGTATTGCCGAACACTTCTTGCGGCGCGCCTTCTTCTTCGACACGGCCTTGATGCAAGAACATCACGTGATTCGACACGTTGCGCGCGAATCCCATTTCGTGCGTGACGACGATCATCGTCCGGCCTTCCTCTGCCAGCTTCTGCATGACCTTCAGCACTTCGCCGACGAGTTCCGGATCGAGCGCCGAGGTGGGCTCGTCGAACAACATGACGTCGGGATCCATCGCCAGCGCCCGCGCGATGGCCACGCGTTGCTGCTGGCCGCCCGACAAATGCGACGGATATTGCTTTTCCAGCCGCGGTGCGAGCCCGACTTTTTCGAGGTAGGTGCGCGCGCGTTCCTCTGCGTCTCGGCGCGAGAGCCCCAGCACATGCATCGGCGCTTCCACGACGTTCTCCAGCACGTTCATATGTGCCCAGAGATTGAAATGCTGGAACACCATCGAGAGCTTCGTCCGAATCCGCTGCAGTTGCTTCTGATCGGCCACGCGCAGCGCACCGGCTTTGTCCTTGGCGGTGCGCACTTCTTCGCCATCGACGAAGATGCGTCCGGCGCTCGGCTGTTCGAGGAAGTTGATGCAGCGGAGCATCGTGCTCTTGCCCGATCCCGACGAGCCGATGACGCTGATCACGTCGCCGGCATTGGCCTTTAAAGAAACGCCCTTGAGGACTTCGTTGCTGCCGTAGTGCTTGTGCAGACCGTCGATGAAAAGCTTATGCATGAGTTACTTGCCTTGCGGGCGCAGGTAGGCGAGCCAGCGCCTTTCGGCGCGGCGGAACAGCGCGACGAGCGCGAACGAGATGCCGAGATAGAGCAGCGCCGCGATACCGAACGCCTGGAACGACATATAGGTGGCCGAATTGGCATCGCGCGCGATCTTGAGGATGTCGGGCACCGTGGCCGTGAATGCGACGGTCGTCGCATGCAGCATCAAAATCACTTCGTTGCTGTATAGGGGCAGCGCGCGCCGCAAGGCCGAGGGCAGGATGACGCGCCGATAGAGCGTAAAGGTCGACATCCCGTATGCACGCGCCGCTTCGATCTCGCCATAAGCTGTCGCTTTGATGGAGCCCGCGAAGATCTCGGTGGTATAGGCGCAGGTGTTCAGCGTGAACGCGAGCAGCGTGCAATTCATGCCTTGTCGAAAGAACGCATTCAGCAACTCGTGATTGCGCACCACGTCGAGGCTGTACAGGCCGGTATAGCAAAGCAGCAGCTGCACATAAAGCGGCGTGCCGCGGAAGATGTACGTGTAGAGCCAGACGGCGCCCGACAGCACCTTGTTGCGCGACACGCGCGCGCAAGCGAGCGGCACGGAAAGGCAAAAACCGATACCGATCGAGACGACGAGCAGCCACATGGTGATGGCCAGGCCCGTCGTCTGGTAGCCGTCGGTAAAAAGGTAGTTGCGCCAGTAGTCGTGAATCAGCTCGATCATGGTGGGTATGGACAGATCTTATAGCTCGGCTTTACGCACGCCGATCGAGTAGCGCTTCTCGAGCCACAGCAGGACGAGATTCGAAACCGTCGTGATCGCAAGATAGATGGCGCCCGCAATCAACGTGAAGAAGAAAAATCGCAGCGTGCCTTTGCCGGCATCCTGGCTCGCCTTGACGACATCGGCCAAGCCGATGATCGAAACCAGCGCGGTCGCCTTCACCATCACCTGCCAGTTGTTGCCGATTCCGGGCAGCGCGAAACGCATCATCTGCGGGAACATGATGCGCGAGAACGTCTGCCAGCCCGTCATGCCGTACGCAGCGCCCGCTTCCAACTGGCCGCGCGGGACGGAAAGGAAGGCTCCCCGAAAGGTTTCGGTGAAATAGGCCCCGTAGATAAAGCCGAGGACGATGATGCCGGCCACGAACGGGTCGATGTCGATCTCGTCCCAGCCCAGCAGGTCGGTCAGATTGTTGAGCCAGATCTGGATGCTGTAAAAGAGCAGCAGCATGAGCACGAGATCGGGCACGCCGCGCACGAGCGTCGTGTAGACCGTGCCGATGCCCCGCGGCACCGGGTTTTTCGACAGCTTCGCCGCCGCGCCGAGCAGGCCCAGCACAAAGGCCAGCGCGAGCGACAGCAGCGAGAGCTTGACGGTCTGCCAAGTGCCGGCGAGGATCAGCGGGCCGTAGCCTTGAAGAAACATGGTTGGAAGTGCAGTCCTTGACGGCGCGTCAACGGTGCGCACCGCGAAACGAAATACTAAGCGGCCAAAAAAGCGTCCCGCCCATATTGGGGCCAGCGTCGCCGGCTGGAAGCGAGCGGACGAAGGCCGGATTGGGCCATGGCCGGCGACGGCCACCGCCCGGGAACTGGAACATACGCCGCGCCGAGCAGAGCCGAGCCGGACCGCCAACGCCCCGGGAAGAGGGCGCCCAGCCGGAAAAGCGCGGTATTTTACCCGAACGTAGCGAGGGCGCTACTGCGGCGAACCCGTGCGTAGGGGCAGGGATGGCGGGGGAAGGCCGGCGGGCGTGTAGTGGCAGGAAAAGCGGCAGGACGAAAAATCGCCGCGGCATCGGGTGGACCCGAGCAGCCGCGGCGAGCACGTCCGTGGGGCGATGCGCGCACTAGCGGAAAAGCGGGCGCAGACATGACATGACGGGCGGCAATTGGCCCGCCCCCTGCGGCTTACTGATTTTGCGATGGCGCCGATGCGGGTGCGTCGTCATGTCCGCGTTGCATCATCCCGTCGTGGCGGTGCGCCATGCGGGCGAAGTGGGCCTTGATGTCGTCGCTGACCACCTTCTTTTGTTGCTCGGTGAGGCCGTTGTAGACCTTCAACCAGGCCGCCGTTACTTGCTCGCGCCGTTGCCGCTCTTCGTTTGCGAGCTTTTCGTGGGCGTCGTGCATGGCGTTCAGATCGATCACGCTCTGCTGGCTCAATGCCTCGAACTGCGTTCGAGCTGCCTCGCGATCGGCGCGGGCGGCTTCATGGGCCTGCTTCATCGTCTGCAGCGCGTTCTGCCAAAGCTGCTCTTGCGCGGGGGTGAGCGTGAGCTTCAGTTCGTTGTGCAGCTTGCCGAGTTCCATCATAAGCAGCGTGCCGTCGTCATGATGGTGCCCGCGCCATTCGTGGTGCCAGTGGCCCATCCCGTCCGGCCCTGGCATGCCTTCGACGGCGTAAGCCGTCCCGAAACCCAGCGTGAGCGCCGCGGCGGCGAGCGCGACCCAGCGGGGCGAGAGACGGGAGATCGAATTCGTTTTCGGTGCGCGCCGGGTTGGGGGCAGCAAGCGGGTGGGTTGCTTCATCACAGACTCCTGAACAGTCGGAAACCGCAGCCGTGCAATGTGCGTCGGCTCGGTACCGTCAGGCTAGGCTGGCCATTGCCGGTGCGTGTTACGCGCCGCCCACGCGCTGTTACGCCCCATTACGGGCCCGTGACGCGGTAACGCGCGGTAACCCTTTGCCGCGTCCTTGGCGCCTGAGCGGGGGCCGCTAGCGTTAAACTTGCGCCCATGGCTACTCAAATCCTCGTCGTCGACGACGACGCCGAACTGCGCGATCTCCTGCGCGACTATCTCGTTCGCCAAGGCATCGAGGTGTCGGTGCTGCACGATGCCGCTTCGCTCGAGCGCCGGCTCGAACGCGAGCGGCCCGATTTGATCGTTCTCGATCTGATGATGCCGGGCGTGGACGGCCTCACCGCGCTGCGCAAGCTGCGCGCGACCGGCGACGACATCCCGGTGATCATGCTGACGGCGCGCGCCGACGACGTCGATCGCATCGTCGGGCTCGAACTGGGCGCCGACGACTATCTCGGCAAGCCGTTCAACCCGCGCGAACTGCTGGCGCGCGTGCAGGCCGTGCTGCGCCGGCGCCGCACGGTGCCGTCGGCGGCCCCGGAGCAGCGCGAGCCGTTCCCGTTCGGTCGCTTCCAGTTGGATTTCCAAGCGCGCACGCTCAATCTCGAGGGGCGTCCGCTCACGCTTTCGGGCAGCGAATTCGCGCTGCTGAAGATTTTCGTGAACCACCCCATGCGCACGCTCACGCGCGAGCGCCTGCTCGAATTGCTGCACGGTCCCGAGTACGACGGCACCGATCGCGGTATCGACGTGCAGGTCTGGCGGCTGCGGCGCATCCTCGAATCCGACCCGTCCACGCCGCGTTTCATCCAGACCGTTCGCGGTCGCGGCTATGTTTTCGTCCCCAACGGCGAACCGAATGCGGCGCCCAATTGATTCGCTGTTCGGCAGGCTCGCGTTACTCGTCGTCGCCGTTCTGCTGATTTCGCACTTCGCCTGGTTCTTGTTGATCCGGGTGGAGCGCAGCCAGTCTCAAGCACGCTACGCCGTCGAAGAAGCGGCGTTTCTGATCGACGCGGTGCGCCAGCACGTCGCGCGCACACCGACCGTGCCGCTGCCTTCGCGCGTGCGGCTCGTCGATCCGTCCAGCCCCGAGGTGCCGCAGCCCAATCGGGATTTGCCGCGGCCGTTGAAGCGTTTCGCCGACGACCTGCACGATCGCCTGCCGCCCGGCTCGCTCGTGCGTATCGGGCCGCCGCGCCGGCCGCCCACCTTGTGGGTGCACGAGGCGGCCGATCAGAACTGGATCGTGGTGCCGATGACGTCGCTGCATCCGCCGCGCCCGCGCGACCAGATGTTCGAATGGCTCGCGCTCATCTTTTCCCTGGCGGTGATGTGCGCGCTGTTCGTCGCGTGGCGTTTGCAGCAGCCGCTGACGGCGCTCGCGCAAGCGGTCGTGCGTTTCGGGCGCGGGCAGAGCGTGCCGCCGCTGCCGGAGCGCGGTCCGCGCGAGCTGCGCGAGCTGACGCGCGGCTTCAACCAGATGGTGCGCGAGGTCTCGCGTACCGAGCAGGACCGCGCCGTGATGCTCGCGGGCGTGGCGCACGATTTGAAGACGCCGCTCGCGCGCCTGCGTTTGCGTGCCGAGATGATGGAAGAGGCGAAGCTGCGCGACGGCGTGGTGCGCGATGTGGACGCGCTCGCGCACATCGTCGACCAATTCCTCGTCTTCGCGCACGACGGCTCGGATCGCAGCGAGCCGGTCGAAGTCGACGAGCAATGCGCGCGTATCGCGCGGACCTATCGCGCCGTCGCACCCGGCAGCCCGGCCGTGCGTACGCAGTTGGCGGCGGGGCGGGACTTCGTTTTGCCGACGGCGACGCTCGAGCGAATCCTCTCGAACTTGCTCGACAACGCGCATGCCTACGGCGCGCCGCCCGTGGTGATCGCCACGGAGCGCACGCAAGCGGGGTGGACGCTGTCGGTCAGCGATCACGGCCGCGGCATTGCGCCGCAGGATCTCGTCAACGCGAGCCGGCCGTTCGTTCGGCTCGATCCGGCGCGCGGCGGCAACGGCCATAGCGGCCTCGGGCTTGCGATCGTCGAGCGGCTGGTGCGGCGACAGGGCGGCGCGTGCGAGATCGGCAACGCGCCGGAGGGCGGCCTGCGCGTGGCGATGACGTTTCCCCTCGCCGCCACGGCACGGCCGGCGCAGCAGCCGGAACAAGGCTGGTAACGTCGGGCAGCGTCGGGTTGCCCTGGCGCGGCGTGTCGTGCCTTGACGCAGCCCGCACGAAACGAGGGGTTAGCCGCCTGCTGTTATTCCGCGAACAGCGAATCGAGTGCGGCGGCCGCCTCGCTATCGACCGTGTTGTAGGTGACGCTGTTCGCTTCGAAGATATAGTGCGTCGTATATTTGCCGAGCCGGGCGAGGATTTCCTCCTGGATTTCCTCCGGTTCGGTGTCGAGCTTCAAATACCACGAGGTGGACGATAGCCTGGTCTGGAACGCGCCGTATTCGGCCATGAGGTCGTCGAAGGCGTTCGCATCCTGGTCGCGACAGACGATGACCAGATTTCCTTTCATGCGCATCTCCCGGTAGGTCGGTAGGTTCACTCGCCACGAGAAACCGATCATACGCGCTCTCGCCGAAGTACCGTTGCTCGCCGATTTTCCGTCGAGCGGCCCTCGGTCGACCGCCCGTGGGTTCCCCGCAGCCCCGCTTCACGGCATAATTTCGCGTTCGCTCGTCGTGCCTCGCATTTTTTGCGCCCGAGGGCGCGGTATCGCGGGGCTTTGCCGCGGCAAAGGGCGGCGATAGGCAATTTTCGACGATGTTCGCGCGCCGCGCCGAAGTTCGAGCCGCGGTGCCCGCGCGCGCGTGCCGCTGACGGCTCGCGCGGGGGCGAAGCGGCGAAATGCCGGGCTGGCGCGAATTTTGTGACCGGCGCGGTTGTGCCTGAAACACAGGTTGTAGTAGTGTCGTGCCGTCGAAAAGGCGGCAAGGGCCGGCAAGCCAAAACGCACGGTCCAGCAGTCAACGATTCGCACTCAAAACGCATCACCGCAACCATACGCTCGTCATGCTTGTATTCCGTGTCTCGGATCGTCCCGCCGTCCCGTGCGTACTGCGCCGCGCCAGCTCGCCGGCGCCCGCCGGCTGCGCCCCCGGCCTGCCCGCGTCCGCTTATCGTTCGCCGCGCGGCGCGAGGGGGGCGTGATGGATTTCGGCTTTAACCTGAACCGCACGGCCAATGCTTCGGCGTGGCGACTTGCGCCCAACCGATGGGATTTCGTCGCCTTCCCGCTCATCATCTGCGTGATCGCCATGGCCGCGATCGGCTTTCACCAGACGATGGCGCCGATCTCGACCCTGAAGACGCAGGTCATTTCGCTCAATCCGGCGATGCTGCCCGAGTACGCGCTACGCACGACGCTGCGCATGCTGGCCGCGATGGTGGCCTCGCTCGTGTTCACGCTCGTCTACGGGACCTTGGCCGCCAAGAGCCGCCGCGCGGGCATGGTGTTGGTGCCGATTCTGGACATTCTGCAGTCGGTGCCGGTGCTCGGCTACATTTCCTTCACGGTCACGTTCTTCCTGGCGCTGTTCCCGGCGCGCGTGCTCGGCGCCGAACTGGCGGCGATCTTCGCGATCTTTACTTCGCAAGCCTGGAACATGACGTTCAGCTTCTACCAGTCGCTGCGCACGGTGCCGCGCGACCTCGACGAAGTGTCGCGCGGCTTTCACCTCACGGCCTGGCAACGCTTCTGGAAGCTCGAGGTGCCGTTCTCGATGCCGGGGCTGATCTGGAACATGATGATGTCGATGTCGGGCGGCTGGTTCTTCGTCGTGGCTTCCGAAGCGATCACCGTCGGCAACAACACGATCACGCTGCCGGGAATCGGCGCCTATCTCGCGCAAGCGATCGCGAACAAGAATCTCCCCGCCATCGGCTGGGTGATCTTGGCGATGACGGTCGTGATTCTGGCTTACGACCAATTGATGTTCCGCCCGCTCGTCGCCTGGGCCGACAAGTTCCGCATGGAAACGACGAGTTCCGGCGATGCCCCCGAATCGTGGCTGCTCGACCTCGTGCGCCGCACGCGTCTCATCCATTTGCTGCTCGTGCCCGCCGGCTGGGTGTTCGCTAAACTCGCGCGCCTGCCGTTGCGTTTGCCGCGCATCGATACCGTCTCGTTCGCGCGCTTGGCCAAGAGCGAGAAGCGTTCGCTGGCCGCCGATATCGTCTGGGCGCTGCTCTTGCTGGTCGCCACCGTCTACGTCGTTTGGCGCGTCGTGTCCTACGTGCGTACGGGCGTGACGGGGGCCGATGTAGGCCATGTGTTCCTGCTCGGCTTTATTACGCTTGCACGCGTCGTCGTGCTGATCGCGATTTCGTCGCTGATCTGGGTGCCGCTCGGCGTCAAAATCGGGTTGAAGCCCGCGCTTGCCGAGAAGGCGCAACCGATCGCGCAGTTTCTCGCCGCGTTCCCGGCGAACTTGCTGTTCCCGGTGTTCGTCATCGTCATCGTTCGGTTCCACCTGAACCCCGATATCTGGCTGTCGCCGCTCATCGTGCTCGGGACGCAGTGGTATATCCTGTTCAACGTCATCGCGGGCACGACGGCCTATCCGAACGATTATCGCGAGGCGGCGACGAACTTCCGCATTCGCGGCTGGCAGTGGTGGCGCCAGGCCATGCTGCCGGGCATTTTCCCGTATTACGTGACGGGGGCGATCACGGCATCGGGCGGTGCGTGGAACGCGAGCATCGTGTCGGAACTCGTGCAATGGGGCGACACGAAGGTCGCGGCGCACGGGCTCGGCGCTTATATCGCGCAATACACGGCAGCCGGCGATTTCCCGAAGATCATTCTCGGCATCGCCGTGATGTCGCTGTTCGTGACGTTGTTCAACCGTCTGCTGTGGCGTCCGCTGTACGCCTATGCGGAGGCGAAGCTGCGGCTCGACTGACCCATGCCGTCCAGGCGCGCCTTTGTGGCTCGCGCGCCGACCGAGTGCTCAAATCAAGAGTGAAGCGCAATGCAAAATCCCAAAGCTGACCTAAGCGCCGCGCCGTTCGCCGGCGCGGCCACGACCGCGCCGCGTCTGGGCGAGGAAGTTCTCAACGTCAAGGGCGTGCGCCGCGGTTTCGCCAAAGCGCAGGGCGAGCTGCTCGTGCTCGACGACGTCAATCTTTCGCTGCGCGAAGGCGAGATCGTGGGGCTGCTCGGGCGGTCGGGATCGGGCAAATCCACGCTCTTGCGCATCATCGCGGGCCTAATCGAACCGACGGCCGGCGAGGTGAGCTACCTCGGCGAGCCGCTGTCGGGCCCCGCCGAAGGCGTGGCGCTGGTGTTTCAGACGTTCGCGCTGTTTCCTTGGCTGACCGTGCTGCAGAACGTGGAAGCCGGGCTCGAGGCGCTGGGCGTCGGGGCGCGCGAACGGCGCGAGCGCGCGCTGGCCGCGATCGACCTCATCGGTCTCGACGGCTTCGAAAACGCCTATCCGCGCGAGCTGTCGGGCGGGATGCGCCAGCGCGTGGGTTTTGCGCGCGCGCTGGTTGTAGACCCGACGCTGCTCCTCATGGACGAGCCCTTTTCGGCGCTCGACGTGCTGACGGCCGAAACGCTGCGCACCGATCTGCTCGATCTGTGGACGCAGCGGCGCATGCCGATCAAATCGGTGCTGATCGTCACGCACAATATCGAAGAAGCGGTGTTCATGTGCGATCGGATCCTCGTGCTCGCGTCGAACCCGGGCCGCGTGCTGGCGGAGATCAAGGTGCCGTTCGCACATCCGCGCAACCGGCTCGATCCGGCCTTCCGGCGGCTGGTTGACGAGATCTACGCGAAGATGACGGCCCGCCGCACCGACGAAGCGACGAAGAAGGGTCTCGAACTCGGCAGCTGGCTGCCCAGCGTGTCGACGAACTTGATGGCGGGCTTGATCGAAACGCTGGCCGCCCCGCCGTACCATGGGCGAGCGGACATGCCGGAAATCGCGCGCTCGCTGCATCTCGAAGTCGACGATCTGTTCCCGATCGCGGAAGTGCTCCAGCACCTCGGTTTTGCCGACGTGCGCGAAGGCGACATCTTCCTCACGCCGCCGGCGCGCGTATTCGCCGAATTCGGCACGCAAGAGCGCAAGATGATGTTCGCCGAGCATCTGCTGCGGCACGTACCGCTTGCGGCGCGAATCAAGAAGGTGCTCAACGAGCGGCCCGGCCACCGCGCGCCGCGCGTGCGCTTCGAGCAGGAACTCGAGGATTTTCTATCGGACAGCGCCGCCGAAGAAACGCTCGACGCCGTCATCAACTGGGGCCGTTACGGCGAGATCTTCTCGTACAACGACCAGACCGAAATCTTCAGCCTCGAAGACGTCGAGTCGTAAGCTCGCAAGCGGCTAGGCGAGCGAGCCTATCGATTGCATCGGCCGCATCGGGCTGCTGAATGCGCCGCACACGTCTCCTCCCCCGGGGCGTATGCGGCGCGTTTGTTTTTACGCCTCCGATGCGTCGGCGTCGCTTTCGTCCTCGTAGGCGCCTAGGCGGTTATAGAGCGTCTTCAAGCTCACCCCCAACGCCTTTGCCGCCCGGCGCTTGTCTCCGCCGCAATGCTTGAGCGTGCCGAGGATAATCTGCCGTTGCGCTTCGGCCAGCGGCGTGCCAACCCAAATGCTCATCGCATCGCCCTGCGTGACGGCCTTCTTCGAGCGCGCGGCAAGCCGAGGATGCTCGATCTCGACCGCTTTCTCCGCGAGAATGAAGGCCCGATACACGCTGTTCTTCAATTCGCGCACGTTGCCGGGCCACGAGTAGGTGCGCAGCGTTTCCCTCGCCCGTTTGCTGAACGCTTTGTGGGTCCCTTCTTGCGCGTTCAGTTCGGCGAGAAAGTGCTGGGCGAGCAATTCGCGATCGCCTTCTCGTTCGCGCAGCGGCGGCGCGCGCAACGGAAACACGGCGAGCCGATACATCAAGTCCTCGCGCAAGCCGTTTTCCTTCACGGCCACGAGCGGATCGCGATTCGTCGCGGCGATGACGCGCACGTCGCTGTGCAGCAGCTCGTTCCCGCCAACGCGATAGAACGTTCCTGTTTCGAGCGCGCGCAGTAGCTTGACTTGGCGAACCGGCATCATCTCGGTGATTTCGTCGAGGAACAGCGTGCCGCCGTTCGCATGCTCGAAGTAACCGGCGCGGCCCTGCACGGCACCGGTAAAGCTGCCACGTTCATGACCGAACAATTCCGCTTCGAGCAGGCTGTCCGGAATGGCGCCGCAGTTGACCGCGACGAACGGGCCGCTCTTGCGCGAGCTGCGATCGTGGATCGTGCGCGCGATGAGTTCCTTGCCGGTGCCGGATTCGCCGACCACCAGCACCGTCGCGTCGGTGGACGCGACGCGCTCGATTTGTTCGTACAGCTCCAACATCGACGGCGAGGAGCCGTAGAGCATCCCGTACGATTCGAGCCCCGCCGCGTCGCGTGCGAGGCTTGCTGCGAATCGTGCCGCTGCGTCTCGGTCCGGCGCCGCGGCTGGCGTTTCAACATCGGTAGACTCGGGCATGTGATTGCAGTCCATGGAGCGCCGCCGCTTGGAAGAAGTGGCGCGACCTTCCTTCGGCGGCGATGCGCGTAGCGAGTTCCAAAAGAGTATTTAACCATGCAACGTGGGCTGCACGCACCCGCGTCGTGCGGCATGCCGGGCACGAAAACTGCGGCTGGCCGAATTCGGGCGGTGTGCGGAACTTGGCGGGTCCGGATCGATCCCAAGAGAATCCGGGCGGCACGCGAGCGCCGCTTCACCTTGCATTCGTCAATAAACCGAGCAATGCCAGGGGGATCTTATGGCTCGTCCTAAAATCGGCATTTTTGGCGCGCTCGTCGCGGTTGGCGGCGTTATCGCTTGGCGCTGGGCGCAAAAGCATCGCGCTTCGCAGGCGCGGCTCGCTGGCGAGCTGAGCCGGTGGGAGGGCGAAGGCGGCGCGGTGGTCGCCGGCGCGCCCGCCACGCCGGCGATGTCCGACAGCGGTCCCGGGCGCGATGTCATGCCCAACGGTGCGGGCCACGGCGCTTTCGGACGCATCGGCGGTACGCGCGACGCGTGGATCTTCCCTCACGGGCATAGCTGACGCCGCTTTCCGCGCGCGGTGGTACCGAGGGCGCCGCCGGCTGGGCGGCGCCCGTTTTACATGGGGTGTACCGAATGGCTCGCGCGACTCGTCTCGTCTAGGCACAATATCGCCACGAGCCGCGCAGGCGGCCCGGGCTCGCGCCGCGCGCCGGGGTATGCCCCTCTTTCAACTTATTCATCTACTGACCAGCGAACACGATGCCACATGTGCTGATAGTCGACGACGACCCCGAAACCCGCGAAGCGCTCGTATCGATCATTGCCGCCGATGGCTTGACGACCGCGACGGCCGGCGACCTGCGCGAGGCCCGCATCCAACTCGTGCGTCAAACGCCCGACGTCGTGTTCACGGATCTGCAACTGCCCGATGGCAGCGGTGTCGACCTGTTCGAGGATCTCGATCCTCGCTCGGGTGTCGAAATTATCGTGATCACCGGTCATGCGACGGTCGAATCCGCCGTGACGGCGCTCAAGATGGGCGCCACCGATTACCTCGTCAAGCCGATCAACATGCAGCGCGTGAAGGCGGTCCTCGATCGCTTGCCGCGCGCGGGGGATTTGAAGGCTCAGATCGGCACGCTGCGCGGCGAATTGCGCCGCATGGGCCGCTTCGGCTTGATGCTCGGCAATTCGCCGGCCATGCAATCGGTCTACGATCAGATCGGCCGGGTTGCACCGACGGCGGCATCGGTGCTGCTCGTCGGCGAATCCGGGACGGGCAAGGAGGTTGCCGCTCAGACGATTCACGAGTTGAGCTTGCGCCGCAAGCATGCGTTCTTGGCCGTCAATTGCGGCGCGATTTCGCCGAATCTGATCGAGTCGGAGATGTTCGGTCATGAGCGCGGCTCGTTCACGGGCGCCGACCGCCAGCACAAGGGCTACTTCGAGCGGGCGAGCGGCGGCACGATTTTCCTCGACGAAATCACCGAGATGCCGGCCGAGCTGCAGGTCAAGTTTCTGCGCGTGCTCGAGACCGGCATGTTCATGCGCGTGGGGACGACGAAGGAAATCGAAACGGACGTGCGCGTCATCGCGGCGACGAACCGCGACCCGGAAGAGGCGGTGCTGGAAGGCAAGCTGCGGCTCGATCTCTATCACCGCCTCAATGTGTTCCCGATCAGCCTGCCGCCTCTGCGCGAGCGCGGCAACGATACGTGGCTGCTCGCGCAGGCATTTCTCGACGAGCTCAACGAGCGTCATGGCTCGCGCAAGCAATTCCCGCCGGCCGTGAAAGACATGATGCTGTCGTATCCGTGGCCCGGCAACGTGCGCGAACTGAAGAACTACGTGCAGCGCGCCTTCATCATGGCCGCGCCGGACGCCGACAGCACGGCGGCCGTGCCGCTGCAAATTTCGCTATCGAAGCCGTCGACGGGCACGGCGGTGACGATTCCGTTCGGGACGTCGCTCGCCAGCGCCGATCGCCAACTGATCCTCGCGACGCTCGAGCAGTGCGGCGGCGTCAAGACGCGCGCGGCCGAAATTCTCGGAATCAGCCTGAAGACGCTCTATAACCGGCTCGTCGAGTACGGAGAGGACGCCAAGTCCGCCGCGAGCGAGAGCGACGTGGCAGGCGAGCCCGGCGAGGCGACGGCCGGAAACTGAGGCGATGCGCTGATGTCTGATGTCTGATGGCGCCAGGCGCCAGGCGCCAGGCGCCAGGCGCCAGGCACTAG
>NZ_JBQCIV010000157.1:0-36685 GCF_051953405.1 Trinickia sp. | reverse complement strand
CGCTGGCGCGGCGTCAGGTGTCTTCCGTGCGCTTTTCGGGGGTGCCTTCGGCGGGCACGCCCCCCCTCCAGACGAAAAATAGAGGCACGGCGACGGAGAAAGCGTATCGAAGCCCGGCATTTCGGTCCAACGATCCAACTGCGACGGGCTCGACACCACCGCCGCCGCTCCGACCTGGCCGAGCCGAGCTTGCAATTGGAGCGGCTCGGCGCAACTTTCGCGATCGAACGCCCGCCCCGCCGCCAGCGGCCAAAACACGCGAAACAGCAAACCGTAAATGTGCCGATGGGGAACGCTGGCCAGCATGGGGGCGGGCCCGATCAGGGCACCCCATTGCGTCTCGAGCGTGCGCACTTCGGCGTCGAACTGGGCGAGCGTCTTACGCACGGCCTTCGGCACCCCGCTACTGCCCGAGGTGTACAGCGTCATCGGTGCTTGGGCGTCGATACAGGCTTTCGGCAGAAGCGCAGGCTCGCAGGCATCGATCGCCGGCATCTGCGCCCCGCTCAGCAGGGTGTCGTAGGACGGCCCGAGCATCGCCAGGTACGCCGGGGCCGACGTCGACGGCACGATCGGCTCCTTGCCGCATGCCAAGACGGCGAACAGCGCACAGACGAATTCGAAGGGATCGTCGAGGCAGACGGCGACACGCGCTCCCGCGTGCGCCTGCAGCCAGCAGGCGTACCTCGCCATACGCGCCTTGAACGTGCCGAAATCGAGCACCGTCTCGCGATCGAGGCAGACCGGTGTCGAATCGTGGCGCTCGGCCCAGGGCAACTCGCGCAATGCGACGAACGAGACGTTCAACGCGCTTTCTCCCGTAATACGAACGCATGACGCCAAACGATTTCCGCGACGATCAACACGCCGATCAATAGATAAGTGACGACGCCGTTATAAAGCGCCCACAAGGCCCGCGAGCCCCATACCGCGCACACCGCGGACACGCTGCCATTGAGTGCGAAAAACGCGCACCACACGAGCGTGACGCGCCGCGTATAGCGCACGGTGCGCGCATCGAGATCGGGCCGACGCACGCGCGCGAACTTTTCGATCATCGATTGCTTGCCGCTGCGCAAGGTGACGCCGAAAGCGACGAGCATCGCTGCATTGACGACGATCGGGTACGCCCGAAGCAACGCCTCGCTATCGGTCACGGCGATGGCAGCCGCTAAGCCGCCCATGACCGCCGCGGCCCCCCATTCCAGCCGCGTGAACCGGTTCAGCAGCGCACCGATGCTGCCGGCGCCGAGCCAACGTTGAAGCCAAAGCAGCGCCAGCAACGCGAGCCCGATATAGCGCGGCGAACCGATGCGCAAAAACGCGACGATCACGACGGGATAGGCGAGCTTGAGCACGACGCTCGCGACCGTGCGGGCGCGCCCGCAAGCCGCATGGCGAGCCTCGCGAGGTGCCGCGCGCGTCGAAGCCGAATGCATCGAATCAAGCCGCCAACAGCGATTCGACGGCCGCGATGACGTCGCCGACCGTCCGTACCGTTTTGAACTCTTCGGGTTTGATGCGGCGCCCCGTCATTTCCTGGAGCTTGATCGCCAGATCCACGGCGTCGATGCTATCCAGGTCGAGGTCTTCGAACAGATGCGCTTCCGGCGTGACGCGCTCCGGTTCGATCGCGAAGTTCTCGCTGAAAATGGCGCGGATGCGCTCCAGGATTTCGATATCGGTCACGGCTCACTCCCCTTGCGTTGCAGTGTTGCTGTCGGTTTGCGCCAGCGCCCGTTGGCTCTCGACCAACGCCGCAAGCGTGCCGATCGAACGAAAGTGTTCGCGGGTGCGCTCGTCGTTGGCTGCAATCGTCAACCCGTAGTGCTTGCGCAGCACGATGCCGACTTCGAGCGCATCGATCGAATCGAGACCGACGCCGTCCGTATCGAACAGCGGCGCATCGTCGTCGATATCCTCGGGACGCAAATCTTCGAGGTCGAGCGCCTCGATCAACAACTGCTTAATTTCTCGTTTTAAAGAATCCATACGCAAACAAATGCTCGGTGATATGTGCTTGAACGGCCTTGGCGACGACGCGCGCAGCGGCGGCATGCGGCGTAGCGGGAGCGGCGAATCGCTCGAGCGCAAGCGGCTCGAGCGCAACGATGCGCATACGGAACGGCCGAGACGGCACGTGGTACCAGCGCATGCGCTTCGTGAAGGCGGGCGGGTCGCAATCGATCAGCACGGGACGAACGGGAACGTCCGCCTGCAGCGCCATATGCGCGAACCCGCGCGAAAACGGGTGAAGGCGATCGTCGCCCGGGCTGCGCGTTCCTTCCGGGAAGATGATCATCGTGTAGCCGGCTGCCAACTGACGTGCGCCCGCCTCGATCAGCTCCGACGGGTCGGCGTTGCTGACGTAACGAGCCGCGCGCACGATGCCCCAAAAACACGGATTGCCCCAGTGCGCGTTCTTCACCACACAGCAGGCGCGAGGAATCAATGCGAGCAATACCATCACGTCAAGATACGTCGGATGGTTCGCGACGATGATGGCGGGCCCGCGCGCAGTGAACGCCTCGGCGCCGCTCACATCGAGCCGCATGACGCCGATCGCCTCCAGCAGCGAAACGAGCGCACGAAAAAAGCTGTGAATGATCGCGGCCACGAAGCGCTGGCTCGACGCGCGGTGCGGCCAGAGCCAAGCAACGGGAAACACGAGCACGGAAAACAACACGCCGCACGTGCCGAAGGCGGTGAATGCGGCGCCCGTGGCCACGAGACGCCACGCGCGACCGATCCGGCCCTTCACCGAGGCGCCCCTGCTCATAAAGCACCGCATCCGCGCAACGACCACTGCCAGCGGCGGCCGAGCCCCTGCCACACGGCGCCGGTACGTGCCGTCAAAGCATGTATTAACGCTTCGCCCTGGGAAGCGTGCGCAGGCATCGGCTCGTCTTCGAGCGCGGGCCCTGCCGAGCATTCGAGCTGCATCGAGGCGCCACCCGCAAGCAAGATGGCCAGCGCACCGGAGGGCATCTCGTGATCGACGGCGCCGTAGCGCGGGTCGGCAGGCTCGTCGGCATAGATCAGGAGAACGGGAGAAGCGGGATCGGCACTGTATTGGGCGTGCGCTTCGAGCAGGGCGTAGCCGAGCGTTTCCGCGCCGGCGGAGACCGCCGTCGCGGGCGATCGATCGCCTCGCGCGATGCCGTAGATGCCCGTCATCGCATTGAGCACGGACAAGCTGAACGCGGTGGGGGAAACCGGCTGGTTGGCCGCGATGTCGTCGAGGATCCCGGTGGTACGGCGCAATTCGCCGTGACGCGAAGCAAAGACGAGGCGCACGGCGGCGAGTTCGGCCGCGCAATCGTGCGCGACTTTCAACGCCATCTTGGACAGCGTACTCAATCGACGGCGCACGAGCGGGTCGATAAACGCGATATCGGGAGCGGCCGCCGCCCCGGCCGGCCAACAGGACCACCGGGCGACTGGAATGGTCCAGCGCAGGTCGAGCATTTCGTTGTTCGTTTTCGAATCAAAACCACCGGTCGCCCGGTGCAAAGATGCGAACGA
Source organism: Trinickia sp. (assembly GCF_051953405.1). Classification (GTDB taxonomy): domain Bacteria; phylum Pseudomonadota; class Gammaproteobacteria; order Burkholderiales; family Burkholderiaceae; genus Trinickia. The sequence goes on along the minus strand of NZ_JBQCIV010000157.1, from coordinate 33,160 downwards.
CGAAAGCCCCTTCGGCACCCCCGCGTACCACACCCCGAGTCGGTTAATGTTCTTTTTGTCGCTACCCGGGCATAACGACCGATAGGATCTCGGCCTAATGGCAGAAACCTTTCATTTATTTTTCAATTTCGTTGCAGACGTCCCGGAACCGTCGGGCGAGATATTACTTAAAATTCCATATCAAAAACAGCAATAATCCTAGGCGTCGCATTCTCGCGACGCTCGAATCTCGGCCATATCGGGCGACACAATGGCCAAGCCTCGTCGCACGGCGCTCCCGCGCATCGGACAAGCCAGTTGCCGGCTTCCGGATCCCAACGCGGCCGGCTTGTGCTAGAATCCGCCCCTCATTGGGGAGTAGCCGCCCCGCCGCATCGTCCGCACATCTGGCAACCGCTTGATGGATTGCCAGCCAGGAAGCGCCCACTCGGCGTTCCTTGTGCCGAACGCATGCAAGGCGGGGGCGTCCGTCAACATACTTGGCTCATAAGCGAGCCATGGCGGACACAGCCTTTGGCCTGGCGAGACCGATGATCCTCGCGCCGCCGCTTTCAGGGCCCGGCAGCGCCGAGGGTCGTCGCTCGTTCATTTCTTGGCCCGAGGAAGACCATCACGTGGAACAAGCCTTTTTGATCTCGACGGGAGCCGTCGCGCTCGCCGAAATCGGCGACAAGACGCAACTGCTTTCGCTCGTCCTCGCCGCTCGCTATCGCAAACCAGTCCCGATCATGCTCGGCGTGCTCGCGGCCACGCTGGCCAATCACGCCTGCGCCGGCGCCATCGGCGCGTGGCTAGGTGCGCTCATCACACCGGGCATCATGCGTTGGGCACTGGCCGTGTCGTTCGTCGTCATGGGACTGTGGGTACTCGTGCCGGACAAGCTCGACCCGAACGAAGCCAACGTCAGCCGCAGCCACCTCGGTGTGTTCGGCACGACGATCGTCACGTTCTTCTTGGCCGAAATGGGCGATAAGACGCAATTGGCGACTGTCGCATTGGCCGCCCGCTTCCACGATTTCTTCGGCGTGGTGGCCGGCACCACGCTCGGCATGATGCTGGCCAACGTGCCCGCGATCTTGCTCGGCGAGCGCTTCGCCCACAAATTGCCGACTAAGGCGGTGCATGCCGTCGCCGCGATCTTGTTCGTCGTGCTCGGCGTGCTCGGATTCCTGCGCGCCGGCGGCTAAGATTCGCACGCTCGCGGTGGCGGCTCGGCCGCTGCAGCAAATGGACAAATGCGAGGACGCGAAGACGAATGCGGGGCACCCCTTCGGGCCGCCCCGCATCGATGCAAGCGAAGGCTACTGCGGCGCGGCGCTCGCGCCCGACGCACCGGTGGGTGCCGTCGCCGGCTGCCGCACCGGCACCTCGTTCGTCAGCCCCGCTCCGCGCTTGTCGTAGCGCACGCGCACCGTGCGCACCGTCCCGTTGGCGAGCGGGAAATCGGCCAGCGCGCTGCGCACGAGATACGGCATCGCGCGCACGAGCGACGATTCCTCATCGGTGTTGCGGGCCGTGACGTTGTACACCTCCTTACCCGTCGAGCGATCGGTGATGCGGATACCGAGCGTGTGCGTAAACACCGGGTAGCTTTGGGTCACGTAATCGGGCGGAAACGGACCGTATGGTCCCCACGGGCCGATCGGCCGCCAAAACGGGCTGGGCCACGGATTTCCGTAGAACACGGGCTGACTCACCGTCACCGTATCGCTGCGAATATCGTAGGCGAGGCCCACAAGATAATGCGCGCCGGCGCTCGGCACCTGCCGGAACGCATAGGCGTCCAACTCGTTCGCGACCAGTTGTTCGTACGTTGCCTGCTCGATGCTGTTTTGCTGCTCTTTCGTGCGCGCGAACGCATAGGTGCGTGTCGCGTCGCTCCCGCTCCAATTGGAGAAAGCCGTCACCTGCGTCGACACATACGTCGTGCAGCCCGACAGCAGCATCGTCGCCGTGGTGATCGCGGGCACGATCGCCCGCCCCATCCGCTCCCACTTCATCTTGTTGTCCTCGCGTATCGCGTCAACCGATCTCGTCAACCCCGCGCACGCCTCGCGCGAATGGTCGATGATACCGCCGACCGAGTCTCGCCTCAAAAGACGCCTACGCGGGCGGCATAGATCTGCGCACCTTTGTACAATGGACGACTACCCTCGCGACGGGCCCTTACCGGGGCGCGCGAGCCGAAACCGGTTTCTTTCGTCCATCCGCCATGTCCGATACCGTCAATCCCGCTGTGATCCGCCGGGCCGACTATGCAGCGCCCGCCTTCCTCATCGATTCCGTCGCCCTCGAATTCGACCTCGCGCCCGAGCGCACGATCGTCAAAAATACGATGCGACTGCGCCGCAATCCCGATGCCGCGGCGGCTGCGGCATCGAGCGCACGTCTCGAGCTGATGGGCGAGGCGCTCGAATTCGTCGGCGCGTCGATCGACGGCAAGGCGCTGCCGGCCGGCACGGTGCATGCGCACGAGCACGGCCTGACGATCGAGCACGTACCCGACGCCTGCACGCTCACGATCGAGAGCGCCTGCAATCCCGGAGAAAACACGACGCTCTCGGGCCTGTACGTGTCGAGCGGCAACTTCTTCACCCAGTGCGAAGCCGAGGGTTTTCGGCGCATTACGTATTTCCTCGACCGCCCGGACGTCATGGCCACCTACACGGTCGTCCTGCGCGCCGATAAGGCGGCCTACCCGGTGCTGCTCTCGAACGGCAACCTCGTCGAAGAAGGCGATCTGCCCGACGGCCGCCACTTCGCGAAATGGGAAGACCCATTCAAGAAGCCGAGCTATCTGTTCGCGCTCGTCGCCGGCAAGCTCGTCTCGATCGAAGAACGGATCCGCACGGGCTCCGGCAAAGAGAAGCTGCTGCAAGTGTGGGTCGAACCGCACGACCTAGACAAGACCCGGCACGCGATGGATTCGCTCATCAATTCCATCCGCTGGGACGAAGCGCGCTTCGGGCTCGAACTCGATCTCGACCGCTTCATGATCGTCGCCGTGAGCGACTTCAACATGGGCGCGATGGAGAACAAAGGGCTGAACATCTTCAACACGAAGTACGTGCTCGCCAATCAAGAAACAGCCACCGATACCGATTTCGGCAATATCGAGGCCGTCGTCGGCCACGAGTACTTCCATAACTGGACCGGCAATCGCGTCACGTGCCGCGACTGGTTTCAGTTGAGCCTGAAGGAAGGGCTGACGGTGTTTCGCGATCAGGAGTTCTCGGCCGACATGCAAGGCGGCGCGACCGACGAAACGGCGCGCGCGGTCAAGCGCATCGAAGACGTGCGCGTGCTGCGCCAAATGCAGTTCGCCGAGGATGCGGGCCCGATGGCGCACCCCGTGCGCCCCGAAAGCTATGTCGAGATCAACAACTTCTACACGATGACCGTCTACGAGAAAGGCGCGGAAGTCGTGCGGATGTACCAAACGTTGTTCGGCCGAGAAGGCTTCAGGCGCGGCATGGATTTGTATTTCAAGCGCCACGACGGCCAGGCCGTTACGTGCGACGATTTTCGTCATGCGATGGCCGATGCGAACGGTCGCGATTTGACGCAGTTCGAGCGCTGGTACAGCCAAGCGGGCACGCCGCGCGTCTCGGTGCGTACGACCTATGACGCTGCCGCGCAGCGCTACAGCGTCACGCTCGCGCAAGGCTACGGCGACGCCGCGCCGGCTGCGCGCGAAACCCAAACGGGGCCGCTTTTGATTCCGTTCGCGATCGGCCTCATCGGCCGAGACGGCAAGGACATCGCGCTGCGTCTCGAAGGCGAGGCCGCCGCATCGGGTACGACGCGCGTCATCGAACTAACCGAGCGCGAGCAGACGTTCACGTTCGTCGACGTGAAAGAAGCGCCGCTGCCCTCGCTGCTGCGCAACTTCTCGGCGCCCGTGATCGTCGAGTACGACTATACGAACGATGAACTCGCGTTCCTGCTCGCGCACGATAGCGATCCCTTCAACCGCTGGGAAGCGGGCCAACGGCTGGCGACGCGCGAGTTGCTGGCGCTGGCGGCACGCGCTGCCGCGGGCGAGCCGCTTTCGCTCGACGATTCCACCGTCAGTGCGTTCGCCCGGGTGCTGACCGATGAATCGCTGTCGCCTGCCTTCCGCGAACTGGCCTTGATGCTACCGTCGGAGGCGTATCTGGCCGAACAGATGGCATCCGCCGATCCGGCTGCGGTGCACGCCGCGCGCCAATTCGCTCGCAAGCGCCTGGCGAACGCCCTCAAGCGGGAATGGCTCGCGGTCTACGAACGCCACATCACCCCTGGCGCGTACGAGCCGACGTCGCAAGCGGCCGGCCATCGCGCGTTGAAGAATCTCGCGCTGGCGTACCTGGCGGAAGCCGACGATCCGGCCGATGCGCTCCGACTGGCGAACGCGCAATACGATCAGGCCAACAACATGACCGACCGCGCCGCCGCCCTCGCCGCCCTGTTGGCGGCCTCGACAACAGCCGGCGCAAGTGTCGCCGAACCCGCGCTCGACGATTTCTATCGCCGCTTCGAGAAAGAACCGCTCGTCATCGACAAGTGGTTCGCGTTGCAAGCCACGCAACGCGGCAGCGCCCAGCACCCGGTGATCGAGACTGTCCGAAAATTGATGGCGCATCCCGCGTTCACGCTGCGCAGCCCGAACCGGGCGCGCTCGCTGATCTTTAGCTTCTGCGCGGCGAACCCGGCCCAGTTCCACTCGGCCGACGGTTCGGGCTATGCGTTCTGGGCCGAACAGGTGGTCGCGCTCGATGCGCTTAACCCGCAGGTGGCCGCGCGGCTCGCACGCTCGCTCGAACTGTGGCGCCGTTACACGCCCGCCTTGCGCGAGCGGATGCGCGAAGCGCTCGAGCGTGTCGCGACGCAGGTCAAATCGCGCGACGTGCGCGAGATCGTCGAAAAGGCGCTGACATAAGCGCACCCTCGGCGCGCGGGCCGGATTCGGGCCGTCGCGCCGAACGAGCGGTAACTTGGAACGAACGGCGCCCGGCAATCGACGGGCGCCGTTTTTTTCGTGCGCGACTTATGCTCAGCGGCTCGCTCGTTGGGCATCCAGCGTACGGATGCTTACAAAAACGCGAGGCCAGGCGGCGGCCCGCGGTTAAAATCGTCGGATTCCCATGGCTTTCGGAGCACCGCAATGTCCTTGCAACGTCGCACTACCCTGACCAAATACCTGATCGAGCAGCAGCGCGAGACGAACAATCTGCCGGCCGACCTGCGCCTGCTGATCGAAGTCGTCGCACGGGCCTGCAAGCTGATCAGCTATCACGTGAGCAAAGGCGCGCTGGGCGAAGCGCTCGGTACCGCGGGCACCGAAAACGTCCAGGGCGAAGTGCAGAAGAAGCTCGACGTGCTGTCGAACGAGATTTTGCTCGATGCCAACGAATGGGGCGGCAACCTGGCGGCGATGGCCTCGGAGGAAATGGAGACGCTATTCCCGATTCCCTCGAACTATCCGCGCGGCGAGTACCTGCTCGTGTTCGATCCGCTCGACGGCTCCTCGAACATCGACGTGAACGTCTCGATCGGCACGATCTTTTCGGTATTGCGCTGCCCCGACGGCCAGGAAGCGACCGAAGAATCGTTCCTGCAGCCGGGCCGGCAGCAAGTGGCGGCGGGCTACGCCGTGTACGGTCCGCAAACGGTGCTCGTGCTGACGACGGGCAACGGCGTGAACTGCTTTACGCTCGACCGCGAACTGGGCTCGTGGGTGCTCACGCACAACAATCTCCGCATTGCGGAGGACACGCGCGAGTACGCGATCAACGCATCGAACGAACGGCACTGGTACGAGCCGGTGCAGCGCTACGTGGGCGAGTTGCTCGCCGGCAAGACGGGGCCGCGCCAGGCCGATTTCAATACGCGGTGGGTGGCATCGATGGTGGCCGATGTCCACCGCATCTTGAATCGCGGCGGCATCTTCATGTACCCGGCCGATAAGCGCACGCCCGACAAACCGGGCAAGCTGCGGCTCATGTACGAAGCGAACCCGATGGCATTCATCGTTGAGCAAGCGGGCGGCGCGGCCACGAACGGCGTGGAGCGCATTCTCGACATTCAACCGAAGAGCTTGCACGAGCGCGTGGCGGTGTTCCTCGGATCGAAGAACGAGGTCGATCGCGTGACGCGTTATCACCTCGAAGAAAAAAAATGATCGAAGGGGCTTGCGCACCTTCGAAAACTGTCGCTATAATCGCGTTTCTCTGATGTTGATGCCGGAATAGCTCAGACGGTAGAGCAGCGCATTCGTAATGCGAAGGTCGGGGGTTCGATTCCTCTTTCCGGCACCAGAAAGATTCAAGCACTTAGCCCAGTCCGCAAGGTTGGGCTTTTTGCTTTCTGGGGTCCGTGTACGCACCATATAGGCATTCGCGGTCAACGCAGTATGCCGACTGGCATTTTCTCGAAGCCAGCTTTCGCGCGCCCGGCCTTGGAACTGCCACACGTCCCCGACCGCACCTCGTCTGGTTGACGTTAGCCTTCTTCCGCACAGCAAACTTTCTTTAGGCACAACCAACCTCGTCGCCTACCATTTCTGATGGCAGCGCGGCCTACGCTCCACAAGAACGAGCGCTATAACGGGGGGGGAGCATGAAAGAGATCGCTGTGGCGTTCGCACTGGCGATGACGAGTTGCGTGAGCGACCAGCAGGTTTGCGCCAACTTCGGCTATACGCCTGGCACTGAGGCGTTTGCAAATTGCATGCAAAACCGGTACGCACAACGTCAGCAAGCAATGCAGTCGTCGGCTGCACAACAGCAAGCGCAACAGCAGTCCTAGTACCACGAAGAAATTGAAAACGTCCGCGCGGCCCAGAGGGCTAACGCAGCAAATCGCCCGACGAACACGAACTGCTATTGGATGGGCAACGTGATGCGTTGCAGCAGCTACTGACCAGTCTTGATCGTCGCGCAGGGCAGTTTTGCACCGCTAGGATCGGCGTCCGCAAACCGCGAAGAGGTGGAAAGCTTGAGCGCCCTAACCGAATTCCTGGTCATCGCCGCCCTCGTCTTGCGCGCGCTGATCTTCATCCCGTGGCCGTGGGGACTGATTGTCGCTGTCATTCTTGGCCTGAATGCTTGGTTCTGACGCTAAAAAATGAAACATAATCACCATTCCGAATTGGACGATATAAAGTTCGGCCTGGGAGTCCCGCTACTGATCGTTGTCACGCTCGGCGGGTTCGTATTCGCCACCGTTTCGATAGGCAAATCATTCGCGTCGGGAGATAAAAGCCTTCTCTCGGTCGCTGTCTCTGGCATTGTCGGCGGCTTCGTTGGTCACCTTATCGACCGAATACGGCGTCTGGAAAAACGCATAGAAAAACTCGAGAAAAGAGCGGACTCCACTGAGTGAGGATGTATCTCAAGTGGCAATCCAGCCAGTAAGCACGCGCTGCACTTCCGCAACCTCAGACACGAGCAGCGAGTGCCGTTCGTTCGGCGAATTGGCGAGTCACCGCTCCGGCATATTCATGTGCTCGTGCACAAGCCGTCAATCACCGATCCCGAAAAAGTTCCAGCAAGAGAAATTTTCGCTCTACCGATACGCGACGCGACTACTGCTTGAGCGGGTAAGTTGGCTGTGTCGAGACTACTATCGCCCTGCTGACGGCGGCGACGGCCGCGCGGAGTTGATCTTCTCCAATCGGTCAGCAATGTCCTATGCCGATCTTCGCGATTATTTGCGGCGCCTGCGAAATTCTGCCGAAGTGCGCATTCATTGGGACAGTGTCGAGCCCGATTCAGTCAGCGCGGTGGCTCACGAGCAGTTGGCCGGGCTTCAGATCGCCGATGCGGTTGCGACCGGCGCGTTTTATTCAGTACATCGCTCCGTGTACGGCGAAACCGAAGATGGCTATTTGCGCCTGTTGGCGCGCAACATCTATCGAAATCGGGGCAGCGCAGACGGATACGGACTGAAGTTCTGGGGCGCCGACGCAGAAGAGAAGCGGCGGGTGCTGGCGGTAGTTGCCAACTGAGGGAAGTACTGTTGCAGGCCCCGGATTCGAGGATCCCACCCTTTCGGGCTGCCGTCTTGCGACGACCTCTACTGGTTCCGCGCTTGCCTGCAACACGTTCAAGTTGATGGACCAGCATCGCCCGCAGCCCACCGGCCGAATGAGCTTGAGCCAATCTAGTATGGGAACGCCTTTGCGTATAAGTCGGAAACGGGCACTCGAAAACTGCCAACCTTGACAGGATGGCCCCGGGAAAACCCGCTGTGCTACATTCCTACCCCAAAAATAAGAGAGAGGGCCTTGCATCATGGGTTTTGCGTTCATTCGCGAGGGTGATACGACCTCGCACGGCGGACGAGTGCTTGCGTGTTCGCCTGAGAACAAGTCGGACGGGGTCGCCATCGCGCTGCTGGGCGACAAGGTGTCATGTCCAAAGTGTGGCGGGGTCTATCCGATCGTCGGCGTCAAGAATCTCGGCGTGACGTTTGGGGGTCGGCCCGTCGCCTCCGAAGGCGATACAACCTCATGCGGGGCCACGCTCATCGCATCGCAGAACAACACGACCGCTGAGCCCACATCCGGGCCGGGCGGTGCCGTCGGCGGTGGAAAGAGCGTGCTTTCGGAGAGCAACCCTCAAACGCCCCACCGTGGGCGCTTTCAGGTGCTCGACGACGCCACACGCCAGCCGGTCGTCAATCACCCGTACACCGTGCGCGCAGCGGACGGACGCGTGGTCGAAGGTAAGACCGACGCGAACGGGTTCACCGAGTGGCTTGAAAGCCACGAAGCGTCCTCGCTCACGTTCAGCCAACCCGGAAGCCAGAAGGGGTCATGAGCGGCTACGGTTCGGGGAGCACGACCGGCGGAATGCAGCCTGAAGGTCAAACGACCGAAGTGGGCGTAAGCGCCGACCATCTCTCACAGAAGGACCGCCAGGTTCTGTGTCAAACGTTCTGCAAGTGCAAGGCCATTGGGCACGCCACCCCGTCCGGGCGTGTTCTGCGGCAACGGTGTGTTGAGCAGCGTCTGGACACTGTCAACGCCATCTCGAAGATCGAGACGGGGTCGCCGACGGAATACCGTCCGGAGCAGCCTTACGACATGACCACGGATCCACCGTCGCCGATCATGGATTACGACGATCCCATGGAGCCTCATTCGAGCGTCCGCGAATGGATTCGGAACGTCTGGCCCAGTAAAGCCACGAAATACCGGCCAGGAGACGTGCGACGCCCGGACGTGGTGATCGTCAACGATCCCACGCAACCGCCCGTACAATCAAATCTCCGGAATGTGGTCGAAATGAAGTTTCCCGGGGATCGGTACAGGCCGGACCAGGAGGACGATTACATCGAGATCGCGGGCGCTCACGCGAAGTTCGTCCACCTCGGGGCCGCTGAGTGCGGATGCGGGGATGAGAAAGGACAGAAACAAGGTGCATCGTCGAAGCAACGCACGCACCAGTCCGACCTTGACGAACTGTATGGCGGTGGAAGCAGTGCACCGGGAGGCCCACCGCTTCCACCGATGGGAACCGGCCCTGCACCGTTTCCCGCCCCTGTTTGGTAGTGGATGATGACCAACGATGAGATTGAAGCCTGGGCCAAAGATCCGCAGCGCGCGGACACGATGCCCTACGGGCTCTACGAGCCCCCGCACCGCAAGGGGATCACCGGCGCCGCGCTGGTGGTCCGGGGCGTTCTGTATTTCCGTAACGGATTCACCCCCGAGGTCCGTAGCGCGCTGGTGAACTGCTTTGACCAGTACGGCGCGGTGATCGAGGAATACCATCACGCCGCCGAAGTGGCCGCGGGCCAGCAACCGTCTAAAAACGGTCCTCTGCGATGGTTCTACGCCGAGGGTGAAGACCCCACCCCGTACGACAAAGCACCGGGATTCAAGAGCCTGGCAAAATCCGTCCCTGCGAACCAAACGTTGGCCGTGGCGATGACGAGCGCCGAGCACAAGTTCGCCACCGGGTTTTTCGACTTCACGGTGTTCGCCTTAAGCGACTGGAAAGCCGAGCGCAAACGCGGCCTGGACGGTGTCGCCTTCACGGTTCCGCGCTCGTTCCTCGTGCATCGTCCTGCCCGCTTCCAGGCGATGTTCAACGCCTTCGCGCAGGCCCTGCCGACCGTACATGGGCACGCCGGCTTCGCGGTGAACGTTCCGCCCATGGGGCGGCGTCCTAACGAAGCCAGCGAGTATTTCTACGCGCGCCGCTTCGGGCCCGGCATCGACGTCGGCGACCCCATGCGTTCGAACGTACGCAAGCTCTACACGAAGATCAAGACCGTGGACTGGTTGAACGCCCTCGACTCCGAGCTGGTCCGCGAGGTCGGTGGTGCCTCGTCGCTTGCGCTCCCGCCGGACTGGTTTGTCCGCGAACCGATGGGCGATGGCGGTCTGGTGATTCAGGCCGGGGTCGATCCTTCGTCCGGTATTTCCGACGGACCGGGCAAACCCGTCCTGCCGCCGGCCGCATACGTGCTCCTCAATCAGGCGTTGCACCCGATCGTGGCGGACACGCTCGATAGCTTGCAGGACGGGACACTCGACAGTACCGCTCCGCTCCTGAACACGGGCGTGGCCACGGAAGGGTGGTTGCGCCGCTTCAACGTGCCGGACGACCAAATTCCCACATGGTGGGTCGAGTTGCACAAGACGCCGAAAGTGACTGAAAGCAAAGCCGCCATCGCCGCGAATCTGCATCGCATGCGCCAGGCGATGGGTCTTCCGGCCGTGCCAGCGCCGTCGAACGGTTTCGGGTACGACGGCGCGCCGGGCGCGTGAGCCCCGGCGCTGCCGATCCAGCCGCCGCTTTACATGCTGATACTTTGCCCGCGAGAGGGTCCAATCACGCGCTGCGCTGCAGCCCGTTCGACTGCTTTCTTTTTTTATCGCCTCGCGTTGCTGCTTGACCTGCTCGTCGGGCTTGCGCTGCGCCACGATCGCCTGCTGCTTGGCGCGTTCCTCCGCCACCCGCTTCTCGATCATGCTGCGGATCGCATCCCGGCCGGCCGCTGCGTGCTCGGCGGTCTTGAAGTCGTCTTGCAGCCCGCCCTGATTCGAGGATGCGAACGACGCCATCGCGCTACACGCTTTCGACGACGCTGCTGCCCCCACTTCATAGCTGGCGCTAAGCCCCCATAACCGTCGCAATCGCAAGTCTGCACGCCAGCGGTGTCCCTTGCTTTATGGGAAACCTGTTCCGCATTGCATGCGCCGGCATATCCCCGCTCTCCCGAGTTCTTTTTTTGCGATAGAACTCCCATCATTTAGACAATCCCATCGAGTCATTCAAGAGAGAAGCCCCCTATCATCACACTTCTTGTTAGTATTCGTTCCACCTAGCCCCGATCGTCAAAAGCCAATAACTTATAATCGTCGCCGCTCCGCGGGTTGCTTTCAGCTTTAAATTGCCGGCTCAGAAAAAAGACATCGTCCTTATCAATCGACCGACCAGAGCGGGAGGAATATCATGACTGATTCTTCGACCTCGAAACCCATGTTGCCTCGCGGCGCGATCCCAACGCCGAAGCACATCATCGAAGCCGCAACGCCATACAAGCCCGATGGCGAGAAGGCCATCCCGCAGAGTTTTTTGGTGTGGCCAACGCAAATGGCAGACTGGGGAAATCTGTCGTATGCCGACTGCGTGGCTGCCGAAGAAGCGTTTGCCAAGGCCACCGCTAGCCCGCAAACATTCATTCCGGACGGCACGTTGATTCAGTGGGCGTTAGACAACAACGTTTTTTATAACGGCGCATCGATCTATCAAGTGTTGAATTTGATGCAAAACAAGGGAATAGTCTCGGATGGCAAGACACTTAAAAATGGCATGCCAAGCTGGGTAAATTTCAACGATGCGAACACACTCAAAAGCGCCATTTATAACCTCGGCCCAGTAAAGATTGGGCTCGCATCTTCTCACCTCTTTAGCGCCGACTACGGCGACGTCACCCCGGAAAATAGCGGATGGGTGGTGTACGATTGCCCACCCGATCCCAATATCGATCATTGCGTAAGCCTTTGCGGCTACGGGTCGTTCCGCGACCTAGCGTCGTCGCCCAATGCTAAGTGGCAGTTTCCGCCCACGCCACGTCCGCATATGTCGCCGGATACGGCTTGCTACGCGATGTTCACTTGGGACTCCATCGGGATTATCGACGCGAAATCTCTGGTGAACATCACTTATGAGGCATGGGCGCGTAATCCGGTAACGATCGTGTCATAAGTCCGGCGCTCGACTGCGGATTGCGCCGGTGCGCACTTCGGCAGCAAGCGAGCGCCTCATCCCCCCTTACCCGCACGATACTTCTCCTTCAAGAAATCGACGAACACGCGCAGCTTCAACGGCATCTGCGGCCGGCTCGCCATATAGAGCGAAAAACTGTCGAACAATACGCGCGAAGTACGACGGCGAGCCCGCCACCGCGATACGCAACGGCCCCGATAACGGGACGGCAACCCTATCGTGCGCCATAGATTGGACCCGTACGCATCTCGATAATAGTTCAGCAATCGCTGCGGACGCGCGGCGCGGAACTACCCAAGCCGACCGTAGGCCCCGAGCGCATCCGACCAACGCGCACCGACGGTGACTTCAGCCCGGAAAGCGAACGAGGAGCGCCTGACTATCATGCTTGTTTGCCATTACGGAGAACAGTATGAAGGTGGGACAGATTGTCGAATGCAATTTCGGGCTGTACCGACCGGGGCCAAACGGAAAGCACCATGTCGACGGACACATGCCGCCCGAAATGATTAAAAACCGCCTCGCGGTTGTAATCAACACGAGACTAAGGTCGGCGTATGTCGTGATTCCCCTGTCCTCCACGCGGGACCGGCAAAAGGAATCGCGCGGCTTTCATATCAAGATCCCTCCAGCGCATCTCCCCGAAACGACATATTGGACCCCATGCGATCGCTGGGCGAAGGCGGAGTTGATGCAACACGTGAGCGCCGCCCGCGTCCGCACTTTGCGAGCCGATAATGGACGATACATCACCCAAGTGCTCCCGCGGGATACAGTCGCGGAAATTCAACGCGCGGTGGTACAAGTCATTGGCGGGTCGCGTTTGATGATCCCTGTCGAACCTCCGGCCGTCCTTCATGCGTTAGGTCTACCTCGACCATTGCCCGAGGCGTCGACTGCGGAGCCGGCCCTACGACCATCCGGCCTGCCCACCACGTTCGAATCCGATGGAATTTGACATCCACATCAAAAAACGATAGTCTCCACTCGTCGCCCTTGAGGCCCAAGCAGCACCTAGCAGTCTTCCCTTTCAATGGGACGCAAAAGCCCGGTTAATCGCCGGGCTTTTGCATTTCCGAGAAGCGCTCGTTCGTCGACCGGCTCGGCCGGATGCGATCACCGTAACGCCTCATCGCCCCTTCCCCCCTTACCCGCACGATACTTCTCCTTCAAGAAATCGACGAACACGCGCAGCTTCAACGGCATCTGCGTCCGGCTCGCCATATAAAGCGAAAAACCGTCGAACGTCAGCGACCAATCGTCGAGCACGCGCACGAGTCGTCCATCGGCCAACTGCGGTCGAATAAAATCCTCGATGACGTGCAGCAGCCCCATCCCCTGCTCCGCCGCATGCACCATCGTTCGCAGATCGTTCGTGACGAACGTGCCGGTCGTCGCCACTTCGAAGGCGCGGCTCGACTGGCGCCGCTCGGCAAACTCCCATCGATAAATGCCGCGGCTCGTCGAGAACCGGTAACGCAGGCAGTCATGCTGCGTCAGATCATCGGGCGTCGAAGGCTTAGGAAAACGCGCGAAGTACGACGGCGAGCCCGCCACCGCGATACGCAACGGCCCCGATAACGGGACGGCAACCATATCGCGCGCCAGCCGCTCCCCTAAGCGAATGCCCGCGTCGAACCCCTCGCCGATCAGATCGGTCAGCCCTTCGTCCAACGCCAGTTCAACCACGACGCCCGGATAACGACGCGCGAACTCCGCAAGATGCGGCATCACCAATAAATCGCTCGCGATGCGCGGAAGATTGATGCGCAACGTCCCCGCCGGTTCGCCGCGCGACTCGTCGAGCGCCTCGTACGCGGCATCCAACATCGCGAGCGCTGGCCGCACACGCTCCAAGAATTGCGCGCCGGCCTCCGTCAGCGCGACCCGGCGCGTCGTCCGGTTAAACAACCGTATGTTCAGTTGCGCCTCCATTGCACGGATCGACTGAGACAATGCCGAAGCGGAGACACCGCCTTCCGCCGCGGCACGCGTAAAACTGCCGTGACGGGCGACGTTCGCGAACGCAACAAGCGCCGGCAATTGGGCCGGGTCCATAAACCACCTCGCTTCTTTTATTAAGCAGCGCTTCACAATACATGCAGCCGAACGCTATTTTTCCACAAGATCAATCAGCGCACGATACGCCCATCCACTCTTCTTACCGACGCAAGGAGCACTGACATGACGATGAACCGCTACACCCTCCTCGGCCGTTCCGGCCTGCGCGTTTCACCGATTTCGCTAGGCACGATGACGTTCGGCGACGAATGGGGCTGGGGCGCGAATGAAGCGACGGCACAACGCTTGTTCGACTTGTATGTGGATGAAGGCGGCAATTTCATCGATACCGCCGATCTGTATACCGAAGGCACGAGCGAGCGTTTCGTCGGTAAATTCGTTGCGCAGCGCGGTTTGCGCGATCGGCTCGTGATCGCGACGAAATACAGCTATAACGCGCAAGCGGGCAACCCGAATGCGGGTGGCAACCATCGGAAGAATCTCATGCGAGCGCTCGAGGGCTCGCTCAAACGCCTGAACACCGACTACATCGATTTGTACTACCTGCACACGTGGGATCGGATGACGCCGGCGGACGAAGTCATGCGCGCCATGGACGACGCAGTACGAGCCGGCAAGATTCGGTACGTCGGACTGTCCGATACGCCCGCCTGGTTCGCCGCGCGGGCTCAGACGCTGGCACAGTGGCGCGGTTTCGAACCGGTTGCGGCAATGCAGCTCGAATACTCGATGATCGAACGCAACGCCGAAATGGAGTTCGCCGACTTGGCGACCGAACTCGGCATGGGCCTCGTCCCATGGAGCCCGCTCGGCATGGGCGTGCTATCGGGTAAATACAAACCCTCGCAAGGCGGTTTCGCGGGCACCGGCCGGCTGGAAACCGTCCAGGCCGCGAACCCGGGCGGCAAGCCGCCCCCGGGATTCGACAAACTGACGGAACGCAATTTCCGAATCGTCGCCGAACTCGAAGCCGTCGCGCGCGAAGCCGACCGGCCGATGGCTCAGGTCGCGTTGAATTGGCTCCATCGCAAGCGCGGCGTCGCCAGCATCATCGTCGGCGCGACGAAGCCCGAGCAACTGCGCGATTCGTTGGCCTCCCTCGAGTTCGAACTGGACCCGGCACTGGCAGCCCGTCTCGATGCGGTTTCCGAGCCCGTCCGTCCGTTCCCGTACTACATGTTCGAAGACGGCCACCAAGCCCGCATTCACGGGCACGTCGACGTACGTAGCAAGAGCGACGAATTCGATCGCCCCGTCCACGTGCCGGCACCGCGGACCTAACGCCGAAGCGATCGCTCCCGCCAAGGCGGGAGCGGCCTTAAGCGGTTGGCTTGCGGCGATCTTCTAGGCGAACGGATAACCGAATAAGCAAATGAACGAACGGTCGGTCGATTGCCTCGCCATCGGGAACTCCCGATAAAGACGCTGACGAAAAGGCGACATCCATGTCGCTCAATGCGAAGAGTCCGGCGCATTCACGTGCGTTCCGAGACGGACATCCGTTGAAATGCGCCACAAGCTTGTGCGACGTGCAACGGTGTGCGGCATACGCGCCGGATTTGATATCGATCAAAGATTCGACGGGCTCACTTCAAACTGCGCACGGCTGTGCCGTTAATGCAACAAAGCGTTAAAAAAAGATTCGACGCTGGCACTTCGAAGGAACCGCGTCGGATAATCGTCACGTGCCAGGAGATAAATCATGGAAGCCAAGCCCACCAGAATTCCGCCCCCCGAGAAAGTGTCCAGCCCGGATCCGGAACCGGTAGGCGTGGAGTTTCTGGCAACCGAACTGCCCGAGCACGTGCGCGCGTTCTTCGACGAGCAACGCAAATCGTGCGAACCCAAATGACGGTCGCGGGCCTCGGAGCCCGCGCCGAATGACGGCTCGCGTGCGCCGCACGGCGCTACCTGTTGTCGCGCTCTGGCTTGCCCTATCGCTGGCTAGCGCCGGCGCGCGCGCCGATGGCGACGAAACCGCGATGACCAACCTCGTCGCGCTCGTATCCGCCCGCTTGGCATTGGCGGTGCCAGTCGCACAATGGAAGTGGGCGAACCATCGCCCGATCGCCGACGCGCCACGCGAGTCTGCCTTGCTTGCCGACGTCGAAAAGCGCGCACAAGCGGCCAACGTCGATCCGGCCTTCGCTCGCACCTTTTTCAGAGATCAGATCGACGCCAGCAAACAGGTTCAGGAGGCACTGTTCGCGCGCTGGCGGACGGCCTCGCCCCCGCCCGGTCCCATCCCCGACTTGGCCGCCAGCACCCGCCCGCAGCTCGACCGCCTCACGAAATCGCTGATCGCGGCACTGGCGCGCGTGCAACCTTCGCGCAAAAGCGAGGATTGCCCCACGCGGCTCGCACACGGCGTCGAAAGTTGGAAAGCGCTGACGCGCTATGGCGCGACCGATGCCGCCGCGCTCAACACCGCCCTTTCCCACGTCTGCGCATCGGGCGGTGTCGGCGCCGAAGGTTAGCGCCGCCCGCGTTCACTGCGCGATGGCGGCCGCCTCGCGCGCCACGGCTTCCAACGGCGTTACCGACAGCCCCCGCGCAAGATGCGCCTGCAAAATGCGGAATGTCTGCGGCTCGTACGCCGGCTCCACGCCGCTCGCCGCAAGTGCGCACGCCGCCTCGAGCGTGGCGGCGGCGCCCAGATAGCACCACCGATCGACGACATGAAACAGATGGCCGCAGGCAGGCTCGTCGCCGCGCTCCTCGAATGCGATCGCGGCCTCGAACGGCCACGGCGAACCCAGCGATTCCGCCCGTCCGACGCGTGGCTGCCGATTATGCAGCGGGCGCATCCGCGCGATCCATTGCGCCTCCGTCAGCAGCGCCCCGAGTTCGCCGCCGGTGGCTAGCCACTCTACACGGCGCACCTGGTCGGCGATTCTGAGTTCCCGCGCAGAGCGCCGCTCGCCCGTCAGATGCGCGCGCACCCGCTGCCGCAGCCGGACGCTTCGGCCGACATACAGCGGCGTATCGGACGCGTCGAACAATGCATACACACCATGCCCGGCCGGTGCCGTATCGAGCATGTCCTCGGTAATGTCGCCGGCGATCCGATATCGCCGAACCGTTCGATCGATGTACGTGCGCAGGACGTCGGGCGCCCAGGCAGCGTGCAACCGCTGCCAGAACTGCCAGAGCAAATCGGCATCGGCCAAGGCGCGGTGGCGCGCCAGCGGCTCGAGTGCGTGGCGGCCGATCAGCGCATCCAACCCGTGCCGCTTTTCGTGCGGCCACAACGCGCGCGAAAGCTTGACGGTGCAAAGCACGTCGGGATTGAAGGCGAAACCGGCCCGCTGAAACTCGCTGCGCAGGAAGCCGCGGTCGAAACTCGCGTTGTGGGCGACGAACAAACGGCCGTCTAACCGCTCGAACAACTCGGCCGCGAGCGATGCGAACGTGGGCGCACCGCGCACCATATCGTCGGTGATACCCGTGAGCGACTGGATAAAAGGGGGAATGGCTTGCCCGGGATCGACGAGCGTGCTCCACCGCGAAACGCCGCCTTCTCCGACTTGCACGATGCCGATTTCGGTAATCCGGTGCTCGGCGACCGAGCCGCCCGTGGTTTCGAGATCGACGAACGCGATCGGCGTATCGATCGATGGAGGGGGCAACGATGGGGCTGACATGAATAAGGACGCTCGGGTGCTTCGACTGACGAAGTATGCACCACCCGAGCGCCCTTGTAAGGATGCGTGCCGCGCCCTGTAGTACCGCCGCGGAGGACGGCCAGGCGCGGCTTGCCGGGACAAACGCTTACAGCGGGCGAATGTTCGCCGCTTGCTTGCCCTTCGGGCCGGTCTTCACGTCAAACTGAACGCGTTGATTTTCTTTCAGAGACTTGAAGCCGTCAGCTTGAATCTCGGAGAAATGCGCAAACACGTCCTCGTTGCCCTTGTCCGTCGTGATGAAGCCAAAGCCTTTAGCATCGTTGAACCATTTTACGACACCGGTTTCCATAGTACTAATTCCCTCGAAATTTTAATAGACGGGCAGCGCCCTCCGCCTGAAGCCCAGCCTCGGAAGAACGACACCTCGGTCTCTCTCCCGGAGCGTCGTTCACTGGGTGATTCCGGCGCTGCTTTTATAAATGTTCCGTCGAGCGCTCGTCAAGAAATTTTTCATTAAATGCTGAAGCCGCTTCTCTGCTATGCGCAATGTAGTAGAAAATTACGCCAACGAAGTCACTATTACCTGCAAGCGACACACGAAAACCGCCAAACAGGAAAAACATTCATTGTCTGCAACAAGATATTTCCTGGTAAGTATTTTTCCCGGTTGCCGGCGCTGGCGCCTCGCCGGATGATCATCTACACGATCTGGTTGGAGACAGCCATGCAAGCAATCCCCATTAAGCGCTTCGTCGCCTGGCTCCTCCGTCCGCTTCGGCCGGAAGCGGCATCGCCTGGTCGGACGAATAGCACGTCGGCCTCCATCTTGGAGTTCGACCCGTTCTGGCACGGCGATCACTGGCAAAACCTGTTGGCGTCCCCGATGGATGCTCGTCACTATGTGATGGAAGACTGGGCATTGCCCCTGGACGACGACGAAGTGGATTACCCGCGCGGTGAAGACAAACAGCGTGGGCGGCGCCGCATGCGTGGGTGAGCGTGCCTCCCCGGGGCTGCAAGGGGCCGGCGTGAGGTGCTGAAACGCCCGCTTCCGGGCAGCGCCCTGCCCGGAAGCGGAGCAAGGTGCGCAAGCACCCGGTCCAGCCAATAAAAAAAACGCGGCTCGGAAGCCGCGCTGACAAAGGTTTGGAGACGTCTTTTCCTTGATGAAAAAGTCTGCTTGGGCAAGCAGAACCGGCAGTATATCGTTGCAGCCGCCGTCGATTATCTCGCAAAACGCAAACTTCCATTTCAAATCCGTCAACAATCTGAAATCGAAGAATACAAATCGATACGGATGATGCGAAATAGCGTCTCGAAAACACAACGCCGTGAATTGTCAATATTCGAACCGCACCCTTTTATAATCCCACAAAGCCTTGACCAGCAAGGCTTTGCGCCGAATCCACGACGATTTCGAAACGCTCAATACTTTATTGCTATTTTCGAAAGTCGAACGCGAGCGAGGCTCTATTTACACTCAACCCAGTTCGGAAATACGGACCTGTTGCGGTTCCCCACGCCGCCATGCGGACGGTTCGGTGCGGTAGCGCGTGAGCTACGGCCGGCGCCCCGGGGGCGACAGCCAAGAAATCTTCCTGATACTGGAGTGAATGATGAAGAAGACGCTTCTAGTCGGCGCTCTCGCGGGCGCGGTCACGACGATGGCGCACGCGCAAAGCAGCGTGACCCTCTATGGTCTCATCGACGCCGGCATCACCTATACGAACAATCAAGGCGGCGGGCACGCTTGGCAACAATCGACGGGCGGCGTGAACGGCAGCCGCTGGGGGCTGCGCGGCGCGGAAGATCTGGGCGGCGGCCTGAAAGCCATCTTCACGTTGGAAAACGGATTTGGCATCAACAACGGCACGCTCAAGCAAAACGGCCGCGAATTCGGCCGGCAGGCGTTCGTCGGTCTCAGCAGCGACCAATTCGGCACCGTGACGCTCGGCCGTCAGTACGACGACGTCGTCCAATACCTCGGGCCGTTGGCGTTGACGGGCACACAGTATGGCGGCACCTACTTCGCCCACCCGTTCGATAACGACAACCTCGACAATTCGTTCCGGATCAATAACTCGGTCCACTTCCAAAGCGCGAACTACGGCGGCTTCAAGATCGGCGCGTTGTATGGCTTCTCGAACACGGCCGGCCAGTTCTCGAATAACCGCACCGTCAGCGTCGGCGCGTCGTATACGTGGATGGGCCTGAACGTCGCTGCGGCCTATCTGCAGATCGACAACGATCTGAACGCGCTGAATCAAGCCGTGACCGCGCCCGGCTCCGTGGCAGGCGACGCCACGTTCGCCGCGAGCCGTCAGCGCACCTGGGGCGCAGGCCTGAACTACACGTTCGGCCCGGCCACGGCGGGCTTCGTCTTCACGCAGACGCACCTGAACGATGCGGTCGGCATCAACGCGGCCAATGCCGGCACGGCCGCGACGCTCGCGTTGCCGGGCGGTACGGCCCGCTTCAACAACTACGAAGTCAACGCGCGTTACGCGCTGACGCCGGCGGTCAGCCTGGCCGGCGCCTATACGTACACCGCCGGCTCGATCGGCGGCGTCAATCCGAAGTGGAATCAGTTCAATCTGCAAGCGGACTACGCGTTGTCCAAGCGCACGGACGTCTACGTGGAAGGCATCTTTCAGCACGCGATCAACAAGGGCCTGCCGCTCAACGCGGATATCAACGGTCTGAATGCGTCGTCGAACGAGAAGCAAGTGGCCGCGACGGTCGGTCTGCGCCATCGCTTCTGAGGACCCGGGGCCGGCCATGCCGGCCTATCCACTATCCGCCCTATCCATACGACAAAGGCGCCGCACCTGCGGCGCCTTTTTTATCGCCAACGCTGGAACGACCCCGCAGCGAAGGAGCCCCCTCCCACGAGCCGTGCGGCCTTGCGCAGCGATCACCCGCCGGCCTCAACCACGAGCCGGATAGCTGACGTCGAGCACGTCGATTTGCTCCGGCCCCGCCGGCGTATGCAGCGTGACCGTATCGCCGATCCGCGCCTTCAGCAACGCGCGGGCAACAGGCGAGATCCAACTCACATGACCGCGATCGAGATCGACTTCGTCGACGCCGACGATCGTCACGGTGTGCGTTTCGCCGTCTTCGGTCGCGTATTCCACGGTTGCGCCGAAGAACACCTGATCGACATTCTCTTGCCGGCTGGCGTCCACCACTTCAGCCAGGTCGAGCCGCTTCGTGAGAAAACGGATACGCCGGTCGATCTCGCGCAGGCGTCGCTTTCCGTAGATGTAATCGCCGTTTTCCGAACGGTCGCCGTTCGAGGCGGCCCACGAAACGAGCTTAACCACGTCCGGACGCTCGACGTCGATCAAATGAAGCAGCTCGTCGCGCATCCGCTTGTGGCCCGCGGGCGTCATGTAGTTCTTGGTGCCGGCCGGGATCTGCGGCTGGGCGAGGTCGAGATCGTCGTCATCGGCGTCGTTCGACTCTTTGACAAATGCTTTGTTCATGGTGCGAATAGGTGCGAATCACCGCGTACGGTCAATCTTCAAGCGTACACGATGGGAGCGGTCGCGAGAAAGATTGAAGAAACTCGCTCCGATGTCTTCCCTTTTCTCGGAACTTTGCTATAATTTCGCTTCTGCGTGCGGCTGTAGCTCAGTTGGATAGAGTACTTGGCTACGAACCAAGGGGTCGTGGGTTCGAATCCTGCCAGCCGCGCCACCTATGAAGGGCCTTCCGTATGGAAGGCCCTTTGTTTTTGCGCGCTCGCTTTCCGTGCGCGTCCGCTTTCAGGATTCGGCATCCGACCGCATCGAACGAGCCCGCCCCGGTCGGACGGGCTCTATAACACTCAATAATCGCCGCGCTCACGCTCGATCCGCATCCCGCCGTCATGACGATGATGGCCATCCTCGCTCGGGCGCTCGCGCGTGATCCGCATCACGTCGGGGTTCGTCCGAACCCGCCGCATGACGTTGGCCAAATGCACGCGGTCGCTCACCTGAATGACGAACCGCAAGACCGTGGATTCTTGCGACAAATCTTCGTCCATCGCAATGTGCACGATATTGGCATCGGCCGACGTGATATCGGCCGCCACCCGCGCGAAGACGCCTTTCACGTTGCGAACCAGCACTTTGACGGCGACGTCGAACAAGCGCCCAGGCTGCGGCGCCCACGCCACATCGATCCACCGCCCCGGGTCGCGCCGATGAATACGCTGTGCGACGCGGCAGTCGGTCGTGTGAATGGCCATGCCGAGCCCGATACCGATATAGCCCATGATGTCGTCGCCCGGAATCGGCCTGCAGCACGCCGACAACTGCACCGACATGCCTTCAGTGCCCGTAATGACCACCGGCGGCGCCTGAGGCGCGGACGGCTGTCCTGCACCGCCTAGCTCCCGGGCATGTTCGTCGTCGGCGTCGCGCCCACTCACCAGCACCTCGATGCGCTTGGCCATCACTGCAGCCACACGGCGGCCGAGCCCGATATCGGCGAAGATTTCCTGCCGGTTCTTATTGCCCGTCCATTGCACGAGCTTGTCCCACACATCGGGCTCGATCTCGGAGAGCGCGAGCCCGTAGCCCTTCAAGCTCTGATCGACCAGACGCTCGCCAAGCTGGACCGACTCGTTCAGCCGCATCGTCTTCAGATAGTGACGAATTGCCGAGCGCGCCTTGCCGGTGCGGACGAAACCGAGCCACGCCGGGTTCGGCTTCGAATAGGGCGCCGTGATCACTTCGACGATATCGCCGCTCTTGAGCTCGGTGCGCAGCGGCAGCAGTTCGTTGTTGATCTTCACGGCGACGCATTGATTGCCGAGATCGCTGTGAATCGAATAGGCGAAATCGAGCGCCGTCGAACCGCGCGGAAGCGCCATGATCTTCGACTTCGGCGTGAACACGTAGACCGCATCCGGGAACAGATCGATCTTCACGTGTTCGAGGAACTCGCTCGAATCGCCAGCCTCGCTCTGAATGTCGAGCAGCGACTTGAGCCATTGGTGCGCGCGCTTTTGCACGTCGTTCAGATCCGCACCGCCGTTCTTGTAGAGCCAGTGCGCCGCCACGCCTGCCTCGGCGATCTCATGCATCTTGCGCGTTCGGACCTGAAATTCGATCGGCGCGCCGAACGGACCGACAAGTGTCGTGTGCAGCGACTGATAGCCGTTGACCTTCGGGATCGCGATGTAATCCTTGAACTTGCCGGGCACGGGCTTGTAGAGCGCGTGCAATACGCCGATGCACGTATAGCATTCGAGCGCGCTGCCGACGACGACGCGAAAACCGTAGACATCCAGCACCTGCGAGAACGACAACTGCTTGTCGCGCATCTTCTTGTAGATGCTGAAAATCGTCTTCTCGCGGCCCGTGACCTCGGCTTCGATCTGCGCATCGGCGATCGCGCGCTGCACCGATTCCAGGATCTTGCTCACCACCTCGCGCCGATTACCGCGGGCCGCCTTCACGGCTTTTTCGAGCGTGGCGTAGCGATGCGGGTTGAAATTCGCGAAGCTCAGATCTTGCAGTTCGCGATAGGTATTGTTCAGACCAAGACGGTGCGCGATCGGGGCATAAATATCGAGCGTTTCGCGCGCCACGCGCCGGCGTTTCTCGGGCGGCACCGCGCCGAGGGTGCGCATGTTGTGCAGCCGATCGGCCAGCTTGACGAGGATGACGCGCACGTCGCGCGCCATGGCAAGCAGCATCTTGCGGAAATTCTCGGCCTGCGCTTCCTCGCGATTGCGAAACTCCATCTTGTCGAGTTTCGACAGACCGTCGACGAGTTCCGCCACCTTGGGACCGAAACGCTCGGCCAGTTCCGTCTTCGTGACGCCCTGATCTTCCATCACGTCGTGCAGCAACGCGGCCATGATCGACTGCGCGTCGAGCTTCCAGCCGGCGCAGGTTTCCGCGACGGCAACGGGGTGCGTGATGTAGGGCTCGCCGCTATGGCGATATTGGCCGAGGTGCGCTTCGTCGCCGAAATGGAACGCGGCCTTGACTTCTTTGATCTCTTCGGCGCTCAGATAGCCGGCGAGCATCGACGTGAGTTTCGCGATCGAAACGACGTCGTGTCTGCGGGGCTGCTCTGGGGTGGCGGTGGGGCCGAACAGATGGCGAAACGACTGTTCGAGAACCGCATCGATGTACTTGCGCGCGGGGCCGGGCGCTTCGACGTCATGCTCGTGCTCGAGATGCGCGGCATCGGTGGAAGCGGAGGCGGACGATGGGGTAGCGCTCATTTTCGCCTCCGGTATCGATCGCTATGCGGGCTATGCGCGAGATCGCATGGCTTGAGACAGCGCTAGGCGCTCGAAGGCGCCTAGCGTGTCGGACACTTTAGACGGGGACCTTCTTCAGCATCTCGAGACCGACTTGGCCCGCCGCGATCTCGCGCAGCGCGACCACGGTGGGTTTGTCGCGGCTTTCGATCTTCGGCGTGTGGCCTTGCGCGAGCTGACGTGCACGATACGTGGCGGCGAGCGCCAGCTCGAAACGATTCGGGATTTGCTTCAGGCAGTCTTCGACGGTAATGCGGGCCATGTTTCGAAATTCCTTCTCAATATGTTGCTCATTCTACCTTATGTGGGCAAGCACCCATCTTTACTCGGCATGCGGCAGATGGATCCCCAGCTCGACGAAAAGCGCTGCATGGCGCGCGTATTGCGAGGCAAAGCGCAAACGCGTCGCATCGACCACGCACTGCAGTTCCGACAGCGCGCGTTCGAAGTGCTCGTTGATGATGACGTACTCGGATTCGGCCGCATGCGCGATCTCGCTACCTGCCGCGAGCAACCTGCGCGTGATGACGTTCGGCTCGTCCTGTCCGCGCTTTTTCAAGCGCTCTTCCAACGCCGCGAGCGACGGCGGCAGGATGAAAATCTCCACCGCATTGCGAAAGCGCTTCTTCACTTGCTGCGCGCCCTGCCAATCGATTTCGAGCAGCACGTCGTGGCCGTTCTTCATCTGCTGCTCGATCCACAGACGCGAGGTGGCGTAGTAGTTGCCGTGCACTTCCGCGCTCTCGAGGAATTCGCCGTTGCCGTGCCGTTCGAGAAAATCGTCGACGGTCGTGAAGTGGTAATGCTGTCCGTCTTGTTCGCCCGGCCGCGGCTTGCGGGTCGTGTACGAAATCGACAAGCGGATCGCCGGATCGCGCGCGAGCAGCGCGTTGACGAGCGTCGACTTGCCCGCGCCCGAGGGCGCGACCACCATGAACAGGTTGCCGGGATAGGCACCGGCATAGGGATTGCGCGGCGCCGATGCCGCGTGCGATTCGTTCGTGGATTCGGTCATGGTTACGCTTACTCCAGATTCTGCACTTGCTCGCGCATTTGCTCGATGAGCAGCTTGAGCGTCATCGACGCATCGGCGAGTTCCTTGGCGGCTGCCTTCGAGCCCAGCGTGTTCGCTTCGCGATTGAGTTCTTGCATCATGAAGTCGAGGCGCTTGCCGACCTTGCCGCCCTTCTCGATCACATGACGCGTCTCGTTCAGGTGTGCCGTGAGCCGCGACAGCTCTTCGGCGATGTCGATACGGATACCGTACATCGTCACTTCCTGACGGATGCGTTCGGCGATTTCCTCGCGCGAGACGATGGTCGCCGCGGCGTCGGGTGCGGCGATACCGAGCGCTTCTTGCAACCGTTCGACGATTTTTTGCTGGTGCTTCGCGATGAGTTCGGGCACGAGCGGCGTAATGCGCGCGACGATCGCCTCCATCTCGGTCACGTTGTTCAGCAGCATAGCGGCCAATTGAGCGCCCTCGCGCGCACGGACCTCGACGAGTTCGGCGATCGCCTGCTTGCCGCACGCGAGCACGGCATCGCGCAAGGTTTCCGGCGAGACGTTCGTTTCGGCCAGCACGCCCGGCCAGCGCAAGATTTCGCCGGTACGCATGCGCTCGCTGCCCGGAAACGCGTCGAGCACCGCGCGCTCGAGCACGGCCAATTGATCGAGGGCGTCGCGATTGAGCGAGCCCACCGTCGCGCTCTGTTCGCTGCGTTGGAAGTTCACGCGGATATCGACCTTGCCGCGCGAGAGCTTCGTCATCAACATTTCGCGCAGCGTCGGCTCGCACGTGCGCGCCTCTTCGGGCATGCGGAAGTTCAGGTCGAGAAAACGCGAATTCACGGTGCGCAGTTCGACCGACACGCTCATGGCTGCGCTGCCGCCTGCGGCCGCGAGTTCGCGCGTCGCGCTCGCGTAACCTGTCATGCTGTAAATCATCGTCCGTCTCGCGATTGTGGCCGTCGCCGGCCGGTTATTCGAGCCGCCCCGCGCGTCGACCCGGCGCGAAAGCGTTGAACCGGCATTATCCCATTTTTGCCGGGCACGCCCGAGCCGGCGGCACGGCAGCCGGCCGGGCGCATGCATGGCGTCAAGGGCGGTAAAATTACGCTTTCCGCTCTTTCCACGCGGCGCCACGCCGCTTCTTGCTCCCACCATGCCCGATATCGTTCAACGCCCCAGCGGCCGCGCCGCCGACGCCCTGCGCGACGTTCGCATCACGCGCCACTACACGAAGCATGCCGAGGGCTCCGTGCTCGTCGAGTTCGGCGAGACGAAAGTCATCTGCACCGCGAGCGTCGCCGAGCGCGTGCCCGAATTCCTGCGCGAGCGCAACCAAGGCTGGCTCACCGCCGAATACGGGATGCTGCCGCGCGCGACGCACACGCGCAGCGACCGCGAGGCCGCGCGCGGCAAGCAAACGGGCCGCACGCAGGAAATTCAGCGGCTCATCGGTCGCGCGCTGCGTGCCGTGTTCGATCTCGGGCAGCTCGGGCCGCGCACCTTGCACATCGATTGCGACGTCATTCAGGCGGACGGCGGCACGCGCACGGCGAGCATCACGGGCGCATTCGTCGCCGCGCACGACGCCGTCTCCAAGCTGATCGCCGCGGGCAAGATCGCCAAGTCGCCGATCACCGATTACGTCGCGGCCATTTCGGTCGGCGTGTATGAAGGCATGCCCGTGCTCGATCTCGATTACGACGAAGATTCGCGCTGCGATACCGACATGAACGTCGTCATGACGGGCGAAGGCGGCTTCGTCGAAGTGCAAGGCACCGCCGAAGGCGTGCCGTTCTCGCGCGACGAAATGAACGCACTGCTCGATCTGGCGCAACAGGGCATCCGTACGCTCGTCGAAAAGCAAAAGGCGGCGCTGCGCGGCAACGACGACGGGCAGCCGACAGCCGCGTTAGGGGTCCACGATGAGTGAATCGGCCGGTACGCGTTCGAACGGCGCAGCGCTCGCCGGTGCGTCCGGTGCAATATCGCAGGGCGACGCGCCGCTCGCGCGCGTCGTACTGGCTTCGAACAATGCCGGCAAACTGCGCGAGTTCGACGCGATGCTCGGCGCGGCGGGCATCGCCCTGGTCCCTCAAGGCGAGCTGGGCGTGCCCGAAGCCGAAGAGCCGCATGGCACGTTCGTCGAGAACGCCCTGGCCAAAGCCCGCCATGCGGCGCGCCTGACCGGCTTGCCCGCGCTGGCGGACGATTCCGGCTTGTGCGTGCGGGCCCTGGGCGGCGAGCCCGGCGTTTACTCCGCGCGTTACGCGCAACGCGCCGGCGGGGAGAAGAGCGATGCCGCCAACAACGCCTATCTCGTCGAACGCCTGCGGGGCTGCGCCGATCGGCGCGGATACTACTTCTGCGTCCTTGTGCTCGTTCGCCACGCGGACGATCCGGAACCGCTGATTGCCGAAGGCCGCTGGCATGGCGAGATCTTGGACGCGGCGCGCGGCGCGAACGGATTCGGCTACGACCCGTACTTCTTCTTGCCGGAGTTGGATGCGACTGCGGCGCAGCTCGACCCCGCGGTGAAGAACGCGCGCAGCCATCGCGCCATCGCGCTGGCCGCGCTGCTGGCCCGCCTTAAGGAGGAACGATGATCGGCACCCGCGCCGGCGTCGTCCAGGCGTTCACCGCCCCCGGCGCCATTCGGCTCACGTCTTTGCCACCGCTTGCCCTGTACGTCCATTTCCCCTGGTGCGTGCGCAAGTGCCCTTATTGCGACTTCAATTCGCACGAATGGAAAGGCGAGCGGTTTCCGGAAGACGATTACCTCGACGCGCTGCGAGCCGATCTCGAGCAAGCCTTGCCGCTCGTGTGGGGGCGGCAGGTGCACACGATCTTCATTGGCGGCGGAACGCCTAGCTTGTTGTCGGCAAAGGGGCTGGACCGCTTGCTGTCCGACGTGCGCGCCCTGCTGCCGCTCGATGCCGATGCCGAAATCACGATGGAGGCCAACCCGGGCACGTTCGAAGCCGAGAAATTCGCGCAGTTTCGTGCGAGCGGCGTGAACCGTCTATCGGTGGGCATTCAAAGCTTCAACGAAGCGCATTTGAAGGCGCTGGGGCGTATTCACGATATGCACGACGCGCGCCGAGCCGTCGAGATCGCCGCCCGGCACTTCGACAACTTCAATCTCGATTTGATGTTCGCCCTGCCCGGGCAAACATTGGACGAATGCCGCGCCGACATCGAGACGGCCTTGTCGTTCGCGCCGCCGCATCTGTCGCTCTATCACCTCACGCTCGAACCGAACACGATGTTCGCGAAGTTTCCGCCGGCGCTGCCCGACGACGACGCGTCGGCCGACATGCAGGAGTGGATACACGAGCGCACGGCGCAGGCGGGCTACGGACGGTACGAGGTTTCGGCTTACGCTCAGCCGAATCGCCAATGCAAGCACAACTTGAACTACTGGCGCTTCGGCGATTACCTCGGGATCGGCGCCGGCGCGCATACGAAGCTCTCGTTCGCGCACCGGATCGTGCGTCAGGCGCGCTACAAGCATCCCGCCACGTTTATCGAGCAGGCGCGCGCGGGGGCGCCGATCCAGGAAGAGCACGAAGTCACGGCGCACGATCTTCCATTCGAATTCATGCTCAATGCGCTGCGTTTGGTCGAAGGATTTCCCGTGCATCGGTTCATCGAGCGCACGGGGCTGCCGATGACCTCGATCGAACCGGCTTTGCAAGAGGCGGAGCGGCGCGGGTTGATCGAACGCACGCATGAAAAGATCGCGCCGACGCAGCTCGGTCAACGTTTCCTGAACGATCTGCAGGCGTTGTTCTTGAGCGAACGCTAGGCGCGATTGCCGAAACGATGCGCACGCGGATAGAGGCTGCGCCTCGTTTCGGGCGCGTTTTGGGTTACAATCGCGCCTCTCGGAGGGCTGGCAGAGCGGTTGAATGCACCGGTCTTGACTGACCTGCGCCCGACCTAGATCGAAAACAAGAAGCAACACGAAGCAGGAAGCGTGGCCGAGTGGTTTAAGGCACCGGTCTTGAAAACCGGCGACGGGCAACCGTCCGTGAGTTCGAATCTCACCGCTTCCGCCAACGAAGACGAGCACTCGGTCGGCATCCGACCACATGAAAGGCAGGTGCTGCAGCAAACATCACAGCTGCAGGGGCGTACGGTCACGCGCGACTTCGCACACCGGTTTGCGACTACATTGCTGCTTTCCCTTCCGGTGACGTTCAATCACGCGCTTTTCGCACTTCAATTGTCCTTGTTGAGCATTGCCTCAGCCTCGGCCGTATCCCACCGCCCACGACGCATCGCCTCAGCCAACATGCCGAGCGTTAAAGGCACGAGCGTCGGTCTGCGAAATCGCTTCGAGAATAGGCCGAGGAACGACGAAAGCAACTGCTGGCCTTCCGGGCTAAAGTAGCGCCGGTAAGGGAATTCGCCCGCCTGCACATGGAAGGTGTCAGCCCATTTATCAATAAATTCGACAGCATCGAGCCCCGTGAGACCCAAGTCATCCTCAAGGCGCGATGCGGGCTGAATATTCAATTGACCGCCGAATAGCGGCCGACCGAGCTCCTTCCGCGCAAACGCCTCCAACCGATCCCACGTCTCGTCCTTCACAGTGGCACCCGATCGGCCGGTTGCGCGAGGCGGTTGTAGGTCACGACGGTATTGCGGATAATCAAAAATGCGTCACGGGCCAGAAACACTTCCCCAACGAACGGGATGGATCGCCCAACAAATGCGCCGAGGTTGCGCGTAAAGGCAATCCGAACGCCTTTAAGCCCAACCTTCGTGATCATCGGCAAGCGCACCCGCAGCTTAAATGGCAGCAGCCTGCGGGCAGCTAGTGACGCCACGGATGTGCCTTTGGTCGCATCTGCGAATTTGCCCGCGACTGGCACGTCAGCCTGACCGAGCAATACGCCGGCTGCGGCAGCTAGGTCATCGAGACCTAGCTGCTTTCGAGTCTCATCTAACGCGACGAAAGTGAACAGGTCAGCGGCTGTGAGGTTCTGATGGATGCCATACGAGTACCGGGTATCGCTCATTCTTATCTCCGATTGCCAAACGCGGCATCGCTGTTCTCTCATCGTCACTAATGCCGCGCGGACCCGGTACTTTACACGACGGATCGGAAGCGGCCGCCTGTTTGTCTTGCCAGCTCTCGGTTTGTAATGATCGGCTCTCGACTCGTCGACGGGCCACCGGCCGCGGCATTCTTGACGCCGTACCTTCGAGTAGGGGGACTTGCGACAGTTTGTCCGGTTGGACCTCGCTCTGTCGACCCGATCTAAGCGAACACAATCACCGGAGCCTAGATTTCCCTGGCAACACCGTCAGATCGCACGTGGCACCCGTCTCCCGTGTCCGATACTCGCCTTGACCGCCGCCCGTGCTGCAGAACTACATGCCCGGTAATGTCGGCGCGCCGATAGAATGAGGACATGTCGACAAGGAGGCACCTATGCCCAAGGCAGACCATCGGCCCGAAATGTCAAACCTCGCCAAGAAGCGTCTGAGGGCAGAAGCCGGAGGCAAGTGCGCCAATCCGGGTTGCGCTGCCAAACGCACCGAGATTCACCACATCCGTGAGTGGGCGGTCTATCGTACCCACGATGAAGCGCACATGATCGCCATCTGTCCTACCTGCCACGATGCCGTCCATCATGGCCGGCTAGAGATCAGCGACGAGACTCTATACCGGTGGAAAAATTCGCAGCCGAGCGACGCCGCGCAAAGGGGAATGCTCTACGTTCAACCCGCGCCGCATCGACGACTGCGTCTCGGGACGATCTGGGTTACGAGGGAAGCCGGGGAAATTTCCGCTTTTGATCTTGGGCCCGGCGCATTTGTCAAAATTGTAATCGAGGAGGACGACATCCTACTTCTCGATCTAACGGTGACAGCGCGGGACGGCACTGAACTAGCGAGAATCAGCCGTTACGGTCACACGAAGACGCCGACGAGCCAGGACGGCGTGGAAGTTAGAGAGCACCCTGGAGCAATCGCCATTTCGGTTCCATGCAATGTTCGGTATCTCCCAGAGTGGCTCATCGACAAGGTGAAAAAGGAGGATCCTGAGTTTGACCAACGCCCCGTGGAAATCTTCCATATCGAAGTAACAAGCCCAGGCGAGGTCCGAATCAAAGGACTTTGGTTTAATGATGACGCTGCCGTTCGCGTCACGGATACTCAAATTCAATTCTTTCTGGCTGAGCCGAACCGCGGAGCGGTTACTGTTATCGGCGACCCCGTCACGGGAACAGGTTTCACGCTAAGCGGCGTTTTCGGCGCGGGCGCTCTCTTTCAAATGATAACGGGCAGCCCGACCAACCGGCTTTCTTCCCCGTAACTCGTGGTCTCGTCCTTTCGGTGATTATTCTCTCGATCTTATTGATGATTGAAATTTATGAGAAAACACCTTCAATATCAAGTGTTTTCGCGACGAACCTCGGCGCGCCATTTATCAAGAGCGTCCTCATTCACTAACCTGCCGGGGGTTCGCCGCGGTCTAATATCATCGCTCTGCCGGAAAATTGTCGCGTGTCGCTGGCCTTCCCTCGAGCCGCACATCGCGAAATATTAGCTACCGGCATCGTGACCGGCTGCATGGCCGTGACGACGCACGACGCGCACAGACGTTTCCGGCAACCTAGAAATCATAGATATGCGAACCATGAAGGGATGAAACGGATGAAGCCGGAGAATTTGATCACGAGGTTACGGAAGCTTCTGAGTGAAGATATACGGGTGCAGCTATCGCTAGGGGTCTTGCTCGGAGGCGCGATTCCGCTCTATGCATATGCGCTTAGCATCAACCAGATACCGGACTTCTCGATCGCCGATCTAACGGGTGTATTAATCGCATCATTCTTGACCGCAGCGCTGCTCGGGACACTGATGGTCGTGTATCTGCTTTCCGCGGGATTTGCCGCACGAAAGGCAATGGATGCGTTTTATCCCTTAGGCGACTCCCGAAAGATCGACCCTAAAGACGCCTCGGCCTTGCTGGTCCGGGACACCCGCGAATACCTAATGAGGGGACGTTTCATCATCGGCGTCACCGCGTTCGATGTGCTTATCTGGTTCGGTGCTGCAGTAAAGCCGTTCAACATGTGGCTGGCGCCCCAACACCCGGGGCTCGCAACGTGCGTCTATACCGTAGCGCTTGTCGCCTGCACACTACTGGTACTGATCGATTGGCGACGCGGATGGCGCCTAGGGAAGTACATCTTGTTTGCGGTACTGTGCGGGGCGGTTGCGTTTCTCAGCGTGCTCACGGCTGCGGATCTTGGCGGCTACGTTACCGAAGTCTCACTTGCCATTCATCCCGCCGCTGAGCGGCGCTCCGCCTGGATCGATACCGTCGCTTCCTCGATGTTGCACGACAGACTGATCCTAACCGCTTCAATCTGCGCGCTACTCGCGGTCATTGGCTTATCGGCGCTAGCGTTCACTACGCGAAAGCGCCGTTCTATTATCCGGTCCGGCGGGACGCCGCCGATAGTTTTCCGAAATCCGGCACGCCGTCTCCTGGCAGCCAAGTTATCCGCCGCAGCTGCGTTCACCGTTGCAACCGGGCTCAGTGCATTGTTTTTCATCCAGGTTGTGAATGCGTCTGCGCCGTCAAAGCAAACGATGATCGCTGT
This sequence comes from Trinickia sp., assembly GCF_051953405.1. GTDB lineage: Bacteria > Pseudomonadota > Gammaproteobacteria > Burkholderiales > Burkholderiaceae > Trinickia. The sequence goes on along the minus strand of NZ_JBQCIV010000157.1, from coordinate 381 downwards.
CACCGGCGCCATGTATCTAATCATGCTGAACTGGGCTTCGTTTTCAGTGCGCGACCGAAAGAATCGAGTTCTCTTTGGACTGGCGACCTTTGCGATCGTGCTCGTCGTCCTACCGATGCAGGTCGGAAACGCCGCGATGTTCCCAAAGATGGTCGTCACAACGCTAGGTCTAGGAAACCTACGGGCGAATAGCATCGCGCTTTCAAGCTTGGAATGTTCGGCGCTTCTTCCATACGGCGTGGACGTATCCGGGATTTTGTGTGTGAGGCGGGTTGACACTTACAGCCCGATGTTGAAGCGCTCGGGGTAAAGCAGTGCGAACTGTGTCATCGCGCTTTTCCAATCATGTCGAGATCCGGTCCATTTGGCAACGACATTGCG
>NZ_JBQCIV010000156.1:0-53214 GCF_051953405.1 Trinickia sp. | reverse complement strand
ACTTGAGCGCGCGTCACGGGCGCGTTCGATTGGGCGAAAGCGGCCACGGGAGCGGCGATGGCGGCGGCGATAACGACGGCTTGAATGAGCGATTTCATGATGATGACCTCCAAAGTTGTTTATCTATCTGCTGGTTGCATCGGTGTTCGTTGCTGAACCGATGACTGCAGTCTAGTGATCGGAGGCCTTAGGGTTAATACCTAAGTTGATAAATCATCGTTGCAAATTTGTTCACAATCGGGTGGAGGCGACGAGCGTCCCTCCCTACGATTCCCAGCGCGCTCTCCCGGTGACGGCTACGTCCGATTGACGTCGAAGCGATGCTCGAGCGGAACAAATCGGCAAGGCCAGCTTGCGCACTCGCCGAACGGGAATATATGATTCGTATACGTTCCATATATCGAGGCCATCATGGGTATCGTCAACATCGACGATGAATTGCACGATCAGCTCCGCAAAGCGAGCGCAGTGTCCTGCCGATCGATCAACGCGCAAGCCGCCTTTTGGATCAAGATCGGCATGTTGTGCGAAATGAATCCGACGCAAAGTTTCAACGAGATCGTCTCCCGAGCGTTGCGGTCCGCGGGCGTGGTGGCTCAAGCCATTGAGGGCTCAGGCGTATGACGAAGCGACCGGAGGAAATCGCGTTGTTGGCGGAATCGGGCAAGTTATTGGCTAACGTGTTCCATTACTTGAATCGGCTCGATTTGATCGGCATGACGACTATGGACGTCAACGATCTCGTCGATCGATTCATCGTCGACGAGCTTCATGCTCGGCCAGCAAGCAAAGGGCAGTATGGCTACGCGTACGCATTGAATTCGTCTCGTAACCACGTGGTTTGCCACGGCGTCCCGTCCCCCTCGGAGCGTTTGCAAAGCGGGGATATCGTGAACTTCGATATCACGCTAGAGAAGAACGGCTATATCGCCGATTCCAGCAAAACCTATCTCGTCGGCCAGGTATCGGAGCGGGCCAAACGGCTCGTGCAAACGACCTACGAGGCCATGTGGAAGGGCATACAGGCGGTTCGTCCAGGCGCGCGATTAGGCGACGTGGGGCATGCCATCGAGCGGCATGCTCGGCGTAACGGCTATTCGGTGGTCAGGGAATACTGCGGACACGGCATCGGTCGCGAAATGCACGAGCCGCCCGAAGTGCTGCACTGGGGGATGCCGAGAACGGGCTTGCCGCTGCGCGAAGGCATGGTGTTCACCATCGAACCGATGCTCAACGAAGGACGCGCCGCGGTTCGGACCGAAAACGATGGCTGGTCGGTCGTGACGTGCGATGGGAAGTTGTCGGCGCAATTCGAGCACACCGTCGCGGTGACCCGAAACGGCGTACGGGTGCTCACGCTGCGGCCCGAAGAAGCCGAGGTGGGTTGAGTCGCGCTCGCGAATCAGGCCACGTATCGTGCGACGCTCACGAACTGGCACAAGCTGCCCGCCAGCACGAACAAATGCCAGATGCCGTGGCCGTGGCGGATACGCTCATCGTTGATGAAAAAGTAAATACCGATGCTATAAATGATGCCGCCTGCTAGAAGCCAGGCCGTTCCGGCCGCAGGCAGCGCATGAATCAGCGGCCGAATCGCGACGAGCGCGAGCCAGCCCATCAGCACGTACAAGATCATCGATACGACGCGCGTTCGTCGCCCCAGCGTGAGTTCCTGCGCAATCCCGAGCGCGGCGAGCCCCCAGCTCACGCCGAACAGCGACCACCCCCACGGCCCGCGCAGCGTGACGAGCGTAAAAGGCGTGTAGCTGCCCGCGATCAACAGATAGATCGCCGAGTGATCGCATTTCTGAAGGATGGCTTTCAGCAGCGGCGTGCGTGCGCTGTGGTACAGCGTCGAAATGGCGTACAGCACGCATAGCATCGCACCATATACGCTGAAGCTAACGACTTTGTAAGCATCGCCCTGGAGGGCGCCCATCGTCACCAGTACGGAAAGCCCTGCCACCGACAACACCGCCCCCACGAGATGGGTAATGCTGTTGAAACGCTCACCTACATGCACGACGCCATTCTCCCGAGCGCGGTCAAAAATAAATAGCTCAAATCATACCGGTGCCGCCGATGAAGCGGTGATCATTTGCGACGCAGGGTGGGGCGGCCAACTTATGCGCTCGCGCCGTTCGATCTGCTGCGTCAGCGGTTCGAGTGCGAGATTAGGGCGTTGCGAGGCCGTCGGCATTGTTCTCACCGCTGCTTGAGATGACGAAAGGCCGCACGAAAACTTATCGATTCTCATCCAGTTTCATCGCGGATACCATGTCTGCTGCGGCGCGCAGTGAAGCAGCGAAGCGCACCCATTCCCACAACGCCTGAAAGCTCTTCGTCATGAATACTCCGCTCCTGCCGTTTCATATTGCCTTTCCGGTCCACAGCCTCGATGCGGCGCGGGCGTTCTATGGGCACCTGCTCGGTTGTCCAGAAGGTCGCAGCTCGGCCGAGTGGGTCGACTTCAATCTCTATGGCCATCAAATCGTGGCGCATCTTGCCCCGAATGAAACCGGCGTCAGCACGACCAACGCCGTCGACGGGCACGGCGTGCCGGTTCGCCATTTCGGCGCGATTCTGACGATGGCGCAATGGACGGCGCTCGCCGATAAACTGAAGGCCGCCGGTGTGAAGTTCGTAATCGAACCGTATATTCGCTTCAAGGGCGAGCCGGGCGAACAAGCCACGATGTTCTTTCTGGACCCGAGCGGCAACGCGCTCGAATTCAAATCGTTCGGTAACCTCGACATGCTGTTCGCGAAGTGAGGCGAGGTGGCTTGATCTGACTCGACCCGCCGAACGTGCCCCGATAACTCTGCATGCGCGTCCGCCGATACGAAGCGTTCGGTTCGACGTTATCGGCCCCCGGACTGGCTTGGGGATCGGGCCGGTGCGTTCTGCGCGCCCGCAGGGGCGCCCGAGGATGTCGAGCGCGTTTCGATGCTATGCGGGCAGCAGGAGCAGCCGCAACGCCAACGCGATCACGATGACATTGAGCAATTTTTCCATCCACTCGTCGCCCTTTTTCAGCGCATACCGCGCGCCCGCGGACGATCCGATGATCGTACCGGCGACCAACGATAGTGCCGACCGCCAGTCGATGATGTCGCTGAACCCATAGACAGCCAACGACCCGAGCGAAATCACAAGCCCACTGATCTTCCGGGTGCCGACCGATTCACTGACGCTCTTGTTGAAGACCAAGATGAAGACGTAGGTTGCGAGCTTTGCCTGGCCGCCGAAAAAACCGCCGACCATGCCGATGATCGTGAATAGTCCATAACCGAATGCCGCACGCCACTTCGAGATCGACGCGCCCGATGGCAAGGGGCGTTTGACGACGGACAGGATGACCATCATCAGCGTGAGTGCGCCGATGGCTTTGTGCAGGATCGACGCGTCGACCCTCAGCAACATGGCGGCGCCGCCGAGAGACCCGAGCAAACCTAAGATGGCCGCCGGCGCCGCGAGCTTGTAGTCGACCTTCCCCTGCCGGTGAAACTGGCGCAGACCGGCGACCATGGTACCGACCGATGCAATGCGTGCCGATGCAATGGCCGATTGCGGCGCAATGCCTAGCCAAATCATGATCGGAACCGTCAGGAATGCGCTTCCTCCCGTGTTGGTTCCGACAAAGCCGGTCAATATACCCAGAGCGAACAAGGAAAGCGACGTGACAAATTGGCCGTGCAATTTGAGCTATCCGAGAAGGTGGACGAACGGGGGAGCGGGCATAGCCCGCTAGCGTTTCACGCGATCAGCTCGATATCGGGAAGGTTGGCGAGCACTTGCTCGTAGGTGTCGTAGCGCGACAGGGCGTCTACGACCACCGGCAGGGGCTCTGCCCAGATCTCGGGCAGGTCGCGTTCGGCGGGGGCGACGATGGGAAAAGCGAGTGCCTCTCGCGGCGGTTGAAACTGCGCGTTCACGCCGGGCTTGTTGCCGCGTGCATCGACGCGGTACCAGCCCCACTCCTTCAGGTACACGGCATTCAACCCGTGCAGGCAGTACGGCGCGTCTCCTCCTGCGATAGACAGGCGCTGATAACAAAGCCCTGTCGGGATGCCGTTGGCTCTCAACAACGCGGCCAGTAGATGGCTCTTGGCGTAGCAGTACCCTGTCTTGTGCCGCAAGACGTCCGATGCTTTGCACGTCACCGGATTGAGTTTGAAGTCGACGCTATGGCGGATCTCGTCTCTCACGAACTCGAAGGCCAACCGGACGAGTTCGGTTTCCGATGCCGCCTCAGTAGCGAGATGCCGGGCCAGCGCCTGGACTTCGGGGGCCTCGAAATCGATGTATTCGCTCGATGACAGATAACGTTGCATGGGCTTGCCTTTCAACATGGGAGGGTGAGCCGAGGTTGAAGCGGGTCGCGAATGGGTTCCAAATGGATCACGGTAAGGGCGTGACTATACACGGTGCGCGCCGATCCGAAGGGCGGGTTGTGTGCTTGCGTTCGTTGGGTAGAGGGCAATTTTATTCAATACCGATCGCCCTCAGTCGCATACCTTCGAGTTCGATGAATTCTCGGCAACCGAACCACCGAAGGGAACCAATGAGCAATGCACTTTCCATGGGCGCTTTTGCGCTGGCTTCATCGATCACCCCTGGTCCCGTCAACATCGTTGCATTGGGTGCCAGCGCGCAATACGGGTTCCGAGCGGGCATGCGCCACGTGACCGGCGCGACCGTCGGCTTTACGTTGCTGCTCTTGCTGATTGGCCTGGGTTTGCATGAGTTTCTCAATCATTGGCCGAACTTGACGAAGGCGATCCAATGGGCCGGAGTCGCGTTTCTGATCTACATGGCCTATAAGCTCGCGGTCGATGACGGACGGCTCGAATCGGACGGAGCGACCAAAGGGCCTTCATGGGCATCGGGCGCCGCCATGCAGTGGCTCAACCCGAAAGCATGGCTAGCGTCCCTCGCCGGGATGGGTGCATTCGCGGCCAATGGCGACACGATGCTGGTTCTGCGCTTCTGCGCGATTTACTTCGTGATTTGCTATGGATCGATCGCCTGCTGGGCGTATGCGGGGGCTCGGCTGCACCAGCATCTGCGTGTTCCAGAGCAGGTTCGGGTATGCAACCGCTTGATGGCGTTTTTGCTCGTCGGCAGTGCAATCTACTTGGTCCGCGCTTGATCGATCGAACGACCGCGTGCGGCATCAGCCTCGATACCGACTCGGCGTCGTTGCCGTGATTTGGCGGAATGCACGTTGCAGATGAGCCTGATCGGCGAAGCCTGCCTCGGCGGCAACATCGGCGATCGCCCGCCCCCGCTTCAGTTCGGAACGACTGTACTCGATTCGGCAATTGATGAGGTACGCGTGCGGCGTCATGCCGTAGCGCTGCTTGAACGAACGGATGAGATAGGACGATGACAGATCGGCGGCGGCGCAAATTTCATCGAGCTTGAGCGAGCGCGAGAAGTTCTCGCGGATGAATTCTACGGCGCGTGCGAGCTTCGGATGAGACGCATGAACCGGTAGCGGCGACGTCCCGCCGAGCGCGAGCTGAACGTCGCCGAAGAAAATGCGGGCCGCGCTTTCTTTTTGCAGAATGTCGGCGTGTTCGTCGGCGAGGATGCCGTAGAGGCGATTCAAGCCCGCGTGGAGATCGGCGCGGGTCGTCATCGTGGCGGAAAAGCGGCTGAAACCGTGGCGTTGGTTCACTCCGCATTCCCGCTGGAGCTCCGCCAACCAGGCAGCGTCCACATACAGCATCAGGTACGACCAAGGTTCGTCATCGATCGGGTTGCACGCGTGGACATCTTCCGGATTGATTACCACCAGCGCGCCCGTGCCGATGTGCTGCCGATTCGTGCCGTTTAGGTACGTGCTACGGCCCCCGTTGATCGCGCCGATCGAAAAGGTATCGTGCGCGTGCTTTGCATAGCAGACTTTGCGTCCGTCCTCGACGCGGCGGGCCTCGAGATACGGAAGTGCTGCTTCGCGCCAGAACGTAGGCGTGGTCGAGCGTCGAATGGGGGTTGTTCCGCGATTCATTTCTTGAACTCGATGGGTCGAATGTCGCCGTGCTTCGCTGCGGCGATCGGTAAGGGTATCGAAGGCAATCCCGGATATCGAACGACGCCGCCTCGGTCCAACGTTTCGCTCATAGCCAGCCGGCCGCCTTGAAGCGCCACCACAGGATCACATCGATGCCTAGCATTGCTGCAAGGCAGATCGGATACCCGTACGCGTAGTGTAATTCGGGGATGCTCTGGAAATTCATTCCGTAGATACCGGCGATCATCGTCGGCACGGCGAACAGCGCCGCAAATGCGCCTAGGCGTTTGGTCACTTCGTTTTCGGCAAGCGAAATCATGCCCAAATTCACCTGGATCGCTGTGACGGTCATTTCCCGGCGGCCCTCGATCGTCCTGACAATGCGCTCCAAATGATCGTACACATCGCGGAAGTAGGCGTCCATACTCTCGCAAATCTGCGGAATGCGCCCCCCTGTCAACTTGCCGACGCTCTCGAGCAAAGGCGCGATGTGGTGGTGGAGCGCCACTAGCCTGCGCTTTAACGAATAGAGATCCTCGATGATCGTGCGCGACGCAGCGAGGCTATGCTTTTCGAAGATCTGGTCCTCGATCTCCTCGAGCTTGGCGGAAAGCGCTTGGAGGATCGGAAAGTAGCGATCGACGATGCTGTCGATAAGCGCGTACAGCACAAAACCGGAACCTGCCTTGAGCAGATTCGGCTGCCGCTCGCAGCGCGAGCGAACTTCCTGGAAGCCATGGCGCGTACGGTTGCGGACCGATAAGACATAATTGCTGCCCACAAACACATCGACTTCGCCGATCTGCAACTGATCTTGCTCGTCCATCTCGATCGTGTGCAGCACCGCGAACAGCGAATCGCCGTATTCCTCGATCTTCGGGTGCTGATGGCCATGATAGACGTCTTCGACGGCAAGCTCGTGCAGGCCGAACTCTTCTTTCATGACTTCGAGTTCGCCGGGTTCTGGGTCTTTCAATGCCACCCACACTAAGCAGTCGGGCTTGGCGAGATAGTCGCTTATCGCTTCGATCGCGATGTCGGCAAGTTTTTTGCCGTCCTGGTAGGCGACGCAATTGATCAGCATGGTGGGGATACCTTTGAAACGGGCGTGGACTATGCGAGGTGACTACGGGCGGCGACCATCCGCGGATGGTGCATCAATCCGACTGCGAGCGCTGAAATACGTTTCCCTAGGATTGCGTGATGCTGAGCTTTGCCTCATTCTCGAACGCCTCGGCCAAAAAATCCATCACGGCGCGCACCGGGCTCGAGCGTTTCATGTCGCGGTGCGTAACAAGGCAGATATCGCGCGAGAACGCCTTGCCTTCATACTCGAGCTTGATTAGGTCGTCATGCGCGTCGCCCAAGAAGCAAGGCAGCCCCGCCACGCCGGCCGCGCAGCGCGCCGCGACGAGATGGCTGCTGATATCGCTGAGTTCGCAACCGATCGGACGCTCCCCGGCAATCTCGAGCAACCAACGCTGCTGGGGCATGTCGGCGAACTGCTCGTCATACGCGATGAAGCGCCAGTGCGCCGGTGTGGTCAGCGCTGGGTAGTCGCGGCTGGCATACAAAGCGAACGACATCCGACCGATACGGCGGGCGATATTACTGGCCTCGGTGGGTCGCGCATGGCGCAAGGCGAGATCGGCTTCGCCGCGATTCAATGAAATTTGGCGAGCTTCGGCCGTTACCGATAGCTGAATGTTCGGATACTTCGCCTGAAAATCGGCCATCCGTGACGCAAGAAAATGCGCCGTTAGTACGGGCGAGGCACTGAGCGCGACGCGGCCATGCAGTTTCGTCTGTTGCGCTTGGCTCTGGCGCTCGATCGCAAACGCGGCCCCTTCCATCGCCTTGACTTGTTCGAACACGCTGCTGCCCGCGGCCGTCAAACGGCAAGAGCGCGGGAGCCGCTCGACCAACGGCATTTTCAATTCGGCTTCCAGCGCCGCGATTCGCCTGCTGACGGTGGCGTGATCCACGCGCAGCGCTCGCGCCGCGCCCGATAACGTACCCGCACGCGCCAACGCTAAGAAGTGTCGGAGATTTTCCCAATCGGCCATCTGTGCGTTTTCTCATAGATGATGTGCGATATTACCGAATTTACGCACGGTTCGCGTCCCTCGACAATGTCGGTTATTCAGGTTCTCCAAGGAAATCCGATATGAAGGGGCGTTCTGTTTCGCCGCAAGGCACGTTGGTGGCCGCGGCGTTGGGTTTCGTCGTCGTTTTGCTCGACGTCAGCGTCGTGAATGTGGCGCTCGATGCGCTGCTTCGGCAATTCGGGATCGATGTAGCGGGTCTGCAATGGGTGATGAACGCATACACGCTCGTGTTCGCGGCGCTATTGCTGACGAGCGGCGCACTAGGCGATCGGTTCGGGCCGCGTCGGGTGTTTCTCTGTGGTTTGGTCTTGTTCACCGTTGCGTCCGTGGGATGCGGCTGTGCGGTGCAGTTCGGCGTGCTGGTCGCGGCTCGCTTACTGCAAGGCATCGGGGCCGCGCTGCTGGTGCCGAATTCGTTGGCGATGTTGCAACGAGCCTTTCCGGATCGCGAGCGTCGCAGCCGCGCCGTGGGCTGGTGGGGGGCGATCGGCGGCATCTCGCTGGCGGCAGGGCCCGTTTTGGGTGGAGCGCTGGTGACGTATCTCGGCTGGCGCAGCATCTTTTTGATCAACGTGCCCATTGGGTTGTTGTGCTTCGGGTTGACCTTGCGCTACGTGCAGGCCGATGGCGCGGGCCATGATCGCGGGCTCGATTGGCCCGGGCAAGTCGCGGCGATGTTTTCGCTCGCTGCGCTCACAGCGACGCTCGCCGAAGTCGGGCGCTTAGGTTGGGGCAATGGTTGGATCCTCGGTGGGGGGGCGCTGACTGCGGCCTTTATCGCAGCGTTCATTCGGATCGAGGCGCGTAGTCGCTCGCCGATGTTGCCGCTGGGACTGTTCCGTGCGTCGGGCTTTACGGTCGCTTCGATTTGCGGCGTGATCGTGAACTTTGCGTATTACGGATTAATCTTCGTGTTCAGTCTGTACTTCCAGATTCAGCAGCATTTTTCGCCGCAGGAAACGGGGTTCGCGTTCTTGCCGATGACCGTCGTGCTCGCCGCCGTCAATGTGCTTGCAGGGCGCCTCATCACGAAGATGGGCGCGGGGCGGTTGATGGTGTTCGGCCTGTTGGTGGCGGCTTTGGGGTATCTGTTGCTGCTGCCCGTCCGTGCGGAGGGTGCGTATGCATGGCTCGTCGTCCCGATGTTGTTGGCGGCCAGCGGCATTGCGCTGATCGTGCCGACGCTCGTCAATGTGACGTTGTCGTCGGTGGATGCGACGCGTGTGGGGATTGCGTCGGGGGTACTCAATGCGGCGCGCCAGGTCGGCGGCCTACTGGGCGTCGCCGTCTTCGGGTATCTCGTGCGCGATACCGGCCGGCGTGCATTCATGATGGGGATGCATCTTTCCATCGGCATGGCCGTGGTGCTGCTGGCGGGCGGGGCGTTGCTGTGTGGGTGGCGCTATCATATCCACCCGTCTTCATCGCTCGCCCGGCCCACATGACTCAATCTTTGCGCGATCTCTCTCCCCTTGAAGCCCGCGTGCTCGGCGTCTTGGTCGAAAAGCAGCATACGGTGCCGGATACGTACCCGCTTTCGCTGAACGCCTTGACCGCCGGCTGCAATCAGAAAACCGCTCGCTCGCCGGTCATGAGCGTAACGGAGGCCGACGTTCAGACGGCCGTCGATGGTCTCAAGCGGTTGAGCCTCGTCATGGAAGCGAGCAGTAGCCGCGTCACGCGCTACGAGCACAATATGGGGCGTGTGTTGGGTATCCCGAGCCAAGCCGCCGCGCTACTGACCGTCCTGTTACTCCGAGGCCCGCAGACCGCTTCCGAATTGCGGATGAATGCCGCCCGCTTGCATGGATTCGCGGACAACTCGTCCGTCGAGGCGTTCCTCGACGAACTCGCCGCGCGTACGCCGCCGCTCGCCGTGAAATTGGCGCGCGCGCCGGGCTCACGGGAAAATCGATGGATGCATCTGTTGTGCGGCGAGGTGAATGCGGATCAATTCGCGATTACGCGCGAAGGGGGCGACGAATCGATTCCGGCCAGTGAGTTCGAGGCATTGAAGGCCGAACAGGAGCGCTTGGCGGGTGAAGTGGCGCAGCTCAGGGCGCTTGTCGAGCGAATGGCGGCCGAGTTGGGTGTGTCCGTCGACCGCCCGGAACAGGATTGAGGCGACGCTGAGCGAACGGGCGTCGCGCCCCTCCTGGTTGCGAAGGCTTGTTGCAGTTGCCGGTACGTCGCTAACGATCCGGCAACTCCCGCTCAGTCGCTTCGGCTCATTGAGAGGCCGATGGAATTGGCTTTAACCCCGCGCTGCTGGTTTGTGACTCTCGTACGTCTTGATCGCTTCATTTAAGCTGGCCAGGTAGTCGGCCCGGTTTTTTCGGGCCAAATCGGGCCATTGGTCTGCGGGCAAGCTCAGCGGCTTTTGCTTAGCGTTTGCACTGCCAAGCCCGCTTTGCATCGCATCCATCCCACTCAGATTGATCCAGCGAAATTCATAGTTGTACGGCGTGCTTTCGTCCCATTGGACGACTTTCCGAATAATTTGCCTGAGCTTGGCCACATCGTTAAATTCGGCGCGGCGAAGCGGAAGGGGCATCTGCATGACTAACGCAGAAACGGCGGATCGTGCGCTCGCATCGGCACACCGCTTGGCGTCGAAATCCGCGCGGAGGCGACCGGCGTTGAGCCAGAATAGGGCGTCGTCCACCTTACCCTGCTGAAACAATAAATTCGCTAGTGCGAAGAAAACCGGCGGGGCATAGTTCCCCGAGTGCTTCTCCACATCCGAGATCAGGTCGTCGTTCTCGTTTCCGACGGTGGTCTGCAGCTTGTGCATGACCTCCATGATCGGTTTGGTGTCGATCGTCGCATAGACGCCTTGCATCGGCACCTCGATCTGCCGTTGTCCCCCGGCAGCGGTTGCGGCGGGCGCCTGCTGTTCGGCATGCGAGCCACGGCAAGGGTAGATTTCAGCTAAAGCTTGCTTCGCTACCGGATCGGTGAATTCGTCGTGCAGTTCGGGATGCGCGAGGCTATAAGTGTGCAAAGCAGTTGCCACATCTTGAAGCGTTGTGCTCGCGGACGGACAGAACGTATGTCCGACGTTGGCTTTCACAAGGTTGACGAGCCAGCTCACGTCATCGTTATTTTGGGCCAGCACAAGCGGGGATGCGGTCAGCAATACGCCGGCCGAAATTGCGGCAGCTATTTTTGCAATCATGGTCTCTCTCGTTGAATGGCTTGTCAGTTTCTTCTTTCCAGCCGGCCGAGATAATATCATTTACGTGCTGAGCGGGAGTGAAGACGATTACCCGGGTGACCCGCCCACGAGGCGCTATGAGATTTTGGGCTGGATCGAGGCGACGGCGATTTAAAAGCGATAGCCGTCGACCTGCGCGTATCGCGCTACCTGTAGCGATGTTTTATGGAAGGTCGCCGATAGTCCAGTCTGGCCAAGTCCAGTCGCGCGTGGCTTCACCCTTGCTTCGCCGTTCGCAAATCCGCTTCAGTGTGCCGTCATCGACTGCATAAATCGAGGCTGGCCGTGAAATCGTATTCTTAAGGGCGTCGCGGATATCTTGCGGGAGATATTCAGGATGCGCACCGTGTCGAATCAACGCTGCAGCGAGAATGCCGTTATCGGGTCCCATGGAAACGACGGATGCTTTGAGCGGTTGAATCGTTGCTGATGCCGGCGGCGCCGGGTCAACGCCCAAAGCTTTCATGGCGTCCAACAGCGCGTCTAGCCGTTGGGCGGAAACTTGCAGGCTGGTATTGCTTATCCACATACTCAGGCTGTGCCATGCCTCCATTCGATCCGAATCCGTACGAATGCGCACATGGTTCGCGGCGAGCCAGCGTAGCGCATCGACCGCTCCACCGCGCAGTGCGGCGGCGATCAGTCCTCGGTTCGAATGGCCTCGCGTCTGCTCGTGCGGATCGGCGCCGCGTGCAACCAAGTCCTTCATGAGATCGACGTGGTCGCCAGCGGCTGCACCATGGAGTGCCTGCTGGAGATCGGCGCGATCCCAAAGCGGTACAAACCGGTTCGTGATAGCGGGATTGTCGTGCAACCCGACGAAGCCGGCGAGCGAAAGCGGGATGTTATAAAGCGCGCTATTGACGCATCCGCTTCGGTCTTGCGGCTCACTGTACTGCCGTTCTTTATAGCCTGAGGCAGTCGTATCTTTGAGCAGAAAGCCGACGCACCGAGGTGCGTTGTAAGCCACGGCATCTTCTAACCATGGACCATTGCAGTCCCTACCGCAGGATAGGAGCAGTTGGGAAAAGCGCCCGACATCATCCATCGTCAGTGCGTCAATCAACTGTCTAAAGCGCTCGTCGTTGCGCGTCTGCCGCGCTTCGCGTTTTACATCGTCGAGATAGCCCGGGCCCATCGCCGCCATGCCGATACAAACGAGGATCGCGGCCGGTATCTGCAGCCAGAAGAAAGTGGCCGCTCGTCCGGGGCGGCGCCACGGCTTGGCTAGGGCGGCATATAGAACAAGTAGGACGATGGCGATCGCACCTACCTTCAGCGAAAAAACCGCAATGAGACCGAAGGCCATAGCCGTGCCATAGTCCCGCGAACCGCTAAACAGGAGTGCCGCGAGCAGCAGCAACGGTAGCCACAGTCCGAGCGCAGCCAAGGCGAGGATGACGGGCAGTACGGGATGGGAGCGGGTTTCGGCTTTGATTGCCAGCATGCGTGTTCCTGGTTGGGGGAAGGTCTTCGAGCGGTGTCTACGGAGCAATGCGTGTACGCAAGTCGATGGATGTCATCTGAATGCGACGATTTTTCGCAATGCGTCCAAATACATCGCGCGCGCTAGCACGTAGCTGTTATCGTGGCGACCGCCGGTCACCGGGTAGAACTTCACGTTCGAATGGCCGCGCGCCACGGCTTGTGCGGCGGAGAACGGCGTGACGACGTCCGCTGTGCCCTGGAAGATGACGATCGGCATGGGAGCTAGCGCGGTGAGTACGGGCTCAAGCGAGTAACGTTGCTTCGCCAGGAGCCATTCGACCGGCAGCATTCGCCATCCATAGAACACCTTGTGGCGAGCGATCCAGGCGCGAACGACGACGGGTAGATCCGCGCCCACACCGTCGACAATGACTCCCTTCGGGTGCGATCGTTCGGCCTCCAGCAGCGCGACAGTCGCTCCAAACGACCGGCCGACGAAAACGCTTTTGTCGATTTCGCAGCGAGCGGTTCGGGAGACAACCCGAATGGCGTGCTCGACCTGATCGGGCAGCAGCGCGACGTGGCCCTGTCCGCGCGCACCGTCCTGTCCGGGGTATGAAATGGCGTAGACCGTGCCAAATTCTAAAAGAGAGGGAAAGAGAGTTTCTTCATACGTCCCCATCCCCCCATGCTCTCCCGGGAAGAAATACAGGCAGCGTGCGCCCGGATTCCCGTAACGACGAACCAAAACGGTGGCGTCAGGGGCCATGCTAACGTCGAAACGCTGTGCCTCGTGCGTAGCGTCGTGCTTCTGGGACGTAAAGATCAGTCGATCGAGTTGCCAGGACAGGAGTGCAGCGGGTACGGCCCAGTAAAGCGTCGCGAGAATACCGACTGCGGCGAGCGATAAACGTTTCAGTGGCATATCGTCATTGTTTTATACCGAGGTTTTTGCCGATGACAATGCACAATCGTCACGCTCGGCCAGTGCATTTCATACTGCACCTGGCGATGTCATTTGAACGGAATCAATCGCGTCAAGCGTTGCGCTCGATCAGCGAGGCGAGTTCGTCGATCTGCGACGGCGCATAGACGCGAATGCCATGCTGCGCGAGCAGCGTAGCGGTCACGCCGGCGCCATGATGTCTCGCACCCGTGAACGTCCCGTCATAGACATAACTGCTGCCGCACGACGGGCTACCGTCCGCGAGCAGCGCATATCGGCACTCATGTGCGATTGCCCGCTCGAGCGCATGCTTCGCCCCTTCGATAAAAAGCGATGTGACATCGGTACCCGCATCGTCGCAGATCGCAGCCGTGCCGGCCAGCACGTCGTCGCCGGTGCGACGCCATTGAATTTCGGCCGGACGACGCGGCGTGCCAAAGCCGGCCGCCACCTCGGGGCATACGATCACAAGCCGGCCTTGTTCGCGCCAGGCTTGCAGTATCGCGTCCGAGACGGTTTTCGCGGTGCCGTCGTAGCGTACCGGCTGGCCGACCAGACAAGCGCTGACAAGTATTCTTTTCATATCCGATGTGTCTGTATGCGTATAACTGGAAGACAGTCGAGCCGAGCCCGCCCTCGCGTACGCCCACCCCCTACTCGATCAAGCTGACCTGCAACGAGCGCTCATCGACGCGTCCGTGATCGTCGATGGCTCGGACGTCATAACTGCCCGCCGTACGCGGCTGCCAATACAGCGCCGCGCCGGGGGCACTTTGCCCGACATACGCATCGTTGACGAACCAGTAAAGCGCGTGCGCATCCGCATCCGTCGTCGCGCTGAATGCGATGCGCTGCTTGTCCGGCTGCGTCAACCGCATCGTATAAATGCTGCCCCGCACCGGCGACGTAATTTGCGGCGGGCTGCCGTCCGGCGTGCCCGCGTTACGGCATGCCGGATTGACCGGCGGCTTGCGACGCGGAATGCCGGCTTGCGCGAAAACCTGCTGCAAGTCGGACGGCCAGAACTCGTACACCTCCTCGTGCGTGCGCTTGTCGGAGTAGGGTGGGCATGCCGGCAGGCCTGTCGCATCGTCGATCACCAGCGGACGATGGACGGTGCTCACACGAATCGGCGACTTCCCCGGAATGAACCAAGTCCAGCCCCGTTGCGGACACCATCGGTTCGGCAAATCGCCGCTTGCAAGACAAATCTGCACGCGCTTCAGATTCGCCGGCCGTGGCCGCGGCGGCTCGGCCAGTTGCGGAAACTCGGCTTCCAGCCCATCGACGATCTGAAAGAACAGCGGCGCCCCCGCATCCACCCCGACGAACGCGGGATTGCCGGTGCCGTCGAAGTTGCCGACCCATACCACCAGCACATAAGGGCCGAATACACCCGCCGTCCATGCATCGCGAAATGCCCACGACGTGCCGGTCTTCCAATACACCGGCAAACCCGACGGTTGCGCACCCGTCGTTTCGTCCGGCCGCAGATGCTGGCGCAGGATGTCCATCACCATGAAACTGGCCTCGTCGCTCAGTAAGCGGATACCGGCGGGGCGAGGATCGCTCGCGCGCAAGCGCAATGGCTTGAGCACGCCGCGATTGGCCAGCATCGCATACAGCGAAGCCAGTTCCTGCATCGATACTTCGCCGCCGCCCAGCACCAGCGCAAGGCCATAGTGCTGCTCGCTCGCCATGTGCCCGATGCCCGCTTCCTGCAGGAACCGATAGAGATCGGGATCGTGCAGTTGCGACGCCACCCACACGGCCGGGATATTGCGGCTGCGGTTCAGTGCATCGGTGGCCGTGATCGGCCCAAGGAAATGGCCGTCGAAGTTTTCCGGGGTGTAGGGGCCGAACGAGGTCGGAACGTCGCGCAGCACCGTTTGCGGATGGAGGACGCCCTGATCGAAACCCAATCCGTAGATGAACGGCTTCAGTGTCGAACCCGGCGAACGCCGGGCGAGCGTCCCGTTGACCTGTCCGTGGATCGGACGGTTGAAGTAATCGGCCGAGCCGATCATCGCCTTGATGCCCATGTCGCGCGTATCGACGAGGATCGCGGTCGCATTGCGGATGCCGATGTTGTCGTTGCGTGCCACGTAGCGCGCGACTTCGCGTTCGAGCGTGCGCTGTAGCCGCAAGTCGATCGTGGTTCGCACGCGCGATTCCCCAGCGGCGCCGTCCAGTTTACGCTCCCCCAGCACCTGATCGACCGCATGCGGCGCCTCGAACGGCAGACGCGAGAGCGGCCGGATGGCGAGCGGCAGCGCGAACAGCGGCTTGAGCGCGGCGTCTTTCGGATGACTGATCAGCCAGCGGGCATAAAGCCGGTTGCGCGATACGGCGAGGGCGCGGTTGATCACGTTCTGCGCATCGGCATCGACACCGTCTGTCTTGCGGACGGGACCGTTCGGCAAGCGATGCGTCGGATCCTGCGGTATGACGGCCAGCGTCAGGGCCTCGGGCAAACTCAACTGGCCCACCGGGCGATTGAAATACGCAATGCTCGCCGCGCCCGCGCCTTCGACGTTACGGCCGTACGGGGCATCGTTTAAGTAGGCCTCGAGGATCTGCTTTTTCGAATAGAACAGTTCGAGTTCGATCGCCCGTGCCACTTGCTTGAACTTGCCCCAAGGCGTGCGCGTGCCTAGCTGCCAGAGCGATCGCGCGAGCTGCATCGTGATCGTCGATCCGCCCTGGGGGCTGCCGTGCCTGACATAGGTGACCCAGGCGCCACGCGCGAGCCCGTAGGGATTGAAGCCGGGATGCCAGCGGAACCAGCGATCCTCGTGCAGCAGTACGGCATCGACGAGTTGCGGCGACATATCCGCGAGCGGCACCCAGAGACGAAACCGGTCGTCGCTCGCGAGCGTGAGGCGCAGCAGGTGACCACGATCGTCGTAGACGGCGGTGGAAGACGGCTTCCAATCGCGCAACGGCGGATGCGGCCACAGGCGACAAGCCGTCAGCACGAGCGCGACGAGCAGCGCGCCGGCCAACCAGTTTTGCAGGCGCCGAACACCATCGCCGCACCGGCGCAGTAAAAACCGAAATGAAAACACCATGTGGTCTTCGACAAAATGCCGGTTCGGCCTTGCCCGCCAAGCGACACGTCATCGGACACAAGCCGTCGACGTGTCGCGGCGAGAACGTTACGGTCGCACCACGGTCAGCGTGGCGCCGCCCGGCGAGCGCGCCTGGAGGCGGCGGTCGTACATCGATTCGCCGAAGGCGGGCGGAACGAGGTACTTACCGGCGTTGGTCGCGCGGATCCGATAGACGAACTCCTTGACGTCGGAGGTGGCCGTGCCGTAAATCACGACGCGATCCTCGCGAATATCCGCATACTCGGGCCGCCAGGTCGAACTCGACAGTCCGATCGGGGAACGCCACGGTGCGGGCTGCGCATCGCTGCTGCCGTTATCGCCGTCTTGGTTCGATTGATCGCCCGATTGATCGCCGGATGCGTCGCCCGATTGATCGCCCTGACCGTCGCCGCCGCCGTTGCCGCTATCGGCGGGCGGGGTGGCGGCCGGCGGAGGCTGGATCACCGGATCGAAGCCGCCCGGCAGCAGATCGACGATCGCGACGTTGCCGACCGCTTGGTCGCCCGTCGCACGGATCTTGACGTGCACGTCGATCTCCTCGCCTACCGTGATCTTATCGAGCGGCTTACCGTTGACATCGGTGTAGTCGCGCACGATTTCGAGGCCATTCTTGATCGCCTTGTCGGGCGCGCCGCGGTCGTAGCCCGACTGACTCGTCACGCGCCATGCGGGCATCGGGCTGCCGTTCGCGAAGCGCAGCTTCGTTGCGGCCGGGCTCCAACTGCCGGACTGCAACAGGTTAGCCTGCAACGACGAGATCGCTTTGCTGCTGCCGTCCGCATGCACTTCGCCGATCGAAAGCTTATCCAGCCCGTTCGCATTCAGGCTGGCGTAGGCGTCGAGCGCGAGTAACGTCATCGACGACGACAACGTATTGAACTCGTTGCGCGAAAGCGGGCCGGCGATGTTGTCCATGACCTGCGGCGACAGGGCTTTGGCCCGGTCGGGGAAATGCTTGGCGAGCAGGTAAAGCACGCTCGCATCGCGCGTCAAGGGATCGGTGTAATAGCCGTAGACGAAATCCTTGTCGCTGCGCTTGCTTTCGAGCACGCGTTGCGGCCCGGCAATCAACGCCTTGGCTTCCTTGTCCTGCATGAGCAGCTCGTAGGCCGCGGCGAGCCAAGCGGCGGCGAGGTCGTTCTTCCAATCGTTCGGGAATGCCTGCTGAAGTCGTTTTTGCACGGCCGCCAGATCGTTGGTCGTCACGTTGCCCTCGCGCGTCAGCAGATAGACCGCATAGGCCCGCTGGCGCAGTTCGTCGAGCGTGTTCATGCTGTCGTCGCTCGCTAAACGATGCAGATACTGGTTGCCCGCGTCGAGCATGTCCTTCGGCACCGCCACGCCGCGATCGCGCGCTTCCAACAGGAAGTGCATGGCGTAGGCGGAGATGAACGGGTCCGCATCGGGCGTGGCTGACCAGACGCCGAAGCCGCCGTCGCTGTTTTGCCGCGAACGCAGCACGTCGAGCATTTGCGCGAGCGCTTGGTCGTTCGTCTGCTGCGCGTTGCCGTTCGCGGGCCGCAGGGCACGCGTCAATGCGGGCACCGTCGGCCACTTCGTGGCGACGAGCCGAGGCATCGCTTCGCTGACGAGCTGTTCGCTGCAATAGTTCTGCACGTTGACGAGCCAGGACGTCAGCCCTTGCGAGAGCACGACCGGGATCGTCGAGAAACTGGCATCGCGCGATGCATACGCGTCGTACATCTGACGCAGCCCCGACACGTCCGCGGTGCTGTTTGCGCCGACCCGGGCGATATCGACCTGCGTGCGGTAGGCGGCGGCCGGGCGAACGGACAGTTCGATGCTCTGCGCCGCCGACTTGCCCGCATAGTGCGCGCTGAAGGTCAGGTTGCCCGAACCGAGCGTGCCCGTGGCCTTGACGTGGAACAGGGCCACGCCTTCTCGCATCGACGCCAGATTTAGCTGCTGCGAGGCGCTTCCCAGCACCTGCAACTGCGGGCCGGTCTTGAGCGCGACGGTGACCGGAACCGGCTTGTCGCCTTGCCCTGTTAGGTTATTCGCAACCCCTACGCTGACTTCCGCTTCGTCGCCGGGCGCGAGCGTCGTCGGTACGTTCGGAGACAGCACGAAATCGCCGCGGACCGTAGTGCCCGAGGTGGCCGTACCGACCTGATCCGGCGAGACCGCTACCGCCATCACGCGCAGCTTGCCGTTGAAATAGTCCGGTACGGTGTAGCTGACGTCCTTCTCGCCGTTGACGTCGACGATGCCGGACCAGTACACCACCGGCTTGTCGCGTTTGCGCTTGAACGGGTTCAGTTGGCTGCCGATCGCGTCGTCCGCATCGCCCCCGGGGGCTGCCATCTGCATGAGTTTCTCGAACTCGGGCAGGACCAAGTCGAGGATTTGCGACGTACCCACTTCCAGCATCCGCTTGCGGAAGAAGTACTGCAGCGGGTCGCCCAGCTTGTAGCGCCCGACTTGCAAGATGCCTTCGTCCACGGCGAACACCACGGCCTTCGTGGGATGCGCCGCGTGCAGCTTGAACGTGACCGTCTGCCCGGGTTTGACGAGCGGCGGGGCGTCGAGCGTCAGCGCATTGCGCCGTGCATTCATGCTGACCGAGAACGGCACGACGCCATAGCTCAGCGGGCTCATGAAGACCTCGTCGGACGACGGGTCGCGAACATATTGCACGTTGATATAGCCGTTGCCTTCGAACCCGGGCGGCACGGTGATGTGCTGCACGGAACTCGTGGTATCGGAATGGAACCATGCGTGCGCGTACACCTTGTCGCGTTCGATGGTGATAAGACCGCTACCCGCGTAGGGTGCGCGAATCGCGATTTCCACGGGCTCGCCGGGCGCGTAATCGTGCTTGCTCAGATTGATTTGCAACTCGGCGTTGCGGTCGAGCGAGCGCGAGATGTTTGCATCGCCGGCCACCGAGTATTCGACACGGTTCACTTCCGTGCGGTCCGCGCGACGAATCACAAGTGCATAGTTGCCCGGCTTGTCGGTGGGCAGCGTGTACGCGAGACCGGCCGCGGGGATCGTCAGCGGATTTTCGCTGATGGGTACCTCCTTCAGGCGCGAGTCGTATTTGTAGACGCCCGAGTCCTGTTTCGTCAGCACCGAGACATACCGGCGCTCCACGAGCTGCGCCGTCAGGCCCTTCAGTTCGAACGCCTTCGCTTGCGGGTTGATTGCGACCAAGCGAACGGTGCGCGGGCTGCCGCGTTTGACGTAGGACAGATCGTCGACGGATTTGTAGCCGACGAGCCAGTCGTCGTTGGAGACGAGCGTCTGTGCATTGGCCGCGACGCTGCGCCCGCCCTCGGGCTCGTAGGCCTTGGCGAGGAAATAGAGCTGATAGGTCGCATCGGCGTATTTCTTCAGGTCGAGGTCGAATTGAGCGTGACCCTTCTCGTCGGTCTTGCCGTCTTGCAGGTTGGTGGTATAGCCCTCCTGCGCGCGCCTCACGTCGAAGAAGTGATAGTCCTGCCAGCTATGAAATTGCGGCCACACAGGGCGCAGCGTCAGCGAGGCTTCGACGCGCCGATCCGCCGCAGGCGTGCCGAACAGATTCTGCGCATCGACGACGCCCATCAACTGGTCGGGCTTGACCCAGCCTTCGGCCACTTGCTGCGAGAGCTTCGCTTCCACCTTCATGCGGTCGGGCAGAAATTCCTTCACTTGCACCGTCGTCGAGCCGATCGGCGCGTCTGTCTTGCCGTTCTTGACGATGTACAGATTGACCGTCCAGGTGCCGGTCGGCGCGGTTTCCGACGGCGTGTAGGACACCTCGCTGAAGCCGGAATCGTCGACGGAAACGGGCATGCGCTTCACCGTGATACCGCGCGGGTCGACGATTTCCGCTTGCAGCGGTACGCCGGCAGGACTGCGCGACCAACTCGCCGCGCGCACGATCAAACCGATGTGAAAGAGATCGCCGGGCCGATAGATACCGCGGTCGGAGAACAGGTACGCGGACAGTTGGCCTTCGCTCGTCGGATTGCGCTCGCCGCCCACGTCGAAACGCGAGAAGTCGAGTTGCCGATCCTGGCCGCCGATCGGAAGGAACGATAGATCGTCGGCCTTCTTCACCACGTAGAGCATCGGCTTTTTCTCGTGGTCGAGGCCCTTGAAGGTGGGGAAGTGAACGACTCCGTCCGCTGTCGTGTCTTGCGTGTAGAGCGTCTGACCGTTCAGCGCGAGCACCGATACGGTTGCGCCGCCGACGGGCTGCCCGGTATGGATCGACTGGACGAAAACGTCCTGGCTACCGTCGAGCGCGCGCTTGACCACCATGCCGAGGTCGGTCACGACGATCATGCGCGTGTCGGTCGGCGATGCGTCGTTACCGCTGCTATCGCTGTTATCGCTGCTGTCGCCATTGCTGCTGCCGTCGGCGCTGCCGTTGTCGTTACCGTCGGCAGCGGCTTGCGCCGCTTTGTCGGCCTTCTTCTTTTCCGCGACGGGATCGTAGGCCGATAGATGCAGCAGGAAAACGCCGCGCTTGCCGTCTTTCAAATACTGACCGAGATCGACGCCCTCGTAATGCGCTTCGCCGGGCCCGGCTTTCGGGAACACGTGCTTTTGTTCGAAGCGCTCGACGATGTGGTCCTCGCTGAAGCTGTAGCCGAGGTCCGGCTGGCTGTAGGTGCCTTGATTGAAGCTGACCAAATGTTGAAGCTGATCCGGCAGCACACGGCCGATTTCGAGCTTCATGCCGGGCAGGTTGCGCGATACCACCGAAATGCGCTTGCTGCCGCTCAGCGAGAGCAATGAACCGTCTGCCATGAAGCGCAGCAGCTTCGGATAGTCGGGTACGGTGAACGTTTGAACGGACGGCTTGCCGAGCACATAGCCGCCGAACGATTTCAGCCCGGAGGCGATGCGGACATAAACGCGCTGGCCCGGGTCCGCGTGGAACTTGAAGCTTTGCAGCTCGGCGAATTCGTTTTCGGTCGGAACGAGCTGAAGGTCGAGTGGCTTCGATTGGCGCAGCACGGTTTCGCTGACATCCGCCGAGTCCCACTCGTAGGGGGGATCGTCGTCGCTTTGGTCCGCGCCCGGTTTTCGCTTCGGCAGCACCCACGCCTTGATGACATTGTTGAGATCGCTGCCGCGCACCGCGCCGCTGATTTCGGTGACGAGCACTTGTTCCGGCTCGTAGTGGTCGTTGTCGACCAGGGTGGGGGCGATGCTTTTCACGGCGAGGCTATAGAGGCCGGGCACGCGCACCGTCGACGTCACCGGGTCCTTCGTTCCCGCGCCGCCGCGCGAACTACGCACGCCGCTGTCCAGCGTCAACTGCACGGCGCCGTCGTCGCGAGGAAGGTCGAGCGGCTGCGAATGCACCCAGGCGGTCAGCTTCGTGGCGTCATAGACCACGGAAAATTTCAGCGGCGTGTTGAACTTGCCGTCGGTGCCGGCCATCGCCAGCGAAATGCGTTTTTCGAACTGCGCGGTGTCGACCGGGTAGTTGAATCGCACCGGCATGATGGTCTTTTTCGCCGTCGCGTTCTGCGGGTCTTGATAGAACTCGGCATCGCCCGCTTGCGCGGTGAACGCAGCGGTATCGAAGGCGAGATGGTCGTCCGCCATCAGCACGTGGGCGGCAAAGGCTTGCTTGACGTCGAACTCGACTTCGTAATGCGTGCCGATCGGCCAGTCGGCGGCGGGCGCGAAGCGCAGGGTGCGATCGTCCGCCCAGCTCCATTCGCCTTTGACGGCAGGCTTCATGACGATGCCTTTGGCGACCGTCTTGCCCACCGACTCGATCGGCGCGGCCGAGCGCGAGAAGTCGATCTCCAACGGGTGAATCGTGATCTTCGGCGTACCGTCGCCCGACACGTAGCTTGTGACGGGCGGCGCTTTCACTTGGAACGTGATGCGCTCGGGCTCGGGCGGCTTCGGCCGGTGTTCGTACCAGTGCCAGCCGCCCCATGCCGCTGCGATAACGGCGATCGCGGCGAGCGCGCGAACGGCGAATTTTCGCGGGTCGCGCAAGATCGCTGCGCTCGCGGCGGGCGCCCATGCCGGAGCCGACCATGAGACGCTGCCGAATATCGGCCGCAGAACGAGCGCGAGGAAGTGGAGAAGGCCGCGTACGATGCGCAGCGGCAGAACAGCCAGAAATCGAAGAAGGCCCATGCTTTCCATTTCAAGGATAAGCGTGCCGCCTCTTACCCCCGATTCTTTTCAATTTTGTTATTACCACCGAATCCGTACGCTTTCGACCTGTCGCGTACGTACCTGTTTCGCAGAGCATTGGCGGCATTGCGCTCACGCCTCTCGCGGTGCGTGCAATGCCACTGGGAATATCGAGCGAGAGTGAAAACTCGTCGCGATCATGCCATACAAGGCGTGGCGGAAACAAGCGCAAAACCGTGTGGGGTAAGGGCGAGTGGGGCTTTAAAACCACAGTTCGGGCGAGGCGGCGACGCGGACGAATGAGCGCGGTGCCCGAGGCACCGGCGCCCCCGCGACCCATAGAATAGACAGAGTTGTATGGTTTAAGCCATTGCACCGGGCGCCGATTCCGATTGAATGCCGCTTCGCTGTAGTAGATCCGCCAAACAACGACGGCATACGCGTGTGCCATGTCGGGATAGCAAATCGACGAGTGGGCTCTCGGCCAGCCTCGCTCGGTCCGCGGGGACATCGACGTCCAGGTTCAACGTGTGGTGGATGAATGCGGTGTCGAACCAGTATACCGATGTGTGCTTTTTATCGTGCCGCGAGAGCTGCAATACGTCTCGCGCGCTGATTACCCCATTGCTGTCGATAGCGAACGATATCGAATAGGACGATCTCGTGGGGAATACGAAGCCATGATGTTTGCACCGCAAGAACGTATCGCTGGCGATGGCGGTTGCCGCGATCGGCGCCGTATCGAATGCTTGCTCTTTCGACACGGGGTTTCTCGGCTCCCTTTCCGAGCGAACAAGCAACTCGTCTAGGCATTCCGGACAGACGAACGCCAACGTTCGCTCGAAGATGGGGATATCGGGTAGCCGCTTGATGTGAAGCGTGCGACTGGCGTCTTCCTCCAACTGGATCGTCGGTGCGATGTCGGCTCGACTCGCCCAGGTGGTGTAGCTTCGCTTGGGGCGGTCGACGGAAACTTTGGCCAGTTCGTCGGCAGCGAACAGGCCTCTTTCCTTGATGCGTGCGTGGATAGCTTTTGAGGCACGTGTATAACTTTTGACACCGTGGCGAGAGCAGAGAAAAGGGCTCATCTTTTTGTTACCTTTTGGGTTTCGGCTCCATTGCTCAGGCGTGACGACCCTAGCGGCGCCGTCGCCGTGAATCCGCGGGCGATTGTGGCGGGTAGGCTTGCGTACACAGGCCGAGCACTTGATTGCGAAGCCATCGATGCGCCGGATCGTGGTCGAGACGAGGATGCCAAATCGCCGAGATGTCGAAAGCGGGAAGCGCCAAGGGCAGCTCGAAGGACTGCAAGCCATTGGCTGCCGCGTAATTTGGCATAAAGGAATTGCCCATGCAGGAATACGGGGCGACGGCCAGCAGATCCGAATGACGCGCGAGCTGCATGGCGCTTGTATAGGACGGCACCACCATCAACACTTTGCGCCGCCGATCCGGCGGGTCCAGCGCCGCGTCGATCGGGTTTTCCGCCTCGCCGGTGCGCGAAGTCATGACCTGCCCATACGAAGCCCAGCGCTCGAGGTCGATGCCATCCTCGCGCAGCAGAGGGTGCCCGATGCGACACACGCCGACATAGCGGTCGCGAAAGAGCAAGCGTGTCCTGACTTCGGGGGCGGATGTTTTGACGATACCGATCTCGAGATCCACCGCGCCTTCTCTGAGCGGCTGGGCATTCCAATCCGGCTTGGGGGCAAAGCGTAGCTGCACGCCGGGCGCTGCGTGGTGAATGCGGTCAATCAACGTCGCGCCAAGCAGATCGATAAAACCCTCGCCCGCTCGCAAGGTGAAGCGGTGTTCGAGCGTGGCCGCGTCGAACCGATGATCGGCGCGGCTCAGTGCCGCTTGCGCCTCGCGTGCCAGCGCCGGGATGCGCTGGCTCAGTTGCTCGGCGTAGGGCGTGAGTACGAGCGTACGGCCAGCCTGTAGTAGCAGGCGATCGCCCGTGACGGCACGCAAGCGCGTGAGTGTGCGGCTCATGGCGGAAACGCTGAGGCCGAGGCGCCGGGCTGCCCCGGTCACGCTACGTTCGCTCAACAATGCGTCCAACGCGGGCAGGAGATTGAGATCGACGCGAGACATGCGCCAAGAATAATCGAAATCGAGGAAGCTATGGCGTTTCGCGCAACCGACGATTGCACGCCAGGCGTCTGGTGCAATCGAGCGGCAATCTCGACAATGTATGGCATCGATCTGCGAACAGGAGCATGCCATGGCCCATGTCCCCACACCTGCCTCTACCGTACTGCTCGTCGGCGCTTCGCGCGGCCTCGGGCACGCGATGGCGGCCGAATTTCTGAAGAAGGGATGGCACGTCGTAGGCACGATACGCGCCGGTAGCGGCAGGACCCTCTTGCATGACTTGGCCGATGCCCATCCGGGGTGGGTCGACATCGAGACGCTGGACATGACTCGACCCGAGGAGATTCGGGCTTTACGAGAGCGGCTGTCCGGCAGGGTGTTCGACATCCTGTTCGTCAACGCAGGAACGACCAATCCGGACCCGAGCCAAACCATCGGCGAGGTATCGACCGAGGATTTTGTGAACCTGATGGTGACGAATGCGTTGAGTCCGATGCGGGTGGTCGAGAGCCTGTGCGACCTCGTTGCGCCGGACGGACTCATCGGGGTCATGTCTTCCGGGCAAGGCAGCGTCGCCGATAACGAGTCCGGTCAGCGTGAGCTTTATCGCGGCAGCAAGGCGGCGTTGAACCAGTTCATGCGCAGCTATGCCGCGCGCCAGGCGCAAACGCGGCGGGCCATGTTGCTCATGGCTCCGGGTTGGGTGCGCACGGAATTGGGCGGACCCGAAGGACGATTGTCGATCGAAGAGAGCGTGCCCGGGGTCGTGAATGTGCTGCTGACTAAGTTAGGCCGCCCCGGTCTCGAGTATCTGGATTATTGCGGCCGAACCGTCCGGTGGTGACATTCGTTTCGTTCCGCCGTTTCGTTTCGCTCGATAGGTTGACGCCCCACCGACACGTAAGTTACCGTAGCGTCATGCAACGCGATCTGATTCCCCTCGTGAGTATGATTACAACGACGATTACCGGCAACGGTGGGTCGTCGCAGGTGCGCACGAGGTAATCTTTGTAGTTGCATGCCACCAATGGCCCCGCCGGCAAACGACGGGGCCTTTTGCGTTTACGGCTGTCCGTCACTTGTCGGCTCTACACTTGCATGGAGTCGTCATGAACGAATTGAACAGTCGCAGCCGAAGCAGCGAATCCGAGGTCATGCTTATCGTCTCGATCCAAACCCTTCCGGGAAAAGGCTATGAGCAAGTCGCGGCATATGAAAAGCTGGCGCCGATCGTCCGCGCGGAAGCCGGGTGTCTTCAATACGATCTTCACGCCGTTGTCGGCGCCGAAGATAGTTTCGTTTTGATCGAGCGTTGGGCCTCGGCCGACGCGCTGGCCGCCCACGACGCGACGCCTCATATGATCGCCGCGGACGCGCACAGCCCTAGTTTTAGGGCTGCTCCCGCAAAGGTGATGCGACTTAGTTCGGAGAGCCTCGCGTAGTCGGTGTGCGGCGAAGCGCGATGCGCGATCGTCGCGCCGATCCCGCAACGGCGGCCAAGCATCCTAGAGCATGTCTTGGCAGCCTCGCCGTCCCCCAGAGCGACACTTCGTTGCGCCGCCCCGGCCGGTGTCGTTAAACTGTCCCTATCCCACTAGGCGACTGGTTGATGAGCACGCTCGATCCAGACGAAATCCTTTTCTTTCCAGGCTCGTTGCTCGCTTCGACAGGCGATGTCGTCGCGCCGTACGACCTCGAATCTGGGGACCCGATACTGGGCGAATATTGCGCGGCGGCCTGCCACTCGCGCGTTCGCAACGCGAATTCGAAACCCTTTCGGCTCGATTGGGAAGCCGCTTCGACGGTTCATGTATTGAACGGAATGGGCGTTACGCTGGGCGATTCCATCGTAGGCCTGACAGCGATCGCAGCAATCAAACGGCAGTTTCCCAACATTCGCATTCGCCTGTACCGTCCAGGACGAGCGCCACAATACGTGGAAGCGCTCTATTCGCTTGCCGCCGGCGTCGTGGCCGACGAATGCGTGCGTCTGCCTTGTGCGCTCGATCGCATACCGCCTGGCGAACCCATCGTCGATGTGGGCAATCATCTTTTCTGGACTCGGTTCGCACAAGAGCCGATGATCGATTTCTTTCTCGATGCACTCGGAATCGAACCCACCGCCATCCCTTCTTCGCACAAGCGCAACGGGTGGCTCCAGACACTACCGCAGGCACCTGGGCGCTCGCCAGGGCATCCTGCGGCCTATGCCCTTTTCTCGCCTGCCGCGAGTACGCCGTTGCGCGCCATTCCTACGCCCTATTGGACGCGGCTGGTCGATTCGATCTATCGAGCGTACGGACTTCCCGTCCTTGGCTTCGGCCGGGTCGAGCATCCCGCTTACACAGATATCAGCGATGCGAGCCGCACGACAGCGGATTTTATCGGCTGGGTGCGAAACGCCGCTTTCGTGATGACGGGCGATAGCGCGGCGCTGCATATCGCCGCGGGCTTCGATGTTCCGACCACGGCGTTCTTTTCGAGTGTGGGGCCGGGCTTGCGCGCGAGAGACTATCCGCTGTGCGATTCCATCGCCATAGACGTGCCTTCCCTACGCGGCCTTCAGGCGAGCAGCCGCGACGCCGATCTACGCGTACTTGACCGCGCATTCCAACGCCTGTTGAGCCGCGGACTCCCATTGCCGAGCCTGCCGTCGCGGCCTCGGCCGGCTTAGCGTTTGGATGCCATCGCTCGACGCACACGCCGCCGTCGCCTGAAGTTTTCCTTACGGCGAAACGACGTCGAGTTTTGCGACTATCCCTTGTTCGTTGCTAAGGACGCAATGTCTTCCGACTTCGACCACATTCATGAAGATCGCCGATTTCAGCTCGTCATCGAACGAAGATGTCTTTTGAGCCATCCGATCGACTTGGATGGCGCCCGCTATCGTCTTGCTCGTCACGTCGTCCGCTAAACGAGTGACGGGCTCGCATTGGAGTCGGATCGGGTAGCCATAGAGAACGCCATCGACGCCTTTCGTCGTGGCGTCATCGGTTCCCTGTAGAAATGGCGAGCCTGCCGCTCGAACGCTGTAAATATCGTGGGCAAACATACCCTGCGCGTCGCACAACTCGTACGACGAACGCTTGCCATCGATTCCGTTCATCGCATGGCAGATGTTTTTGCCGTTCTGCGCCGTTAGCAGCGGCTCGAGCAGCGGCGCGTTACGGTTGTCGAGTGCTTTTCTTTCCGCTAACGCCCGATCGATCTTATCCACCTCTTGCGAGGTGAGCGCAGCGGGCGTAACGGGCTGCTTCGGTTTAACGTGCAACTCGTAATTTGGGTCGTTCGGCCATTGCTTTTTTGCCTGTTCACAGGCGAGCGTCACTTCGGCGCTGATCAACGAGTCGGGCGGGACGTCGGCCAGGTTGTTCTGTCCGAACGCTGGCATGGGTTCCGATTTGACCAGGTCGCCATTCGATCTCCTGGTGCTCACGGATAGCACCGTATATTTTCCGTGGCTGCAGTCGATCAAATCCTGCGCTTCGCCGACCTGGAATGCGTAGTCGGTCGAAGGTTGCTGAACTTGCTCGTAGGTTTCGCGTTCCCAGGCAGTAATTCGACCGTTGTCGCTTTGCTGAACGGAATGAAGGTCGACCTCCGCTTTGGAGAACAGCGGTTCCAGCGAGTAGGGCGGTATCGCTTTAACCCACAGCGGTTGCGCGGTCTGTTGCGGGTCGGCCGGGAGCGTCGATAACGGGTCGGTTGGTTGTGCCGCTTGGCCGACGCCGCTAAGCGATAGGAGGGCGATAGCGAACGTCATGCCCAGGAACGGAAACTTCATCGTTGTCTTCATGTGTTCAGGCGAATGCGGGGTGAAAGTTCGCGCGTCACGAACAGTGCGACTCGGGCACGCGGCAACCTTACGCCACCCGCGGCTCAGGCATGGTGGAGAGGATCGATCTCAGCGATGTTGTGTTGAAAAGCGGGGTAAAACGACGACATATCGGATATCGACTTTTCCGATGAATTCTTTAATGGCGTTGAAACGAATTTCGACCGGCGGCACCCGTGCGCCGGCGGTCGAATGTGTCACAAGCGCTCGCATCGGAAATCGACTAGCGCATGAAATCGGCCACCACCTTGCCTATGCGCGAGCCGGTACGATTGCGTTCGATCGCCGCGGGAATCTCCGCGAAGGCCACCACGTCGCTCACTGTCGATTTCAGTTCGCCTTTTGCGATGTCGGTTGCGAGCTTTCCCAGCAGGTCGGCATCCGGCTTGTTCATGAACCACAGGCCACGGCGGCCGGTCGGGGTGCGCGCGAGGATGTCGGGCGATGACGTGCCCACGATGACGCCGCTCGACGTAAGAACTTGCCACGAGCGATCGAGCACTTCACCGCCGACATAGTCGAGCACCAGGTCGATCTCCTTCGCGACGTCCTCGAAACGCTGGTGCTGGTAATCGATGACGTGATCGGCGCCCAGACTGCGCACGTAATCGACGCCAGCCGATGCCGCGGTGGCGAATACTTCGGCACCTAGCTGCTTGGCGAATTGCACTGCGTAGCCGCCCAGCCCCCCTGCCGCGCCGTGGATCAGGATTCGTTGGCCGGGGCTGACCGGCCCTGCGTGATGCAGGCTCTGCCAAGCCGACACAGCCGCGACCGGGATGGCCGCGGCATGGACGTCATCGAGCCCCTCTGGCGTCAAAGCCAGGTTGGCCTCGCCGACGGTCACGAAATCGGCGTAAGCGCCCGGCCGGCCGAGCGATCCCATGACGCGATCGCCAACACGGAAGCGCGAAGTATCGGGGCCGACGGCTTCGACGACGCCAGCCAACTCGATACCCAGCACGGCCGGCAGGGGGAGCGGGAAGGCATCGCGAACATAGCCCTCGCGGATTTTCCAGTCGATGCCGTTTACACCGGCGGCGCGAACGCGAACCAGGACCTCGCCCGCGTGCGCCTCGGGCTTGGCGATCTGGGCCACTTCCGCGACGCTGGCGTCTCCATAGGCCCGGATCAGTACAGCGCGTTGAGTCGAGTTCATTTCAAAGCTCCTCATATCAAGTTGTGGTGAGGAGAAGATAAGGCGTTGCGCAGATAAAACGAAGACGCGAAAATGTAGACACCTCGTTTCAAAATTGGAACACTCGCCATGGATTTGAACGCGCTATTCGATTTCGCGCTGGTTGCGGCGAACGGAGGACTCGGGAAAGCAAGCCGCGCGAGCGGCAAATCGAAGGCGACGCTCTCTCGGCGAATCTCGGAATTGGAGGAGCAACTAGGTATTCGGCTCATCGAGCGCGGCGCTCGCGGGCTGAAACTCACGGAAGCGGGCGAAATGCTGATGGCGCGAACCGAAGCGCCGATGCGCGAGGTGGCCGAAGCGATGACCGCGACCCGAGAGGGGCTGTCGGCGCCGCGTGGGTGTTTGCGTATTGCGTCGCCGGTGCTCTTCTCGCACCTTGCGATGGGGCGGATTTGCACCGACTTTTGCGAGGCTTACCCCGATGTCACTGTCGATCTGGTGGCGGCGGACCGCATCGTCGATCTCGTCGAAGAACAATTCGACGTGGCGATCCGAATCAATCCGAGCCCGGATAGCAATTTGGTGGGGCGTTGTTTCGCGAAGGACCGGCTTGTCGTCGTGGCCGCGCCGTCGGTGCCGATGCCAAGCCCTGGGGCGGTCAGATCCGTGCCCGGCATTGTGTCCTCGAATTTCGAGCCCACCCATTGGCGCCTCGACGAAGGACGCTTAGTGTTGCAGCCCGTCCCAAGGCTGAAGCTTTCTTCGTTCCTAATGATCCGTGACGCCGCTGTGGCCGGCGCAGGGGCTGCGCTAATTCCCCAGTCCATCGCATGGGACCCACTGACACGCGGGGAGCTGGTTCAGTGGGGGATGGTCTCCGGTGCGGACGTTGCCTTGTGGGTCTTACATACGTCGCGACGTTTGCCCTCGCCGAAGGTTCGTGCGTTTGTGGAGTTCATGTGCGAGCGATACCCGGGAGGGTCGCTCGTGTTGAGGGGGTAGGGGGCAGCGCGCCCGGTGGTGCGACGCTCATGCGCACAGTGGGTATCCAAGACTTGCGGGACACCATGGGCGCTTTCTCTCCTCGAACTCAACTGGCGTCCGTGTTCATCATTGGTGGCGGATAAGCACAAGGCGACAAGTTTCGAAGCACCATGCGATCAAGTTCGGCACGCGCATGCGCAATCTTCGCATCGGCAGCAGCGATTCGCTTTTGGTGGCGATAGCGCGCCGCGAGAACCGAGCCGACGATCACGAGGTAGAAGACGACGTTCGTCATGGCCAGCGAATGACCTGCCAGCCCGCCGATCGCCGTACCGAGGAGCGCACCGATCAGCACGCCGCAAGCCGCGGCTAATACCCCGTCGAAGATCCAGTTCTTCGACGGATAGTTGAGTCGAGCGATATTGAACGCGGCAACGGCATCCGCCATCCCTTCTACCTTGCCTTGCGCGGAGCCTAAATGTTCCTCGATGGTGTCCATGAGATGGCGCGCGCGGTCTTTGTCCGATTTTGCGAGTGTTCCCGCATTGGAATAGGTGAGCAGAATCCTGTCCAATTCTTTCCACGGGGCTTCCAAATCGGTTGAAACGACCCGTTCCCCCAACAGATAGCGCCATCCGGTATAGACATCGTTGACATCGACGTACGTGCCGTACGATGCACAGCACTCGAAAACCGCAATCGCTCGACGCACCGTCAGGTCCGTCGTGAAGTTGTCATTGGCTCGCGACCGCTGGCCTTTTACCAGGTGGATCGTCGATGTACCCAACGCATCTGTGCGTTTCCCGAATCCGAATCCCATGCGTGTCCTTGGCTTGTTTGGATGCCTGTATTTAAGTTTCCGAGATTCCCAGGCCGGCCGATTTTACGACAATGGCATTCACATATCGGTTTTGCTGTCTGTCAGAGTGGAATGTATGCAGCCCGCCTGCTCGCAGTCTCATCTGCCAACGAAATACGAAGCGCGGCGGCGTCGACCGACGCCGTCAATCGCGAAGCGTTGGCGCTCACCATTGTTGATCTAGTTGTTTTTTGAGGCCGAGCCGCTCGTTTCGCGTGGCGCGCAAGTTCATGCGCGCCCGGGTGTCGTCGCTCAATCAATGCGATTGAACGGGTGACTTTGTGGTGGGTGTCGCCAACGTGTTGTTGATGCCATAAGCGGGGCCGTCGGACATCGAGCTGTCGCTCATGTTGTTCCGCATGCCCGCGTTCGGCGATTCGGCACTCATGCCGCTCTCCGAGTTGATCGAACCGGGCGTGCCATAGCCACTCGTTGTCGCATCGGGCGACACTGCAGCGGGCGACCTCGTGGTTGGGGTGGCAAGGGTGTTGTTGGCCTGTGCATAAGCACCGCCCGACAGCACGAGCGCGGCGACGGCCGCTGCTAATGAACGGATTGTTTTGTCCACGATTCGTTCCTCCAAGATTGGGCTGGAATATCGACGCAGCCGATCGCCGTCTGCTTGGCCATGAATCGAGCTATCGCCGTGGAGACACCGCGTAAGCGGTATCGGCGGGAACCATCTCGTGCGCTTGGGGTGTTTCGTCGAGTCGCACGAGATCGAAGCGAGTGGGCTACTGTGGAGACACGACGGCTCGATATTAGGGCCAACGAAAAAACCTACTGACCCGATTTCCTGAAATGCTTCCAACAGTATAGGTGAAGAAGCGCCCCGTTGCTGACGACCATTACCGCTTCTCGGTGCTTGGTTCAGCACGCAGCAACGCGGCGTCGGGCTCGGCGGCTGCCTGAGCGACAGGCAATGGAATCCGCACGGCGATCGACGTGCCATAGCCTGGCGACGACTCGATGCTGACCTCGCCCGCGACGAGATAAGCCCGCTCTCTAAGGCCCGAGAGACCGAACGAATTGAGCTTGCGCGGTGTGGAAAGATCAAAGCCGATGCCGTTGTCTTTCACGATCAACAAGATGTGGTCGTTATGGCGCGTCAAGCTCAGCGTTGCCCGCGAGGCATGCGCATGTCGCCCGATGTTGGTGAGCGACTCCTGCATGATTCGAAACACTGCCGTCGCTTGCGGCTCTTCGAGATCGAGGTTCGCAGGCTCGACGATCAACTCGCATTCGATGCCGTGGCGCTGTCGGAAGTTCTGCACGAGCCAGTCAGCGGCGGCCACGAGGCCGAGGTCGTCGAGTACCAGCGGCCGAAGATCCGCCGCAATGCGGCGAGTGGCCACGACCGCTTCGTCGAGCAGAGCATGCACGGGTGCCAGCTCGGCCACCAATGACTTTCGTTCAGCAACCAGCTCGAGTTCGAGTCGCGATGCCGCGAGCGTTTGGCAAAGCTCATCGTGCAATTCGCGCGCGATTCGCCGGTTTTCTTGTTCGCGCGCGGAGGTCCCGATCGACGCCAATTCTCGCAACTCCTCGCGCGAATGCTCGAGCGCCGCTTCGGCGCGTTTGCGTTCGATCACCTCGTTGAGCAAGTCGCGGTTCGCCGCCGTCAGCGCGGCCGTACGCGACGCGACCCGGTGCTCGAGCAGCGCGTTCGCTTCGTTCAGTTGGATCGTCTGCAATTGCACACGCCGGCGCTCGACGCTCTCGCTTTCGAGCGCCTGCACCAGACGCGCGTAAAGGTTGATATTTTCGAGCGTCATGATGATCAGAACGAAGCTTGCGGCGCACAGACTGTAAATGCGGCCGACGTAGAAGCCAAGATCGAATCGGCTATGGTTGAGCACGCCTGCGAATGAAATATCGAAGAGCCAGGCGCACACCACGACCATCAACCAAAGGTCCAGCACGGAGTGCGGTCGCCGCCAAAGAAGTGTCGCAAGCGCAAACAGCGCGAGCGACCCAATGAGCGCGAACACCACGCCGTGCGCGACGGTGTAGCGCGGTGCCAGCGGCGGCCCGGAGAGCTGTGGGGGCAGTAAATCGTACCCACGCGTTGCCAGTATCGCGAAAGCGCAAGCGACGAGCGCGGCAAACGCAATGCCCGCGACAATGGCGGGCGCGCAAGCGCCATCCCGCGACGTTCGCGTTGCCGCGCCACCGCGTTTCAACCACCCATAGGCAATCACGACAAGGGGAAAACTGCCATGCCAGAAGACGTAAAGCCAGGCTGTGGTTTGACTGCGAGCGCCTAACCAGCCGGTGTCGGAGAAGACGCCGGGAAACGTCAATAAGTGTACTGTCGCCGTGAAGGCGGTCAGCAAGTATCCCGTCGCCAAGACAAGCAGTGCTTTGGACCGCAGAATCCGATACTGCCCGATCAAGAGTGCTGCCGTGAGCAAATCGCAGACGACGACCGCGGATTCGTAGACCGGAATGAAGGCCCACACCCTGGGCAGCTGGATTTTGGCGAATGGCGTGGCCGAAATGAAGGCGATCGCCGTCATCAGAACGACAACGATCGCCAGTCGCCGCTCGCGGCGGCCAGGCGGCAAGGTAGACAGGAACACCCGTGAATCGGTCGTCAACTCGTTCACGCTTGCCCCCGTGCTCGCTCACGCGTCGATTTCGGATCGGTGCTGCATATTCTTCGTATCTTACTCCCAGAAAATGCGATGCTGCACGCCGGGATAAATCGAATCGGCCCCTTTTAGATAACCGCGTCGGAAGCGTATGCGCGCAGCTGCGGCGCAGACGATATTGTCGGCGCCGCCCGGAAACCGATTCCCAGTTCTATTTCTACGCGCCCGGCCTGAAAGGAACGGGGCGTCTGCCTGCTTCCTGACGATCGATCATCCAGCCGGGGTAGTAAGGGGGTAGAGCACTCACGGCATCGAGACGGGCAAGCTCGTCTTCGGAAAGCGCGACATCGACGGCGCCGAGATTGTCCGCGAGTTGTTCGATGCGTTTAGCGCCGATGATCACGCTCGTGACATGGCGCTTGGCGAGCAACCATGCTAGCGCGATTTGGGCGACGGAAGCGCCGTGCGCATCCGCAATGGCGCGCATTTCGGCCAAGCACGGCCAAGCCCGCTCCAGATCGACCGGCGGAAAGTCGAAATGGCTGCGTCGCGAGCCTTCTTCGGTGGGTGCCCCGGGGCCGAACTTTCCCGACAGCAGTCCGCCCGCGAGCGGCGACCAGACGAGCAGGCCCATGCGCTCCTCGGTCACGAGCGGTACGAGTTCGAGTTCAACGTCGCGCCCGGCGATCGAATAGTAGGCCTGTAGCGTTTCGAAACGTGTGGCATGGAGTGCTTCGCTGAGCCCCAATGCCTTACCGATCTTGCCCGCGCGCCAATTCGATACGCCGACATAGCGGACCAACCCCTGCCGTGTCAGATCGTCGAGCGCGCGCAGCGTTTCTTCGATGGGGGTGACGGAATCGTTCGCGTGGATCTGGTAAAGGTCGATGTGATCGACCTGGAGCCGCTCTAGGCTTTTCTGTACCGAATCCATAATGTGGCCGCGCGATGCGCCTTGATCGTTGGGTTTCGGGCCCATCGCACCTGCCGTCTTCGTCGCGAGCACGATGTCGCTGCGGGGAACGCCGATGTCCTTCAGCGCTTGGCCAACGAGGCGTTCCGACTGGCCAAAGGAATAGATATCGGCCGTATCGATGAAATTAATGCCCGCGGCGAGTGCGCGGGCGATCAATTCGTTTGCTTCGTTTTGGCCGAGGGAACCGATCGCCTTCCACATCCCGGCGTCGGCGTTGCCGCCGAGCGTCATCGTGCCGAGGCACAGTTCGGAGACATAGAGGCCGGTGCGGCCTAGTTGCTTATATTTCATGGCGATTTCCTTCGAGATTGGCATGGGTGACAGAGGGCGGCGTTCCGATGGCCGCATCCATCGCGCCCGATTTCAATGGTTTAAAGCGTGTCCGGATCGGAACTGTTCCGCGATGGTTGCGACGCGGGCGCCATAGCGGCGTGCCGTCTCGAGGTCGCCTGGCGACATTTCGTCGGGCGATGCGTCGGCGGGCGTTTGAGCCATCGGCGCGATATAGGAGCCCATACGATTCAAGTCGTCGCGCACCGAGGCCTTCACGTTCGCTGGCTTGATATCCATGCTGACCCAAATGCCGCCGTGCTGACCGGCCAGCAGAAAGAAGTATTCGAGCGTATTGAGTTTGTCGCCGTTGAGGCTCGCGCTATTGGTAAAGCCACCGAAGATCTTGTTCCGCCATCCGCTTTCGAACCAGATCTTCGACGATGCATCCGCGAATTTCTTGAATTGCCAGCTGGGGCCGCCCATGTAGGTTGGGGAGCCGAGCAGGATGGCATCGGCGCGGGCGAGCGTTTCCCAGGCATGGTCTGGAATGTTTCCATCGGCATCGATGGCAACGAGTGCGGCGCTGGCGCCTTCGGCGATGGCGGTCGCCATTCGCTCGGTATGCCCGTAGCCGGAGTGGTAGACGACGACTGTTGTGGCCGGCGAGGTGTGTTGCGTCATGGTTGATCCCTTTTGTCTGGATGGTTCGCGGTTGACGACCTGGGAATCGAGTCTACTGAGGCACAATTGGGTTATAAATGATGCCGAACCGAACGTGCTGTTATTCGCCGAGTGAACAATGCAAAACCTGGATGCGCTTCTGATCTTCGCCCGTGTTGCCGAACTGACGAGCTTCACGCGCGCAGCCGAAAGCCTCGGGATCCAGAAGGGGCGGGTCTCGACGGTGGTCCGCGGGCTCGAGCGAGATCTC
The DNA here is from genome assembly GCF_051953405.1 of Trinickia sp. Taxonomy (GTDB): domain Bacteria; phylum Pseudomonadota; class Gammaproteobacteria; order Burkholderiales; family Burkholderiaceae; genus Trinickia. The sequence goes on along the minus strand of NZ_JBQCIV010000156.1, from coordinate 16,573 downwards.
GGGGTCGCGCTCTTGCACCGGACGACGCGGACAGTGCAACTGACAGAAGATGGACGCGCGTTTTATGCGCGTGCGCGGGATCTGCTGGCCGAAGTAGAAGAGTTGGAGACGATGTTTTCCCGTCACGACGCACCGCTACGGGGAAGACTGCGTGTCGACATGCCGACGGTGTTGGCGCAGAGCGTGGTGGTGCCTGCCCTGCCGCAACTATTGGCGGCGCACCCGCAATTGGAGTTGGAGCTGTCCAGCACCGATCGACGCGTGGATCTTGTGCAAGAGGGATTCGATTGTGTGGTTCGCCTCGGGTCGATCGTCGATGAAACGTTGATTGCTCGGCCGCTCGGCAAGCTGCGCATGATCAACGCGGCGAGCCCGAGCTATCTCGCACGATACGGCACGCCGCACACGCTTGAGGATCTGCGTAGCCAAGGCCACCAGATGGTCCATTACACGTGGACATTGGGCGGGAAGCTTGCCGGATGGGAGTATCCAGACGGCGACGCGTACGCGTCGCTTATGCTGCCTGGCGCGATGCAAGTCAATAGCGTGCAGACCTATCATGCGGCCGGGCTTGCCGGTGTTGGGTTGATTCAGGCGGGCTATTCGGCGCTTGCGCAACATATCGAGCGCGGCGCGCTAGTGGAGGTCTTGCCCGATCTACGGCCGAAGCCGCTCGACGCGTGGCTCGTCGTGGCGCATCGCCGGAATCTGTCGCAACGCGTCAGGGCGTTTATGAATTGGATCGAGCAGGTGTTGGCGCCGTATTTCGAATGACGGGTAGGGAAGATTTGGCGCGGTGCCCGCTCACGGGCGCAAAAACTTCGCGACCTTTTGTTCGAGCAGCGCGATGAGTTCTGGTTGCATAAACGAATATCGGTCGGGAATGTCGAGGCATATCACCTTTTTGCCCTGCAGCCGCGAACCGAACTTTTTGGCCAATTTCGACTTGTGAGTGCGTTCCATGACGAAGATGATCTGAGCCCACGCAATCTGCTCGTCCGACACAATCGTGACCGCGTCGGGAGCAAGGCCTGCCGAATCCGTCTCGACATCGCGCCAGTGGCAAAAAACTTCTTCCGCCGTTGGGCTGCGCAGTCGGTTCCGGCTGCAGATGAATAGCGCTCGGGTCAATTCCACCGCCTTATAGACAGGGAGACAGGGGCATTACGTAAGATTCAACCCCCCATCCGAAACCAAAATCTCGCCCGTCAGATAATCCGACGCGACGAGCATGGCCACCGAATGAGCGATATCCTCGGGCCGAGCCGCCCGCCGCATCGGCGCGCGTTCCTTCCAAGTGCGCTGCGCGTCGATCCAGTCCGCCGTGAGCGGCGTATCCACCAGCCCGGGCGCCACAGCATTGACGCGAATATCCGGTGCCAGCGAAAGCGCGAGCAACCGCGTCACATGATTCAATGCGGCCTTCGTCGCAGCATAGGGAATCGATGCGCCTTTCGGCCGCACGCCTGCATGCGAACTTACATTCACAACGCACCCGGCTCGTCCCCGCGCACCCGCTTCCCGCAGCGCCGATTGTGCCTCGGTCACGAGCCGAAAGGGCGCCACGACATTCACTTCGTGCAACTCTCGCCACACATCGGGGGTGGCGGCGGCCAAATCCGCATGAGGGATAACACGACTGATCCCGGCGTTGTTGACCAAGACATCGAGTCGCCCCCACATACCGATCGCTTCGCGAACGAGACGCACTCTATCGGCATCGTCGGCCAAATCGGCCTGTACATAAACCGCCGATCCGAGTTCGCGTGCCAAAGCACGGCCTACTTCCACGGAGCTTCGCGAATGCAGGACGATAGCGTACCCGTCCATCGAGAGACGTCGGGCGATCGCGGCGCCGATACCCGAGGTGGAGCCCGTGACCAGCGCGACGGGAGCGGTTGTATTCATCGTGGGCACAGAGAGTTGCTCCGATAGCGCGTTCACGCCAACTGCGGCGTCCCGATTTTGAACCAAGCCTTGGCGATCTTGCCGTCTGCGACTTCGTATATCGCCAACACCTCGACTTCCCCTGGACCCTCGGGAAACGTACGCGTGACGCGCTCGTGATCGATCACCATGTTGCCTACGACCGACCGATGAAGCAGTTCGCCGAATAGATTGGCTTCTTGGAAACGAGCCACGTGCCTTTCCCGAATTTGCTCGACCCCGCGAGCCAGCAAGCGTGAAGGAAACTCGTAATATTCGCAATCGGCCGCCCACCATTGCACGAACGAATCGATATCTCGCGCGTTGTAGGCTTCAAGCTGTCGATGGACGGGAAACGCCACCGAACCGGGCGTAGGCGTTTCTTGAGGCGTGGCACTCGACGTGGGCATTCGTTTTCCTCGTCTGTTTTTTGTGTGCAGTATCGCGATCCCCACCCCAGAGCGCGAGGCTCCGAGGCTTAGACGTCCCGCTCGCGTCAGTCGTTGACCGACAAGACGAACGTCGGCGCGGGAATGTCCTTGGCATCGATCTCCACATGCAGCGGCGCGACGGCCGTGCCGACTGCGAAGAACTCGATGACGTGGCTCTCCCATCGGTACGATTTCTCGTGGATGGTCGTGCCGATCACACCCTCGGCTTTGGCGGTTTGCGCTTCCACTTGCATGCGCTCGATGGCCAATTCGCGCGCGCTGTAAATCGCCTGCGTGAACTGCTCGAGTTCGACGTTGCGGCCCACCTGATTCCAAGCCTTGAGCATGCCGCGGTGCGCGACGTGATAGACGCAACTGCCCATCACGAGTTCGATCGGCCGGTAGCCGGAATTGAGCAGCGTGTAGAAATCTTGCCCCGAGAGATCCGAGGTAAACGGCCCGCCGTCATGCGCGCGGAATCCTTCGCGATCGTGATTGTGTACCACGCCCGTACCGATCGCCACGAACTCGAGAATATCGGCATCCCATTCCACGTGCTTGATCTCGAGACGGACGCCCACGATACCGTCCGCCCCCATGCCGCGTGCTTCCTCGCGCATGCGCGACATCGCCAATTCGCGCGCGTGATACATCGCTTGCGAGAGCACTTCGAGTTCCTGATTCTTACTCCACGAGCCGTATTGGATGCCCACGTGGTAGATGCTGCTGCCCACGCACAAGCCGATCGGTTCGAACCCCGCCTTGCGAACCAGCAAGAACTCATTGACCGATAGATCCGAGGTGAACACGGCAGTCGGATGGGCGTTGCTGCGCAAGCCTTGCAGGCGCGCACGCGCATTCGGGGGAAGCTGCGTGGCGGGGTTTTGCGTGGTCGTTTCGCTCATGTGATCTCTCAATCTCTCTATGATGGGGATTTCAAATCCCGTCGTTATACGAATTGTGATGAACCGAAGTGGTGCGCAGGTTGTCCGGCTTATCGCTCAGATCGACGACGAACTCCACCGGATGCTTGAATCCCGTCGTCCCTTCGCAATCGACCACCGTTCCAATGACGATATGCCGCCCGAGCAGCCGTGCCGGCTCGGGTTTTTCGACTTTGAACAACTGACTGAATTGCAATTGCGCGAGCACGCCCGTTCCCTGACGCGCCGCATCCGCTCGCAGGTCGGCATGCGCCTGGCGTCGAACTTTCTCCCAAAACGCTGTCGTTTGTTTCAGCGCCTGGTTGCGCCAGGAACCGGTGTCGCTATCGAGCGGCCCGTTGCTCCACTGGAAGCGCGCGCCCACGGCGAGGCCGACCGGGACGATCCCGGCTTCGAGCAATTGCACGAATTCGAGCGCGGGCACGGTGGAGACCACGGGCGTGTTGCTCGGCGGCAATCCTTCGATCCGCACCGCCGTGCCGACGAGCGAGTAGTCCATGCTGCTTTCGATCGAGAGATCGACCGTCACCATCCGCGTATCGATCACGGCATTGGCGCCGAGTGCCGCCGCTTCGGCTTGTAGGCGGCTCAACGCCTGGCGCCAGCCCTGCGCATGGCCTTCGGTCCACGAAAAGCCGTAGTGCATCCAGCAAGTCGCGGCGATCGGCGCCAGCATCTTCAGCCCGTGGCTGCGCGCAAGCGCCATCTCCGGCGCAGTCAAGGTCGACACCCAGGGCAGTGCGCCGCTCTTCGAATCGGCCAAACGCCGATGGACGAGGCGGGGCACGCCGTCGTCATCGAAAAAGCTTGGTTCGGGCACGGCCGGCCCGGATCGATTGCCAAACAACGAACTCAACCAGCCCATCGAACTCTCCCAGGTATTTTGTTTTCTATTCAGGCGTTAAAGGGCGGCAAGCATTTCCGACATTGCCCGCGCCTGCTCGGTGCGCTCGCGCACATGGGTCATGAGGCCGGTCATCCACACATGCGCGTCGACTTGGCGCGTCGAGAGCACGACGCCTTTGACCTTCTTTTCGATTTCGGTGGTCAAATGGTGGCCATCCTTCAGCCGCATCGAATACGTCTCGTTGTCGAAAGCCACGGAGATGCCGACGATTTCTTCCGTCTTGCGGATCAAGCCGCGCCGTACTTTGTGCACTTCCGTGTGATGCGGCAAGGCTTGCGAGACGATGGCCACGAAGCGCGAGAGGAAGGCGGCCCGATCCGCTTCCGCATGCCGCAGCCAGGCCGCCGCCAAGTCGAATTTCATGGACAGGCCGTTATCGCCGGTGCCGGACAGGCTGTCGAGTTTGCCCATGTCACTCTCCGATCGGCCGCGCGAGCGCCTGTGCTTGGACGCCGCGCATACCGGTGACGAGCTTGTCGCGAATGGCGATCAGTTGCTGCTCGCGCGCTCGATCCTGGGCCAGTACCTGTTGTTCGATCTCTTGAACTTCCCGCATCGTCGCGATCGATTGGTCGGCCGCGGCGGCCAGCGTTTCGAGATTGCGCGGGTCGCCGCCGAGGCTGCGGGCTGCATCCACCGCCGCTTCGTGCGTCCCCTGCACGGCGAGTTCGGTGATTTTGCGCGCGGCATCGTCGAGCTTTTCGCTTTCCTCGCCGGCGCGCCGCGTGTCCGCCTGCACGACAGCTTGGGCCGCTACCGCCATCAGACGCGGAATCGTCACCATGATGCCGGTGCTGAGCTTGCTGACACGCGTTTCGGCCGCCTTGCGATTGGAGGCGATCAGGGGAATCAGGCTGGCGGCGGAAATCATCGCTTCGCGCAGATCGGCAATTCGGCCGCGGAAGTTGGCGAGCGTATTGCGGTAATCCATGGCGATTGCGGCGTCGCCGGCCGTATTCGTGCGCAGCGCCACTTGACGCAATTGCTCGGCTTCGACGAGGCCGCGGTCGAGGGCGAGTTGCATCGCCGCGATGCTGATCGACAACTCCGAAACACCCGTGCGCACCGATTGCGACTGCTGATCGAGTTGCTGAATCGTAATCATCAAGTCGCTCTTGATCCGTCGTGCCCGGGCGACTTCTTCGTCCATCAACGCAAGAAATGCCTTGCGGTTTTCCTGGAACGATTTGATCGCGCTGTGCGCGACTTTGCCCAGTCGCCCGAGCCGGCTGAGAAAACCGGTCGCCTTCGGTGCGGCTTCCCGCGCCTCCTCTTGCAATTCCTCGATGCGCAGAATCTTGATGCCGTCGATGACCGCGGCGGCGATGCGCCCGATCTCGCCCGCTTCGCCGACGGTCGTTTCCGACAGCAGCCGGCGCGATGCCGTAGCCAGCGGCGCCAGCGCATTATCGACGAAATTCAAGGTGGACGTGGCATCGTCGAACCGGATGGCCTTGGCCCGCTCCTCCGCCATTGCGCGCTGCTCGGGCGAGAGCGAGGCGAGATCGACCAGGCGCGCCATCGGCGCCATGGGCGCCTGAACCTCGGGCGGAAGGTTGGCCGCGAGCGCCGGTTCCGCGGCCACTAGCGCCGTCGATTCGCCGTTTGCGGCGGTGGGTTCCGGGCTTTCTGGATTCAGATACGCCGATAAATCCAACGGTGCATCGGACGTATCGGTCGGTTTCGAATTCGACGCTTCGTCGCTCATACCTATGCTCGAGTAATAGTACGGAAAAGCGGGGCGGGCCCGCGCGTATCGTATCGTGGATGAAAACGATCCCGACCTACGATGTCATTTAGCTTTCATTGTCGTGGCCGGGTTTGCGCGGGGCGCAGGGTTTTAATGATTTGGCGAATATAGCTCATCCATAGCGCATTCGCTCGCGGCTGGCAGTATAAGTCATTGGGGAGCCGAACAGACGCGCAGGGCAAGAATGAGGTAATCGCCAAAAACTTTGCGGTTATCGACGAGCGTCGCTCGCGCGTTGAAGCTTAATTTTTGCGGCGCGCGGCCCGCCAGTTTTAATGCGGCTATGGGCGGGGGGCGCGTGTGTCGGGAGGGAATGGGTGGGCGTGCAGGAGACGCGCTTACTCGCGATTCGACGTCCGTCCAGGCGGCGTCATGCTGCGAAAAACGAGTGGCCGTTCTAACCCGTTGCCGGGCGTTACTTGCCGCGCGAATTCGACGACCCTTTCGACTTCCCCATGATGCGGCGACTTCGCACACACCGGATCGGCCGCGCTCGCATCGCCCGTAAGCAGATAGGCTTGGCACCTACACCCACCGTGATCCGTCGCACGTTCGTCGCAGCTTCGACACGGCTCGCGCATCCAATGCTCGCCGCGAAATGCATTGAACGCTGTACTTTCGTACCAGATCGACGATAGCGACGTCTCGCGCACATTCGGCAGATCGAGCCCCGGCAACGACCGAGCGGCATGGCACGGCAGTGCCGCGCCATCGGGCGCCACGCCCAGAAACACCGATCCCCATCCGTTCATGCATGCCTTTGGACGTTTCTCGAAGTAATCCGGCACGACGAATAAGATTCGGCAACGTTCACCCACCATGGCGCGATATCGGTTGACTGTGTCCTCGGCCTCGCGCAATGCCTCCTGCGTCGGCATGAGCTGTTCGCGGTTGAGCATGGCCCAGCCGTAGTACTGCGTATTCGCCAGCTCGAGATATTCGGCGCCGATGTCGAGCGCCATTTCGATGATTTGCCCGACATGGGGCAGGTTATATCGATGAAGCACGCAGTTGAGCACCATCGGATAGCCATACGCCTTGATCAACCGAGCGACTCTGCGTTTGAGTTCGAACGTGCGTGTGTTGGAGAGAAAATCGTTCACCTCGCGCGTGGAGTCCTGAAACGAAAGCTGAATATGGTCCAGCCCGGCCTCTTTTAGCGCGGCGATGCGTGCCTCGGTAAGCCCGACGCCCGACGTAATCAGATTCGTATAGAACCCCAGTTCGCGCGCATGTTCGACTAGCGTCTCGAGATCGTCGCGTACCAGCGGCTCGCCGCCGGAAAACCCGATCTGCACGGCGCCTAAGGCTCGCGCCTCCGAAATGACGCGCAGCCATGCTTCGGTATCGAGTTCCGGCCCGTGATTCGCGAAGTCGATCGGGTTATAGCAAAAGGCGCAGTGAAGGGGGCACCGATAGGTCAACTCGGCGAGCAGCCAAAGCGGCGCAGCCACGCAAGCAGGAGCCGGTGCGTTCATTTCAATCCACCCAGCCGCGCTGCCGCGCATGATCGAGGAATCGATAGACATCGGCCGCAAGGTCCTGCGCGTTGAAGAGGTCTTCGAGTTCGGTGATGATCTCGTCGAGTTCGCGCGTGCCGTCGCAGCGAACGAGGATCTGTCCGGCGCTCGGATTGAGTTTCACCATCCCCTCGGGATAAAGCAGCACGTAAGCGTCCTGCTGCGATTCCCATTGCAGCCGGTAGATCGAACGGAGACGAGGACGCAACGGTGCGCCGGTCATGGCGTTGTCGTAGTTCATCGCGCGTAGGCCCTTTCGACGGCGTCGAGCATCGACCACAAGATATCGAGCTTGAACTGAAGGATGTCGAGCGCGCGATGTTGTGCCTCGCTCGTCCGGAAGTAATCGAGCGTGACGGCCAATCCATGTTCGACGTCGCGCGACGCCAGCGGTATCCGGCTTCGGAAATAGTGCAGCCCTTTCTGGTCGATCCAAGGGTACAGCGCCGGCCAGCCCGAGAGCCTGTCTTTGTGAATCTGCGGCGCGAACATTTCCGTGAGGGACGAACAGACGGCTTCCTGCCACGGCGCCCGGCGCGCGAAATTGACGTAGGCGTCGACGGCAAATCGCACGCCCGGTACCACGTGCTCGAGCGACCACAGCTCGTCGCGCGATAGCCCTACGGCATCGGCGAGACATGCCCAGGACTCGATACCGCCCGCATCTTCGCCGTAGCCGTCATGATCGAGGATGCGTTGAACCCACAGGCGCCGTGTCTCGCGATCGTCGCAGTTCGAGAGAATCGCCGCGTCTTTCAGCGGGATATTGATTTGGTAGTAGAAGCGGTTCGCCACCCAGCCGCGAATCTCGTCGGGCGTGCATTGGCCGCTGTTCAAACGGACGTTGAAGGGGTGGTGGATGTGGTATCGCTTGCCGAGCGCACGCAATTGCGCCTCGAACGCCTCGCGCGTCCACGGGGAGGGGGTCGATTGGGGGGTATGCGTCGATGTGGCGGCGGGTGTGGCGTTCAAGGCTGCACCTGTATTTCCATCCCGTCTTCCGCGATCTCGATGCCGTGTTCGCGCACGATCGCATGCGCGTCCGAGGCAGGATCCAGAATCGGGTTCGTGTTGTTGATGTGAATCAGCACTTTGCGTGTCGTACTGGGCAACGTATCCAGCAGCGCAAGCATGCCGGGTCGGCCGTTTGCCGGGCATTGCGCGAGATGCCCCATCTCGGCGGCGTGCTTGCCGGAAAGGCCGAGATCGATCATCTCGGTGTCGGTCCAGAAGGTGCCGTCGACGAGTACCACCTGAGCCGAGCGCATCGCGCTCATCATGGCATCCGAGGCGTGCATAAGCCCCGGCGCATAGAAGGCGCGCGCGCTTGTCGCGACATGTTCGACGATCAGTGCAATGTTGTCGCCGGGCACGGGCGCGTTCCGGTGCGGCGAGTACGGCGGCGCAGCGCTTTCGATGGCCATCGCGGTGAAGCGCACGCCGGTCAGCGGTTCGATGCGGAAGGATTCGCCGGGTGCGATCGGATGCGGCTCGACGCCACAGTAATGGCCGAGCAAGGGAATGAGCGGGAATGCGCTCGACAAATCGTCGAGCACGGGGCGGGTCGCATAAAGCGGCAGCGCACTCGTGCGCTCGCGCAGCATGAGCAGTCCCGTTACATGATCGATCTGGGCATCGCAAAGCATGACGGCCGCGATGCCGCTATCGCGCAGCGAGCGGGCCGGCTGCAACTCGGGGTGGGCGCGCAATTGAGCGAGCAAGTCGGGGGACGCATTGACGAGTACCCAGTCCTCGCCGTGCTCGCTGATCGCAATCGACGATTGGGTTCGCGGCTTGAGTCCGTTCGTGAATGCGCGTGCTCTCGAACAGTTCGCGCAATTGCAATTCCATTGCGGCAGCCCGCCGCCTGCGCCGGAACCGAGAACCTTGATCAACATAGCGTGTGTCCTCGTAGGCGCTCGCGCGCGAAGCGAGTCGGCCTCGCGCGCGGCGCACTCACCTACGCGTTAGCGGTTGGCGATATACATCGTGATTTCGAAGCCGAAGCGCAGATCGGTATAGGCGGGCGTGGTCCATTGCATGGTTCTCTCCTTGAGCGAGTTGAACATCGGTGAAGCGACGTACCGCGCTGTTTAACGGGCGGTCGCTTTCTAATAGCAAGGCGTATGCCGATGGCGACGCGGGTGCGGTTCCAATGCAAGGAAGGCGATGGAAGGGCGAGATGCGCGCGGTATCGGCCGCACGGCGGCGTTCGTGTGCGATGACTCGACGCGGGTTGTTTCAACCGGCGACACACTGTCTCAAGTTGCGACACCGGGGTGCGACACCGAGCGGCGGCGAGCACACCGAGCGCTCACCGAGACACATGCTTCGGGCGGAGCGTACGAGAAAAACAAAGGGGCATCAGTGCTTCCGGTCGTCCGGCTTGGCGGGCGCGAGATTCGGCATCTTCCGGTACAGCGTGGCGCGCGAGACGCCAAGGGCGCGCGCCGCGGCGGAGACGTTGCCGCCATACTGCGCGAGCGTTGCGGCGATCGCTTGGGCGGCGACGTCTTGTAGCCGCGTGCCTTGTTGCGAAGCCGAAGCGGCGCGCGAAGTCGAAGCCGAGGCCGAGGCCGGTTCGGCTTCGACCGCCGCCGCTGCTGCGGCAGCAGGTTGCTCGTGAACCGGCTCCGGCCGCAGATCGCCAAAGAAATCGTCCGGTAAGTGTTCGCACCGGATCTCTCCGTCTTCATCGACCATGGCGGCCGCGGTGCGCAGCAAGTTGCCGAGTTGCCGGAAATTGCCGGGCCACGTGCATTGCTCGAACCGCGCCATGACTTCTTGGGCGATCGTCAAACATTGGCCGTCGCCGCCCCTAAGCGCTTCTCGCTCCAGCATCTTGCCGACGACCACCACGAGATCCTTGCGTTCGCGCAGCGGCGGTAGTTTCACGATGAGGCCGTTCAAGCGGTAATAGAGATCTTCGCGGAAACGGTTTTGCGCGATCATCTCGCGAAGATCGCGGTGCGTCGCGCAGACGATGGCGATGTCGACCGGGATGGTCTTCGTCGAACCGAGCGGATTGACGACACGCTCTTGCAAGACGCGCAGCAGCCGAACCTGCAGCGGGTAAGGCATGTCCCCGATTTCGTCGAGGAAGAGCGTGCCGCCGTGGGCCTGCACGATCTTGCCGACGGCGCCTTTGCGCCGCGCGCCGGTGAACGCGCCTTCTTCATAGCCGAACAGCTCCGATTCGATCAGCGTTTCGGGAATCGAGGCGCAGTTGACGGCGACGAACGGCCCCGAGCGCCGGGGCGATTCGTTATGGATGGCCTGGGCAAGCAATTCCTTGCCGGTGCCTGTCTCGCCGGTGATCAGCAGCGGAATGTCTTTGCCGATGACTTTGCGCAGCTTCGTAATCACGGCTGCGACCTGAGGATCGCCGGTGTCGAGTTGGTCCAGGCGCAGCATGCGCGGGTTGCCGCGCGCGGCCTGGCCCGCGCACGGCTGGGGCGGGGGGCTCGTTTGCGAGCCGGCTTCGGCCTGCCAGCTAGCCGACGTCAGCAGCGCACGCCGAAACGTGACGTTCGCGCAGACAACCGCGCCATTGTGCAGATTCAGCGAGAGAATCGGGTCGCGGCTCGTGCGTAGCCGGTCGACCAGCTCCGCGCTCGTCATGCCGAACAGCGACGAAAGCGTATGCGCGCGCAGCGCAGCGAGCGGCATGCCGAGCTGGAACTGCGCGCTGCGATTCGCAGAAAGGAACCGACCGTCGCCGGTGAAGGCGGCGATCCCTTCCATCAGGGTGCCGAGAAATTCGGGGCGGCTATGAAACGCGACCTGCAAGGTGTCGCGAAACGTGGCCGAAAACAGATGGTTTTCGATCATCTGGACGGACATCTTCGCGAGCGCCATCGTGTGTTGATGGTAACTGCGGTAGTCGCCTGTCACGTCGAGCACGCCGATCAGGTCGCCATACGGATCGAGAATCGGCACGCTCGAACAAGTTAAGAAATGATTCGCCGCAAGAAAATGCTGATCGCCATGGACGACGGTGGCGCTGCGCTCCGCGAGCGCCGTGCCGATCGCGTTCGTCCCTTGCCGGTCCTCGGACCACTGCGCGCCTGGGCGCAGCGCGACCTTCTCGGCGCGGGCGAGAAAGTCGTCGTCGCCGATCGAATGCAGGATGAGCCCTTGGGCATCGGTGAGCACGACCATGCTTTCGGTGTTGACGATCTGCTCGCGCAGCGTCTCCATGACGGGCATGGCATGGGCGCAGAGAATACGGTTTTGCTCGACTTTCAGCGCAAGCTCGGAGGCCGGCAAGATGTCGTAGTCGGGGCGTGTGCTCGTGACGAGGCCGAAACGCTCCGAACGCTCGTGCGCCTTTTGAATGCACGGCGTGGGCCAGCCCGATTCGCCACCCGCGACGGCTCGCTCGGGGCGATGAACGACGTTGCGCATTGTCTCCTCCTAGTCGTGCGTCGGCACACGGCCCGCACGCTTTTGACTCCGACGAGAGCAAAAATTGCGCCAGCTAGCAACCGTGCTGCTAGATCCCTCCGCTTAAGCGGGTGTTTCGTCGAGAGGGCGTCGATCTAATACGATGACGCTCGCGCGTGCGACCGAATATCGGGGATACCCCGAATACGCGGCCGATAGGCCCGCTCCAAGCATCAATCCCACGCGTACCGAATGCCTGCCCACGCGCCGCGCGGCGCCCCTGGTCCGACGAATGGCTCGCTGACGGGCGCGGCACCATCGAACGTGTGACCCGGACCGTTGAAGAAGTTCCGGCCGAGCGCGCCGAAGCTCGCGTAGCGGCGATTGAAGACATTTGCGATGGTCGCAAACACGCGCAGACGTTTGGTCGCCTGGTACGCCGTATCGAAGTCGACCAGAAAGTAGCCCGCGATTTTCCCGTTCGCATCCCGGTTGTTTTCGTCTCCCTGGGCATAGATGCCGCTGCGGTATGTCGCATTCGCGCCGACGCTCCATTTGGGCGTTGCCGCGTAGTCGAGCCGTAGCTTGAAGGTATGGGCAGGAATACCCGGCAGACGGTTGCCGGGCTTTACCTGAACGTTGCCGTCGATATCGGCGCTCGAATTGCCGCGGCTGCTTTCGGTCCAGCTCGATCGATAGGTCGCGTCGATATAGCTGTAGTTCGCCGCGATGTCGAGCTTGCCGAGCCGCGTACGAGCCGAGAGTTCGACACCCTGGCGGCGCGTGTTGCCGACGTTTTGGAAGAATCCCTGCGTCGCGGCGGGCGAGCTGATGAACGCGATATCGTCGTAGAGCGTCGTGCGGTAAATGGCGGCGCTCCATGTCGTGGCGCGGCCGATGCGGCCGCGCGCGCCGATTTCGACGGTCTTCGAGACGACGGGCGACAATGCCGGGTCGGCGACGAACTCGTTCGGCAGGGAACAAGGCGCGGCAGGGTCGGCGCATTCGAGTTCGATCGCCGTCGGCGTGCGCATGCCTTCGTTGTAGGTGGCATAGGCCGTGAAGGTCGGGGTCGGGTGCCACGTCAAGCCGAGTGCAGGATTCAGGCGCGAGAACGCGTGGCTACCATCGAGCTGCGGCTGAGCACCGCTTTCATCGCCGATCCGAGATTTCGCCCAGTTGTAGCGTCCCGAAAGCGTGAACGTCCATTGCTTCGTGAGCGAGAGCGTGTCTTGCAGATAGAAGGCGAGGTTGGCATCGTGCGTCTTGGCGTTCACCTGCTGAACGGAGTCGCCGATGCCGACGGCTGCGCGAGAAGCCGTGAAATAGGCCGCTTGCGAGGCTTCGGTGTAATGCGAGTTGGCGAAATCGGCTGCCGCGCCGGCAACGAATTGGTTCTTCATGCCGCCGAGCCGGCCGAGCAGCGTGAGTTGCAGGCTCGCGCCATAGCGGTTCGTGCCGATCGTCGAGGCGACATTGCTGCCCTGCCGCGTATCGATCGACCCGTCGGCCTGCACCGCGCCGTAGTCGTTATTGTTGTTACTGCTGATGTTCTTGCTGAGCAGGCGGCGAAAATAAACATTGCCGCTCACCTCGACTTGATCGCTCACCGCGTGCTCGCCCGACAGCGTTGCATAACCGATGCTGTTCGAGTTTCGATCCGGGAACGTATAGGCCTGCCGGAAGTCGTCGAGAAACGAGCGTGGAATCGTCTGCATGCCCTGCAAGTCGTTGTCGGCACCGCCCGCGGAAAACGCGACGGTCGTATCGGCGTCGCGATAGCGCAGCTTTCCGAAGGCCTGCCGAATACGGCTTGCATTATGATCGGCCCAGCCGTCCTCGTTCGCGACGTTGCCCGTCAAGTAGTAGTCGACGTGCGGTCCGATCGTGCCGCCTTCCTCGAGCGCGACAGACTTGCGGCCCCCCGAACCGCCTGTCGCTTCCACGTTACCGCCTGGGTCGTCCTTGCCGTTCTTCGTTGAAATCGCAATCGCCCCGCCGAGGGTGTTCAGGCCGAACAGCGGGTTTGAGCCGGGGACGAGTTCGATCGTGTCGATGGCTTGTCGCGGGATCAAGTCCCAGTTCACGACATCGCCGAACGGCTCGTTGATCCTAACCCCGTCCATGAAGACAGAGAGACCTTGCGGTGTGCCGATCAACGGAGAAGCCGTGAAGCCCCGATAGTTGACGTTAGTCTGATACGGATTGCCTTGCGCATCGCCGACATCGACGCTCGGCAGGTTCTTCTCGAAATAATCGGCCAACGTTTCGCGATGCTGCGCATCGAGTTGCCGCGCATGGACCACCTGCACATTGGCGGCCACTTGCGAGAGCGGCAAACCTATCCCGACGAGCGGCATGGTCGCCACTACGACGATCGGCTGGAGCGTCGTGCTATAGGTTGCGCCGCCCGAAGCGGCGGGGTTGGGGATTGCCGCAACGGGCAGCGCTCGCGCGGCATCGGTCTGCGCTTGGGCGAGGGGCGCGAGCCCCGCGAGCGCACTCGCGGCGAGGTAACGCGTAAGGCGCGTACGCGGCTTCGATATATGCGGGCGATGGCGCCGGACTGCATGGACATGATCGGTGCTCCTCTTCATTCGACTACCGCCGCTTCAGCATGCATTGCGCAGCCCACATGGTTGGGGCAGTACACCTTCCTGAACCGGCTCATGGTCTCCTCCGATACTCGTCTCGTCGTTTTGGCTTTTAGCGAATTTGTGCGAGATCCATGCCAATGCTTGCCACACTACGGCGCGGCATGTCGCGCGATCGAGAACATGACGACGTGAAGTCGAATCGAACTTGAGCGGAACGTCGCGCAAGCGGACACCCTGTTTCGTTTCGCGACACTCGCTCTGCATGCAGTGTTTCAGCTTTAGGCGATCTGTCTTGAAGGCTCAATCGAGACCGATTGTCGCGGGGCATTGACGAACGACGACCGTTCGTCCTTCGCGGCCCATTGCTCCTGCAATGGCACACCCTTTGCATTCAGCGTCGCCCGCGGCCCTGGCTCATTCGAAGTGTCATCGCACACGAGACGAGCCGCGCCGCGACCGAACGTCGAACCCAGCTTTGCATAGGACCGCAGCGTGTTCCCACGCGTAGGCACCCGCCCCGGTCGATATAGGAGACACACATGAAGAGCAGTCCCGCACCAGACCCTTGGCGGAAAGCGCTCGCAGCCTGCGCGTTCGCTGCCGTCGGCCTCGCGCCGCACTTGTCCAACGCCGCCGGCGATTACCCGGCGGTCACCTTCGACCGGCTCGCGAGCGCGCAGAGCGATCCCGGTTGGCTCACCTACTACCGCACCTACGACGGGCAGTCTCATTCGCCGGCGAAGCAGATCGATACGTCGAACGTCAAAAACCTCTCGCTCGCATGGAGCTATAAGTTTCCGGCCGATTTGCAGCAGGGCTTCGAGGCGACACCGATCGTCAACGGCAACTACCTGTTCGTGAGCACGCCGAAAGACAACGTCTATGCGTTCGATGCGGCCACGGGCAAGTCGCTGTGGAAGTACGAGCCGAAGCTCGGGCCCGAGGCCTTCAAGAATGCCTGCTGCGACGTGGTGAATCGCGGCGTGGCGCTCTACGGCAAGAATGCCTATATCGCGATGCTCGATGGCGAAATCGTCGCGCTCGATGCGCAGTCCGGGAACGTCGCCTGGAAGAAGCAGATGTTCGATCCGGGTACCGGGTACGCCTTCTCGCTTGCGCCGCTCGCGCTCGATGGGGCGATCGTCGTCGGCAATTCGGGTGGCGAGTACGGTGCGCGCGGTTTCATCGCCGCGCTCGATCCCAATAACGGCAACGTGCTTTGGAAGCGCACGACGATTCCGGGCGCCAAGGAAAAAGGCGGCGACACCTGGCCCGACGGGATGCAAGAGCACGGCGGCGGTGCATCGTGGCTGACGGGAACATTCGATCCGTCGACGAAGACGCTCTTCTGGGGCGTGGGCAACCCGGGCCCTTGGCTTGCGAAGCTGCGTCCGGGCAACAACTTGTATTCGGATTCGCTGCTCGCGCTCGATCCGAAGACGGGCGACATCAAATGGCACTACCAGTACACGCGTAACGACACGTGGGACTACGACGGCGTGAACACGCCGATCCTCGCGAAGGTGCAGTACGACGGCAAGGCGTACGACGCGATTATCCATGCCGACCGCAACGGCTTCTTCCATGCGGTCGATCGTGCGACGGGCAAGCTCATTTACGCGAAGCCTTTTGTGAAGGCGACGTCGGTCACGGGTTATACCGCCGAAGGCGATCCGATCGAGGATCCATCGAAATACCCGAACGTCGGCACGACGATCAATACCTGCCCGAGCTTCCTCGGCGGCAAGAACTGGTGGTCTGTCTCCTACGATCCCGCCAAGCACTTGGCCTTCGTGCCGACGCTCCATGCATGCATGAGCCTGTCGGGCAAGTCGGTCAGCTATATGGAAGGCCTGCCGTATCTCGGCGAAGGGTTCGAGATCCAACCCGAACCCGGCAGCAAAGGCTACGGCGAATTGCAGGCGATCGACGTGAACACGGGGAAGAAGGTGTGGAGCCATTGGAGCAAGATGCCGTGGAACGGCGGCGTCGCGAGCACGGCGGGCGGCCTGGCGTTTAGCGGTTCGCTCGACGGCCACCTCTATGCATTCGACGAAGAGACCGGCAAGGTACTCTGGCAGAGCCCGAAGCTGGCGAGCGGCATCGTGGCGC
>NZ_JBQCIV010000155.1:0-31088 GCF_051953405.1 Trinickia sp. | reverse complement strand
AACGGCATCGGGAGCACCGATGCCGTCGAATAAAGTCCCCGCCTTAGCCGCTAGGCCGGCATCCTGAACCTAGGGTTCAGAATTGGTCGCAGTTAGCAGCACTTCGGGTACATCAGACAGAGTGACGCGCACACCCGTGCTACAAATTTCCGCAACCGTGCACATGGCATTGGTTCAAGGAATTTATGACCTTGGCGAACCAGGCAGGGAAGCCGTAAAACCTGTTACTTGAAACTGCGGCCCGCTACAGCGCTTCGTGTTGATCGAGCACCGCACCGAGCTTCTCGTTCATTTGGCGCATTGTACGCCGGATTTCTTCCGCGGGAAACGCCTCGCCGTGACGCACGCTGTGTTGCAGCTTCAACAGTTCGGAGGCGAGCGAAAGCGCCGCCATGACGGCGATGCGATCGGTGCCGCGCACGTTGCTCGACCCGCGGATTTTCGTCATTTCGGCATCGACGCGCGCGACGGCTTCGAGCAGCGCGCCTTCCGTCTCGGGCGAGCAGGCGAGCCGATAGCTTTGGCCGAGTATCGTGGCTTCGATTTGTTTCGTCGTCATGCATCTTCTCCGTGCTGCAAGGCGCCGCCCACGGCGCTCGCTTCGCTCCGTTCTTGCTGCGCGGCGAGCAGATCGAGCTGGCTGTCGGAGTCGTACGGACCCTTGCCGCGCGGCAACTTCTCGAGAATCGCGTTCAAGCGGACTTGAGCGTCGTCGATTTTCGCGACGAGCGCATCGCGTTCGGCCTGCAAGGCATTGCGCGCTTCGCGCAACAGCGCCAGCTCGGCATGAGCCGCTTCGTTTTCTTGACGCAATTGCACGAGCTGTTCTTCGAGCGCATGGCGTGCCTGCTGCTGGCGTTCGTTGATCGCGATCAGCCGGCCAATATTCTGTGAGAGGGATTCGAGTTCGGTGAGCATCTGCTGCGTCCTCTAAAGACCCCGCATTTTAGCGCTAAATAGTCGCAATTCCGATTGCTCTCTCGTATCTAGACGTAACTGTGATGGGCTTTTTTTGCGAAGCGTGCGTTTTCGCACGATATTTGCAGGGTTTTATGCGATGACCCCGCTCGTTTCCCGTCGTTGACGCCCTCATGCGTGCCTCCTACACTGGCGGCACTTTGGTGCTCGCGCGCAAGGCTGCCTGGCGCGCGGTTAAACGGGAAACAGGGAGCGAAGTCCGCCCGGACGAGCCAACCTGTGCTGCCCCCCGCCAACGGTAAGCGACATGCGCGGCATGCGGCAAGCATGCGCGCGACCGCTCCATTGCCACTGCGTGACGCCACGCGGGAAGGCGGATGCGGTTCGTCGTCAGCCCGGATACCGGCCAAAGGGGGAGCGCGAAGCCGCGCTCGATCACGACGCGGTCTGCGGGGAGCAGCTGCGTGCCGATCCCACAGGAAAACCGCACGATGTCCACCCCCACCGTCCGCACGGCGCTCTTGGCGCTCGTCGGTCTGCCGCTCGTCGCGCTCGCGCAGCGCGCACCGCTCGCTCAACCCGCTCAACCCATCTTGTCCGACACGCCGGGCGCTGCCGCGCCGCCGAACGGTGCGAGCGAGCCCGATACCGCGCATGCGACGCATGCGGCCGCGAGTGCGTCCCTGAGCGCGTCCCTGAGCGCGGCCGCGCTCGCGCCGATCGTCGTCACCGCTCAGCGCGGGCCGCAGCCGCTCGCCGAAGCCATCCCGCAAACGACGCGTTTTTCGCGGCAAGATATCGCCGATTCCTCGGCGACGGATTTGCCCGGACTGCTTGCGCAGGCGCCCGGCGCACAGATCGCGCGCAACGGTCCGCCCGGATCGAATGCGACGTTGTCCCTTCGCGGCGGCTCGGCCACGCAATCGCTCGTGCTGATCGACGGCATTCGCGTCGATTCGGTCAGCCTCGGCCAGATCCAGCTTGCGCAGATTCCGCTCGCCGAGGTGGACCACGTCGAAGTCGTCGACGGGGACGTCTCGGCGCTTTATGGCTCGGGTGCGATGGGCGGCGTGGTGCAGGTATTTACGAAGGACGGCGGCCGCCATCCGCCGCGCTTCGATTTCTCGGCGGGCTATGGCAGTTATCGCACGCAGACCCAGCAAGCCGGCGTGAACGGTGCGCTCGACCACGACGGCAAGAGCACCTTCAGCTTCAGTGTGGCGCGTTCGAAGGACGACGGCTTCTCCGCGATCGACCCGGCGCTGGCCCCGAACGCCAACCCGTCGGCGGACGGATACCTGAACGAGAGCGTCTCCGCTTCGCTGCGCCACCAGTTCGATGGCGGCTGGGACGCGGGCGTGCGCTACTTCCAATCGAATGGCAAGGCCTCGTTCGACAACGCATACGGGGTGCCGACCGACATCAACTATCTGTACAGCAAGGTGCGCGTGGCCTCGGCGTTCGCGAACGGGAAATTGACGGACTGGTGGACGACGCATCTGATAGCGGGCCTCGGCGACGACCGGGCCGTCGATCGCACGAACGCCATCGACAACAATCGCTTCGATACCGACAATCGACAATTCACGTGGCAGAACGATTTCAAACTCGCCGCGCAGCAAAAGCTGCAACTCGGCTACGAGCGGCTCGAGGAAAGTTTGAGTTCCGACATGGTCGCCGCACCCGATCGCACCGTGAATTCGGTATTCGCCGGTTATACCGCGCGCTTCGGCGCGAACCAGATCCAAGCCAACGTGCGGCGCGATCGGTATTCGGACTTCGGCGCGGCGAACACGTACTATCTGGGCTACGGGTTCGACTTCACCGACCATTGGAAGGCGACGGCAAGCTATTCGACCGCGTTTCGCGCGCCGAGCTTCGACGATCTGTATTTCCCCGGCAGCGGCAACCTATCGATTCGGCCCGAGCGGAGCCATTCGGTGGAAGCGGCGTTGCAATACGCATCGGATGCGCTCGGCGTGCTTCGGCTCACGGCGTTCCAGACGCGCTATACGGATCTCATCAAGTACCTGCCGACGCAAGGCGGTTTGTTCTACATTGCGGAAAACGCCGGTCGTGCGAAGGTGCAGGGGCTCGAAGGATCGTGGAGCGGGCACGTAGGCAAGACCGATGTGCGCGCGGCGCTGACGGTGCAAAACCCCGTCGACGAAACCGGCGACACCGATCTCGATCGCCGGGCGCGCCGTTTCGCCTCGTTTTCGGCGCGCCGGTCGTTGGGAGCATGGCGGCTCGGCGGCGAGTGGATCGTGAGCGGGCCGCGCAACGACAGCGGCACACCGCTGGGCGGGTTCGGCCTCATGAATCTGTCCGCGCGCTACGACATCACGAAAGCCTGGTACGTCAGCGCCCATATCGACAACCTGTTCGACAAGCACTATGAACTCGCCTACACCTACAACACGCCGCGCCGCAGCGCGTTCGTTACGATCGGCTGGCAGGAGCAATGAGCCGCAGGTGTCGCGGTGGGTCCGTTCTTGCGGCGTTCGGCGATGAACTTGCCCGCTTCGCACGCGCGCTCCCCCTCGCCCATGAACGCCCGTCGCGCCACCGTCATTTGGATCGTACTCGCAGCGGCCGCGCTCGTCGTCTTCACGAGCGCGCTCATGCTCGGCAGCGTCACGGTCTCGCCCGGACAGGCGCTTTTTGCGCTGTTGCGGTTGCCCGAGCACGCGGCCGCGGGCGGACAGACGAGCGATGTGGCCGGCGAGATCGTGCGGACGTTGCGTCTGCCGCGCGCCGTTGCCGGCTTCTCGTGCGGGGCGCTCCTTGCGCTCGCGGGCGCGCTGCTGCAAGTGCTGCTGCGCAATCCGCTGGCCGAGCCCTATGTGCTCGGCGTCTCGGGCGGAGCGGCCGCGTTCGCGGTCGCCGCGCTCATCGCCGGTTGCGCGTGGTGGCTCGTCGATCTCGCTTCGTTCGGCGGCGCGGGGCTCTCGATCGCCCTCGTGCTCGGCCTCGCTCGACGCGAACTGTGGCGCGGCGAGCCGCAAGAGGCATCGCCGCGCTTGCTGCTGACGGGGGTGGTCGTCGCGACGGGCTGGGGCGCCGTCGTCACGCTGCTCGTTGCGCTCGCGCCCGACGAGCGATTGCGCGGCATCGTCTTTTGGTTGACGGGCGATTTGAACGGTGCGGCCAATCCTTGGCCCGCCCTGGCGGCGCTGGCTGTCGCGCTCGGCGTTTGCGTGCCCGTCGCGCCGCAATTGAATGTGCTGTTGCGCGGCGAGGCGCTCGCCGCGTCGCTCGGCGTGCCGGCGACGCAGCTGCGTCTGCGGCTGTACCTGGTGGCGTCGCTGGCCGCGGCCGCGAGCGTAACGACGGCGGGCACGATCGGCTTCGTCGGCTTGATTGTGCCGCATGCGCTACGGCTCGTGTTCGGCAACGATCAGCGCATGCTCGTGCCGGCCAGCGCGCTCGCGGGCGGCGTGGCCGTGATGGGTGCCGATCTGCTCGCGCGCACGGCCATCGCGCCGGCCCAACTGCCTGTCGGCGTGGTCACCGCGCTCATCGGGGTGCCCGTATTCTTATGGATGCTGCTCGGGAGGCGGCCGTGAAATCGCTGACTCGTACCGGCCGCGATGCCCGATCGGCCTCGCTCTCGGCGCAGCATCTGACGCTGCGCGCCGGGGCGCGGACGCTGCTCGACGACTTCACGCACACGTTCTATCCCGGCGAGATCTGGTGTGTTGCGGGGCCCAACGGCGCCGGCAAGACGACCTTGATCACGACGCTCGCGGGACTGGCGCGACCGGCCGCGGGGCATGTCGAAGTGGACGGCGTGCGTCTCGACGCGTGGGCCGGCGCGGCGCTCGCCCGACGGCGCGCGCTGATGCCGCAGACATCGCACGACGCGTTCGGCGCGAGTGTGCTCGATATCGTCATGCTCAATCGGTTTCCGCATTTGACCGGCTGGGGCTGGGAGCAACCGGCCGATCGCGCGGCGGCACTCGCGGCGCTCGCGTTGCTTGGGCTCGACGCATTGGCGCCGCGCGACGTGCTTTCGCTGTCGGGCGGCGAGCGTCAGCGCGTCGCGTTGGCCGCGGCCATATGCCAAGAAGCGCCGCTGCTGTTGCTCGACGAGCCGCTCGCCTTTCTCGATTGGCATCACCAGATCGAGTGCATGAACACACTGTCGCGATGGATCAAGGTACAGTCGCGCACGATCGTGTTTTCTTGCCACGACCTGAATCTCGCACGGCGCTTTGCGACGCACGCGCTACTGCTCGAGGGCGACGGCACGGCCCATGCCGGGGCGGCGCGCGAGGTGTTGACGCCGGCCCTGGCAAGTCGCGCATTCGGCTATCCCATGGTGTTGATCGAACAGGGCGGGTACGAGGCGCTCGTGCCGGCGCTGACGGCAGGCGCGCGCTGAGCGAGCTTCGGTTCGCGCCGCAATCGACCGGCTAAAACGGTGGGTCGCCGCATGGCGCGACGTCCGAATTGCGCGACGGTAGGATTTGCGTACCGGCAATGCGCGTAAGATTGCGGATTCGGTAGAAATTTCGTGTATCCCGATTCGATCGTTGTTTTCGTTTGCCACGACAGCCCGTTGAACGATTTCGATTCGACAGCCTTGTCTTCGCGCGCCGCAGGGGCGTTACCCGATGTCTCCATTCCCCTGGCTCGATACGTCCCGCCGGGCACCCAGATAGTGGCGTCTGGAATGCGCGTCGTGCGGGCGCTGCGGTTTTACCGAATTGAAATGCGGCGATCGATGCGGGTATGGTGGCATCTTCGCAGAGCGCACATCGCCCTGCCATGACCTGTGAACTGAGTATGAACGCACCGCTTCCTTTGCCCATCGTCGAACCGCTCGATCGGTCCCTGCGCGATGTGCTGTCCCGCATGATCGATGCCAAGACCAAGCCGCCGGGCAGTCTCGGCATGCTCGAGGTCGTCGCGCGCCAAATGGGGATGATCCAGCAAACCACGCGTCCGAGCGTGACGCGGCCGGCGATGATCGTCTTCGCCGGCGATCACGGCATCGTCCACGAGGGCGTCAGCCCCTACCCGCAAGCGGTCACCGCGCAGATGGTGGCGAATTTTCTGGCGGGCGGCGCGGCGATCAACGCGATCAGCCAGGTGGCGCAGATGACGCTCGAAGTCGTCAACGCAGGCGTGGCGACGCCGCTCGCGCCGTTGCCCGGCCTCGTCGACGTACCGATCGGCCCCGGCACGCGCAATTTTGCACAGGGCCCCGCGATGACGGGCGCCGAGGCGCTGGCCGCCATGCGCGCGGGCGCCGCTCGGGTACACCATCACGCCGCGCTTGGAACGAACGTCATCGGTTTCGGCGAGATGGGGATCGGCAATACCTCGTCGGCTGCCTGCTTGATGAGCCGGTTGTGCGGTGTGCCGATCGACGAATGCGTCGGACGCGGCACGGGTCTCGACAACGCGGGGCTCGCGCGCAAGCGCAACGTGCTCGCGTCGGCGCTCGCCTTGCATGAGCACGTCACGGAACCGATCGACGTCCTAGCAACGTTCGGCGGCTTCGAGATCGCCATGATCGCGGGGGCCTATCTGGCTGCGGCCGAAGCGAAAATGACGATCCTCGTCGACGGGTTCATTACCACGGCGGCGCTCGTCGTGGCCGATGCGATCGCGCCCGCAATGCGCGATTACTGCGTGTTCGCGCATCTGTCGAACGAGGCCGGTCATCGGCGCATGCTCGACTACTTCGGTGCCAAGCCGCTCCTCGCGCTCGATATGCGCCTCGGCGAAGGGACGGGCGCCGCGATGGCGCTGCCGATCTTGCGGGCCGCCGTCGCGATGCTCAACGAGATGGCCAGCTTCGAATCGGCCGGCGTGGACGGGCGCGAGGCCCGATGACGGACGAGCGCGCGATGCGCGAGGCGGGGCAGGGGGCGGACGAGCAGGCGCCGTCTCGTCCCTCGCTTGCCGCCGGGTCGCACGCCGATGGGGCATCGCTGCTGCGCCGCTCGCCGTGGCGCGGCGAGGCACGGTACGTCGTCGCCGCGTTCGGCTACTTCACGCGTGTGCCGATTCCGCGCGCAATCGCCCTCGATACGCACGATCTTGCGGGCGCCGCACGCTATTTTCCGCTCGTGGGGGCCCTGATCGGCGCAGCGGCGGCTTGCGTCTATTGGCTTGCTGTGCACGCGTTTCCGCCTTCGGTGGCCGTCCTGCTGTCCATGGCCGCCACCTTGCTGCTAACGGGAGCGTTGCACGAAGACGGCCTCGCCGATTGCTGCGATGGGTTCGGCGGCGGGGCGACGCGCGAGGATGCGCTGCGTATCATGCGCGACCCGCGCCTCGGCGCCTTTGGGGCCATCGGTCTCGTCATGGGGTTGGCACTCAAGTGGCAGACGCTCGCTGCGCTGCCCGCAGCCACGGCCGCCTGGTCGATGGTAAGCGCTCACGCCGCGAGCCGCGCACTGGCCGTCAGCTATCTGGCGACGCACGATTACGCGCGCGAGCAAGGTAAGGCCAAACCTCTCGCGCAGCGGATGGCGGCGCGCTCGCTCGTCGTTGCGCTGGCGCTTGGCCTGCCGTGGCTGCTGTTGCTGCCCGATTGGCGCGCGGGCGCGTTCGGGCTCGGGATCTGCCTCGTGTTGCGGTTCGCGCTCGCCCGCTATTTCTCCCGCCGGCTCGGCGGCTATACGGGCGACTGCCTCGGCCTCGCGCAGCAGTGTTTCGAGCTGTCGCTCTATCTGTCTGTCCTCGCTTGGACCTCGTTCTGATCCGCCATCCCGCGCCGGCGATCGACGCCGGCGTGTGCTACGGCAAGACCGACGTCCCGCTGGCCGGCGACGCGGCCGAGTCGGTCCGCCGCATCGTTGCGCGTCTGGCGACGCTCTCATTGCCGTTGCCGCAGCAACTCGCGACGAGTCCGTTGCAGCGATGCGCCGACGTCGCGCACCGGCTCGCGCAGCATTTCGATTGTGCGTGCAGCGCCGATCCTCGCCTGCAAGAGATCGACTTCGGGCAATGGGAGGGGCAGCGCTGGGATGCGATCGACCGCGCAGCGCTCGATGCGTGGGCCGCCGATTTGCGTCACGCGAGGATGCACGGCGGCGAAAGCGTCGCGCAGTTCGAGGCCCGTGTGGACGCTTGGCTCGGCCCGTGGCGCGCACCCGAAGCGGGCGGCGCTTCGACCATGCTGGCCGTCACCCATGCGGGCGTCATGCGGATGATCGCCGCGCTGTTGCTTGGCGAGGCCCTCGAGACGACGCTGAAATGGCCGTTGGACATGGCGGCGCTCGTGTGGCTGCAACGCGACGGCGAGCGCAGCCGTTGGCGCTTGCTGCATTGGAACGCGTGAGCGTACCGACCGATCGCGCTGGGCTCAGCGGGCCCCCGCCGCGCTCGCGCCGGGTCTGCGTTCGCGCGCGAGGTCCAGATCGCGGCACAACTGCTCGGCGCCTTGCGCGAGGCGCGGGCCCGGCCGCGTGATGAGATCGCCGTCGATCGCGAACAGGTTGCCGCGCGCGACGGCCGTCATGCGCGGCCACGCCCGCCATGCCGCCAGGCTCGGCAGCGGCGCGTCGGCGCGCGTGGCGCCTTGGCTCGCCGTGACGATCGCCTCCGGGTCCGCGGCCACGACGGCCTCGGTCGACACCGTCGGCACGAGCGGGGCGAGATGCGCGAAAACGTTGCGCCCGCCGCACAAAGCGATGACATCGCTGACGATATGCGCGCCGCTCAGCGTCATCAACGGATCGGCCCATACTTCGTAAAACACGCTGACGGGCGAGCGTCCCGCATAGCGGGCGCGCAGCGCGGCGATCTTGGCACGGTAGTCGGCGGCGGCCGCTTGCGCCTGCTCGGCGGTGCCCATGAGCGTGCCGAGCGCAATGAGGTCGGCCGCGACGGCATCGAGCTTGCGCGGCTCGCTGTGATAAAGCGGGATCCCTAGCGCGCGCAGGCGGTCCAGCTGGCGCTCGCCGTTGCCGTGGCGCCAGACGATCACCAAATCCGGCTTGAGCGCGACGATCCGCTCGAGATCGAGCGCGGTGTTCGTGCCCACTCGCGGCAACGCCTTCGCGGCGCTCGGATAGTCGCTATACGACACGGCGCCGACGAGCTTCGCCCCGCCGCCGGCCGCATAAGCCAGCTCGACGGCGTGGGGCGCCAGCGCTACCACTCGCTGGGCGGGCGCGGCCAGCGTGACGCGTTCGCCGGCATCGTCGGTCACCGAAATCGCCGCATGGGCGTAGGGCGCGCTCGCGATTGCGGCGCTGAAGGCGAGCGCGATCGAAGGCGCGTATCCCACCGCGCGGGAGCGTTCGAACGGCCTCATTGCGGATGCTCGCTTTTGACCGTCATCGGCAGCCCGGCCACCATCAATGTCACCGCTCGCGCAAGCGCGGCCACGCGTTGATTGAGGCGCCCGAGTTCGTCGACGTATCGACGCGTCATCGCGCCCATCGGCACGACGCCCATCCCGATTTCGTTGCTGACGACGATGATGGGGCCGCGCGCGCGAGCGAGCGCCGCTTCGAGCGCGTCCATCCTTGCCGCGCCGTCGTCGCACGGCTCGCCCTCGGCCGGGCATATCACATTGGCGAGCCAGAGCGTCAGACAGTCGACGAGGATGCAGGTGCGGCCGTCGTCCGACTCTGCGATCGCGCTAGCGAGATCGAGGTCGGCTTCGACGAGGCCCCAATGGGCAGGCCGCCGTGCGCGGTGGTGCGCGATGCGTGCCGAGAATTCCGCGTCGCCGGTATGACGCGCGGTGGCGATATAGGTGACAGGGGAGGCTAGGCGCGAGGCTCGCGTGTGCGCAAGCTGCTCGGCGTGGCGGCTTTTGCCCGAGCGGGCGCCGCCGAGGACGAAGGTAAGATCGGGTGCGGTCATCGCACGATTGTAGCGAGGCTCCGCGCGCCGTACAGTGCCGCATGCGGGAGCGGGACCTCGCGCGCCGCCGCCCGCTGGGCAATGGACCGACATTCGGGCCTATTTGAGGATCATCTGCGTGCAACGGAAGAGCGCGATCGTATGGCCGTCCGGATCGAACACGGAGGCGTCCCATACGTGCGTGCTGCGGCCCAGGTGAACCGCGGACGCCACCGCGCGCACCGTGCCCGCCCGGCAGGTGCCAAGGAAGTTGCTCTTGAGTTCGATCGTCGTGAATCCGCTCGCGCCTTCGGGAAGATGCGCCAGGCAAGCATAGCCGCAGCAGGTATCGGCCAGGCCGATCACGGTTGCCGCGTGCAGGTAGCCGTTGGGTGCGAGCAATTGCGGGCGCACGGCCAGCTTGCCCGTCAGGGTGCCTTGGGCGAGCGCGACGACGCGCACGCCGAGCAGCTCGGGCAGCGAGCCTTGCTGACGCTCGTGGAGCGTCTCGATCGTGCAATCGGAGCGTAAAGTCGACATCGAGTGAGCCTCCTTGTGGCCGAATTTGCCGATATTATCGGGAGTCGCGCTGTTTGTTGAGATTAAACGGCCATAACCGGCTAACCGGCTGCGGTAGGCGGCCTTCTACTCGGGAGTGTTCATGACGGTGATCGTGGTAGCGAACCCCAAAGGCGGCGTGGGTAAGAGCACGTTGTCGACGAACTTGGCGGGCGCCTTCGCGGCGAACGGCGAATGGGTGGCGCTGGCCGACCTCGATCGGCAGCAATCGTCCCACGGATGGCTGGCCCTGCGGCCGGAAGGATTGCCGCCCATCGAGACGTGGAACGTCGATCCGGACGCGCCGGCCAAGCCGCCCAAGGGCTTGGAGCGCGCCGTTATCGATACGCCGGCGGGATTGCACGGCGTGCGGCTGGCCGCGGCGCTCGAGCTGGCCGATAAGGTCGTGGTGCCGCTGCAGCCGTCGATGTTCGACATCCTCGCCACCCAGCATTTCCTCGAACGCCTGGCCAAGGAAAAGGCCGTGCGCAAGGGAATGATCGAAGTAGGCGTGGTGGGCATGCGCGTCGATGCGCGCACGCGTTCGGCCGAGCAGCTCCATCGCTTCGTGGAAAGCCTCGAGTTGCCCGTGCTGGGCTTCCTGCGCGATACGCAGAACTACGTGCAGCTCGCGGCGCACGGGCTCACGCTCTGGGACGTGCCCCAGAGCCGAGTCGAGAAAGACTTGGAACAGTGGGAGCCGATTACGGCCTGGGTCGCGAAGTAAGCGCTTGCTGCCCGCGCGTTCAGCTCCAGCTCTGGACGGGCACGTGGCCGCGGCTGCTCTTGGCCTTGTTCCGTTCGTCGACGAACACGAGCTTCGGCTCCCAGCCGGCTTTTAGTTCGGCCTCGTCCACGATCGCGAACGCCGCGATGATGACGAGATCGCCGAGTTGCGCGCGGCGCGCGGCCGAGCCGTTCAGCGAGATCATGCCGCTGCCCCGTTCGCCGCGGATCGCATAGGTCGAAAAGCGCTCGCCGTTGTTGACGTTCCAGATGTCGATGCGCTCGTTTTCGACGATGCCCGACGCGTCGAGCAAGTCCTCGTCGATCGCGCACGAGCCTTCGTAATGAAGCTCGCAGTGCGTCACGACGGCGCGGTGGATCTTCGATTTCAACATGTGTCGCTGCATGGTCGGTTCCTTTGCTTCAGCCGATTGTCGCCCCGGGGCGGCGTCGGTTTTGCCGCCGTGGGACGGCGTCAGATTTGCCGCCGTGGGACGGCGTCAGATTTCGAGGTTGTCGATGAGGCGCGTTGCGCCGAGCTTGGCGGCCGCGAGCACGACGAGCGGCGCCTCTAGCTCGTGGGCGGCCGGCGCGATGAGGTCCGAGCGCTTGCGCACCGCCACGTAATCGGGTTGCCAGCCCCGCGCCGCGAGCGCTTCGATCGCTTCGCGCTCGATCGCCGCGAAATCGCGCCGGCCGCGGAGCACCGCCTCGCGCACGCGCGCGAGCGTGTGCGCGAGCATCGGCGCCTCGGCGCGTTCCGTTTCGGTGAGATAGCGGTTGCGCGAACTCAGCGCGAGCCCGTCCGTGTCGCGCACGGTTTCGGCTGCCACGATGTCGGTCGGCAGGGCGAACTGTTGGCACATCTGCCGCACGATCATGAGCTGCTGGTAATCCTTCTTGCCGAACACGGCGACGCGCGGCTGTACGCACGACATGAGCTTCATGACGACCGTGCACACGCCCGTGAAGAACCCGGGGCGGAATTCGCCCTCGAGAATGTCGCCGAGATCGTGCGGCGGATGGACGCGGTATTCCTGCGGCTGCGGGTACATGTCGCGCTCGGTGGGCGCGAACAGCACGTAGACGTTTTCCTTTTGCAGCTTCTCGATATCGGCTTCGAGCGTGCGCGGGTATTTGTCGAAGTCTTCATTCGGCCCAAACTGCAGACGATTGACGAAGATGCTCGCGACGACCGGATCGCCGTGCTGACGTGCAAGCCGCATGAGCGACAAATGGCCTTCGTGCAGGTTGCCCATCGTCGGGACGAACGCCGTACGGTTTTGGCCGCGCAACTGATCGCGCAATTCCTGGATCGAACTGATGACTTTCATGGTGGCAAGACTGGCGCGGGCGACGCACTGCGGGTTGAAGGCGCGCCGATTGTAGTGGATTTGACGGCGCGTGACATGAGAGGGCACCGTCGAAATCGCGTTCGCGTTGCGCGCGCTAGGCGGGCAAGTAAGCGAGACGGACGTAGATCGGGGCGAACGGTTCGGGTTGGGTGATTTCGATCAGCGATTCCCGCGCCAGCTCGAGCATGGCGATGAAATTGACGACGACGACGGGGACGCCGCGCGTCACGTCGAACAGTTCGGAGAACTCGACGAAGCGCACGTTCTGCAGGCGCCGCAAGATCAAGCTCATGTGCTCGCGCACCGAGAGTTCCTCGCGCGAGATCTTGTGATGCTGGACGAGTTTCGCCCGTCCCAACACATCCGCCCAAGCCGCGCGAAGATCGTCCATCGCGACGTCGGGAAACCGCGGAGCCACGCTTTGCTCGATATAGACTTCGGCGCGCAGAAAATCGCGCCCGAGCTGCGGCAGCCGATCGAGCTGCTGCGCCGCCAGCTTCATGCGCTCGTATTCGAGCAGCCGCCGCACGAGTTCCGCGCGCGGATCCTCGGCCTCTTCGCCTGTATCGGCCTTCTTCACCGGCAGGAGCATGCGCGACTTGATCTCGATCAGCATCGCGGCCATCAGCAGATACTCGGACGCGAGTTCGAGGTTCGTCTTGCGCAACTGTTCGACGTAGCCGAGGTATTGCGCCGTCACGTCCGCCATCGGGATGTCGAGCACGTTGAAGTTCTGCTTGCGGATCAGGTACAGCAACAGATCGAGCGGACCTTCGAACGTCTCGAGGAAAACCTCGAGGGCGTCGGGCGGGATATACAAATCCTGCGGCAGCTTGAACAGCGGCTCGCCATACAGGCGCGCGAAAGCGATGCCGTCGACGGTGTCGGGCGTCGTGTCGGTCGCGGGCGCGGTGAGCGCCGCATCGGACGCCTGGCCGCGCCGCCCTTCGTCGGCGGCGGTCACGTTCAGAAGTTCTGGTAGTAGACGTACGGCGTTTGTTGCACGCGTGCCTGCTGCTGCGACGAACGCTCTTCGAGATCGATCGGCTGCTTGTCCCACAAGAGCGCGCGGCCGCGGCGCTGTTCGTCTTCCAGCGACGGTTTTTGCTGTTTGAGCTGATTGATGAACTGCGTGATATCCGATTGATACAACATGATTCGGCAATCCTGAAAATAGGGACAGAGCGACACCCGTGCCGCTCGCGCAAGGTGCGATTTTAGCGCATGCCGCCCGATGCGGAACACCGCAGGCTGCACAGCGTCGAAAGCGGGCACGCGAACCTTGCCGGGCGGGGGCGGTTGGGTGCCCGCGGGCGGCGCGGTCCGTGCGAGCGGCTGGGCCGTTCGCCGCGAGCGCATCGGTGCGAGCGAGATCGGCGTTTTGCCGTGTCGCCGCCCGTGCGTCCGACGATCGATCGGCGAGTGGCTCGATCGACGGACGTTATGTTCAAATGATCGCTTTCGTTTTCGTCTGAGCTGATCGCGCTTAGCCGTCTTTCAATCTGAGGAGGTATCGTTTGCGGGGAGCCGTGATCGTCTCGTTTTGTATCGTGCGTGGCCGCGGCCGCGCGGCACCGGCGCGCAGGCCGGCTTGGCCGTCGCTCGCCCTGGGCGCGCTACTGGCCTGCGCCTCGTGGCCCGCGGCGGCGAAGTACGACATCGCGATCGATGCGCCGCGCCCCATGCGCAAGCTGCTCGAGAAGCATCTGGACCTTGCGCGCTTCGCCTCGCGCAGCGACGTCACCGACGATCAATTCGACTTCCTCGTGACCGCCACGCCGCAGCAAGTGCGGGATCTGGCCGCCACCGACGGCTACTTTTCCCCGATCGTGCGCACCGACGTGCACGCGGGCCGCAAAGGCCAGAAAGCCGTCACCGTGCATGTCGATCCGGGGCCGCGAACCACGGTCGCATCGGTTGCGTTGACGTTCGAGGGGCCCGTGCGCGACGAATCGCCGAAGCAGGAGAACGCGGCGCGATTCGCGTTTTCGCTGCACACCGGCGACCCGTTCACCCAGGCGGGATGGAGAGATGCGAAGGAGGCTGCGCTCAAGGCTTTGCAGGCGCGCCGCTACCTCGGCGCGAAGATCGTCCGCTCGCAAGCGCGCATCGATCCGCACACCCGGCAAGCGGCGCTGAGCGTCGCGTTCGACAGCGGCCCGACTTTTACGCTCGGCCCGCTCGACGTCTCGGGCGTGCGGCGCTACCCCGGCCGCATCGTGACCAACGTCAATCCGCTGTCGGTCGGCGAGATTTACGACGCTGAGCGCATCGCCGAGCTGCAGCGGCAATTGCAGAACACGCCTTACTACGCGAGCGTGGCGATCGACGTCGGCGACGACATCGCGAAGCCGAACGGCACGCCCGTTCACGTGAAGGTGAGCGAATATCCCTACAACAACGTGCGCGGGGGCGTCGGCTACGCCACCGATACCGGCGCGCATGTGCAAGGCTCGTATAGCTATCTCGATACGTTCGGCGCCGCGTGGCCGTTCTCGGTCCAAGGCCGTCTCGATCAGATCCAGCAGTACGGCCAGGTTCAATTGTCGATGCCGCCGGGGCAGCGCGGCTGGGTCAACAGCGCGCTCGCTTCGTACACGAGCACGCAAGTGTCGGGCACGAACATCTACAGTGCGCGAGCTGGCTTGCAGCGCACGCGCACCGCGCAGTTCATCGACTACGCGTACTCCATCCAGTACTACGCCGATCGTCTCGACCAAAACGCAGCCGGTCCGACGACGAGCCACGCGCTGGTGCCGCAATGGTCGTGGACGCGCCGCCACGTCGACGATCCGCTGTTCCCGCGCAAGGGCAACCTCGTGCACGTCGAGGCGGGTTTCGCCGTGAAGGGCGCCGCGACCGACCAGACGTTCATGCGTGGCTATGCGCGCGGCGAGCAGTACGTGCCGCTTTTCAAGCGGGACCTGCTGCTCGTGCGCGCGGAATTCGGTGGCGTCTTGACGAGCGGCAGCTCGAGCGGTATTCCGGCGTCGCTGCTGTTCCGGGCGGGTGGCTCCAATTCGGTACGCGGTTACGGTTTCCAAAGCATCGGCAATACGGTCGATGGGTCGGTGTTGCCGACGAAGTACCTGATCACGGCCACCGCCGAGTATCAGCACTGGTTCACGCACGATTGGGGGGCCGCGGTGTTCTACGACGTCGGCACGGCGACGGATACCTGGAGCGAGCGTGTCATTTATCCGGGCGCCGGGATCGGCGTGCGCTGGCGCAGTCCGGTCGGTCCGATCAACGTCGATCTGGCGTACGGTACCCGCAATCGCAGCGTGCGGCCGTACCTCACGCTCGGCATTGCGTTTTGACTCCCGATTGACGCTCCATTGACTTCCTATTTACGCATCGCCTAGACCTCGGATGACACACGATTCGCCGCCCCCGCCGAACGAACCGATCCCCGACGCCGATGCATCGCAGGCGGGCGGGAGCGGTGCACCGCCGCCGGGCGGCTCCGACGAGGCGCCCGAGCCGCATCCGCCGCGTGGTCCTAATGCCCCGCATCGCAAGCGGCGCGGCCTGCGCGTGCTTGCATGGACGGCGCTGACGTTGGCGCTGATCGGGGGGGGCATCGTTGCGGGGCTTTATGGTGCGATCGCCACGGAGCCGGGCACTCGGCTTGTCTGGCAGGCCGCGGTCGCGGCCATGGGACCGCGGCTGTCGGGTACGTTCGAAGGCGGCACGCTCGCGCGCGGGGTGCGCCTGGCCGATCTGCGCTGGCACGAACCGGCGCTCGCGGCCGGCGCGCCGCCCACCGATATCCGCATCGATCGTCTCTCGGGCCGCTGGGCGCTGACGCGTTCGCCTTGGCGGCTCACCGTCGATCGGTTGGAAGCGGGGACGATCGATGCGCGGATGGCGCCGTCGGCCAGCAAGACGCCGATGCGGCTGCCCGCCGATCTGCGCTTGCCGATCCAACTCGACGTGCGTTCGCTTGCGGTGGACAGGCTGCGCGTGCATAACGGCGCGACGACGACCGAGATCGACCGCTTGCGTGTCCGCGGGCGCAGCGACGGACGCCGCCACACGGTGTCGATCGACGGCGTCGACACGGCTTATGGCGCGCTCGCGGCCCAGCTCGCGCTCGACGGGGCGCGGCCGTTCCCGCTGACCGGGGCCTTGAGCGCTTCCGGTGCGCTCGAGGGAGCCCCAGCCGAGCTACAGGCGCACCTTTCCGGCACGCTCGAATCGCTCACGGCCGATGTCGCCGCGAGCGGGATGAAGCTGGCCGGACGCGCGCATATCGAGGCGACGCCGTTCGCGCCCGTGCCGCTCAAGCGGGCGACCATTGCGTTCGATCACGTCGATCCGCGCGCGCTGAGCGCCGGCGCACCGCAGGCCGATCTCTCGCTTGTCGCGACGCTCGCGCCGGTGGCAGGAGGCGGGCCGCTCGTCGTCGCCGGGCCCGTTCGCATCGCCAATGCGACACCGGGGCAACTCGACGAACATCGCCTACCGCTCATCGAAGCGCATGCCGAGGTACGGCTCGACGAGCACGAGCAACGGATCCGGCAGCTCGATGCGCGCTTGCTGCGCGGCGCCGCGTTGACGGGAAGCGGCACGTTCGCGCATGGGCGCGGGCGTTTGGAGTTGATCGCGCATGCGCTCGATTTGACGACGCTCACCCCCTATGTACGACCGACATCGCTGTCCGGGCCGATCGCGATTGGGCTGGACGGGCCTACGTCCTCGCTCTCGCTCGACCTCGCCGATGCGGCGGCGCGCCTGCGCGCGCGGGCCCACGTGGCGTTCGAGCATGCCCGGCTAGCGCTGCACGACGTACGTATCGACGCCGGCGACGGCCGCCTCGAACTCAAAGGCGCACTGGAGCACGATGCGCGCGATAGCTATGACGTGAGCGCGACGCTGACGAATTTCGATCCGCGGCGACTCGCGGCGGCTACGCTGCCGACGGCGCGCCCCACGGCGCCAGCGGCACGCTCGCCGCACGGTGCGGGGCCGGGCGCCGTCGCTGCCCCTGCCGCAAGGTCCGCACGGGGAGCGGCCAAACTGCCCGAGGCACGCATCACGGGCCGCTTCAGTGCCGTGGGTGCGCTCGCGCCGTCGCTATCGACGAAGGTCCGGTTCGAACTGGGCGACAGCGTCTACGACGGCTATCCGCTGACCGGCGCGGGGACAGTCCAGCTTGCCGGCACGCGCCTTCTTCCGAGCGACGCCAAGCTGTCGATCGCGGGCAACGACGTCGAGCTGCATGGAAGCTTCGGCGGGCCCGGCGATCGCCTGCGCTTTCATGTGGACGCGCCGCAGCTCGAACGGCTGGGCTTCGGCGTGTCCGGTACCGTTCTTGCCGATGGCGATCTGACCGGCTCGATCGCCCATCCCGACGTGACGCTGCGCTATGACGCCCATGCAGTGGCGATCGGTCAGAACCGGATCGGGAGCGCGACGGGCAGTGCGCGGATTCGCGACGGTGCGACGGGCGCGCTCGAATTCACGGCCGATGCGCGCGACATCCATGCGGGAGCGGTCGACTTGTCGACGATGACGGCCCGTGTCGCGGGCACGCGCGGGAAACATACGTTCGACGCGCAAGCGAAGGGCACCGTGCTTGGGCGTCCCGTCGATATGATGCTCGCGGGCACCGGCGCGCTGACCGATACGCGCGACGGCACGCGTTGGGACGGCATGCTCGCCCGCTTGGCGAACCGAGGCATGCCCGCGCTGCAACTGCAGGCCCCGGTGGCCGTGTCGGCCGGCAGCGGGCGTACGACGCTCGGGCCGACACGGCTGAGCCTCGAAGGCGCCACGATCGATCTCAAATCGTTTGTCTACGACCACGGCGCGATCCGCTCGGCCGGTAGCGCCTCGAATTTGTCGGCGGCGCGGCTTATCGCGATCCGGCAGATGTTGACGGGCCAGCCCTCGCGCTTATCGAGCGATCTCGTGTTGGCGGCCGATTGGGACTTCGATGTGGGACGCACGGCGAGCGGCTACGCACGCGTCGAACGCCGCAGCGGCGATGCGACGCTCTCGACAGGCTATGGCACGGCGGCATTCGGCATGACGGCGCTCTCGGCGCGGGTCGATTTCACGGGCGGGCGGATGGTTGCGACCGCGCACGCGGCGGCCAATCGCGTCGGCACGCTCGATGCCACGATCGGGGCGAGCCTCTCGCCCGATCCGGCCCGCGGCGGCCTGCTCGGGCTAGCCGCCGATGCCCCGCTCGCCGGCAAGCTCGCCTTCGAGATTCCCGCTTTGAAGGCGACCGGGGGATTGTTCGGCCCCAGCTACGTGCTCGACGGGCACGTCGCGCTGAACCTCGTGGTAGCCGGCACCCGGGCGAAGCCGACGGTCTCCGGCGCGCTCGTCGGCGACGACCTATCGGCCACGCTCGTCGACCAAGGCATTCAGCTCAAGGACGGCATCGTACGGGTGGCGTTGACCGAGAACCTCGTGGATTTTCAGCGCGTGGAGTTCCATGGCGGCAACGGCACCGTGCGCGCGACGGGGCGCATCCGGCTCGATAGCGCCGAGCCCGACCTGACGGCGCGGATCGTGGCCGACAAGCTCGAACTGTTCGCCGCGCCCGACCGGCAGTTGTCGCTGTCGGGCAGCGCGACGATGGCCAACGGCGGCGCGGCCGGCGGGCTCGACATCGACGGCAAGTTCACGGTCGACCATGCGCTGTTCGATCTGCCCGAGCAACGCGCGCCGCGTTTATCCGACGATGTCGTGATCGTCAGCGATCACGGTTTCGTGCGCGGCTCGCCACCGCCGCCGGCCGAGTCGACGAACAAGCCGGTCGGCCGGTTCGCGCCGCGCGCGAGCGTGGATATCGACCTCGGCCGGGATTTCCGTTTCCGCGGTCAGGGCGCCGATCTCGGCCTGCGCGGCACCGTGACCGCGCTGTCGGCGCCGAATCAGCCGCTGCGCGCGATCGGCAACGTGCGCGTGACGGAGGGCTCGACGTATACGTCGTTCGGCCGCAAGCTCGCGATCGAGAACGGCTATTTCACGTTTAACGGCCCCGTGGCGAACCCGGGCGTCAACATCCTCGCCATGCGCCGCAATCAGGAGGTGGAAGCCGGCGTACAAGTGACGGGTACGGTGCGCACGCCGGTCGTCAAGCTCGTCTCGGAACCGAACGTACCCGACAATGAGAAGCTTTCGTGGCTGTTGTTCGGCCATGGAACGGATCAAGGCAACAACCTGAGCCAGCAAAGCTCGATGACGACGGCGCTCGCGCTGCTGGGCAGCGCCACGGGCAAGCGGGTGGCGCAGACGTTCGGGCTCGACGAGTTCTCGGTGGGCCGCAGCGACGTCGGGTTGACCGATTCGCAGGTCGTGATGCTGTCCAAGGCGATCAACGACCGGCTCGTGCTCGGCTACGAACAGGGGCTGCAATCGGCCAGCAATGCATTCAAGGCCACGGTGAATCTGTCGCGCTTCTGGTCGGTGTTGCTTTACACGGGCACCTTCCAAGGCGTCGACATCAACTTCACGCGGCGCTTCGACCGCTGGCCGTGGTGACGATGCGGGCCTACATTTGCGAAAAATGAACGTGCCCCGGCCGTAGGTAACGTGGTCTGATTTGCTCTCAATTCAATCGTAGGAGATGAGCAATGTCGACCTTGCACATGTGGCGATGGCCCCTTTCGCAGGTGAAGTTCGGTAGCTGCGGCTCGATGGTGGAGGACCGCGGCTCGCTAAAGAGGGCGATCCCGAACAGCCGCGGCTGGTACCAATTCTCGGAACACGGCGATGCGCGCAGGCCGCTCGTCCTCATCGGCAGCCGCGCGCAAGTGCTTAGATTTTTCCAACATAACGCGAAGATCGGGATCGAAAATTCGATTTCGGATTTACCGCACATCTACATGCGCGTTTCGCGCTACAAACCGCCGAAGCAAAGGCGTGAAGTCACGCCGATGAACTATCCCGTAGTTGGCGCGGCGAATGTGGTGGTATCGGCTGCGACCAACGATCTCTTGAGAAATTGGGGCAATTTGGGTTCGTCACTCAGCACGATCGCTGAGCGCACGCGTCGGATTCTGCGGCCCGGGGTCGAGGAGTCCCCCGACAAGACGAAAGCGATCTGTGTGAAATTCAGCTATCTGCCCGAGCCGGGGATGCACGTCGTGGGCCGGCGCAAGGTGGCATTCGGCGACGAGTTCGACGGTACGGGGCTCCAGGAACTCTTTGCCGAGTGAGGTTCGGCGGGTGCCGTTTGTGCTGTTCGTGCCGCTTATACCGCCGCTTATACCGCTTGTGAGGCTTGGTGCCGCGTCGATCCGCCGACCGGCGGCTAAGCGGTGCACAGGCGGCCACCCGCAGGCGGCCGCCTTGCCGGTTCGCCGCTTAGCGCACGCGCATGCCGGGCTTCGCGCCGCTATTCGGCTCGAGGATGTAAAGGCCCGGTTCGGCCTTCTCGTCGGCGCTCGAGGCGGCGAGCACCATCCCTTCGGACAGGCCGAATTTCATCTTGCGCGGGGCGAGATTCGCCACCATCACCGTCAGCTTGCCCACCAAATCTTCGGGACGATAGGCCGACTTGATGCCCGAAAACACGTTGCGCGTCTTGGCCTCGCCCACGTCGAGCGTCAGTTGCAGCAGCTTGTCCGACCCTTCGACGGCTTGGCAATCGACGATCAGCGCGACGCGCAGGTCGATCTTTGCGAAATCGTCGATCGAGATCGTCTCGCTTGGCTCGTCGCCTGCCGGGGCAGCGGCTTTGCGCTTGGCTTTGCTGTCCGTGGCCGAGGAGGCCGTGGCAGCGGTAGCGCTTGCTGCTGCCGCACCGGTTTCGGTCGGCAGCAAGGAGCTGCGATTGGCCGCGACGAGCGCTTCGAGCTGCTTGACGTCGATGCGTGTCATCAAGTGTTGATACGCATTGATGGGCTGCTGGGACGACAGCGGCGTATCGGCATCGGCCCAGGCGAGCGGGGCGACGCCGAGGAACGCCTCGACCTTGGCGGCCAGCGCCGGCAGCACGGGCTTGAGCGCAATCGACAGCAGCCTGAATGCTTCCAGGCTGACGCTGACCGTCTCGTGCAGCAAGGCGGCATTCGCCGGATCCTTCGCCTGGTCCCAGGGCTTGGCCGTATCGACGTAGGCGTTCACGGCGTCGGCGAGTTCCATCGTCTGGCGCACGGCGCGGCTGTATTCGCGCGCTTCGTAATGGGCTGCGATTTGCGGGATCGCCGCACGCAGTGTCGCCAGCAGCGGATGGCCCATCGCTGCGTCTTGTATCCGGGCATCGAAGCGCTTGATGAGAAAGCCGGCCGCGCGGCTTGCGATGTTCACGTACTTGCCCACCACGTCGCTATTCACGCGGGCCAGGAAGTCGTCGAGATTCAGATCGAGATCTTCCATCGTCGCGTTCAGCTTCGCGGCGAAGTAGTAGCGCAGCCATTCGGGGTTCAGGCCCGTCTCGATATAGCTGTTTGCCGTAATGAAGGTGCCGCGCGATTTGGACATCTTTGCGCCGTCCACCGTTAGGAAACCGTGCGCGAACACGTTCGTCGGCGTGCGATAGCCCGCGAATTCGAGCATCGCCGGCCAGAACAGCGTGTGGAAATACAGGATGTCCTTGCCGATGAAGTGGTATTGCTCCGTGCTCGAGCCGGGCTCGATCCACGCTTGGAAATCGAGGCCGCGTTGCTCGGCGAGCTTCTTGAAGCTCGCGTAGTAGCCCACCGGCGCATCGAGCCAAACGTAGAAATACTTGCCGGGCGCGCCCGGAATCTCGAAACCGAAGTAGGGCGCGTCGCGGGAGATGTCCCAATCGCCGAGCTTGGCCTCGCCTGCTTCCCCGAGCCATTCGCGCATCTTGTTCGTCGCCTCGGGCTGAGCGAGGCCGCTCACCCACCCGCGCAGGAAATTCTCGCAGCGCGAATCGGACAGGCGGAAGAAGTAGTGCATCGATTTGCGGCGCACGGGCGTGGCACCGGAAATGGCCGAATACGGATTGACCAGATCGGTCGGCTGGTAAGTCGAGCCGCACACCTCGCAGCTATCGCCGTATTGATCCTTCGCACCGCATTTCGGGCACTCGCCCTTGATGAAGCGATCGGGCAGGAACATTTCCTTGACGGGGTCGTACGCTTGCTCGATTTCGCGAGCGTCGATGAGGCCCGCTTGCTGGAGCTTGCCGTAGATCGTCTCGCACAGCGTTTTGTTTTCCTCGGAATCGGTCGAATAATAGTTATCGAACGAAATCAAGAAGTTGCCGAGATCGCGCGTGTGCTCGCGCCAGACGCGGTCGATCAGTTGCTTCGGCGTAATGCCTTCCTTTTCGGCGCTCAGCATGATCGGCGTGCCGTGCGTGTCGTCTGCGCCGAC
Organism: Trinickia sp.; assembly: GCF_051953405.1. Lineage (GTDB taxonomy): Bacteria > Pseudomonadota > Gammaproteobacteria > Burkholderiales > Burkholderiaceae > Trinickia. The sequence goes on along the minus strand of NZ_JBQCIV010000155.1, from coordinate 8,406 downwards.
GTAGTACACCTCATGTCCGTGCATTCGCATCGCGCGCACCCAGACGTCCGTCTGGATGAACTCGACCATATGGCCGAGGTGGATCTGTCCGTTCGCGTAGGGCAGAGCGGACGTCACGAGAATGCGGCGGCGGGCGGCGCCCGCGCCGGCTTGCGCGGCGAAATGAGGGGCGGATACGGTCATGGGCGTATTGGAAGGTTGCTGCTTGAGGGAAAGCGTCGATTTTAGCAGGCACCGGCGCGCCGCCCGGAGGATCGCGCGCACCGCGCTCGCCGCCGGCGCATCCGGAAATTCGCGAATGGGGCTAAAGCGGGTGCTTCGTGGCGGGGCAGCTTGTTGGCTTGAGACCCGGACGGACGCGCCGCTCATCGGCGATGCCTGGGACCGGCTGGCGCAAAGTCCGCCGTTATGAGCGATGCGCGCAGGCTGCGCTTGGGAGGAATGGCGGGACAGAAGCGGGATGTCTATCTCGATAATTCGATGATCCAGCATGGGATCGAGCGAGAACGAGGCGCCGCGGCAAAGAATGGGCAAAAAAAACCGGGGCGTTCGGCCCCGGAGCAACAACGACAAGAGGAGAATGGTGACGCAGCGGCGTTGGCCAGCCACGTACCGAACATACAGACAAGAGAAATGCCGCCGAGTTCGAAAAATTTTCGAATCGTTTACCGGCGCCTTCTCGCCGCCTTCTCGCCGCCTTCCGTCGCTGTTTTTCGAGCCGCCGCCGCTGGCTTCTGCCGGCATCGGCGCGCTACGCTAGCGCCCGGCTCGGCGGCCCCTTCTCCTTATTGCGTCTGTTGCGCCATCGCGCGCAGATAAATCTCCACCCGGCGATTTTGTTCGCGGCCCGCCGCCGTGTTGTTGTCTGCGATCGGGTTGCTGGCGCCGAAGCCCTCGGCTTGCAGCCGGTCGGGTTGGACGCCGTGCTGGCTCAAGTACGTCGCCACGCTCTGCGCCCGGTTGACGGACAACGTCTGGTTATACGAAGCGCTGCCGGTGCTGTCGGTATACCCGCGGATCTGCGCGACCACCCGGGGATTTTGATTCATTTGCGTCGCCAATTCGTTCAGCGTGGCATACAAGCTCGGATTGATCTGGTAGCTGTCGGTGGCGAAGGTCACATTGCTCGGAATGTTCAGCTTGAGCGAGCCGTCCGGCTGCTCGGTGATCTGCGTGCCGGTGCCCTTCGACGCGCCCGAAAGCTTGTTGCGGATGGTTTGCCAGTTATAGCCCGTGACGCCGCCGGCCAAGGCGCCCACGCCCGCGCCGATGGCCGCACCCTTGCCGCCGCCGGCCAGCGCGCCGATGCCGGCGCCGAGCGCGGCGCCGATCCCGGTGCCCGTTGCTGTATTGGATTGCTGCTGCGTCGCGCAGCCGGCGAGAATCGAGCCGGCGAGGGCGAAGACGGTGAGGCGGGTGACGATTTTTGCGTTCATGTTCATGTCCTCTCTCGAAAGCGAGCGCACGCGCAACGCGGCCGATATCGCCGCCGGCCGGACCGACCGGTACGATTGCCGCGTCGCGGAGCGCGTCCCGCTAACCACTACAATAGTGCCTACGAAGCGTCGCTGCGGCGGTTGGATCGCTCGCCGCTACGCGAGTTCGCCGCTGCGCGAAATTGCCCGCCCGGGCCGCCTTTGGCAATGGGGCGCAACACTTTCTTTCAATTTCGCCGAGCGCTCACGCTTGCCGCACGCGTCGCGCCCAGTCGATCGCACTAGAGAGAGGACCGCTTCCGGTCGAGAAGAACCGCGCCTTGCGCGCCTATTCCGACGCTTGCGGACATTGCGCTCCCGTGCACGGCTGCGCGGCGCCTGCGCCGGACGAACGCAAGTAGATTTCGGCGCGCCGGTTCTTCCAAGCATCCGGGGAGTTGTTATCGACGATCGGCGACGTGTCGCTCTTTCCGGCGACGCTCCCGATGCGGTCCGGCGCAACGCCTAGCCGCGTGAGAAAGCTCTGCACAGTTTGCGCACGCTGCAACGACACGCGTTCGTTGGACGCCTGCGTTCCCGACGCATCCGAGAAGCCGCTGATGTCGGCGATGAGCGTCGAGTTCGCCTTCATCTCCTGCGCTACCTGGGCGAGCACGGCGGAACTCGACGCGTCGAGCGTGCAGCCTTTCTTTCGCGTACACGAATTGATCGGCACCATTACGCGGACGGAATCCGGCTGCTGGGTCACCTGGGCCGTGGTGTTGTGGGCCTTGCCGAATAGTCGGCTACTGATGTCGTTCCAGTAACCGCCGGCAGCGCCGCCGGTGGCCAAGCCGACCGCACCGCCTATGGCCGCGCCCTTGGCCCCGGCGACGGCCCCGCCTACCGCGGCGCCGAGCGCCCCGAGGGCTCCGGCACCCACCAGCGCGTCGTTGCCTTGCTGCGATGCGCAGCCCGCGGCGAGCGCGACCGCAACGGCCCAAACAGTCACTCGGGGGACGATTCTTGCATTCATGTTCATTTCCTTTCTGGCAAGGGGGCGATCGTGCGCGCGAGGGCGGCGCAATATCCGGTGAGCGCTGGCGGTACACCGGCCAACGGCGGCGCGCCCCATCGCTTGCCACTACAATAGTGGCTGTGGGTACCGAGGCGGCCCTGTGTCCGTTCGGCCGCCGCGCGCAGGCGTTCGGCAACCCATTTTTTGGCAACGACATGAGATATCTCATTGTTTTGCCGCAACATTTCCGCGGGCGCCGCCGCTTTCGCCAGGCGCCGCGCTCGCTGTCCCCTCGGAGTCGAATCGATGAGTATTGATCGGGCCTTGGTCGACGCCGCCCTCGCGGCCGTCACCGATCCCAATACGGGTAAGCCGTTCATGGCGGGTAAGGGTGTCAAGAACGTCGGCGTCGAAGGTGCGCTCGTGCGCGCCGAGGTGGTGCTCGGCTATCCGGCCAAGAGTCAGTTCGACGCCCTGCGCGCCATCGTCGAGCAAGCGCTATTGCAAGTGCCGGGTGTCGAACGGGCCGAGATTTCGGTCTCGACCTCGATCGTCGCGCACACGGTGCAGCCAGGCGTGAAGCTGTTGCCGAAGGTCAAGAACATTGTGGCCGTGGCGTCGGGCAAGGGCGGCGTCGGCAAAAGCACGACGGCCGTCAATTTCGCGCTCGCGCTGGCGAGCGAGGGGGCGTCGGTCGGGATTCTCGACGCCGATATCTACGGGCCCTCGCTGCCGATGATGCTCGGGATCGAAGGCCGTCCCGAATCGCCCGACGGCCAATCGATGAACCCGATGAAAGGGCACGGAATCGAGGCCAATTCGATCGGCTTTCTCGTCGATCAGGACAATCCGATGGTCTGGCGCGGCCCGATGGCCACCTCGGCGCTGGAGCAACTGCTGCGTCAAACGAACTGGGGCGAACTCGACTACCTCGTGGTCGACATGCCGCCCGGCACGGGCGACATCCAGCTCACGCTCGCGCAACGTGTGCCGCTGACGGGCGCCGTCATCGTCACGACGCCGCAGGACATCGCGTTGATCGACGCCAAGAAGGGCCTGAAGATGTTCGAGAAGGTCGGCGTGCCGATTCTCGGCCTAGTCGAGAACATGAGCATCCACGTCTGCTCGAACTGCGGGCACGCCGAGCACATCTTCGGCGCGGGCGGGGGCGAGCGGATGGCGAAAGAATACGGCGTCGAGGTGCTCGGCAGCTTGCCGCTCGACATCGGCATCCGCGAGCAGGCCGATGGCGGCCACCCGAGCGTCGTGGCCGATCCGCATGGGCCGATCGCCGAGACCTATCGTGCCATCGCGCGCAAAGTGGCGATCCGTATCGCCGAGCGCGCGCGCGACATGAGCGCCAAGTTCCCGACCATCGTCGTTCAGGACACGTGAGCCGCTTCCTGCACCGGCGTCCGAGCGCGCGAGCGGCCCGACCCTTGCGCGCAAGCAGCATCGGGCCTCGATCGTGCTTGGGGAGCGCGCGTCGCGGTATCATGTCGCCTTCGCTTGAGTCCGGCTCGGCGGCGCGCGGTGCGCCGCCCGTCGGCATGAGGATCGCATGAGAGAAACAACCGGTGGGCGGCGTACCCGCCGTTCGGGCATCGTCGTCGCCAGCCTGGTGCTGGCAAGCGCGGCACTCGGCGGCTGCGCGGCCTTCTTCGGCCCCCACGAAAAACGCGCGGACGCGCAGGTATTGCCCACCGTCGGCAATAGCGCGCGAGGCACCGTTACGTTCATCGAGCGCGCGGACGGCGTGCAGGTGACGTACAACCTCGTCGGGCTGCCGCCGAACAGCGATCACGCCTTGCAGGTGCACGAGCGCGGCGATTGCAACGCGGCCGACGGATCGAGTGCGGGCGGCGTGTTCGCGCCGGCGGCCGATCGGCTCAAGAGCGGGGTGCGGCGCGCGGGCGATCTCGGCAACATCCACGCGGATGCCACGGGCGTCGCGGCCGGTTTCGTCGTCGCGACCGAGGTCTCGCTCGACGGGATACGCTCCGTGGCGGGCCGTTCGGTGCTCGTCGCGCGCGAGCCGAGCGATCCCGAATTTCCCGATCGCGGCGTGGGCGCGGCGATCGCATGCGGCGTGATCCGCCAGTAAATCCGCTTTATTCAGCGTCTTTTTATGACCATCAAATCCGACAAGTGGATTCGGCGCATGGCCGACCAGCACAAGATGATCGAGCCGTTCGTGCCCGATCAGGTGCGCGCTGCCAGCGACGGCCGCAAGATCGTCAGCTACGGAACGTCCAGCTACGGCTACGATATCCGCTGCGCGGACGAATTCAAGATCTTCACGAACATCAATTCGACGATCGTCGACCCGAAGAACTTCGACGAAAAGTCGTTCGTCGATTTCAAAGGCGATGTGTGTATCATCCCGCCGAATTCGTTCGCGCTGGCACGCACGGTCGAATACTTCCGCATTCCGCGCAACGTATTGACCGTTTGCCTCGGCAAATCGACGTATGCGCGCTGCGGGATCATCGTCAATGTGACGCCGTTCGAGCCCGAATGGGAAGGGTACGTGACGCTCGAGTTCTCGAATACCACCCCGCTGCCGGCGAAAATCTACGCGAACGAAGGCGTCGCGCAGGTGCTGTTTTTCGAGAGCGACGAGGTGTGCGACGTGTCGTACGCCGATCGCGGCGGGAAGTACCAGGGGCAGCACGGCGTGACGCTGCCCAAGACGTAGTCGGCAATGCCGTATTTCGCACCGTCATACAACGGACGCGTAGCGCAGAGAGACTAAGCAGTTTCGGTGGCCGCTGGCACGTGGGATGCGAAATCCCCGAGCCCGCGGTTGTAGTCTTTGGAGAATTCGCCCATGAAGTTTCGTTTCCCCGTCATCATCATCGACGAAGATTTCCGCTCCGAGAACATTTCCGGCTCGGGCATCCGTGCACTAGCGGAAGCGATCGAAGGGGAGGGTGTCGAAGTGCTCGGCCTGACGAGCTACGGCGACCTGACTTCGTTCGCGCAGCAATCGAGCCGCGCGTCGTGCTTCATTTTGTCGCTCGACGACGATGAGCTCATGCTGGGCGAAACGGGACCGGACGGGGAACTGCCCGAGCTGGCGACGGCGATTCTCGAATTGCGTGCGTTCGTCACCGAGGTGCGTCGGCGCAACGCCGATATTCCGATTTTCCTGTACGGCGAAACGCGCACGTCGCGCCATCTGCCGAACGACATCCTGCGCGAGCTGCACGGCTTCATCCACATGTTCGAGGACACGCCCGAGTTCGTTGCGCGCCACATCGTGCGCGAGGCGAAGGTCTACCTCGATTCGCTTTCGCCGCCGTTCTTCAAGGAACTCGTCAAATACGCCGACGAAGGCTCGTACTCGTGGCACTGCCCCGGACACTCGGGCGGCGTCGCGTTCCTGAAGAGCCCGCTCGGGCAAATGTTCCATCAGTTCTTCGGCGAAAACATGTTGCGCGCGGACGTGTGCAACGCTGTCGACGAACTCGGCCAACTGCTCGATCACATCGGGCCCGTGGCGGCATCCGAGCGTAATGCCGCACGCATCTTCAGTGCGGATCACTTGTTCTTCGTGACGAACGGCACCTCGACCTCGAACAAGATCGTCTGGCACGCCACGGTTGCCCCGGGCGATATCGTCGTCGTCGACCGCAACTGCCACAAGTCGATCCTGCACGCGATCACGATGACGGGGGCGATCCCCGTGTTTCTCACGCCCACGCGCAACAACTTCGGCATCATCGGGCCGATCCCGCGCGACGAATTCAAGCCCGAGAACATTCGCAAGAAGATCTTGGCGAACCCGTTCGCGCGCGAGGCGTTGGAAAAGAATCCGAACCTGAAGCCGCGCATTCTGACGATCACGCAAAGTACGTACGACGGCGTGGTGTACAACGTCGAGATGATCAAGGAGTTGCTCGGCGATTTCCTCGACACGCTGCACTTCGACGAAGCCTGGCTGCCGCATGCCGAGTTCCATCCGTTTTACCAGGACATGCATGCGATCGGCGCCGGACGCCCGCGTACAGGCGCGCTCGTGTTCGCCACGCACTCGACGCACAAGCTGCTCGCCGGCATTTCGCAGGCCTCGCAGATCGTCGTGCAAGATTCCGAACACGGCGTGTTCGATCGACACCGCTTCAACGAAGCGTATTTGATGCATACGTCGACCAGCCCGCAATACGCGATCATCGCCTCGTGCGACGTCGCCGCTGCGATGATGGAGCCGCCCGGCGGCACGGCGCTCGTCGAAGAATCGATCGCGGAAGCGCTCGATTTTCGCCGTGCGATGCGCAAGGTCGATGCCGAGTACGGCGAGGATTGGTTCTTCCAGGTCTGGGGCCCGGAGGCGCTCGCCGACGAAGGTATCGGTTCGCGCGAGGATTGGATCTTGCATGCGCAAGATCAGTGGCACGGCTTCGGGCCGCTTGCCGACGGCTTCAATATGCTCGACCCGATCAAGGCGACGATCGTGACGCCGGGGCTCGACATGGCCGGCGACTTCGGCGAAACGGGCATTCCGGCGGCGATCGTGACGAAGTACCTGGCCGAGCACGGGATCATCGTCGAAAAGACGGGGCTGTATTCGTTCTTCATCATGTTCACGATCGGCATTACCAAGGGCCGTTGGAACTCGATGGTGACCGAGCTGCAGCAGTTCAAGGACGATTACGATACGAATCAGCCGCTGTGGCGTGTGCTGCCCGAATTCATCGCGCAGCATCCGGCCTACGAGCGCATGGGGCTGCGCGATCTGTGCCAGGCGATACACAGCGTCTATCGCGCCAACGACATCGCTCGGCTGACGACGGAAATGTACCTGTCGAATATGGAGCCGGCGATGAAGCCGTCCGATGCCTTTGCGAAGCTCGCGCATCGCGAGATCGATCGCGTGCCGATCGACGAACTCGAAGGGCGCGTGACGAGCATTTTGTTGACGCCGTACCCTCCCGGTATTCCGCTGCTGATTCCGGGCGAGCGTTTCAACAAGACGATCGTCAACTATTTGCGGTTTGCGCGCGAATTCAACGAGCGCTTCCCGGGGTTCTCGACGGATATTCACGGCCTCGTGGCGGAAACGTCAGCTGGGCGTACCGAGTATTTCGTCGATTGCGTGCGCGTCTGACGATGTCGAAGTCGCACACTCTTCTCGGCGCGTTCGCGGCAGCGCTCGTGCCGGGCGCGTTGCTCGTCGCGTTGTTGGGCGCGCCGCTCGCGGCGCATGCCGAGGCGGCGCGCGCCGACCCGATCGATACGGCGATGCAAAATTGCTCCGCGCGTGCCGACCGTTCGTCGACACCGGGCCAGGTGCAATGTATCGAAGCCGCGCGCGACGCCTGGCAAGCGGCGATCGATGCGGCGATGCGCTCGATTGCGGCCACGGCGCCCGATGAGGCGCGGCGCGGCTGGCAGGAAAGCCAAAACCATTGGCTCGCTTGGCGTAAGGAAGAGCTGCCGCTCTTGCGCGCTGTGTTTGCGACGACGCGCGGCAGCAGCTATTCGATTACCGAAGCGAACGTGATGCTGCAATCGGTGCGCGATCGGGCGCTGGCGCTGCGGCATATCGCGTCGCGTTTTGCGCCGCCACCGCCGGTGCAGGCAGCTTCGTCGGCGGCGTCCGGGGCGTTGGCGGCGTCCGGCTCGATTTCGGGGGCGGGGGCGGCTTCAGGGGCCCGCGTCGGTGCGGACGCGCCGGCCGTTTCGAGCCCGACGGCGTCGCGTGCGCAGAGCGACGATGCACGGGCGCATGAAGAGCGGATGCGGCCGTGCAATGTCGATGCGGCTTGCGAACATGCGCAGTTCGATTTGAGGCGTTACGAGCGCACGTTGCGGGAGAAGCTGCCGGTTCGCGCGCGACCGGCGCTTGCGCGTGCGCAGCGCGCGTGGCGGGCGTACTTCGACGCCACGGCGCCGCTCGGTACTGAGGCCGAGCGCGTGGATCTGATCGGCGAACGCGTCGCGACGGTCAAGCGGTTGTCGGAGACGGTG
>NZ_JBQCIV010000154.1:0-3070 GCF_051953405.1 Trinickia sp. | reverse complement strand
GGACGTCGGCAGGATGCAGCTTGTAGAGCGGCGACACGAACACGTCGGTCGGTTTGGGGATTAAGACGCCCGAATCGGCCATGATGGGGTTCTTCTTTGTTCTGTTTGTGTTTTAGGTGGCTTGCGCGATGAAAGGCTCGTTGGCACGGCGCGTCAAAACGATCTCGGTATCGTCGCAACCGCGCGTGTGTCTTGAGCCACGCTGCCGATTTGCTTGGCTGCCGTGCCAAATTGGCTTGCCTTGGCCAGCACGCCCGCTGCGCCGCTGGGCAACGCGTTGCCTAGCGCCTGACTCGCGAAGGTCCCGGCCGCTTGCATCAAGCCGCCGCTGCCTTGCGCGAGCTGCGCGGCAATGCTCGCGAAGGGGCTGCCCGCGCTGCCGGCGCCCGCGCTCTCGCCGGCCGGCAAAAAGCCCTGCGCCTTGGCTTGGGCAGCACCGGCCGCATCGGCAGCTTCGGCCTCTTGCGCCTCGGGCTGTTGCGGCCACGACGGCAGCTTGAACCGGCTCGGCATCTGGTCTTGCTGACGAGGGTCGTCGCCGAAGCGCACCATCGCGGCGCCTGCCGGCAAGCCGCCGACGACCGTATGGCCGTTTGCATCGAGCGCACCTTGCCGGAGCAACTGCCCGGCCGAGTCGAACACCGAGAACGCGCCGCCTTTGACGGGCGCGCCATTGGCGTATTTGTGCAGCAGTTCCAACTGCCCCGGCTGATCGGGACGCGCGGCGGGCAGCGGATACCCCATGCTCGCCGGGCCGTCGAATATGTGCTGCGCGCCCTTGACGTCGACCTTGCCCGGCGCATGAATCTCGATGTTGCCGCCCGCCAACCGGATGTAGGCTCCGCCGCTCGCGAGCAGGACCGCCTGATCGGCCGCGACTTCGACGTTCTCGGTCGTCGATAGGAGTTTGACGCTCTTATGCGCGGTGAGCTCGACGTTATCCGACTGCGCTTGGACCTCGACCTTGCCTTTGGCCGCAAACAGCTTCATACCCGCGTTCTGCACGAACAGGCTCAGCTTCTGGCCGATGCTGGCCAACAGCGATTTGCCCACCGCCAGATGCGCGCTTTGGCCGCTCACCACGTTAACGTGGTGGGTCGCCGCCACATGCACCGATTGCCGGCTCGACAGCCCGATGGCAGCGGGAGCGCCCAACAACATGATGGGCTGCTCGAACCCGTTGGCGTTGCCGGTACCGCCGCCGGCCGTTCGCCCGCCCGAGGCGTTGCCGGGCACGCTTTGCCGCGTGGCGTCGGTGAACGCGCGCAGCGTGTCGTGCGCATCCTTCAGGCTCTCGGCTTGGTGCTGCTCGCTGATCTCGGAAAGCCCTTCGACGACGCTTTCCGCGTCGATCAGTTGCTGCTGCGTTTCGTTGACCTCGAGCGGTTGGCTATTCGCGGCTTTCGTATGCGTCGTCACATACAGGCCCTGACTGGCCCGGATCGCGCCATAGCCACTCGACTTCAGATCGAACCCCGTGCCCAGGTACGCGCCGCGCGTGTTGTTCGTCTGGTCGATCAGATAGCCCAAGTGCAGGTGCGAATCGGCGCTGGTCGAGTAAAGGTGGATGCGGTTTTGCCCGGTGGAGTCGTCCAGCACGAGCTGATTGAAGCCGCGCCCGCCATATTCCTTCGATCGAAAGCCCGACAGCAATCCGTTGGTGTGCCAGATCGGAGGCGTCGTGCCGCCGTGCATGCGGCCGATAATGACGGGCCTGTCGCAATCGCCGCCGGCAAATCCGACCAACACCTCGTCGCCCGCGCGCAGCGGGAAGTGGCCGCCGCGCGTGTCGCCGGCGTCGGGAAAGGCCGCGCGTACCCAGCACGATGCCTTGTCGTCGCGATCGTTACGCCGGTTCCACGGGAACCACACCTTCACGCGATTGAGCGGATCGGTGAACACTTCTTCGCCGCGCAGCCCCGCAACGATCGCCGTCTGCAACTGCATGACCGGTTTGCGATGTTCGAGCGGGCTGCGAAACGGCAGACGACGCCGCTGCGCTTCGATCTCGACTTGAAAAAAACCTTCGCTGCCATCGGCATGCTTGACGCGTACACCGCCGGCGTTCGCCTTCGCGTGAGCAGCGATTTCCGCCCGCAAGCTGCGCGGAAAATCCGCCACGTCGTCCATGCCGGGCAGATTGTTTTGAATGACCCAGGTCGTGGCCAGGATCGCAAACTGCCGATCTTGCTCGGAACCGGCGTCGTGCAAGGGATGGTTCTTCAATAAGAACCAATAGCCCGGCATCGCATTGCGGACGCTGCCCACCGCTTCGAATCGCTGGGTTTCCGACTCCCAGGCGTCCAGTCGCACAGTAGCTTGATGGTCGCCCTGGACGCGCTCGCCCCACGTGTAGGCGCCCGTGTAGTCGTAGACTTCGCCGTCCGCGGGCGTATCTTTGTTCAAACTGATCGGGCCGCCCGTGCGCATGGGCAGATCGGGGCGCTTGTAATCGAACGTACTGGTCTTGAGCGACGCGCTTTGAATCCGCTGCCGCTCCTTCCATTGCGTAAAGCCGTCGACCTCCTCGCGCAATCCCGTTCGATGGAATCGGATAGTCTGTTGCGCGAGCTGCGGTAGATCGTACAGATCGTCGAGCAGCACGAGAGTGTGCGATTTACCGTCTTCGGCTTGCTCGAAGCGGCCGAAGACGCCGGCTTCTTCCAGACTACGATGAACGAAATTCCAGTCGTATTCCCATTGCACGCGATACGAGTAACGCGGCATCGGCCGCCGCAACTGGAAGCGATAGGCGCCGCGGGCCTGCGGATGTTGATTGAAGACGTCCGCCACGATTTGTTCGCCGGATTGTTCCTGCCAGTCGCGCATATCGCGGCGCAAGCGCAGGAAATTCATCCACGAGGTGAACTCGAGGCGATAGATCGTGAGATACCCATCGGCACCCAGACGCGAGAACGTATGGACGTAACCGTGATGCGGCAGATACGTGCCGTCCGCCTGGAGAATCCAAAGCGTCACGGCTTTGCCGATCAACGCCTTCAGCTTGATTTCCTTGCCGCGAGTGGATATCGCATCGATAACGAATTCGTAATCGCGGCCCAGACGCGCG
>NZ_JBQCIV010000153.1:0-32299 GCF_051953405.1 Trinickia sp. | reverse complement strand
CAAGCGAGCCCTCATGGGCGTGCTGGCGTCGTGCGGGCTGCTCAGCGCGCATGCCGCCTTGGCAGTCGGCGATAGTCCGGGCGGCCCCGCCGTCAACGAGATCAATTTCCAGCCGCCCGTGACGAAAATCGCTGAGGAGCTTTATCACCTGCACATGTGGATGTTAGTGCTGTGCACGGTGATCTTCATCGGCGTATTCGGTGTGATGTTCTATTCGATCATCGTTCACCGGAAGTCGAAGGGGTACAAGGCCGCCAATTTCCATGAAAGCACCACCGTCGAAATCATTTGGACGATCGTGCCGTTCATCATCGTCGTGCTGATGGCGCTGCCGGCCACGAAAACGGTCGTCGCCATGAAGGACACGAGCAATGCCGACCTAACGGTCAAGGTCACGGGCTACCAGTGGAAGTGGGGCTACGACTACGTCAAGGGTCCGGGCGAAGGCATCAGTTTCTTCTCCACGCTGTCCACGCCGCGCGACGAGATCGACGGCCGAGCGCCGATCACCGATACGTATCTGCAGGAAGTGGACAACCCGCTCGTCGTGCCGGTGAACAAGAAGATCCGCATCATCACGACGGCTAACGACGTCGTTCACTCCTGGTACGTGCCGGCCTTCGGCGTCAAGCAAGACGCGATTCCCGGCTTCGTGCGCGACACCTGGTTCAAGGCCGAGAAGACCGGTACCTTCCGCGGCTTCTGTACGGAGCTGTGCGGCAAGGAGCACGCGTTCATGCCGGTGGTCGTGACGGTGCTGTCCGACGACGACTACGCGAAGTGGGTCGACGATCAAAAGAAGAAGATGGCCGGCGCGAACGACGATCCGAATCGCACGTACACGATGGCCGAACTGATGCAGCGCGGCGGCGAGGTGTACAAGGCGAATTGCGCCGTGTGCCACCAGCCCACGGGCAAAGGTGCGGGTGCCTTCCCGGCGCTCGACGGCAGCAAGATCGTCAACGGTCCGATCGCCAATCACGTGAGCATCGTGCTGAACGGCAAGGGCGTGATGCCGACATGGGGCAAGACGCTCAACGATGTGGAAATCGCCTCGGTGATCACGTACGAGCGTAATTCGTGGGGCAACCACACGGGCGACATCCTGCAACCGCGGCAGGTCGCCGATGCCCGCAACGGCAAGATGCCCGAAGGCGGCGATCACCTGTCGGGCGCGGCTGCCGCGCCGGCGGGCGCGAGCGAAGCGCCGGCGGCGAGCGGCGCACAAGCAGCGAGTGGGCCGACGGCCTCGATCGGCGCGAAAGGCGCCGTGACGGCCAGCCGGGTGGGTCACGCACAGCCGGAAGCGGTCGCTGCCCGCGCCGCTTTGGCGGCTTGACGCGTCGCCGCACTATTTGCACTAGGAGATTCTCATGTCTAGCATCGGACACGATGTAGCCGCGGGCCATGGTCACGACGACCACGCGCACGCCACACCGCATGGCTGGCGCCGGTGGCTGTTCGCCACCAATCACAAGGACATCGGGACGATGTACCTGCTGTTCTCGTTCGTGATGTTCCTCTCGGGGGGCGTCGCGGCGCTGATGATCCGGGCCGAGCTGTTCCACCCGTACCTGTGGATCATGCGTCCCGAGTTCTTCAACCAGCTCACCACGATGCACGGGCTCATCATGGTGTTCGGCGCGATCATGCCGGCCTTCGTCGGTTTCGCGAACTGGATGATCCCGCTGCAGATCGGCGCGGCCGACATGGCCTTCGCCCGCATGAACAACTTCAGCTTCTGGCTGCTGCCGGTGGCGGCGATGCTGCTGGTCGGCTCGTTCTTCGCGCCGGGCGGCGCGACGGCCGCGGGCTGGACGCTCTATGCGCCGCTCTCGACGCAGATGGGCCCGGGCATGGACTTCGCGATCTTCGCGCTGCACATCATGGGCGCGTCGTCGATCATGGGCAGTATCAACATCATCGTGACGATTCTGAACCTGCGCGCGCCGGGGATGACGCTCATGAAGATGCCGATGTTCGTCTGGACGTGGCTGATCACGGCGTACCTGCTGATCGCGGTGATGCCGGTTCTCGCCGGTGCCATCACGATGGTGCTGTTCGATCGTCACTTCGGCACGTCGTTCTTCAACGCGGCCGGCGGCGGCGACCCGATCATGTACCAGCACATTTTCTGGTTCTTCGGGCACCCCGAGGTCTACATCATGATCTTGCCGGCGTTCGGGATCGTGTCGCAGGTGATCCCGGCCTTCTCGCGCAAGCCGCTGTTCGGCTATAGCTCGATGGTGTACGCCACGGCGTCGATCGCGATCCTCTCGTTCATGGTTTGGGCGCACCACATGTTCGTGACGGGCATGCCGGTCACCGGGCAGCTGTTCTTCATGTACGCGACGATGCTGATCGCCGTGCCGACGGGCGTGAAGGTGTTCAACTGGCTGGCCACCATGTGGCGCGGTTCGCTGACCTTCGAATCGCCCATGCTGTTCGCGATCGGCTTCTTGTTCGTGTTCACGATGGGCGGCTTCACGGGCCTCATGCTGGCAATGGCGCCGCTCGACATCCAATATCACGGCACCTACTTCGTGGTGGCGCATTTCCACTACGTGCTTGTCGCGGGGTCGCTGTTCGCGCTCTTCGCGGGGTGGTACTACTGGGCACCGAAGTGGACGGGCTGGATGTACAACGAGACGCGCGGCAAGATTCACTTCTGGGCGTCGATGATCTTCTTCAACCTGACGTTCTTCCCGATGCACTTCGTCGGCCTGGCCGGCATGCCGCGTCGCTACGCCGATTACCCGGCGCAGTTCACGGATTGGAACCAAGTGATCACGATCGGCGCATTCGGCTTCGGCTTGGCGCAGGTGTACTTCCTGTTCGCGGTCGTGCTGCCGGCCTATCGCGGCGGCGGCGAACTCGAGAAGGCGTCGGACAAGCCGTGGGACGGTGCTACGGGCCTCGAATGGACGATCCCGAGCCCGGCTCCGTTCCATACGTTCGAGAACCCGCCGACGGTCGAGTAATACGAGTCCTGCAATAACATGCAGTGCATGCAATAGGTCGCGTTCTGCCGGCTTGCTCGTGCGAAAGGCACGGCGCAAGCCGGTAGGCGGGGCCGAAAGCGGTGAAGCGGCGGCTAAGCAGCAACAATGCGCCGTCGCTCGAAGTAACCGAATAGACGATGAACCATTCACAAAAAAGACGCACGCCGGAGCAGATCCGCGCCGGCAATCAGCGGCTCGGCTTGGTCTTGTTCGCCATCGCCGCCGTCTTTTTTGTGAGTATCGTTCTGAAGTTTTGGCTGTCTCATTGAGACGCGGGACAGGTGCGATGACCTCTGGCGGAAAAAGCAGTTTTGCGAAGACGATGAAGGCGGTGCTTTGGTCGTTCTTCGGTGTGCGCCGGCGGGCCGATCACGAGGCCGACATGCAGCTCAACCCGCTGCATGTGATTGCGGCGGCATTGATCGCGGTGGCCTTGTTCATCGCGTTGCTGATTGCCGTGGTGCATGCGGTGACGAGCTGAGGCCGGCACGCAAGGCCAACCAACTCAAAAGCGAAGCGGCGCGGTGTCGAACGCGCCGACGAAGTGCGAAACAAGCGCAAAACAATTGGACTGAAGTGGAGAATCAACAATGAGCGGTCAAAACGAGAGCCCGTATTACTTCGTGCCGAATCCGTCTCGGCACCCAGTCACGGCGTCCATCGGCGTCTTCGTGATGCTCGGATCGTTGGGCCTGTGGATCAACGGCACGCCGTGGGCTCCGTTCACGTTGTTCGCCGGCCTGTTGTGGCTGCTCTTCGTGTTGTGGCACTGGTTCGGCGATGCGATCGCCGAATCGGAGACGGGCATGTACGGTAAGCGCGTCGACCGTTCTTACCGCTGGAGCATGAGCTGGTTCATCTTCTCCGAAGTCATGTTCTTCGGCGCCTTCTTCGGTGCGCTCTTCTATGCGCGCGAGATCGCGATGCACCAGCTCGGCAGTCTGGATTTCAAGCTCATTTGGCCCGACTTCACGGCGGTATGGCCGAATGAAGGGCCGGCCGCGCTCGCCGGCCACTTCAAGCAGATGGTGCCGTGGCCCGTGCCGACGATCAACACGGCGCTGCTTCTGAGTTCGGGTGCGACGCTGACGGTGTCGCACCACGCGCTGCGCGACGATCACCGCAAGAAGGCCATCGCTTGGCTGGCTGCGACGGTCTTGCTCGGCGTGACCTTCCTGTTCATGCAGGCGTTCGAGTACATCCACGCGTACAACGAACTGAACCTCACGCTGGCCTCGGGCATCTACGGCTCGACGTTCTTCTTGCTGACGGGCTTCCACGGTTTCCACGTGTTCCTCGGCGGCACGATGCTGACGGTCGTGCTCGTACGCCTGATTCGCGGTCACTTCACGGCGGATCACCACTTCGCATTCGAAGGCGCCGCCTGGTACTGGCACTTCGTCGACGTCGTCTGGCTGGGCCTGTACGTCGTCGTCTACTGGCTGTAATGTCCGCACGGCCCGTCTTGTTCATCGAGACGGGACGCTCGCAACGGTTTGTACGCATCGCGCGCTGCGATGCCGGCAAGATGAAGTACCGACGCCGCCTTCGGTTCGATCGAGGCGGCGTTTGTCGTTTTTGGGGGCGGTGCTGCGGCAACGTGTCGCAGCGATGCGGGCCGGATGCGGGCTTTTTTGGGGCGCAGCGCGTCCCAAAAAGGACGGATCAGCGGCCGAGCGGGACGTGGCTGTATTGAATCCAACCCAGCCAGTGGGCGAGCCAGAGGAAGAGAAACAGCGAGATCGACAGGCCGACGCGCGTGGCGAGCGACCAGACCATCCGCTTGGTTCTGCCCCGGTCGTGCATCATGAAATAAAGGGCCGACACCATACTGGCGATGATGAGGGCGAAAGCGACAGCGACAAAAATGTGCATGGAACCAACCGATGTTCGGAATCGACGAAAAGCAAACGATGCAATTATCGCACCGACCATACTGGCTCACGCAGCGAAGCGGGGCCGGCTGGCGCCCGTCGCTTCGCGCCGCCGGTCGACCTCTGTGCAACGCGCGTCGTATCTGATATGAAAATTCGTCTCGTTCCCGCGCTGCTGATCTTGATCGTGATGGCCGTCACGATCCGGCTCGGATTCTGGCAGCGCGACCGCGCCCATCAAAAGGAAGCGCTGCAGGCGCACATCGAGCAATACGAGCACGCGCCGGCTCAGCCCATCGGCGCGCAGCCGATCCCCGTCGCTTCGATCGAATATCATCGGGTGCGGGCTGTCGGCCGCTTCCTGCCGGAGCATGTCGTGTATCTCGACAACCGGCCTTACCGCGACCAGCCCGGCTTTTATGTCGTGATGCCGCTCGCGTTGAACGGCGGCGGCTATGTCCTCGTCAACCGAGGCTGGCTGCCGCGCAATATGGACAGCCGCACGACGATCGCGCCGTACTCGACGCCATCGGGCGACGTGACGATCGAAGGCATTGCGCGCGCCAACGCCTCGCAAGCGTTCGAACTGGGCGAAGGCGGATCGGCCGCGCATCAGCCCATTCGGCAGAACATCGACGTCGGCGCGTTCGCGAAAGAGACGGGTCTTGCCCTGCAGCCGTTCGTGATCCAGCAGACGAGCGACGATGGCGATACGCTCGTGCGCGATTGGCCCGTGCCGACGATGGGCGTCGACACGAACTACGGGTACATGTTCCAGTGGTGGGGCATGGCGGCCGCGGCCTTGGGCTTCGGCTTGTACGCGGCACGACGTGCCGCGAAAAAGGGAAATTGAGAAGGAGTCACGCTTGTCGATGTCATCTGAACGCTCACGCGGAGCCGATCGAAACCGCGCCGCTTCGTCCCAGCCGGCCCCGGCGCGCGGTTCGTGGAGGAGCGGCCGCTGGGTGGTGCTCGCAATCGGCCTCATGTGCGCGGCGCCGATCATCGCGTCCTATCTGACTTACTACGTCATCAAGCCGAAGGGCGGGGCGACGAACTACGGCGCGCTGATCGAACCGCAGCGCCCGATCTCCGGCGCGCTCATCGTCAAGGACGAAACGGGCAAGGCAATGCCGCTCGCATCGCTGCGCGGGCGCTGGCTCATGATCAGTGTCGATCGTAGCAATTGCGACAAAGCGTGCGCGACGAAGCTGTATTTCATGCGGCAGATCCGCGCGGCCCAAGGTGGCGAGCGCGAGCGGATGCTGACGGTCTGGCTGCGCACCGATGCCGATACGGTGCCGGACGTGATCGAGCGCGCCTATCCCGACACGCTCAAATTCGTCGCGGATCCGGCGGCGCTGTCGGCGTGGCTGCCGGCCGATACGGGCACGAACGACACCGATCACATCTATCTTGTCGATCCGAACGGCAATTTGATGATGCGTTTCCCGAAGAACCCCGATCCGAACAAGATCAAGGGCGATGTGACGAAGCTGTTGAAGTGGTCGAGCATCGGCTGATGCGCTGCGCGCATCGCCGATTGGCTGGAGGGTAACGATGTTTTTGCTGCAACTGGGCGCAACGGGTATCTGCATCGCGCTGCTTCCCTTGAGTTACGTGTGGATCAAGGGGAGCGACGACAAATTCCGCAAGCTCGTCTGGGTCACGACGTTTCTGACGCTCGACTTGATCATGTTCGGCGGCTTCACGCGCCTCACGGATTCGGGGCTCGGCTGCCCCGATTGGCCCGGCTGCTACGGTACGGCCTCGCCGTTTCTCGCGCATGCGCAAATTGCCGCCGCCCATGCGGCGATGCCGAGCGGGCCGGTCAGCATGATGAAGGCGTGGATCGAGATGATCCATCGCTACTTCGCCACGGCGATCGGCGTGCTCATCATCGCGCAGACCGCCAGCGCCTGGGTGGCGCGGTTCAAGCGCCGGACGCTGCACGTTTCGCCTTGGCGGCCGACGGCGTTGCTGCTGCTGATCGTCGTGCAGGGCGTGTTCGGCGCGTTGACGGTGACGATGAAGCTGCAGCCCATTATCGTGACGACGCATCTGCTGCTCGGGCTGACGCTGCTCGGCTCGCTCGCGTGGTTCGCCGCACGGCTTACGCCGTTTCCCGCCTACGAGCCCGACATCGCGCGGTACCGCACGCTGGCGCTCGTCGGCCTGCTGCTGCTCGTGATCCAGCTGGCGCTGGGCGGCTGGGTGAGCACGAATTATGCGGTGCTCGCGTGTACCGATTTCCCGACCTGCAACGGTCAATGGTTGCCCCCGATGAATTTCGCGCAAGGCTTTCACCTGTGGCGTGCGCTCGGCATGACCGGAGACGGCGAGGCGATCACCCAAGACGCGCTCGTCGCGATTCACTGGACCCATCGCACGTTCGCGTTTGTCGTCATCGCGTACTTGGCCGGCCTCGCTTTGAAGATGCGCCGCTATGAATCGCTGCGGCGCCCGGCGACGGGCGTGCTGATTGTGCTCGCGCTCCAATTTGCGACGGGCCTGTCGAACATCGTCTTGCAGTGGCCGCTGCCGATCGCCGTTGCCCACAACGGCGGGGCGGCCGTCCTGCTGCTGCTCGTCGTTGTGCTAAACTTCCGAACCGCTTCCAGCCGACTTGGCCGCGCCGCCGTTTCGTCGCGCGAGGCCGCACCCGCGTGATCCCATGGAAAGCACGACATTCGCCCGCCATCCGGGCTCCCGAATCTCCCAATACCTCGCGCTGACGAAGCCGCGCGTGACGCAGCTTGCTGTGTTCTGCGCGGTGATCGGCATGTTCCTATCGACACCGGGCATGGTGCCATGGAAGGTGCTGATCGGCGGCACGGTCGGCATCGCGCTGACAGCCGGCGCCGCCTTCGCGATCAACTGCCTCGTCGAACAGAAGATCGACGCCATGATGCGGCGCACGGCATGGCGTCCGTCCGCGCGCGGCGAGATCACGACCACGCAAATCCTGCTGTTCTCGGCCGTCCTGGGCGGTGTCGGCATGTGGACGCTGTACGCGCTCACCAATGCCTTGACGATGTGGCTGACGGTCGCCACGTTTATCGGCTACGCGGTGATCTATACGCTGCTGCTCAAGCCCGCCACGCCGCAGAACATCGTGATCGGCGGTGCGTCGGGCGCGATGCCGCCGGCGCTGGGCTGGGCGGCGGTCACGGGCCATGTGCCGGGAGACGCTTGGATCCTCGTGCTGATCATTTTCGTGTGGACGCCCCCGCATTTCTGGGCGCTCGCGCTGTATCGCCGCAAGGATTACGAAAACGCCGGGCTGCCGATGCTGCCGAATACGCACGGCGAAAAGTACACGCGGTTGCATATCTTTCTCTACACGGTGATTCTCTTCGCCGTCACGCTGATGCCGTTCGTCTCCGGCATGAGCGGGCTCGTCTACCTCGTTGCCGCCGTCTTGCTCGGTGCCGTGTTCCTCGGCTACGCGTGGAAGATCTATCGCGAATACTCCGATGCGCTCGCGCGTCGGACATTCCGGTATTCGATCGTATATCTGTCCCTGCTGTTCGCCGCGTTACTGGTCGATCACTACGCGCGCGGCGTGATCGGCCTTTGATACGCCTCATGCTCAAGCTTTCGACGATGCGCGCCGCGCGCGCGATGCTCGCGGCGTGCCTCATCGGCGGCACGCTGCTCGCGGCCGGCTGCGGTAAGAGCGAGCCGGCGTTCCAGAATCTGGATCTCACTGGCAACAAGCAGTTCGGGACCGATTTCTCGCTGCCCGATACGAACGGCAAACTCCATACGCTCGCCGATTACAAGGGCAAGGCTGTGGTTCTTTTCTTCGGCTACACGCATTGTCCCGATGTCTGTCCGACGACGATGGCCGAACTCACCCAGGCGATGCAGCAGCTCGGCCCCGAGGCCAAGCGCGTGCAGGTGCTGTTCGTGACGGTCGACCCCGCACGCGATACGCCGCAGGTGCTCTCGCAATACGTCCATGCGTTCAATCCGTCGTTCGTGGGGTTGCGGCCCGATGACGCCCAGCTCGCCAAGGTCGCGAAGGACTTTCGCGTCTACTACGCGAAGGTGCCGGGCAAGACACCCGACGACTACACGATGAACCACACGGCGGCCAGCTACGTTTTCGACCCGTCGGGCCAACTGCGGCTCTTCGCTCGCGACGGGCAGGGCGTGCAGCCCTGGGTTCACGACCTCAAGCTCTTGCTCGGCTAAGCGGCCATCGATCGTTCGTGTCGAATGCGGTGCCGCTCAGGCGCCGACCGCTTGCCGATCGGGCGGCGTCCCAGATACTTCGTTCTCCTAAGTAAGCACAGCGTATGGGCGGGCCAATCACTCGCGGCCGCGCGGCATATCGATATGCGATCAACGTATTTCCCTTCGAACGACGGCTATGACACCATCGAGCCGTCTTCTTATTTTTCCTATAAAGAAAGCGAGAATTTATGCAACGCAGAACGCTTCTCAAGCTCCTCTCGTCCGTCGCCGCCACCGCGGTATTCGCGATTAGCCCTACCGCGCATGCGGATCAAGTCGTCAAGGTCGGCACGATCGCCGGCCCCGACGAGCAGACTTGGGCCGTCGTGCAGAAAGTCGCGAAGCGCGAAGGGCTCGACGTCAAGATTGTCACCTTCAACGACTACGTGCAGCCGAACGCTGCGCTCGATGCCGGCGATCTCGATGCCAATAGCTTCCAGCATCAACCCTATCTCGACAGCCAAGTCAAACAGCGCGGCTATAAGATCGTGACCGCGGGTCTCACCTATATTTCGCCGATCGGCATTTATTCGAAGAAGTTGAAATCGGTGAAGGACTTGCAGCCCGGCGCGAAAATCGCGATTCCGAACGATCCTTCGAACGAGAACCGGGCATTGCTGCTGTTGCAGGCGCAGGGCCTCGTGAAGCTCAAGGCCGGCGCCGGGACGAACGGCAACAACGCGACGACGCTCGACGTGGCCGACAATCCGAAGAAGTTCAAGCTGCTCGAACTCGATGCGGCGCAGCTGCCGCGCTCGCTTGGCGATGTCGATGCGGCTGTCGTCAACACGAACTATGCGTTGGCCGCAGGCCTGTCCCCGACCAAGGATGCGATCGCACGCGAAGACGTCCATAGCCCCTACGCGAACCTGATCGCCGTGCGCACGCAAGACAAGGACAAGCCGTGGGTGAAGAAGCTCGTCGCGGCCTACCATTCGCCGGAAGTGCGCCAGTTCATCGACACGCAGTTCAAGGGGGCGATGGTACCCTCGTTCTAATCGAGGGCGGCATGCGCCGCGACGGCCGCGTCAGAGCTTGCGTTCCCACGTGTGCGCGATCAGATTGCGGCCGAAGCGGCGCTCGGGTTCCGTCGAGATGCAACTGAAGCCCGCGCGTTCGAATACGCGATGGCCGTTGCCCGGTGCGCTGCACGTCGTCAAAGTCAACGTGTAATATCCGGCCCGCTGCGCGAAGCCAATGCCTTGCGTGAGCAGTAGCGTGCCGATCCCGAGGCCGCGCGATTCGGGCTCGACGTACAACAAGCGCATCCGCGCGGCACGCTCCGAGAGCGGGGCGACGAACGCCGCGCCGACGATCGTTTCCTGCTGCTCGGCGATCCAGCACATCGCGCGTTCGCGGTCGTGCAACCGCGAAAACTCCGCCATTTCTTGCGCGGCGTACACTTCGAAACCCATATCCGCGCCATATTCGGCGGCGAAGAGCAGCGCCTGGCGATGCACGAGCCAGCCGTAATCGCCGCTCCTCGGCGCTCGCAACGATATGGCCGCACGCGGCGGGAGCCGGTCGAGCAGCCGTTCGATGATGCGCATCGACGCGATCAACTGCTCTTGTCCCGTAGCCGAGAGTGCCTTCAACACCCCGCACACTTCATCGACCGCGGCGGCCTCGAGCGGCGTATAGGCCGCGCGCCCAGCGGGCGTCAACTCGAGCAGCGACTGGCGTGCGTCGGCCTCCGATTGGCGGCGCGTGATGAGTTGCCGACGCTCGAAGCTGGTCAGCAAACGGCTCAGGTAGCCGCTGTCGAGCCCGAGCGCACGCGCCAGCTCCGTGGCGGTGGAAACGGTACCGAGCGTCAATTCGCGGAGGACCCGCACTTCCGTCAAGGAAAACGGACTTTTCTGTAAAAACTCGTGCAACACACCGATGTGCTGCGTATAGAAGCGATTGAAACGCCGCACCGCTTCGGCGCGGTGCTGCAAGGCGGTCTCGTTCAATGCAGGCGTCACCGTATCGTCTAAATTAATCAGAACTATATGGGATCGTCGTCAACAAACAAGTTTTGCTCGACATCTTGGGTGGTATCAAACCGGTATCTATCGCCGCGAGCTTGAACGGACGACCATTCGTCAGGCCCGTCCGGAGCGGTGGATTGGTATGCGCTGCGGGTAAATCCCGATGCCGCCCATTGGGCTCGGTCCGACGCCGCATTGCGCTGCGAGCCTTGTCCAGCAAGCCTTCGCCGCATCTTTCGGCGCACTCGTAGGACCGTTTGACTGGTACTATTCTGGTTATATAATGGGCTCCGATTTCATCGCCCTTCACGAGCACGGCCGCTGCGGGCACATCGCCCACCACGACAGCGCGCGCCCACTCGCGCATTCGAGCATTTTTGAGATAGCAACCCAATGCTGAACGGAAATATCCTCACGCCGGACGGTTGGATTCGCGGCACGCTGCATTCCGAGAACGGACGGATCACCGCGCTCGAGGGCGTGGCTGTCGATCCGTCGACGAACGGCGAGCCCTACATCCTGCCCGGTTTCATCGATCTGCACGTGCATGGCGGCGGCGGCGCCGACGTCATGGAGGCGGGCGCCGCCATCGAAACCATTGCGCGTACGCATGCGCGCCACGGCACGACGAGCTTGTTGGCCACCACCATGACGGCGCCGCGCGACGAGTTGCTCGCCGTGGTAACCGGCCTCGGCGATGTCGCGCGTACGCGCACGCCGGGCGGGGCGCGCGTGCTCGGCGTTCATTTGGAGGGGCCGTATATCAACCCCGGCAAGCTCGGTGCGCAGCCCGACGCGGCCGTCTCGGCCGTGCTCGACGAGGTGCTCAAGTATCTCGCCGTGGCGCCGATTCGCGTGGTGACGCTCGCGCCCGAGATCGCGGGACACATGGAAATCATCTCCGAGATGGTCGCGCGCGGCGTGCGTGTGCAGCTCGGCCATTCGCTCGCCACGTACGACGACGCGGTGGCGGCGCTCAAGCATGGCGCGTGCGGCTTCACGCACTTGTTCAACGCGATGTCGCCGATGCATCACCGCAATCCCGGTCTCGTCGGCGCGGCGCTCGCCCATGCCGAATTCGCCGAGATCATTCCCGATCTGCTGCATGTGCACCCCGGTGCGATCCGTGCGGCGCTGCGAGCGATCCCGCGTCTGTACGTCGTCACCGACAGCACCTCGGCGACAGGCATGCCCGACGGCGAATACCGCCTCGGCAGTCAGCACGTGACGAAGTGTCTGGGCGGTGTGCGCTTGGCCGACGGCACCCTCGCCGGCAGCACGCTGACGATGGACGATGCGTTGCGCAATCTGGTGTCGATCGGGCTGCCGCTCGCCGATGTCTCGAACCGCATGTCGCGCTATGCGGCCGATTACCTCGGTATCGAGGATCGAGGTCGTCTGGCACGCGGCGCATGGGCCGACGCAGTGGTGTTCGAACGCGATCTCTCGCTGGCCGCGACGTACGTCGAAGGGGAACAGATTGTCGAATATGCTTAAAGAGGCGCTCGCCGCGAGCACCGTCGTTGCCGCGCAGTGCGCCGACAGTACGCGCGTCGAGCAATTGGCGGCGCAACTGGCCGCGGCGCCGCGGCACGTCGCGCTAACGATCGCGCGCGGCAGCTCCGATCATGCCGCGAGCTACTTCGCGAGCTTGGCGATGAGCCGTATCGGCTTGCCCGTCGCCTCGCTGCCGATGTCGATCGCGACCCTGCAAGCTGCGCCGCTGCGCGTCGCCGGCGAATTGGCAATCGCGTTCTCGCAATCGGGCCGCAGTCCCGATCTCGTGGAAACGATGAAGGTGCTGCGAGACGCCGGGGCGTTGACGGTCAGTGCGGTCAATGCGCCCGAATCGCCGCTCGCCGACGCCTGCGAATGGCAGCTGCCGTTGATGGCCGGGCCCGAACGCTCGGTCGCCGCGACGAAGAGCTACATCGCCATGTTGTCGATGTCGGCCCAACTCGTGGCGTACTGGCAGGGCGACCCGCTGCTGCTCGAGGCGCTGCGTGCATTGCCCGATACGCTGCGCGAGGCGGCCGCGCTCGATTGGTCGCGCGCGGTCGATACGTTGCGCGACATCGAGCGCATGATCGTGATCGGCCGCGGCCTGGGCCTGGCCATCGCGCAGGAGGCGGCGCTCAAGCTCAAGGAAACGTCGGGCATTCAGGCCGAAGCATTTTCGAGCGCCGAGGTGCGCCACGGCCCGATGGAGCTGATCGATCGCGACTATCCGCTGCTCGTGTTCGCCCCGCGCGGCCCCGAACAAGCCGGCTTGATCCGGCTCGCGGCCGACATGCATGCGCGCGGCGCGCGCGTGCTGCTGGCCGCGCCGCCGGATATCGCCGATACGGCCGGCTTCGATGCGAGGTTGCCGCTCGCGGCGAGCCGCCATGTATCGCTCGACTCGATCGCGGCAATCCAAACCTTCTACGTCATGGCCGCCGAACTCGCGGCCGCTCGCGGTCGCGATCCCGACGCGCCGCGCCATTTGAACAAGATCACCGAAACCCACTAAGCGAGAGATGCGGATGGAACGTGCTGAGGAGTCCCGATTAATGAATCAATCCCCGGACAAAGTGATCCTGCTCTCACCGTTGACGGGGCCCGTCGTGCTGCTGGCCGACGTGCCCGACCCCGTCTTCGCGGGCGGGATGTTCGGCGACGGCATCGCCATCGATCCGCTGGATGGCCTTCTCGTCGCACCTTGCGACGCGGTGGTCACGCATCTCGCGCGCACCGGCCATGCCGTCACGCTGCAAACGAAAGAGGGCGCGGAAATTCTGCTGCATATCGGCATCGACACGGTCGAATTGGGCGGTGCCGGATTCACGGCGAAGGTGGCCCAAGGCGATCGCGTGCGTGCCGGCGATCCCCTTATCGAATTCGATCAGGATGCAGTCGGCATGAAAGCGCCGAGTCTCGTGTCGGTCATCGCCATCGCGAACTCCGAGGCCTTCGATGTGGTGGAGCGTGCGTCGGGGCGGGTGACGGCCGGCGTGAGCCCGCTGTTGTCGCTGCGCGCGAAGGGAGCCGCGGCGGAGGCAGCAAGCGCGCCCCCGGCCGAAGTGAAGGTTCAGGCGAGCCGCACGATCGTGCTCGCGCAGGCGGGCGGTCTGCATGCGCGTCCCGCTGCGCGCGCACGAGAAGCGGTGCGCGGGCTCCAGGCGCGTGTGGAAGTCCATCATGACGGCCGCCAAGCGAACGTCGAGAGCGTCGTCGGATTGCTCGGGCTAGGCGCGGGCGAGGGGGCGACGATCGAGTTGATCGGTACGGGCCGCGATGCGGAGCAGGCGGTCGATGCGGTGGCGCGCGAGCTGCTGCGCGAAGTGCATGGGGAACTGGAAGAGACGCCGGCGCGCGTGAAGTCGCCCGCGCCGAGGCCTGCCGTGCGCCCCGCGGGCATCCCGCTCGATCCGAACACGCTCGCCGGCGTATGCGCGGCGCCCGGTATCGCGGTGGGCAAGCTCGTGCGTTGGGATGACGCCGAGTTCGCGCCGCCCGAACGTGCGAGCGGGACGCCGGCCGCGGAAAGCCGCTTGCTCGACCGGGCCTTGGCCGCGGTCGATGAGCAATTGAATACGACGGTGCGCGACGCATCGCAGCGCGGTGCCGTCGGCGAAGCGGGCATCTTTGCCGTGCATCGGGTGCTGTTGGAGGATCCCACACTCGTCGATGCCGCCCGCGATCTCATCAGCCTCGGCAAGAGCGCGGGATTCGCCTGGCGCGAGGCCATTCGCGCGCAGATCGCCGTGCTGATGCAAGTGGAAGACATGCTGCTGGCCGAGCGCGCCGCCGATTTGCGCGATATCGAAAAGCGCGTGCTGCGCGCGCTCGGTTACGCGAATCCGTCCGCACGCACGTTGCCCGAAGAGGCCGTGCTGGCGGCGAACGAGTTCACGCCTTCGGATCTGTCCTCGCTCGACCGCGCACGCGTGACCGCGCTCGTGATGGCGGCGGGCGGGGCGACGTCCCACGCCGCGATCATCGCGCGCCAGATCGGCATTCCGGCGCTGGTCGCCGTCGGCGATGCGCTGCATGCGATTCCGGATGGCACGCAAGTGGTTGTCGATGCGAGCAGCGGCCGGCTGGAATACGCGCCGACCGAACTCGACGTCGAGCGCGCGCGCCTCGAACGCGAGCGGTTGGCCGGCGTGCGCGAAGCGAACCGCCGCACCTCGCAAGAAGCCGCGGCGACGCGCGATGGCCGCGCGATTGAAGTCGCCGCAAACATCGCGACCGTCGACGATGCGCGCACCGCGATCGAGAATGGCGCCGATAGCGTGGGTCTGCTGCGCACGGAGCTGCTGTTTATCCATCGCGAATCGGCGCCCAACGTTGCCGAGCATCGCCAAAGCTATCAGGCGATCGTCGATGCGCTCGGTGGCCGAACGGCGATCATTCGCACGCTCGATGTCGGCGCGGACAAGGAAGTGCCCTATTTGACGTTGCCGCCGGAGACGAATCCCGCGCTTGGCTTACGCGGCATCCGGCTCGCGCAAGTGCGCCCCGATCTGCTCGACGACCAACTGCGCGGGCTCATCGAAGTGCAGCCGCACGGCAGCGTTCGCATCCTGCTGCCGATGGTGACCGATGCGAACGAGTTGCTGCGGGTGCGCAAGCGCATCGACGATCTCGCGCAGAGCTTGGGCCGCACGGATCCCGTGGAAGTGGGCGTGATGATCGAAGTGCCGTCGGCGGCGCTGCTGGCCGACCAACTGGCGCGCCATGCGGATTTTCTGTCGATCGGCACCAACGATTTGACGCAGTACACGCTGGCGATGGACCGCTGCCAAGCGGATCTGGCCGCGCAAGCCGACGGCTTGCATCCGGCTGTGCTGCGCCTGATCGAGCAGACGACGCGCGGCGCCGCCAAGCACGGCAAGTGGGTGGGCGTGTGCGGTGCGCTCGCGGGCGATCCGGTAGCCGTGCCGCTACTCGTGGGGCTCGGCGTGACCGAACTCTCCGTGGATCCCGTGGCCGTGCCCGGCATCAAGGCGCGCGTACGCCACCTCGATTATCAACTGTGCCGACAGCGTGCGAGCGATTTGCTCGCGTTCGATTCGGCGCAGGCGGTAAGAGCGGCAAGCCGCGAAATTTGGCCGTTGGATTAGACCGGGAAATCCTAACTATTAGGATTCCTAACTAATTATCGGTCGAATTCGCGCCTAGACGATAGACTAAATGAATCAACGACGAGACAGACCAACTGGAGGATTCAATCGATGGATGCGAACCCATTCCTAAAGGTACAGCGCCTAGGACGGGCGCTGATGCTACCGATCGCGGTATTGCCGGTCGCGGGTATTTTGCTGCGGCTCGGGCAGGCCGATGTCCTGAACATCAAGCTGATCGCCGACGCGGGCGGCACGATTTTCGACAATTTGCCGCTGCTCTTCGCGATCGGCGTCGCGGTGGGTTTCGCAAAAGAAAATAACGGCGTGGCGGCACTGGCCGGGGCGATCGGCTACCTGGTCGAGATCGCCGTGATGAAGGACATCAACGACAAGCTCAACATGGGGGTGCTCTCGGGCATCATCGCGGGCGTGGTCGCGGGGCTGCTATACAACCGCTATAAGGACATCAAGCTACCCGACTACCTGGCCTTTTTCGGCGGCAAGCGGTTCGTGCCGATCGTCACGGGGCTCGCGTGCGTGGTGCTCGGGGTTGTCTTCGGCTACATCTGGCAACCCGTGCAATCGGCGATCGACGCGACGGGCCACTGGCTGACGACGGCGGGCGCGATCGGTGTGTTCGTCTACGGCACGCTGAACCGGTTGCTGCTTGTCACGGGCCTGCACCACATCATTAACTCGCTGGCCTGGTTCGTTTTCGGCACGTTTACGCCCCCGGGCGGCGGCGCGGCCGTGACGGGCGACCTGCACCGCTTCTTCGCGGGCGATCCCACCGCGGGCGGCTTCATGACGGGTTTCTTCCCGATCATGATGTTCGGTCTGCCGGCTGCGTGTCTCGCCATGTTTCATGAAGCGCCGAAGGAGCGCCGTGCGCTGGTGGGCGGCCTGCTGCTCTCGATGGCGCTGACGTCGTTCCTGACGGGCGTGACCGAGCCGGTCGAGTACACGTTCATGTTCCTCGCCCCGGTGCTCTACGTGATCCACGCCGTGCTGACGGGGCTCTCGCTCGCGATTTGCCAAGCGCTCGGCATCCACTTGGGCTTCACGTTTTCGGCCGGTGCGATCGACTACGTGCTCAACTACGGCCTGTCGACGAAGGGTTGGCTCGCGATTCCGATCGGCCTTGCTTATGGCGTCGTCTACTACGGCCTGTTCCGCTTTTTCATTCGCAAGTTCAACATGGCCACGCCGGGCCGCGAACCTGCGACGAGCGAGGCGCAAGTCGAATCGTATGCGGCGGGCGGTTATGTCGCGCCGGTGGCCGGTGGCGCCGGATCGTCGCGCGCGGATCGCTACATTGCCGCACTCGGTGGCGCGCAGAACCTGACGCTCGTCGATGCTTGCACGACGCGGCTGCGTTTGTCCGTGGTCGATGCCGAGAAGATTTCGGAGCCTGCGTTGAAAGCGGCTGGCGCGCGCGGTGTGCTCAAGCGCGACGCTCGCAACGTGCAAGTCGTGATCGGGCCTGAGGCCGACATGATCGCCGATGAAATGCGCGCGGTGATCTCGGGCGGTGGTGGTGCGGGTGCGGCGCAAGCGGCGCCTGCGGCTTCGGCGAAAGCGGCGGATGGACAAACGGGGCCGCTCGATCCCGATCCGATGCGCTGGCTCGCCGTGTTCGGCGGGGCGACGAACGTCGTTTCGCTGGATCCGGTGGCGGCGACCCGGCTGCGTGTCGTCGTGCGCGATCCCTCGGCTGTCGATCGGCAGCGGTTGGCCGTGCTCGACGTGGCTTGGGTGTCGGCCGATACGTTCCACATCGTCTGCGGACCGGCTGCGCAACGCTATGCGCAGCAGCTCGGCACGCGCTTGCCCGCCACGGGCGGCCCCTCGCCGCAACCGGTTTGAGGAGGGGGCACGCCTTGTGAACGACGGGGCTTAGAGAGGGGAAAACAACGGCGCCGCGGCGCCGTTGTTCCTTTGGGTCAACGCTCCGCCTTAACCCGCCCCGCCTCCATTCGCGATTCGAGCCACATCGCATTGATGATGCCGAAGCCCAGCGCCACGCCGATGCCGAGTATCCAACTGAAGTACCACATGATCTGCGCTCCTCAATAATGTCGTGCACGGTTGCTTCGTTCGAACGGGTCCGGCTCAATACATCGAATGACGGTTCTGCTCCAATGCGGTTTGTGTGACCTTGCCGCGCATCACGCGATACACCCACGCTGTATAAGCGAGCACGATCGGTAAGAAGACGACGACCGCCACGAGCATGATTTGCAACGTGAGCCGGCTCGAGGTCGAATCCCACAGCGTCAGGCTGCTCTTCGCGTCGAACGAGGACGGCATGATGAACGGGAACATGGAGAAGCCGACCGTGAGGATGATCCCGGCGATCATCGCGCCCGTGGCAATGAAAGCTGTCTTCTCGAAACGCGATTGTGCGACGGCGAAGGCGACGAGGCCGCCCAGGAAGCCGAGTGCCGGCGCAATCGCCATCCACGGAAAACGTTCGTAGTTGGCGAGCCACAGTCCTTTGCCCGAGGCGACCGTTTTGAGCAGCGGATCGGCTACGCCGTCGAGCGGCGGCGCGCTTTCTATCCGATAGCCCACGATAGCGGTGGCGATGAGCGCGCCCGCAAGCGCGAACGCGAGCAATGCCGCGGCACTCGAGGCGCGCAGCGCAAGCGCGGCACGTGCCGAGATCGCGCCGTCGGTCTTCATCTTCACGAACGCCGCGCCATGCGCGGTTAACATCGCCACGCTCACGAGGCCGGTCAGCAGTGCGAACGGATTGAGCAGCGCGAAGAACGAGCCGTGGTAGCTCGCACGCATATCGGTGTCGAACGAGAACGGCGCGCCTTGCAGCAGGTTGCCGAACGCGACGCCGAATACCAATGCCGGCACGAGGCTGCCTGCGAACAACGCCCAGTCCCAGGCACAGCGCCAGCGCGGATCGGCTCGCTTGCTGCGGTAGTCGAAGCCGACTGGACGGAAGAACAAGGCGAACAGCACGAGCAGCATCGCGAAGTAGAACCCCGAGAACGCGGCGGCGTAAACGAGTGGCCAGCTCGCGAACATCGCGCCGCCGGCGGTGATGAGCCAGACTTGGTTGCCTTCCCAAGTCGCGCCGACGGTGTTCACGACGATCCGTCGTTCGTCGTCCGTTTTGCCGACGAAAGGCAGGAGAATCGCGGTGCCCATGTCGAAGCCGTCGGTCAACGCGAAGCCGATCAGCAGCGTGCCGATAAGCGCCCACCAAATCACCTTGAGCGTTGCATAGTCCATGATGGTCCTTCGATAGTTAGACGATAGGCCTGCGTGTCGTAGGCGCTCATGCGGCCGTGTCGCTCGTCAGCTTCGCCGAGCGCGGCGCCTCGGGTTCGTAGCGCCCCGTGTGCAGGGAAGCCGGCCCGAGCCGCGCATACTTGAACATCAACGTGATCTCGATCACGAACAGCGCCGTGTAAAAGAGCGCGAAACCCGCCAGGCTCAAATAGACGTCGGTAGCGGACAGGCTCGATACCGAGAGATTCGTCGGCAAGATGCCTGCAATCGTCCAGGGTTGCCGTCCCACTTCGGCAACGACCCAGCCGAATTCGGCAGCTAGCCACGGCAATGGAATCGCCCAGAGCGCCCAGCGCAGAAACCAGCGGCGACGTTCATCGAGCACCGCGCGACGGGCGCAGAGCCAGAATGCGTAGACGAACGTCGCGAGGAACAAGATGCCGAGGCCCACCATCAATCGGAACGAGAAGAAGATCGGTGCGACGGATGGAATCGTGCTTTGCGCGGCTTGGTGAATCTGCGCAGGCGTGGCGTCGGTCACGCGTGGCGTTAGCGGTTTGAGGAGCAGCCCATACCCGAGGTCGGCCTTGTAGGTATCGAAGGCCGAGCGAGCGGCGGCGGACGCGTCGCCTTGCTTGAGTTTCTGAAGCGCGGCGTAGGCGAGGATGCCGTTCTTGACGCGCGTTTCGTTGGCGGCCGCGAGCTCCTTCAAGCCGAGCACGGGCTCATCGATCGAACGCGTGGCGATGAGGCCGAGCGCGTAGGGCACGCGAAGGGCGAAATCGGTGCGTTGTTCGGATTGGTTAGGAATACCGAATATCGTAAAGGACGCGGGCGGTGTGGCCGTTTCCCACTCCGCTTCGATCGCGGCCAGTTTGACCTTCTGGACTTCGCCGGTGTTATAGCCGGACTCGTCGCCCAGCACGATGACGCACAGCGTCGAGGCGAGCCCGAAGCCGGCGGCGATCGTGAACGAGCGCAGCGCGAACTCGACGTTGCGGCGCTTGAGCAGATACCAAGACGAGATGCCGAGCACGAACATCGAAGCGGTCACGTAGCCGGCCGACACCGTATGAACGAACTTCACCTGCGCAACGGGGTTGAACAACACCGCGAACAGGCTCGTGAGTTCCATGCGCATCGTCTCGTAGTTGAATGCGGCGCCGACCGGATTGTTCATCCAGCCGTTCGCCACGAGAATCCACAGCGCCGACAAATTGGAGCCGAGCGCCACGAGGAAGGTGACGACGAGATGTTCCACTTTGGAGAGCCGGTTCCAGCCGAAAAAGAACAGGCCGACGAACGTCGATTCGAGGAAGAACGCCATGAGCCCTTCGACGGCGAGCGGCACACCGAAGATGTCGCCCACATAGTGCGAGTAATAGGCCCAGTTGGTGCCGAATTGAAATTCGAGCGTGATGCCCGTGGTCACGCCCATGGCGAAATTGATGCCGAATAGCTTGCCCCAGAATTGGGTCATATCTTTGTAGACGGGCTTGTCTGTCATCACGTAGACGGCTTCCATGATGACGAGCAACCACGACAGCCCGAGCGTGAGCGGGACGAACAGAAAGTGATACAGGGCCGTGACGCCGAATTGCAGGCGAGACAGATCGACGAGTTCGCTACTGAGCATGGCCGACTCCTTGTGGCACGCGAGAGGCGGGAGAGGAAAGCAGTGCCCGCGCGACTTGCGCTGGGGGCATGGACATATCGGCGGCACGCGGATGATCGAAAAAAGCGAGCTTGAGTGCGATCAGCAGCACGACCTTAAGGCAGAGCACGAGCGCGATGTCCCTCGCGAAGGTGGGGCCTTGCACCCATCGCACTAGCGACGTCGTTACCGAGCAGCGGCTAGCGTTGTGCCCGCTGCCCTCGGTATCGACGATGTTTGCTGCTTTGTGCGTGGCCCGCATGGTCTCGTATCCCTTAGCGCCGTGGTCCCGTGGTTCCGTGGTTCTTTAGCCGGCACGCGCTCCGGCGCGCATCGTCGACGACGAGCGGCGCGGCGTGCTGCCGGCTTGATGAAAATCATGGTAAAGCGGGCTCGCCGGGGCGAAGTTGACCTGCGACAATGGCGCGGCGCTTTTGCGCACGCGCGCCATGGGGTCAATGCCGGGGCAATGCGAAGGACGGCGAGCCTAACGCTAACGGGTTCGCGGCACGGGCCGAAAATCGTCCGTCATCTGCAAGCCGCAAAAAAAATCCCGCCGGGCTGAGCGCGGCGGGAGGGTGCGAGGGCGGTTAGCTCACCGCCCATGCTTGGCGCGCAGCAGGCACGCCGACGCTGCAATCGGCTTAGGCGTACTCGGCCAGTGCCGTGCGCATTTTCTTCATGGCGCTGGCTTCGATCTGACGAATCCGTTCGGCCGATACGCCGAACTCGTCGGCCAGTTCATGCAGCGTCGAGCCGCCCGAACCGTCGTCGGAGACGTTCAGCCAGCGCGCTTCGATGATGCGACGGCTACGAGCATCGAGCGAATCGAGCGCTTGCGCGATGCCGTCCGTTTGCAACCGGTCGTTCTGACGCGCGGCGATCACGGCCGTCGGTTCGCTATGCGAATCGGCCAGATAGGCGATAGGGGCGAACGACTCTTCGCCGTCTTCCACCTGCCCTTCCAGCGCGATGTCGCCGCCCGACAGACGGGTTTCCATCTCCGAGACTTCCTCGCGCTTGACGTTCAACTCCTTCGCCAAGCCGTCGATTTCGTCGGGCGTGAAGGCATGCAGGCCTTGCTTGTGGCTGCGCAGATTGAAGAACAGCTTGCGCTGCGCCTTCGTGGTCGCGACCTTCACCATGCGCCAGTTACGCAGGATGTACTCGTGGATTTCCGCCTTGATCCAGTGAATCGCATACGACACCAGGCGCACGTTTTGCTCGGGATCGAAGCGCTTCACGGCCTTCATCAGACCAATGTTGCCTTCTTGAATCAGATCGGCATGCGGCAGACCGTAACCCAGATAGTTGCGCGCGATCGACACCACGAGGCGCAGATGCGACAGCACGAGCCGGCGCGCACCTTCGAGGCTGCCCCGCAGGCGGTAATCGGTGGCGAGTTCTCGCTCTTCCTCGGCGCTCAGCATCGGAATGCGGTTGACGGCCTGAATGTAGGCGTCGATGTTGCCGAGCTGCCCAGGCAGCATCGACGGCGCGAGCGCAAGAGCACCTGCTTGAGCGGCGTTCGCGGACGCCGGGCGCAGCGTGTTCGAGAGGGCCATAGCGTTGCTCACGTATGAAACTCCTTGTGAAACAAAAGACTGCTCAGTCACGAAGACAAACTCCACGGGGGATATTAGCACTCCCTTTCCCGGAGTGCTAAGCATTCGAGCCCGCCGTCGAGCGGAAGTTCCCTACAAACTATCGAAACTTCGAATCGATAGTCTATTTTACGCGCTTTGCTTGGCGGCCGTGGCGGCGGTGGCGGCGGTGGGGGCGTCACAAGGCGCCTTCGCAGCGCGTCTCTCGACAATATGCGCAATGCTAAAACAATGTTTTGCGCGAAACGGCCGCTTGGAAGAAGATTCTCAAAGCGTAAGATCATTCGACCCTGAAGCCCGACTCCCGGCAGATCGATAGTCAACCCGTTCGTTGGAGCATCGAGATGAACAAGAAGAATGATTTGATCCGGCTAGGCGCGAGCGCGCGCCGATGCCTCATTACCGCGATGCTGCTGTGCGGCGCCGCGGCGGCCCAGGCCAGCGAGGCGGCCGGCCCGTCGCTAGACCAGCGGTACGGCGTGCAACTGGCGGCGGGCGTGGCGCAGCACAAGGTGAAGGAAGCCGACGTGGGCTTCGTCTGGGACCCGGGACTGAACTTTTGGGAGATCGGCGGCTGGCATTTTTCGGTGACGGGCGAGGCGCATCTGAGCTATTGGCATACGAACGAAGGGGCCTTCCACAACGACGTCTACGCGTTGGGCGTCCAGCCCATGCTGCGCTTCATCAAAGACAGCGGCGCCATTCGCCCGTACATCGAGGCCGGTGCCGGTATCCGCGCGCTCTCGCATCCGACGATCACCGATACTTACACCTTGTCGACGGCGTTCCAATTCACGGAAGTGGTCGGTGTCGGCGCACAGTTTGGCACGCGTCAGCAGTACCAAGCGGGCTGCCGCTTTCAACACATCTCCAACGCCGGTATCAAAGAGCCGAATCCTGGTATAAATTTCACCCAGCTATACGTGCAGTACAACTTCTGACGCCGGCCCATTCGTGCCGGCCGCATGGGAGCGAAGCGATGGCGGCAAAGGTGATCGAGGCGATTCGGGCGCTCGAGCGCGATCGGTTTCGCGCGATGGTGGACGGCGACGTTCCGTTGCTCAATCAGTTGCTCTCGGACAGCGTGAGCTTCGTGCATAGCAACGGCAAGCGCGAGACGAAGCGGCAGTTCATCGATGCAATTTCCGCCGGGCACCGCCGCTATCGTCAAATCGAAGTGCAGTCTCAAGACGTCGTGACCGTGGGCCGCGACGCCTGCGTCGTGACGGGGCGGGCGCTACTCGAAATGGAGGCGAACAACGGGGCGTTGCTGTTCCCGATCGCCTATACGGCCATTCAAGCGCAAGAAGAGGGGCATTGGCGCCTGGTTGCTTGGCAGGCGACGCGCTGCGCGCTCGAGTAGAGCCGCGCCGCGCGCCGCGGGCACGCGCTCGCTTGTGGCGAGGCGTGGCCGCTTGCGTACGAGAGCCGTACGCCCAAGCCGTTCGGGCTGGTCGAGCCCGTTAAGTCCTTAAGCCCTTAAGCCCTTCAAGCCATTAAGCCGCGGCGGGTTCGTCCTCGCGTTCTCGATTCCATCGAAGCCGGTTCAGGGCACTCACGAGCGCATCGGCCGCCGCCGTGGCCGGATTCAGGTGAACCCCGACGCCGTAGCGCATTGCGTCGGCGCCCATCGCCGCCCGGTCTTCGACGCGGCACGCCACGAAGGCCGCCGTCCGTCCATCGTTCGTGCGCACCGTCTCGTAGTCGCCAATCTGGATGGTCGCGCCCGCGGCGTTCGACATCGCAGCGGCGATCGCTCGAACCCAGGCGTCCTCGCTCTCGTAGGCAGCCGCGGCGTCGATGCGGATCGCCTCGCGCCGGCACCATCGGACGACGGCATCGACGCGTTCGGCCGGCCCGCGCACGTCGAAGTATTCGCTCGAAAAGAGGGCGCAAACCGCGTCGCCCGTGACCTCCGCCCCCGAGTCGTCGGCCATGCGCTGCACGACGTGACTGAACTCGATCTGCACGCGCCGCGGCGGCGCGAAGCCGAGCCCGCGCTCGAGCAGAAACGTAGCACCGCCTTTGCCCGATTGACTGTTCACCCGAATCACGGCCTCGTAGCCGCGCCCGACGTCGGCCGGATCGATCGGCAAATAAGGCACCTCCCAAAGACCGTCGCTTGGCTGTTGCGCGAGACCCTTGCGAATCGCATCCTGGTGCGACCCCGAAAACGCCGTAAACACGAGTTCGCCCGCGTACGGATGACGCGGATGGACGGCGATCGCATTGCAGCGCTCGACGACGCGCCGCACGGCGTCGATATCCGAGAAATCGAGTTGCGGATCGATGCCTTGCGTATAGAGATTGAGTGCGAGCGTGACGAGATCGACATTGCCGGTGCGTTCGCCGTTGCCGAACAAACAGCCTTCGATCCGATCGGCGCCGGCCAGGAGCGCAAGCTCGGCCGCGGCCACCGCGGTGCCGCGGTCGTTGTGCGGATGAACCGAGAGCACGATGCTGTCGCGATAGGCCAGATTGCGGTCCATCCATTCGATTTGATCGGCGAAGACGTTCGGCGTGGCGGCTTCGACCGTCGCAGGCAGATTGACGATCATCTTGCTGGCCGGCGTGGGGC
Organism: Trinickia sp.; assembly: GCF_051953405.1. GTDB lineage: Bacteria > Pseudomonadota > Gammaproteobacteria > Burkholderiales > Burkholderiaceae > Trinickia. The sequence continues at coordinate 7,012 of NZ_JBQCIV010000153.1, read as the reverse complement.
GCCAGATGCCGCTCACCGCATCGCAGACTTCGCGGGCGAAGGCGAGTTCGGTCATGCTGAACGTCTCGGGGGAGTACTCGTAGATCCAGTGCGTGTCGGGCCGACGCTCGGCCTCTTCCTTGATCCGGCGCGCACCTTCCACGGCCAGCGCTTTGACGTCTTCTTTCGATGCGTTGAAGACGATGCGGCGGAACGATGGGGCGATCGCGTTGTACTGGTGGACGATCGCGCGCGGTACGCCTTCGAGCGCCTCGAACGTGCGCGCGATCAGATCGGCGCGCGATTGGACGAGCACCTCGATCGTCACGTCCTCGGGAATGCGCGCCTCTTCGATGAGCTTGCGCACGAAGTCGAAATCGGTTTGCGAGGCTGACGGGAAGCCGACTTCGATCTCCTTGAAGCCGATCGACACGAGCATGTCGAAGAATTCGAGCTTTTGCGCGATGCTCATCGGTTCGATCAGCGCTTGGTTGCCGTCGCGCAGATCGGTGCTCATCCAAATGGGCGCGCGCTCGATCGTTCGATTGGGCCATTTGCGCCCGGCCAACTGGACGGGAGGGAAGGGGCGGTACTTTGCGGCGGGGTGGCGAAGCATGACGGACCTCGGTTCGTCGGGTCGTCTGCGAAACGCGGCTGATCGAGCGGCTAGCCGGTCATGCCGAGACGCGATGCGGCCACGTCGGCGGTTTCGCGATTCATCCGAGCGGTACTCGGCCGAATGCTGACGACTACGGGTTGTAAAAGGAACTGCGGCTTTGGGGTGAAACGGAAACGGCTTGGGGTGCTGCGGGAGGACCGCGCGGACAATGCGCGGCGCTACGCCTGGCTTACGCTAGTCGTAGCGATAGGGGCCGCGCTAGGCGGCCGGAGGTAATTCGGAGGGGGTTCAGGTTCGAACACATAGTGACGCACTCTATGACAGAGGGCGGCGCGCTGTCAACTCTCTGCCTTAGGCAATGGCGACGGAGTTTGTTTTAGGGGACGATTGCTTCGGGACGATTGCGACTTCCTCGACGGCGGGACGGGCGTTTCAACGGGAATTGGGGTTCGTCCTGTACCATACGCGTCGCACTTGAGAGGGTGCCTTCACTAAAGATTCTTTCAAAAAGATAAATGAGCCGTTTCGAACCTAGTCTGCTCGACAAATTATTCGGGGATGGCGCGCATCAGCCGGCGCCGGCAGTGGTGCGGCAATTGTCGCTGGACGAACTCAAAGGCTCGGTTGCGCGCCATATCGAGTCGCTTCTAAACGCCCGGATTACCTATACCGACGAACGCCTCGCGGGGTTCGACGAATGCCAGCGGTCGGTGCTCACGTACGGGCTCAACGATTTCGCTGGGCTCAGTCTCGCCAGTCACGACGACCGCGAGACCATCTGCAAGTCGATTCGCAGCGCGATCGAACGCCACGAACGCAGGCTCCAGCAGGTCGAGGTCAAACTGGACGTGAATGCGCAGTCTACGAGTGTGCTGTGCTTTGCCATCAAGGCCATGCTGGTCGTGCATCCGGCTTCGGAGCCGGTCAATTTCGATGCCATGCTGCAACCGTCCACGCTGCAATATTCGGTCGCGCGCGCACGCCCCAAACGGACTTAGAAAAACACGACGTATTCGTCGGCACCGGCGACGGCATAACAAGATTCCGAGAGAAAGATGGACGAATTGCTGCCCTACTACGAGCGCGAACTATCGTTTTTGCGCCGTTATTCCGAGGACTTCTCACAACGTTACCCCAAGATTGCGGGGCAGCTTTTGCCGAGGGGCGAGCAAAGCGACGATCCGTACATCGAGCAGACGATCCAGGCGATCGCGCTACTGGAAGCGAGAATCGGCAAGAAGGCCAAGGACGACTTCCTGCATAGCGTCGAGGCGTTATTCGAGAACTTGCATCCGCACTATTTGCGGCCGTTCCCGGCATGCTCGATCGCGCAGTTCTCCTTCGATTTCGCCGCCGGTGAGCAACAGGCCTATACGGTTGCGCGGGGCACGGAAGTGGTTAGCCGATCGATCGATGGCGTTCAATGCCGCCTCAAAACCGCATACGACGTCACGCTCGCGCCCTTGACGATCAGCGAGGCGCGCTATCTGCCGGCAGCGGCCGCCCCTGTCGTTTTGCCGATCAACGCGGCCGGGATCGTATCCATTACGTTCGAATCGACGGCACCGCAGTTCAATTTGCGCTCGCTCGATTTGCGCACCATTCGCCTGCATTTGAACGGCGAATCGTCGTTTATCGCCGCGCTGGCCGACGGTCTCTTCATTCATGCGCTGGCAGGCTACGTCGAGGCCGAGGGCGATGACCGTTGGCAGCCGCTGCGGACCGTGCCGATCAAACAAGCCGGCTTCGGCGAGCACGATACGCTGATCGACTATCCTTTGCGGTCTCATCCGGCCTACCAGCCGCTGGCCGAATATTTCGGATTCCAAGAGAAATTCGACTTCGCCGATATCGACCTCGGCGCGATGCTCGATACGGTGGGTTCATGCCGACGGGTGACGCTCCATGCAGTCCTGAAAGAAGGCCACGGCAACCCGCATGCGGGACGATTGCTGGAGTCCCTATCGACGGCGCATTTCAGGCTTTTTTCGACGCCCGTCGTCAACCTATTCCCCCGGCGCGGCGAACCGATTCGCGTGACACACCATGCTGTCGCGTATCCGGTCGTGGCGGACGCGGGGCACGCTAGCGCCTACGACATTTACTCGATCGATTCGGTGCAGCTCGTACGCCAAACGAAAGAGCGAGACGAGATCATCGAATTGCGTCCGTTTTATACGCAGCGTTACGGCGACGAGAAGCGGGCCGGACATTATTGGTTTGCCCGCCGAGACGAAGCGGTCGCGGCAATGAGCCCCGGCTACGAAACGGAGATTTCCGTGGTGGACGCCGATTTCGATCCGACGGCCGCGCGGACCGATACGTTGAGCATGAAACTCACGTGTACGAATCGGGACCTGCCATCGCGATTGGCCGTTGGCCTTGAAGGAGGCGATCTCTTCCTGCAGGACGGCATCGCAAGCGATCCGGCACCGCGTATCGCGATGCTGCGCCGGCCGACGCAGACGCAGCGCTTCACGCGCGCCGACCACCTGCACCTGCGGCTCGCCTCGCACGTGGCGCTCGATCAGCTCTCGCTGACGGATATCCGTGCTGCCGCGCTCAAAGCGGTGTTGGCGTTATACGACTTGCGGCGCTCGACGGTGTCGTCTCGCCACATCGACGGGATCGTCGGCGTCGAGTCGCACGAAGCCGTGGTGGAGTTGGCCGGCAAACCGTATGCGACGCAGATAAAGGGCATCGACATGCGCCTGACCATCGACGAGCGGCATTTTGTTGGAGCGAGCATCGCGGCGTTCGTGGGGGCGATCAATGCATTTCTCGGATATTGCGTCGAGATCAACAGCTTCGTTCGGTTAATCGTCGTGTCGAAGCATACGGGCGAAGAGATCGTGCGCTGCGAGCCGCGCAGTAGCGATTTCATTCTCGCGTAATCAAGGGGCTGCCGATGAGTACGGACTACGACGACTTCGACGACGAACTGCTGCGGCACTACTACGAAAAGGAACTCGAGATCCTGCGCCGCGATATGCGAGGCTTCGCTAGGCGGAACCCCGAGGCGGCCGCGCGCCTATCGATCAACAGCGACGGACGCTCCGACGATCCGGGCATCGAACGTCTTGTGCAATCGACTGCGCTGATGAACGCCCGGCACAGCATGAAGATCGACGACGACTATCCCGAGTTGTCCGAGTCGCTGATCTGCCGAACCTATCCGCAATACCTTCGCCCGTTTCCGTCGTGCGCAATTGCGCAATTCGACACGGCAGGGATGTTCGACGGCTTGGCGGAATCCGTGCGCGTCGCGCGTGGCACGCAACTGCTGACCAAGAGCGGACAGTACAGCTTCCGCACGGCGTATGACGTCGTGCTGGCGCCGTTGCGGATCGCGCGTGCGCAGTACGCGCTTACCCCGGCGGTCCCGTCGCGCGTGAAGCTGCCGCCCGAGATGAGCGGGATGCTGTCCGTGACCTTTGCTTCGGTCAAGGCCGGCAGCAGCCTCGGTGTGGCGACACCGTCTACGCTGCGTATCTACGTGGACGGCCAGGCTCAGATGGTTGCGGCGCTCATCGATACCTTGCAACTGCGCACGACCTACGCCTATGTCGAGGACAGCACAGGCCGCTGGACACGGCTTGCGGAACATCCGGTCAAGAGAGTGGGTTTTGGACCGCAGGATTGGCTTTTCACGGATGCGAACGAGCCCGGTCAACCGTTCGGGATGCTTGGGGAATATTTTGCGTTTCCTCAACGCTTTCATTTTGTCGATATCGACTTCGCCGGATTGCGCCTGGCGGCGCCGGGCAGTCAACTCACACTCCATCTGGCGGTGGAGCGAGTGCCTTCAAGTTCGCGGGTGGCGCAGCAATTGGTCCACGTGCAGGCGGACCATTTCAAGCTCTTTTGCACGCCGGTCGTCAACTTGTTTGCAAAGCAGGGCGTGGCGCTCAAATTCGATGCGGGGATCGGCGCATGGCCGATACAGGCGCAGGGGCGGGACGATTCGCTCACGGAAATCTGGAAGGTGGATCAGGTTCGCACCTCGCAGGGCGTCGCTTTGAGTTCATCGTCCGAACTGCTGACCGCCCTCATCAGTCAAGCGCGCCCGAGATGGACCTTGTTGCAACGGGCGCGCCCTGCATCGCCGGATACCGTTCGACCGGCTACGCTTGCGTTCGAGAATGCCGACGGCGCGATACGAGCCGGCGACGACATCGGCCCGCTGTGGGCCGATGTGACTTGCTCGAACGGCGATCTGCCTCGCTCGTTGCGCATAGGTGCGGCCGAAGGCGACATGCGGTTGGAGGGCAAGACGCCCGGTGAGGGCAAGATCTCGCTGTTGAGCGTTCCGACTGCCGTCACGCGAGCGCCTCGTACAAATGGCGCACTGTGGAGGCTCATCGGCCAGCAGACCACGCACGCCTTCCGGCTGACGCAGGAGGGCCTGCCCGCCCTGAAGCAGAGTTTCCAGCAGTTTGCCGTGCTCTCGTCGGCGCCATCGCGGCACGTCGACGGGATCACGGGACTGAGCCATAAGTCGGTCATGACGCTCATGATGCGCCGGCCCCAGCCAGCCATGGTGCGCGGAATCGAAATCACATTGACGATCGACGAAGCACTGTTCGCTGCGAACAGCGTCGCGGTGTTCGCTGGCGTCATGGAGCGCTACTTCGCTCCGTATGCGCCGGCCAACAGCTTCGTGCAGCTTATGGTTAAGTCCACGAGTGGGGCGCTCCTGTGGCGCGGCGAGCCGATAACGGGAGGGCAACCGCTTCTTTGAACTCAATGCAGGGAGTAGCGCTGAGTAATGATTACTGGATTGCTGTGTATGCGCTTTGCATTCGGAAATATTTTCTCGCCTTTGATAAAGATGGTTATTCGCACCGAACTCGTGTTCTTTCGCCACAAGGTTCTGTGTAGAATCGCCAAACTCCAAATATTGGCGTAACTGTCGGGCTTGCCAATGAATGCCAACTTGTCTGTCCAAGATCTGCGCAAAATCGCTGCGGGGATGCAGAACAAGCGTCTATTGACGCTCTCGTTCCCCCGGGGCGACGCCCCTTACGACATCCTATTGATCAATCGTCTGGAAGGCGAAGAGTCACTATCGCGCGATTTCCAATTCGTTGTCGAGATACTGTCCGATAACGCCAACCTCGATCCGAACGATTTCGTCGGCAAGCAGATTTGCGTGCGATTGCTGCGTGACGACGGCAGCTTCCGGTATTTCAACGGCTATGTCTTTGCGTTCCGGCTGGTTAAAACGGACGGAGGGATCGCGTTCTACGAGGCCGACATGGGCCCGTGGATGCGATACCTGAGGCTGCGCAAAAACAATCGCTTGTTCCTGGATCTGGCGCTACGCGGCCAGACGGCGACGATCTTGGAAGACTACGGCACGCTGCCTGTGTGGGAGTGGCGGGTCTACGAGAAAGACGTGCCGATGACGATGGCATGCCAGTTCGACGAGCACGATCACAATTACGTTCATCGGCGCTGGGAGCACCAGGGCTTGTGCTACTGGTACGAGCACACGGAGACGGAGCACAAGCTGATCGTGTCCGATCCGGTGCGCACCGAGCCGGCGATCGACGGCAGCAGTCCCGAGATGCCTTATCAGGACAAGGCAGGCTCTCGGGAAGCGGACGGCATCGCGCAGTGGTCGCCGATTCAACAAGCGACGTTCACGCATATCGCGCAGGCGCGCGCCAACTTCAAAGAGTCGACGCTGAACGCACGGACCGGCGGCTTGGCCGATGCGCGAACCGACGCATCGAAAGACGCCAATGCGCAAAAGTTCGAATGGTACGAGTACGTTGGGGCACACGGGCATCGCAACACGGACGACGGCCAGGAGCAAGTGTGGCGACGTATCGATGCCGTCGAGGCAATCGCCCAGCAATGGGAAGCGAGCGGAAACAGCCGCTATGTGATGCCGGGGCGCTGGTTTAAGTTGCGTGACCACTTCGGTCGCTCGATCGGCGGTAAGCGCCACGACGACGAATACCTGATCGTATTCGCGCACCACACGGCGACGAACAATTACTTGCAAGGCGTGGGCGTACCGGCGACCTACCGCAATCGCTTCACCTGTGTAAAAAAACGCACGCGGTGGCGGCCGATGCCGGGATACAACAGCGTGCAAACCCGCATTCTGGCGCCGCAGACGGCGACCGTGGTCGGGCCGAGCGGCGAAAGCCTCTACACGGACGAGTACGGTCGTGTTCTGCTTCAGTTTCATTGGGACCGAGAAGGCAAGTACACAACCTGGGTGCGCGTATCGAGCGGCTGGGCGGGCGGCAGTCAAGGCATGAGCGCCCTACCGCGAATCGGATCCGAGGTGATCGTAAGTTGGGTCGACGGCAATCCTGACCATCCTCTCGTCATCGGCCGCGTGATGAATTCGTCGAATCTGCCGGCGTGGCGGCTGCCGCACCAGCGGGCGCTGACGGG
>NZ_JBQCIV010000152.1:0-102381 GCF_051953405.1 Trinickia sp. | reverse complement strand
TGAGTTCCACGGTTGCAGCCTGTGGAGAGGAAGGCTCTGGCTCGGGTCTTGCGGCCCGAGTGAAACCGGCCTCGGTGAAGCAGGAAGTCAGCGGCGGATTTGCTCAGCAATGAGCAGGTTTGCGTAGGTCTGACGGAACGGCCGGCTCACGTTGCGTGGATGTCCCTGGCGGCTAGCGTGTATATCATGGACGCTGCAATCGAGCTGGGGAGCAGGGATGTCGGATACCGTCGAACTCGTGCTTGCGGTCGAGCCCGCGGCCGCAAGCGAATGGCTGGCCGGCCCCCTCGCGGCGGGGCCGGCAGCCAAGGCAGTCGATCGCATCGCGGCCCAAGCGGACGCCGGTAAGCGCGCTACTCACAAGCCAAGGCGGGCAGCAGCGCGTCGCCATGCCGCCGCGGGGAGCACCGCGCAGCAGCCGGACGTGGCGACAGCGATTGCGGATGCACTGAGCAGAATGCCCGGGGCGGCGCAGACCGAGGCCTTCGAGATGTCGACGGTCCGCGCGTTCATCGAACCGCGCGGCGGGTGGCGCGTTTTGCTCGCGTCGGCTCCGGACGGGGCGCGGCGCGTGAAGGCCATGCGCATGCACGCCTTGACGCCCGGCGTTTGGCGAAGCGAAACCGTCTGCGAGGCGCCGCTCGAACCGGGGACGCCGCTCGCGTTCAGCGACGCGCTGCCGCGAGCGCTCAAGGATGTGCTCGGCAAAGCCGGCGAACTCGCGCCATCTCCCGCGCTGATCGCCCGGCGTGGTGTCTGGCGATGGACCGGGCCTGACGACAGCGTCGTCGACATCGAACTCCGTGATGCTCGCGCGGCGTTCGATACCGCGGATACCGTTGATGCAACCGACGATCCCTCCTCGGATTGCACCGATTCCTCCGCCCGTGGCGAGCGAGGTTCGGCTGCGCCGGCCCCGTCGCGTGACCGACGCCCGGTGCCGATCGCGTTTTGCGAATTGCGGCTCGTCGCGTACCTCGGTCCATCGCGCGGCGCGGCCTCCGCAGCCTCTTCAACCTCTTCAACCTCTTCGACCGAGACGGACGACGGCGAAGCGGCTTCGACGCCGGCAACCGACGCACGCGGGCGCGCCGACGGACCTCACGCCACCGATGCCGTACTCGATCAGCGAGCCCGGACGGAATGGTCGACGGTGCAAGTGCTGTTTGCGGCCGCGACCGCCTTGGCCGATGTCTTGCCCGTTTTCCCGACGCTGACGGACGGTTATGCGAGTGCCTGTACACGCGCCGCAGGCGATGAGCCCGTGCGTGCGGCGCGCATCGATCTGTCCCATGCCAAGACGCCGCACGACGCGTTGATCGTAGCGGGGGCGAGTATCGCGCGGCAGTGGTTCGGCAACGACGCCGGCGTGCGCGACGATAGGGGCGGCGATACGGGTGGCGATACGGAATACGTGCACCAGATGCGCGTCGCCTTGCGCCGATTGAAAACCTTGCTTAAGACGTTCCCGCGCTGGGCCGACGAAACGTGGAAACGTGCGATGGTCCCCGACCTCGATTGGCTTGGCGGCTTGCTCGGTCGGGCGCGCGATCTCGACGTCTTCGTCGATGCCACGCTGCCCGCGCTGGCCGAGGCTGATATCGATGCCTCGGCCTGGGCGCCACTCCAAGCACGAGCCGTGGCGTCGCGAGACGAAGCGCGCGCGCAGGTACGCGCCGCCTTGCGGACTCGCCGCTACGCCGCGCTTTCCCTGGCTTGGCTGCATTGGCTGGCTGCTCGGCGCTTTTCGGCAGGGCCGGCCGCGATGGCGCATAAGCCGCTTGTCGGCTATGCGGTCAAGCGGGTGCGCAAGCACTACGCACGCCTGATTGCGAAGCCGGCACTGACGACCCTGACTCCCGCCGAGCGTCATCGCCGGCGCATCGAAGCCAAACGTCTGCGTTACACGCTGGAATTCTTCGAATCGCTGGCGTCGCGCAAGACACGGCGCGAAGTCGCGAAGCAGCTCGGCCGGATCCAAAGCGTGCTGGGAGACGGCAGCGATGCCACGGCGGCATTGCATTTTCTCGAGGCGCTCGACGTGCCCCCCTACCAGCACGGCTTCGCGCGAGGCTGGTGCGAGGCGGTGAACCGCTGGTCCGCCATCGAAGGCGAACGGTTGTTGCAGGCGTTGGGCAAACCCAAGATCGTGCGCAACACGTAGCAGCACGTCTATCCGCTCGGCGATGAGACCGGCGCCTATAATGCCGACTCTATCTCCGTCTGCCTCCCTCTGCCTGCGCCGCGCGGCTTGCCCTCATGAGCGATCGTCCCCCGACCCCGCCCCAATCCGTCATCGGCGAGGGCTCGGGCGCCCCGCTCGAACTCGGCGGCTCGCTCTGGCTGCGAGCGGGGCAGCAAACGCTCGGGGGCGCGGCGCGCATTGCGCTGCTGGCTGCGATTCGCGACACGGGATCGATCACGTCCGCGGCGAAGGCGGTGGGTGTGAGCTACAAGGCCGCGTGGGACGCCGTCGATGCGATGAACAATCTTGCGGGCGAGCCGCTCGTCATGCGAGCAGCGGGCGGCAAGGGCGGGGGCGGCACGACGCTGACCCCGCGTGCTCACCGCCTCATCGAAACGTTCCATGCGATCGAGCGCGAACACGGCAAGTTCATCGAACGGGCGAGCGCGGCGATCGAGCATTTCGCCGGCGATTGGGCATTGATCGGGAGAATCGGCATGAAAACGAGTGCTCGGAATCAGCTCTACGGCACGGTGTCGGCCGTGACGCGCGGCAGTGTCAACGACGAAATAGCGTTGGCGCTACCGGGCGGGCAGACCATCGTCGCGGTGGTCACGCACGAAAGCACGGAAACGCTCGGCCTAGCGGTGGGCGCACCGGCGTTTGCGCTCGTGAAGGCATCGTGGGTGATGCTGATGGCCGATGACGCCGATGCAGGGCAACCGCTGCGCTTATCCGCTCGCAATCAACTGCGCGGGGTGGTGACGCGAGTCACGCGCGGCGCGGTGAACACGGAAGTCTCGCTCGCGCTCGAAGGTGCGACGGGCTCATCGCCCGATCTCGATTCGACCGTCGTCACGGCGGTGGTGACGAACGAGAGCGCCGCCACGCTGGCCCTTGCCGAGGGAAAACGGGCAGTGGCCGTTTTCAAGGCATCGAGCGTCATTCTCGGCACCGCCGAGTGAGTGCGTCAGACGGCCCGAGCCTTTGGCCGCATCCCGAAACGGCGTTTATCGGCGCGGCAGGTTGCGAGCCGTGAACCCTTCGTAGTGGGCAACTTCTTGCACGCTGCCTCCCGCCAACTGAACGACTTGATCGCCGAATACCGCGACATCGGCTTCGTCGTGCGTGATGAGCACCATCGGAATATCGAGCCGCGTTTGCAGATCGGATAGTTCGCGGCGCATCCGTTCGCGCATGCCGGCGTCGAGCGCGGCGAACGGCTCGTCGAGCAGGAGGATCCGCGGTTCGGCGACGAGCGCGCGCGCGAGCGCCACGCGTTGCTTTTGTCCGCCCGATAGCTGCGCGGGATAGCTGCTCCCGACGGCCGTCAAATCGAAGGCGTCGAGCCAATACTCGACTTCGCGCGAGCTTTCGCGCGAGCGCGGATTGAGCCAGCCGCGCCGCAGCGCGAAGCCGACGTTTTGCCGCACGTTCAAATGCGGAAACAACGCGTAGTCCTGAAACAAATAGGCGGCTGCGCGCTCCCGCGTGGGGATATCGATGCCGCGCGCGGCATCGAACAGCGGTGCCCCGCCAAGCGTGATGGCCCCTGCGTCGGGCTTGAGCAGCCCCGCCACGGCTTTGAGCGTCAATGTTTTGCCCGCCCCCGACGGCCCGAACAGCACGATGCGTTGACAGCTTCCCGTGAACGACACGGACAGTTCGAAGCGACGTTCACGCGCGGTGAGCGTTTTGCGGATATCGACGGTCAACGTCATGGCCAATGTCCTGAGCTACTGCGACATCGATAGCTTGTGCTGCGGGATGAGCCGCCCGGCCACGAGCAGCACGATCACACAAACGACGGAGGTGATCAGGACGAGCACGTTCGCCGTATGATCGTCGCCTGCCTGCACGGCCGAATAGACGGCGACGGACAGTGTTTGCGTGCGCCCCGGCAGGTTGCCGGCGATCATGAGCGTGGCGCCGAATTCGCCGAGCGCGCGCGCGAACGCAAGCAGCGCTCCGCCGAGAATGCCGCGCGCCGCGAGCGGCAACGTCACGCGAAAAAACAAGGCGGTTTCGCCAATGCCGAGCGTTCTTGCCGCGTGTTCGAATTGCGGATCGACGGCCTCGAAGGCGGACCGCGCCGATTTGAGCACGAGCGGAAACGCCGCAAGCATGGAGGCGATCACCGCGCCCTCCCACGTGAAGACGAGCCGCACGCCGAACGTATCGAGCCACGCGCCGATCGGGCCGCGGCGGCCGAGCAGCACGAGCAGGTAGTAGCCGAGCACCGTCGGCGGCATGACGAGCGGCAGCGTCAGCAAGGCGTCGACGATGTCGCGCGCGCCCGAACGCCAGCGCGCCAACGCGAGGCCCGCGGCGACGCCGAGCAGCGCATCGAGCGCCGTCGCCCATCCGGCGACCTTGAGCGATAACGCAAGCGGAATCCAGGCGTCTTGCATGGCGGGTGGCTATCCGAACGATCCAAACGATACGAGCGATCCGAATCTCGTCGCTCAACGGCCTGCCGGCGGCTTGAAGCCGTACTTGGCTAGGATGGCTTGGCCCTGCGGCGAGAGCACGAGGGCCGCGAATGCATCGGCTTGCGCGGCGTGCGCGCTGCCTTTCACTTGCGCGATCGGGTAGGCCACGGGCTGGGCGGTCGGCACGGTCGCCGCGATTTTGACCTTCTTCGGCATCAACGCGGCGTCCGTGCTGTACACGAAGCCGGCGTCGGCCTCGCCGCGCGCCACGTAATCGAGCGCCTGCCGCACATTGGCGGCCAGTACGGCTTTGGCGCTAACGGCGTCCCATGTGCCTTCCTGCTGAAGTGCCGCCTTGGTATAGCGCCCGACGGGCACCGATGCCGGATCGCCGACGGCGATGCGCTTCACCTGCGGCAAGGCAATCGTTTCGCCCACCGACGGTACTTTCAGGCGGCTATCGGCAGGCACGATCATGACAAGCGAATTCGTCGCGAAATCGTGCCGCGTATGGGGCACGACGGCTTTCGCCTCGACGGCCTTGTCCATCGCGGTTTCGTCGGCGGACGCGAAGACGTCGGCGGGCGCGCCGTTGACGATCTGCTGCAACAGCACGTCGGAGGCGCCGAAATTGAGCACGACCTTCGTGTTCGGATGCGCTTGTTCGAACGCGGTCGCCACTTCCCGGAAGGCATTCGTCAGACTAGCGGCGGCCGATACGACGAGTTCATCGGCGCGAGCGGCGCTCTGGGCGCAAAGGGCCACGACCGCACCGGTGCAAAGCGCGAGGGTGCGAAGCCGGCGGCGGACGGCAGTCATGCGTGCGTTCATGAGCGTGAGGACGAAGAGGGACCGAAACCGACATCGTAATATACCGAAGGTAATAACGCATTGGCCGATGACGGACATAGGGTCGCACCTATGGTGCAGCAAGCCGGGCAAGAACGCGGATCGGCAACCGGTGCGGCCCGATTACCGGCGGGGACGGATCAGGCGAAAGGGGATGGGAGCGCCGCGCTGTGGCCCATTGGCGAGGCGGGGATCGAGTGCGGTATGTGATGTCCCGCTTTCCAACGGGCGCGAATGTAAGGCCGCTCGCGGCCGGATAGATGCAGGGCGATATGCGTGATCCAATACTGCGTCGGCACCCGCACGTCGTGCAGCGCCGCCGTCAGCATCAATAGGCTGACCGCAACCGGCACGGCCGACAGCTTGCTGGGTTTGGCGTCCCAAGCCCACCAAACGAACAGGACGGCCGAGAGTGCGCCGACGATGCAGCCGGCCACGGCCTCGGACGGCGAGTGAGCGCTGAGCACGACGCGGGACAGCCCGACGGCGAGCCCAGCCGCCAAGCCGCAGGCGAAACCGGCCAGCCGAACGCTGGTGCGGGTGGGCAGCAGCGTCAAGAAGAACGCGACGGGGTACACGGCCGTGGACAGCATCGCGTGCCCGCTGACGCCCGTGAAATCCCATTCGCGAATGCCGACGCCCCAGCCGAGAAACGCGATCTTCGTGAGCGTGACGACGCCGGCCGCCGCGCCGACGATGACGAGCCACCCGAGGGCGAGGCGCCGCGAATAACCGAGCGCGAGCCAAAGCGCAATCGCGATGGCGAGCGGCAAGGTCAGGCCCGCGCCGCCGAGGCGCGTAATCGAAAACCAGAGGTGAAGAGGCAGATCGTACATATTGGGCACGGCCGGACAACTCGACCGCACAACTCCTATTTGCTTAACGCGCGAGCGGCCCGAAAAGGCGACAGCCGGCGCGTGAAGGGACAGTATAACGAGGCACCGCGGCTCGTGGTGGCGCCCGCACGTGCGCCCGCGCACGCGGTACGCGTCCCAGTTGGTGCGAGCGACGCCGGGGCAGCAACATGCGAAGAGGGTATATTGTGCATTGCGTCATAACACTGCGCCGCACTGTTTAACTGTCCCCTTTTAGCGAGCCACGTCCAATGACCAAGAGCTTGACCAAACTTTGGCTGCAGGGTTTCAAACGCATGATGTCGGGCGTTCCCAAGGCACAGGCCGAGTACCTGAAGCAGGTGACAAAGCCGAAACCGAAGCGCCGCCCACGTGCCGATCCGGTGCGACGCGCCGCCAAACGCGACGCGCCCGGCGCACCCGAAGCGCGCGAGTCGCTCGTTCGCCCCCGCACCGGCGCCTGGACGAAAGGTCAATGGACCCGCTCGTACCACTCGGCTCCGCCGGTGCCGGGCCGTCTCGTCAACCATTTGTCTTACGGCTTGTACGTGCCGCCGAAAGTCGCGAAAGGCCCCATGCCGCTGGTCGTCATGCTGCATGGATGCAAACAGACGATCGACGAGTTTGCGATGGGCACACGCATGAATGTCGTGGCGGACGAGCACGGGTTCGCCGTCGTCTATCCCGAACAGTCGAAACACGCGCACGCGCATCGATGTTGGCATTGGTACGACGATCGCGAGACGGCTGGGCTAGGCGAAGCGCGAGCGGTCGTCTCGCTCGTCGATTCGCTGATTGCTCACCACGGCGTCGATCCCGAGCGGGTTTATTTGGCCGGACTATCCGCGGGCGCGGGGTTGGCCGCGTTGCTCGCGCTCAATTATCCCGACCGGTTCGCCGGCATCGCGCTGCATTCTGCACCGGCGCTGGGCGAGGCCCATTCCGGCATGACGGCGATGGATGTGATGCGGCGCGGCGTGCGGCGCGATCCCATCGCACTCGTCGACGCAATCGTCGATGTCGCGCACTATCCCGGGATGCCGGCCATCATCGTTCACGGCGAAGCCGATCGGGTCGTTGCCCCGAAGAATGCGGAGCAGCTCGGGTTGGCGTTTCTTCGCTTGAACGGCTTTGTCGACCGCACGGGCGCTTGGACGGCAGGCGCGGCGCGCGAGACGCAAGCGGGCGACGCGCAGATCCAGGATTACTCGATGAACGGCCGGTGCCTGCTGCGGGTCTGCCGCGTCGCCGGTCTGGGACATGCCTGGGCCGGCGGCGACGAGGCCGTGCCGTTCCATTCCGAAAAAGGGCCCGATGCGAGCGAATGGATCTGGGCTTTCCTGCGCGATCTGCGCCGACGTCAGCCCGCCCCCGCGCGCCGGGTAGCGGGGCGATAACGGTGCCACTTGAGCGGCCAACCCAGCGGCAATGACGTCTTTCGGTGATGCGGAAAAACCACAGCCTCGGATCCCCCTAGCGCAGGTCTAGGGTTTTCCCTATAATGCGGGTTATCGCTTAGGTGTTAACACCTACTACTGCACGAGGTCATCATGTTCCTATTCAGCCGCCTGTTCCTTCTTCTGACCCAAACGGCCGAAGCACGCCAAAAGGCGCGCAACGACGCTTACCTTGCCGAAGCCTCCGATCTGTACGATCTCGAGTTCCGCATGCGCAAGCTCGACCGCGAAGCCGCGGTCGCGCATCCCTCCTGGCAAATCGCACGCTGATCGCTCGGAACCGGGCGATCGCGCGAGCCGCCGTGAATTAAACGCCGGGCGTTTTCGGGGCGCCGTTTCCGGTGTTCGTTTCTTGGACACCGTAGCAGCCGCGATACGTGGCGTAGAACGAGCAGTAGAGTGCGGCCGACAGCGTGACCGTGGCCGGATATAGCACGGTGAACGCATACTCGTGCGCGCCGATGGCGATCATCAGCGCCAAGATCCCGAACAGCACCACGATCGCGGTGACGAGCCACAAGGCGCCGAACACGATGAAGGCGCCTCGGTTGCGCCAGCACGTGACGAAGCTGAAGAACAGCGCCTTGACGGGCGGGACATCGTGCCACACCGTCAAGACGGGTGCAAACCAGAACAGCATCGCCACCGGCAAATAGCAGGCGATCACCACAAGTTCCGTCAGAGCGAGCGAGGTGGCGACGAGCGCGTCGGAAGAAACCGGCCCCGTGCCCATCATCAGCTTGAAAAACACGCCGCCATCCACGAGCGACGACCCCGCAACAATCAGCACGATCGCCACGACGTAAAAGCCGCCGAGTTCGAGCAGGCGCACCGCGCCGGCCGCGCCGTAAGACCGGAATCCATCCAGCAGTACGGTGGGGAATACGATTTTCCCGGCAATCGTATCTCGGCAGGCCGTCATCAAGCCGACGGCCATGCCCGGGATCAGCACGAGCGACAGCACCGCGCCAGCCAGCGGAATCCGCGATATCGCCATCATCGCCAGCAGATACGTGAAGAAAATCGTCAGAAACCCGAGCGGGTTTCGACGAAACAGCCAAATACCTTGCCGGTACCAGACATAGCCGGTCTTTGCGGATACTTCAGTTAGTTGCATGGCGTTGACGCACTCATCGGAGCGACACCGGCAAGCCGGTCGCGCAAAATGCGTTCGAAATGGGTGGGATCGTGCGGCTTGAGCATCTCGGCCGCCCGGGGCAGATAGAAGTCGTACAGGCGCGACACCCAGAACCGGTACGCCCCCGCCCGCAGCATGTCGGCCCAATGGCGCTGCTCCTCGGCCGTGAACGGCCGCACCGTTTGGTACGCACGCAACAATGCATTCGTGCGCTGGGAATCGAGCGCGCCGGTTGCAAGATCGACGCACCAATCGTTGACCGTCACCGCCACGTCGAACAGCCACTTGTCGCAGCCCGCGAAGTAGAAATCGAAGAAGCCGCCGAGGCTGACGGTGTGGTCCGTGCCCGGGGAAGCCGGCGCAAACAGCACGTTGTCGCGAAACAGATCGCAGTGGCAGGCGCCGCCCGGCAGCGCCGCATAATCGACCGACGCAAAGAAGGCGGACTGATGAGCGAGTTCGGACGTCAAGAGGTCGCGCTGCGCATCCGCGAGGAAGGGCAGCACCTGCGGCACGGTCTCTTGCCACCACGGCAGGCTGCGCAAATTCGGCAAATACGGCTTGAAATCGCGTCCGGCCAGATGCATGCGGGCGAGCATCTGGCCGACTTCCGCGCAATGCTCGGCACCGGGCGACAGTTCGGCGCGACCGGGCAGCTTGGTGACGATCGCGGCGGGCTTGCCGTGCAATAGACCGAACAGCGCACCGTCGGTGCGCGGCATGGGATCCGGCACGGGTACCCCGTGATGCGCCAAGTGGCGCATGAGTTCGAGGTAGAACGGCAACTGCTCGGCCGTCAGCTTCTCGAAGATCGTGAGCACATAGGCGCCGCGCGTGGTCGTCAAAAAGAAGTTGCTGTTTTCGATGCCGGAGGGGATACCGCGGAAATCGACGACATCGCCGAGATCGTAGTGGCGCATCCAGTGCGCGAGATCGGTTTCATTGACGACGGTAAAGACGGCCATGCGAAGAGCTTCGAGTGCGATTGAACGGAGGCGGCGTGCGGCGGCAGCGGCAGGCCGCACGTGGCCGCCGCGCGTGCGGCCGTGGACGGCCCGCGCGCGGCTTGCCGAGCGGGGCGATGATTAGTAGTGCAGGCCGATCGACGGCAGGCGCGTACTCGGTTGGGCGCTGCTGTGGACCTGGGGCGACGTGTCCGGCGAAGCACTCATTTGGTAGTGCGTGCCGAAGTTCGAGTGGACGTCGATCTCGACCGGCTTGCCGCGATCGCGATACTCGGTGATTTCGGTGCCGTTGCGGCTTTTCTCGTGGAAGCTCGGCTTACGCGGAACGTCGTTGATATCGACTTTCGAGGTCACCTGCGCCGCGGGACGATTGATCTTGGTGAGGTCGGGCAAACCGGCGGCCTCGTTGGCGGCACGCTGCGCCTCGCGCGCTTGCGCGTCGTCGGCGGGCGCCGCGAGCGCGAGGCGCGGTGCGGCCGCGAAACTGGCGGCGGCTAACGCGGCACAAACGGCGGCGGAAAAGTACGGCTTCATGATGGGTCTCCGGAAGATCCCTGAATTCTAGCAAATGCGCCCCTCCGATCGGCGCCTCGCTCGCCGATCGAGCACCGCGTGCGGGCGCACGCGGCGGTGGGCGGCGAGAGGGCCGGATGACGGCGCTTCGTGGTAATGTCGTTGCAACGAACGAGGCGAAGCGAACGATGAAAAACGATCTGACACAACACGCACAGCACGCGCGCGCGATGCATCCTACCGATTTCCCGACCGAGGCGTTCACGGACGCCACCGACGCCGTCGCGCGTCTATCCGAGATCTACGAAGCGAACGCGGCGTTCCTGCGCGACGCGTTCGCCCGCTACCGGCGCAACGAGCCGTTCCACGAGCGTGTGCGCGCTTGCTACCCGTTCGTGCGCCTGCACACGGAAGTGAACACGCACGTGGATTCGCGCCGCTCCTACGGGTTCGTCGCGGGGCCCGGCGTATTCGAGACGACGGTGACGCGCCCCGATTTATTCGGCAACTACTATCGCGAGCAGTTGCGCTTGCTGGCTAAGAATCATCATGTCTCGATCGAAGTTGGCGTATCGCAGCAGCCGATTCCGATTCACTTCGCCTTCGCCGAGGGGATCCACCTCGAAGGCGATCTCGGGCGCGAGCGCTTGATGGCGATGCGCGACGTGTTCGATACGCCGGATCTGGCCGCGCTCGACGATCGCATCGTCAACGGCACGTACGAACCGCTGCCCGGCGAGCCGTTGCCGCTCGCCTTGTTCACGGCGCCACGCGTCGATTTTTCGCTGCATCGACTGAAGCATTACACGGCGACGTCGCCTACGCACTTTCAGAACTACGTCCTCTATACGAACTACCAGTTCTATATCGACGAGTTCACGAAACTCGGCCGTCAATTGATGGCGCATACGGACGACGAAGAGTTGCGTGCGTACCGAAGCGAGTACACGTCGTTCGTCGAACCCGGCGACGTCGTTACGTACAACGCGAATCTCGGCGAGCAGCCCGACGAAGGGACGGCGCCGACACGGCTGCCGCAAATGCCGGCTTATCACTTGAAGCGTGCCGACGGCAGCGGCATTACGATGATCAACATCGGGGTGGGGCCGTCCAATGCGAAGACGATCACCGATCACATCGCGGTGTTGCGCCCGCATGCTTGGGTGATGCTCGGTCACTGCGCCGGCCTGCGCAATACGCAGCGGCTCGGCGATTACGTGCTGGCCCACGGTTATGTGCGCGAGGATCACGTGCTCGATGCCGACTTGCCGCTCTGGGTGCCGATTCCGGCGCTGGCCGAAGTGCAGGTGGCGCTCGAGCGTGCCGTCGCATCGGTGACGAAGCTCGAAGGCGCGGAACTCAAGCGCGTGATGCGTACGGGCACGGTGGCCAGCGTGGACAACCGCAACTGGGAATTGCGCGACCATCGCGAACCGGTGCAGCGCCTTTCGCAAAGCCGTGCGATTGCACTCGATATGGAGAGCGCGACGATCGCCGCGAACGGTTTTCGATTCCGGGTACCGTATGGGACGCTGCTGTGCGTGTCGGATAAGCCGCTGCACGGCGAGTTGAAGTTGCCGGGCATGGCCGATCAGTTTTACCGTGCGCAGGTCGACCAGCATTTGCAGATCGGCGTGAAGGCGATGGAGCTGTTGCGAATGAACGGGCTCGATCGGCTGCATAGCCGGAAACTGCGGAGTTTTGCGGAGGTGGCGTTTCAGTAGGGAAACTGGGGGGATGGTCGGCGCAATCTAAAGTGGCGCCCCGGGGCGCGGGTTTCTCGGCGCGTTGCGGTTTCTGCCTGTGAGTCCGCTCTTATCGCTACGCTTCGCCGGCTCGAGTTGGGCGATGAGCCGCCGCGTCGCGGCCAGCGTGTCCCACGGCGATGCCGCTTTTATTCTATCGGCGGTTGCTAGGCTTTGATTAACTGAGGATCAACGCGACCGGCCGGCAAGGAATACGATGAAACTGACCAAAGCTTCTTTCGTGCTCCTTGGCCTCATCTGGGGATCCAACTTTATTTACATGAAATGGGCCACGGCGTTGATCGGCCCAATGCAGATCGCCTTATTGCGGGTGTTTTTCGGCTTCCTACCACTGGCGTTCGCCGCATGGCACCAGAGAGTCATTCACCGTAGCCAGCTTCGTCATCTGCCGCATTTTTTCGTCATGGCGGCCGTCGCGACAGCTTTCTACTACGTGGCCATTGTGAAAGGCACCGCGCTGCTCCCGTCGGGCATCGCCGGCGTCCTAGGTGGCTCTATCGCGATATTCACGGCAATCTTCTCGTTACTGTTCCTACGAACGGAAAGAGTGAATGGATTGATGGTGGCAGGCGTGGTGCTCGGCTTCGCCGGCATTGTGCTGATCGCTCGGCCCTGGGAAGGGGCAGACAATCCTATCGATCTTGCCGGTGTTTTCTGGATGCTGGCAGGCGCGATCATCCTCGGGCTGTCGTACGTTTATGTCCGCCGTTTCCTGTCCCCCTTCAATCTTCCGCCTTTGGCCTTGGTCACGTGGCAGATGGGATTGGCCCTAGTCATGCTAGCGGCGTCGACGAATGCCTCGGGGATGGCACGCATCCTTCAGGATTGGCGTGCAACCGCCGGTGTTGTGGTGGGCCTGGGCATTCTAGGCACCGGCGTTGCGTTCTTGATTTATTACTACTTGCTCCGGGAACTCGGCGCTGTAGCGGCTTCGGGCTCGACCTACATCACACCCACCGTAGCGCTGCTCATAGGCTGGGTCGCCGGCGAACGTGTTGGCGTGCTGGAACTAGCGGCTGTCGCGTTGATTTTAGCGAGTATCGCGCTGTTGCAGATTGGACGACAACGCGCCGTGCGCGAAACGGGGCTGCCGGTTCGCGCAGCTACCGCGCGCCTGTAAACCCGCGCTGACGTGGGGGCGTTTCAGTAAGCAGGCACGCTCCTCGCCGCGTCCCATAGATCTCGGCCACCCAAGCCTACGTGCCATGTTTCGAACTGAGCGCGCCATTGTTCGAAGGGGGCGGCTAGCGGACGCCGAGGGTCTGCGCTCAACGAATACGCCATGCCTTCGATCAGCCATTTCGGCTTCGTGGCGACGGCCAGATTGCCCAATGATTCCGCTTGCCGATAGTGGATCAACTCGTGCGCCAGATAAAATGTCTTCCAGCCACGAGGCGCAACAATCAGTCCGAAGTCACCCACCGTTTCGGCCGCACGCCGCCCAAGTCCAAACAAATCGGCACAGGAAGGTGTCGTACAAAATACGACCCGGGGCACCCGTTGAAATGGGCCGACCGCGGCCGCTGCCTTCGCGATTCCGTCAGCGTACAGTTGTTGCGCCTCTTCGATTTGTGCGACGCTGTCGGTGCACATGTTAGGGCGCGGGCATGATATTCCCGGCATCAATGACGGTACAACGACGCGAAGCGGTTTGACCACAGCGAGCGCAGCCAGCGGCAGCATCAGCAGTGCTAGCGTCGACACGAGCAATAAGCGTTTCGGATTCATTTTTCGTTTGCCGTCCGATTCAAGGGTGGCGGATTGTTAGCGATTTTCGGGGCGCTGTCGAGCGGTCGTGCGTTCATCCAAACGCGTTATCTTCACCGTAATGATGCATGCTTCGTCCGAGGCGAGGGGAGATAAGCCGGCGACGGATGCTTGTGTCACCCTCATTCCCCGATGCAAAAAACACTGAACGATGAATCCGCATAGCGCCTCGAACGTTACCTTCCGCCCCATGCAAATCGGCGATTACGACCCCGTTATCGCTCTTATGCGCGCGACCCCAGGCGTGTCGCTGCGCGATGCCGATTCCCGAGAGGCGACGGCCCGATACCTCGAGCGCAACCCTGGCCTGAGCTTTGTCGCGGAGATCGACGCTGGCATTGTTGGATGCCTCATGTGCGGCCACGACGGCCGCCGCGGCTATCTTCAACACCTCGTCGTGCTTCCTGCCCATCGCCGTCTGGGAATCGGCCGCGCGCTAGTCGAACGTTGCTTAACCGCGCTCGATGCGCTTGGCATACGCAAAAGCCATATCGATATCTTCAAACACAACGACGCCGCCGCAGCTTTCTGGAAAAGCCAAGGCTGGACGCTGCGCACCGATATCGATCGCTATTCCGCGATCAGAGGGGCGAGCGAAAACGCCTAACGGGATTTTTTTTGATTTTTTTTGGAACCTTTTGTTCGTAAGATTTTCGTAAGAGATGCGGAAATCATTTGAAAGAATGATGTCCGTGCCCTTATGGAACTACGGCAGGAGGAAATCGATGAACTACGCGAAGCGGCTGCTGCTCGCCAATCGCGCATGGTCGCAAGAGGCGACGGCCCGGGATCCCGGTTTTTTCGAACGACTCGCGCAGGGCCAGCAGCCCCGCGTGCTGTGGATCGGCTGTTCCGATAGCCGCGTCCCCGCCGAGCGCATCACCAACGCGCAGCCCGGCGAACTCTTTGTCCATCGCAACATCGCCAATCTCTATACGTCCGACGATGGCAATACCTCGAGCGTCGTCGAATACGCCGTCCACGCGCTCGGCGTCGAGCACATCGTCATTTGCGGCCACCATCATTGCGGTGGCGTGCGCGCGGCGCTATCGGAGCCCTCCGACGCGCTGCCCGTCGTGAATCGCCGCATCGCCGGCTTGCGCCAGCTCGCGCATCGTCATCGGCAAGCTTTGAGTGCCATCGACGATTTCGAGGCGCGCGTCGACCGCCTGGCGGAGTTGAACATCATCGAGCAGGTGGCGCTGCTGCGCGAATCGCCGATCGTACGCAGCGCACCGCGTCCGCCGACGGTCCACGGTTGGGTGTTCGGCTTGCGCGAAGGGCTGCTCACGTCTCTAACCGATACCGAAGAAGCGCCGCGTTCATCCTTCGCGGCGATTGCCGAGGGTTGACGTCCGCGTCGAACAGTCCGGCCGATCATCCTTTCCGATTCACTGCCCGCCGCCTGTTCGCGGCGCGGCGCTATTCGTCTTCGCACGACCATGCCCCAATCTTCCGATTCGAGCTTGTCCCTATCGTTCTCGACGCTGCGCAGCGATGTCTTCTCCGGCATCGTCGTATTCTTGGTGGCACTGCCCTTGTGCCTCGGCATCGCCACCGCGTCCGGGGTCCCACCGTTCGCGGGCCTCGTGTCGGGCATCGTCGGCGGCCTTGTCGTCGCATTGCTCAGCGGCTCGCATTTGAGCGTCAGCGGCCCTGCCGCCGGGCTCGTCGTTATCGTCGTCACCGCGATTGCTTCGCTCGGTAGTTTTTCGGCGTTTCTCGCCGCCGTGCTTATCGCCGGAGCGCTTCAGATCGGTTTCGGTCTGCTGCGCGCCGGGCGGATCGCGAGCTATGTGCCCGCCGCCGTCGTCAAAGGGATGCTGGCGTCGATCGGCATCCTCTTGATCGTCAAACAGATTCCGCTTGGCGCCGGGCTCGTTGCCGGCGCCGATGCGGGCGTTTCGCACGCCGCTGCGGTCTCGACCCCGTTCGGCAAGATTCTCCCGGTTTCGCTCGCGCTTTGCGCCGCGTCCGTGGCGATGCTGTTCGCATGGGAGACGCCGCGCGCGAAGCGCTACGGGCTCGTGCGAGCCGTGCCAGGGCCGTTGGCCGTGGTGGCACTCGGGATCATCGTCACTGTGTTGCTCGACCGAATCGCACCCTCGCTCGCGACGCCCGCCGAACATCGTGTCGTGCTTGCCGCACTCGATTCGCCAAGCGCACTGTTCGCCGCGGTTTCGATGCCCGATCTCGCGCAACTGGCGAGCCCCGATGTTTGGCGGGTCGCGATGACGCTAGCCGTCGTCGCCAGTCTCGAAACGTTGCTGAGTCTCGAGGCGCTAGAGCAAATCGATCCGAAGCGCCGGCGCGTATCGCCCGATCGCGAACTGAAGGCGCAAGGCACCGGCAATATCGTGGCCGCGTTGTTGGGCGGGTTGCCGTTGACCGCCGTGATCGTGCGCAGTTCGGCGAACGTGCATGCCGGGGCGAAGACGCGCTTGTCCGCTGTCATTCACGGCGCGCTGCTGCTCGCGAGCGTGTTCGTGCTGACCGCCGTATTGAACCTGATTCCGCTGGCGAGCCTCGCGGCGATTTTGATTCAGACGGGCTACAAGCTCGCCAAGCCTCGGCTGTTCGTCGAAACGGCGCGCGAAGGGGTGGGCCGGCTCGCGCCGTTTGTCGCGACGATCGTCGGCGTGCTGGCGACCGACCTATTGATCGGTATTGCGATCGGCATCGCAACGAGTGCGCTCTTCGCGATGCAGGCGAGTTTCGCGCGTACGTTCGTGTTGACGCGGCACGACGACTACTTCCTCCTCTCGGTGCGTAAGGATGCCACCTTCTTCGCCAAGCCAATGCTTGCCCGCTGTCTGGCCCAGATTCCGGAGCGGGCGACCGTGCTGATCGATGCCGAGCGCGCCGATTTCATCGATACGGATATACGCGAAGCGATCGATGCGTTCGTCCGCGATGCGCCGAATCGGCATGTGACGGTCGAGCGTTTGCGCTGGCCGGCGGCGCTGCCTGTCTTGTCCCCCGTGCCTGTGTCCTCGTAGCTGAGGGAGGCGAAGCGCCGATGGCTCGCGCCGACGTTCGCCGGGCGGACGTCGGCGCAACGAACGCGCCAACGGCGATAAACGCGATCAATGCGACAAACGCGGCCAAGCCATACCCGCAACCGGCTATCATGTGCGCAATTTCAAATTCGAGAACCACTGCGCCCGATCGCTGGAGAACTCTATGGCTTCCCCTCAAGATAGCGTCAGCATGGCGCTGTTCTGCGACTTCGAGAACGTCGCGCTCGGCGTTCGCGATGCGAAGTTCGAAAAATTCGATATCAAGCCGGTGCTCGAGCGGCTGCTGCTGAAAGGCAGTATCGTCGTCAAGAAAGCTTACTGCGATTGGGATCGCTATAAGGGCTTCAAGGCGTCGATGCACGAGGCCAGCTTCGAACTCATCGAAATCCCGCACGTGCGGCAATCGGGCAAAAATTCGGCGGACATTCGGCTCGTCGTCGATGCGCTCGATCTTTGCTATACGAAATCGCACGTCGATACGTTCGTCATCATCAGCGGCGATTCCGATTTCTCCCCGCTCGTCTCGAAGCTGCGCGAGAACGCGAAGAAAGTGATCGGCGTCGGCGTGAAGAATTCGACGTCCGATCTGTTGGTTGCCAATTGCGACGAATTCATCTTCTACGACGATCTCGTGCGCGAGCAGCAACGCGCAAATGCCAAGCGCGAAGCGCGCGAGGCGAGCGTAGCCGCTAAACGCGTGGCCGACGAAGACAAGCAGCCGAAAGCCGAAATGGAGTCGCGCAAGGCGAAGGCAATCGCGATCGCCGTCGAGACCTTCGATGCGCTCGCCTCCGAGCGCGGCGAAAGCGGCAAGATCTGGGCGTCGGTGCTCAAGAGCGCAATCAAGCGCCGCAAGCCCGATTTCACTGAGTCGTACTACGGCTTTCGCGCGTTCGGCAATTTGCTCGACGAAGCGCAAGCGCGCGGTTTGCTCGAAGTCGGTCGCGACGATAAGTCCGGCGCGTTCGTTTATCGGCCGAGCCAGAGCGCAACGCCCGAGACGCCCAGGCAAGCCGCCGCGGAGGCGGCCGCACCGGAGCTTGGCGCACCGGCGGAGCCGGCCGGCAATAAAGGCCGGAAAAAGAGCAAGGGCGCGCGCAAGCAGGGGCGCGAACACGCACCCGCGACACCGAGTATAGCGGTGCAGGAGGCCGCACCCGAAGCATGGTGGGAGGAGCCGGAGGAGCCACTCGAAACGCCTTCGCCCGAGGCCGAACTGCCGGTCGAAGTGGCAGAGCCGGCTCCGGCCAAACCGCGTCGCGCGCGCAAAACCGCAGCGAAGAAGGCTGCACGGACCGATGCCGGTACCGCTGCAGGCACGGGCGCGCAGGCGTCGGAGCCGCAAGCGCCATCGCAGCCGCAAGCGAGCGCATCCGTGCCTGCGTCGGAGGCGCCCGCCAAACCGAAACCCGCAAGAGCCCCTCGCAAGTCCGCACAGAGGACCAGCCGTCCGCGTAAGATCGCGGACGAGAACAACGGCGGGCATTGATAGGCCGATGAATAGGCTGACTAAAAGGCAGGAGAATGACAGTGTTTACGTGCAGGAATCAGAGCTGCCAGGCGCAATGGGAACTGGCGGACGTCGTGATCAAGAATGAGGGACAGGGTTTGCTGTTCCGTTGCCCGATGTGCGGTGCGCGCAACTACGTCGAAAAATTCGAAGGAGAGGACGGGGCGGTCGTCTACGAGCAAATCGAAGGCAAGCCATTCGTTTGACGATTAGGGCGCGAACGGGCATTCTCGTAGCGCACCCCTATGCCCGTCGCCCAACCGTTCAATCGCGCCGCCGCCCCGCCGCTCGGGCGGCGGCGTGTTTTTTTTCGGCGGGCTCGAGTCAACCGATTGCGCGCTTAATGCGTTGTAACAGATCACAAGTTGCTATATCGATCGGTCGGCGCGGTCCCCGCCATGCTGCCTCGACGAACGGCACGCCGATGCCGTCGTCGCGGCGCGCTCGCTGTCGATTTGTCCGATCGATCCAAAGAAAATGCAAGACGGAAGTCATCGAGATAGCGGTTCGAAGGTCGTAGCTGCGTTTTACGCGAAGGCGCGCCACATCCACTACAAGCGTCTCGTCTCGCCTGCGCTGGCGCTTGCCGTCTGCGTCTTGCTGCTGCTCGCACTGCAGAAGATCTCGCAGAGCATCGATTACCACTCGGTTAGCCGGCAACTGTTCTGCATCGCTCCTGGCAGGTGGGCCGCCGCGCTTGCGGCCACAGCGCTCAGTTTCGTCGCACTCGTTGCACGCGACGAAATCGGGTTGCGCCACGTCGATGCCAAAGTGTCGCGGCCTTTGCTGTGGATCGGCGCGACGGCTGCCTCCGCGCTCGGCAACATCGCGGGTTTCGGCGCGCTCACCGGCGGTGCGGTGCGCTGCCGAGTCTACGGCGCGGCGGGCGTCACGCCGTCGCAAGTCGGTCGCCTCACGTTGTTCTCCAGTGGCTCGCTCGTCTTGGCGACCGTCTTGATCAGCGCGTTGGGCGCGCTCTGGGATACGGGCCCGCTCTCGGCAATGACGCACATCGCGCCGCGTGCCCTGCAGATCGGTAGTCTCATTGTCCTCATCATGTTGGGATGGGCCGTCGCCTACTGCGGTGCGACCACCCGACGCATTCAAACCCGCTGGCGACGCATCGCGCTCGACGTGCCCTCGCGCGCCGGCTTGGTCTCGCAAATCGTGTTCGGCGTGGTCGACGTTGCCGCGGCCGGGGCTGCGTTGTGGGTCTTCTTGCCCGCCGGGCATGCGAGTTTTGTCAGCTTTCTCGCGGTTTATTCGGCCTCTCTGTTGCTCGGGATCGTGGGCCATACGCCCGGCGGTGTCGGTGTGTTCGAATCGGTCATGATGTTCGCGCTGCGCGACGACATCGCGACGCCGTCGCTGCTCGCGGGGCTGCTCGCCTATCGCGCCGTCTATTTCGGGTTGCCGCTCGTGTTGTCCGCCGCCGTGCTGGTCGGCTACGAGGCGAGGGCGTTGCGCAAGCGCCTACCGCTCGGACAGGTCGCGCGTATCGGCCGCCTCGCGCCGCTGTTTCTGTGCTTGATCACCTTTGTGGTCGGCTCGATGTTGATCGTCTCGAGCGCTACCCCGGCATTGGCGCACCGTCTCGCGCTGCTGCGCGAACTCGTGCCGCTCTGGGCCCTCGAAAGCTCGCAATTGGTGAGCGGCGTGCTCGGCGTATTGCTGCTGTTCGTCTCGCGCGGTTTGCTGCGCAGGCTCGATGCCGCATGGTGGCTGACGGTCGTCCTGACGGCAATTAGCCTCGTGCTCTCGGTCATCAAGGGGCTCGCCTTCGTCGAGGCCGGGGTGCTCGCGACGCTGCTCGTCCTGCTGTTCGCCACGCGCCGCAGCTTCGGCCGGCGAGCGGCGCTGTTCGCGGAGCCGTTCACGCCCGGATGGCTGATCTCGGTCGCGATCGTGCTGATCTGCGCGGCTTGGGTGATGTTCTTCGCCTATCGCAATGTGCCGTACCGGACCGATCTATGGTGGCAGTTCGCGTTTCATGAGCCCGTCGCGCGATCGCTGCGCGCGATGCTCGCCTCGAGCTTGTTCGCGATGGCCTTCGGGGTCTGGCAACTGCTGCGTCCGGCGGCCGGACGTTTCGTGCATCCGAGCCTGCAAGACTTGACCGACGCCGTGAAGATCGTTCGTGCGCAAGAACGCAGCGATGCCGGCCTGGCGATGATGGGCGACAAGAGCTTCCTGTTTTCCGATTCGCGCGAAGCATTCTTGATGTACGCGAAGCACGGCCGGACCTGGGCGGCTTTGCACGATCCGGTCGGGCCGCGCGATCAGTGGGCCGAGCTGATTCGCAAATTTGTCATGCTTGCGCATAAACACGGGGGACGTGCCGCGTTTTATCAGGTCAGGGCCGATTCGCTGCCGCTGTACTTGGACTCGGGATTGACGCTGATGAAGCTCGGCGAAGAGGCTCGGCTGGCGCTCGAGACCTTCGATCTGAACGGGCCGAAGCGCGCCGCCTTGCGCTATTCGCTGCGCCGAGCCGAACGCGACGGCTGCACGTCGGAAGTCATCGATGCCGCGGCCGTGCCCGAGCATCTCGATCTCTTGCGTCGAATTTCCGACAGTTGGCTCGATAGCCGCTCGGCGCGCGAAAAGAGCTTTTCCGTGGCGGCTTTCAGCGAGCCTTACCTAGCGGCGCAACCGGTGATGCTCGTTCGCCAGAACGGGGTGCCGGTCGCGTTCACGACGTTCATGACGACCGACCTGAACGTCGAGGCGACCGTTGGCGTCATGCGTCACGTCTCCGACGCCTCGCCGCTCGTCATGGACTATTTGTTCGTGCAACTCGCGTTGTATTTGAAGGGCGAAGGCTATCGCCATTTGAGCCTTGGCGTGGCGCCGTTTTCCGGCGTGCGTCCGATGCCGTTGGGCTCGCCGCTCCACCAACTGGGATCGCTGGTTTGGCGATTCGGCGGGCGCTTCTACAACTTCCAAGGCTTACGTGCGTTCAAGGGGAAGTTTCAACCGCGCTGGGAGCCGCGCTATCTCGCGGTATCGGGTTGGGCGAGCGCCGTCCTGACGCTGCTCGACCTTTCAATTTTGGCGGGGGGACGCCGTTCATGACACTGCACGCAGCATTTCGAAAATTTAAGTGGCTGGCTTTGCTGGCGGGCGCATCGTCGTTGTGCGTCGGGGTTGGCGCGCATGCGGCCGAATCGCGCGTATCGGGCGGACGGTACGGCGAGGTCACCGTCGAATGGCCGCAAGGCGACATGCGCGGCTTCGTCGTGCTGTTTTCCGCGGGCAAGGGCTGGAGCGCGGCGGATGCCCAAGCGGCCCATGCATTGGCCGAGCAGGGCGCATTGACCGTCGGCGTCGACACGGGCCGTTACGCGGCGAACCTCGCCGCGACGGGGCAAGCCTGCCGCCATCTCGACGGCGATGCCGAAGCGGTCAGTCATCAGCTCGAACGTCAGTTGAAATCGGACCGGTATTTCGCACCGATTATGGCGGGGACAGGCCAAGGCGCGACACTGGCGTTGCACGTCCTGGCGCAAGCGCCGGCCAATACCATTGCGGGGGCCGTAGCGGTCGATCCGCAAGCGAAGCTCGATCATGACTTCGCGCAATGTCCGCCCGATCCGACCATCAGTCGCGGTAGCGCGTTGCCCGGCTTCGTCGAGACGGGCGTGACGGCGCAAAGCGCGATTGCCGCGGCACAGCAGGCCGAACGCTCGGCGGTGAAAGAAGGCGCCGATACGCCGGGATTTCACTTCGGCAAGGACGCCGATCGCTTGATGGCGCCGATCTTGGCCAAGCCGCCGCGCGTGTTTGCCGAGACGACGTCGCTCGTTGCGCAACTGGCTGCATTGATCGAGCCGCATTTGCAGTCCAACATCGGCGGGGAGCAGGACGTATCGGATTTGCCGCTTGTCGAATTGCCCGCGGCGCATCCGCGCGGGATGCTGGCGATCGTGATGTCGGGCGATGGCGGCTGGCGCGATCTCGACAAGACGATCGGCGAGCAGTTGAGCAAGGACGGCGTATCGGTCGTCGGCTGGGATAGCCTGCGCTATTTCTGGAGCGAGAAGACGCCCGAGCAGGTGAGCCGCGATCTCGCCCGCGTGTTGCGCGTGTACGGTGCGCGCTGGCACGCGAATTCGTTTGCGTTGATCGGCTACTCGTTCGGTGCCGACGTCATGCCGTTCGCGTATGACCGGCTGCCCGCGGCGCTACGCGATAAGGTGTCGATCGTTTCGCTGCTGGGCTTCGCCCCGGCGGCGGATTTTCAGATCCGCGTGACGGGATGGTTGGGCATGCCGGCCAGCGACAAGGCGTTGCCCGCGAAGCCGGCGGTGGATCGTCTTCCTGCCGGTCTCGTGCAATGCTTCTACGGTGCGCAGGAGACCGATACCCTATGCCCGGCGCTGGCCGATAAGCAGGAAGTCATCCGTACGTCGGGCGGACACCATTTCGGCCGCGGTTACGACGAATTGGAACAGCGCATCTTATCGGGCTGGGAAAAGCGAATGGGCGGCCAAGCCGGCGCTCAGGCGGCGCGCTGAAACGGTATCGTTCGGATCGACCAGCGTTTCGAACTCGAACGAGCCCGCTTGAAATATTCGCTTGCAGAAGTCACACATCTCGGGTCATCGGCGCTCGTCATCGCGACGTTGAGGGGATAAGCGGCACGAAGCCGCTCTCACTCGACAGGAGAGATGAACATGAAGCGCCTTGCCTTTCGTATCGCGGCCGTCGCCGCATTGGCTTTTTCGTTTGCCGGCGCGGCTTCGGCGCAGACTCATTGGGACGCCGCGCATTCACGCCGCGACGAAGTCAACGATCGGCTCGCCAATCAGAATCGCCGCATCCACAACGAGGTGCGCGAAGGTGAGCTGTCGCATGCACAGGCTATGACGCTGCACCGCGACGATCGTCAGATTCGCCGTGAAGAGCGGCTCATGGCCCACCAAGACAACAGCCATATCACGAAGCAAGAGCAACGCACGCTCAATCAGCAAGAAAACCGCGTCAGCACGCAGATCGGCCACTGACGCGCCATCGACGATTCGGCTACGGGGCAATATCGAGGGCGGCCTCCATCGGCCGCCCTTCTTCTTCGCGCAACCGGCGACGCATCCCGTCGCAGCTTTCCGACCATAACGTCAACCACTGCGGCATCGGCGGCGATGTCTCCTCGATCCCCCTCTCGCGAACGAGTTCTCTCGGCGACACGGTCCCCGTCGACGACCGAAACGCGCTTGCGCCAGGGCCGGCACACGAGCATCGGTATCAAGCGGAATATGCAAGACGTCGTCTTGTGCCCATGGGCGTTCGACATTGAACGAGGATGTCGAAGAGGCCCTATCCATAGGGCATCGAGCGGATTCGCGTGAACGCAATCTGTGTGCTTGGAAATTAGAGTAGAACGCTTAGTGCCCGTTTTGACGACGCGGCGGTTTCGACCTACAACGTAGACCACATCCACCGCGGCTCACAAGGACACGGCGTGAAAACAACAACGACGCTTTGGCGGCGAGTGCTGGTCGTCGCGGCGGTCATGATCGTCGCCGCGATATGGCGCTACGAGCAAACTTCGGAAGCGGCGACCGATACGATCGCTCACGCGCGCAGGGGCGCAACGACGGCCGCTTCGCAAGCGCTACTGACCGCCGAGACGCCGACGCAGCGTCCGGAAGCGGGGCCGGCAGAACGCGCGCTCGACCTCGCGACGTTGCGCAGAGCGCTCGCGGGGCGATCGGACGCCGAAGCGCAAATGCAGCGCGTGATCGCGTTCGCGCGGTTTCGCGATCTCGTCGGCGAATATGGGAGCGGCAAGGGCCGCATGTCCGCCGCCGAAAGGATGCGCTTGGCGCGCCGTATTCTTTCCGAGTTGCCCGAGCATGTCGCCAGCAACGAAATCTTGCCCCTTCAAGCCGAAGCGATGACAGCGACGTTGCTGAACGACGCCGAGCCGGATCCGCTCGCGCGCAGCGACGAATTGGCTGCCTCGCGCCGGCAATGGGACGCGTATGCGGCGCAGACGGTGGGACCGTCTCCCGCGCAAGACGCGCGATACCTCGCCTACGCGCAGCGAAGCCGAACCATTTTCCAGCAAGCTCAAGCGACGATACCCGACCCCGCTCAGCAGCAACTCGTCATCGCACAGCGTCTTCAAGCGCTGCGCGTCGAGTTGTTCGACCAGGCTGCTTCATCCGATACGCATTGACCGTGCGGCGCACGCTCGTTGGCTGTACCGAAAGAATCGCGCCGATTAAACGAAATGGGAGGGACGATGTTTGCACCGCAGTGGCTAAAAGCCGTCTGTCTCGGCGGCATCTTGATCGGAGCCACGCTCAACGCGCGCGCGTCGGATACCGTCATACCGGATCCGTCGATTCCGTTCTACTCGTGGTATGAAGTCGTGTTGCCGGAGAGCACCGGCGCATCGTGCGGAAACGGGACGCCGATGCGCTTTTACATCAATCGTGCGCAATCGAGCAACATGCTGTACATGATGCAGCCCGGCGGGGCTTGCTGGGATTACGCCACGTGCACGGAGACGGCGACAACGGGCCCCGAGGCCGGACTTGGCGCCTTCAATCCGGACGGCATCCCGCACAACTATATGAACGGTACGGCCAGCCAGAGTTTGATGTCGTCGCTGCTCTCGCCATTGATGGTGCGAATGGATCTCGCCCATATCCTCATCGGCGAGCCGCGCATCGAAACGCAAGACTGGACGCAGGTATTCGTGCCGTATTGCACGGGCGACATCCATATGGGAAGTGCCGTGCGCGGCTACACTTCGCCGGCCGGCGAGTGGCGCGTGCAACACTACAGCGGCTTGAAGAACGTGCAAGCGGTGGGACAGTGGCTTGTCGACCACGGCTTCGGCCAGCCGAACCGGTTGCTCGTCTATGGGACGAGCGCCGGCGGCTATGGGGCGCTCGCCAACTATGCGACGTTGCGCAACCTGCTGCAACCGCAAGCGCATAGTTCGATGCTCGACGATGCCGGTACCGTCTTCAATACGCCGTTTGGGGCCGATCCGTCGGCGCATCCCTCTGTGGGACTCTACGACAAGGTGCGGGCGGAGTGGGATATGACCGGCCCCAACGGCATGATCACGATCAACAGCCGGCTTTCGCCCTACTTCGATCCGAACAACATAGGCAGTGCGTATGCCGCGTTGTCGCAGACGTTCCCTCACGATCGCTTCGGGTACACGACTTACCAACGCGACGCGATCATTGCGGCGTATCACTATCGGGCGTTTGTCCCGGCCGTGATCTCCGCGCCGGACGATGCGAGCAAGGATGCACTTTCGCTCGCGATGTTCGCGAAGGAATTGGATCTACTGAAGCAAACGCTCAACCCGCTACCGAATTTCGGATACTTCATGCCGTGGGCCCGCGGCGATTTTATGCATAACCACCAGGTGACGGCCGTCAGCTTCACGGGATCGCGCATTCATGAAAATGGTATCGATGCTGATGTCGGCACCTTCGTTGCCGATTTGCTCAATCGGCAAGACCCGGCGGATACGCCCGTGATGAAGGCTTTCCGGACGGATCAATCGTCGGATTTCACGTTATCCTCGTTCCTTGCGTGGGTCGACAGCATCTTGAACCTGACCGGCGAGGCGGGACCGATCTCGGGGCACGGCACCTAGCTGACGAGCAAAAATGCAGGCGACGACGCATTGGATGTTCGCGGATCTATTTCAGCAGCGATACAACGATGTATCGTCCTTGTTTGCAGCCGATCGGACTTACTGAGCAGGTGCGACTGACGCGCCAACGATTCCATGCCTGCTCAGTGCCTGAGCCACGAAACCCGATGCCTTCATTTCTTCGACGAACGCGCAAAGCGTTTCGGCCGCCTGGCGGCCGCGGGACTTCGGGGTGCCCATCGCTTGCCGAATCACCATGAACCGCTCATCGAGCAACCGGAGGCCGGGGGTACGTTGCGCATCGGCCTCGAGTTGTTGCTTGACGCCGGCCGCCACCTCCAGATTTTGGTCGAGGAACGTTTGCACGACGGTAGGCGAGGACGGCGCGCGGACGATTTGCGCCGATTTCAACTCGCGGGTGAGAAACAGGTCATAGGCGCTGCCTTTGCCGACCGCGACTCGGTGATGCGACCGATCGACCTCGGCGTTCGTTCGGATCGGCGAATCGTCGCGCACGAGATAGAAGCCCTCGATCAATACGTACGGCGCGGTGAATTCGATCTTTTCGCCGCGCTTCGGATCGATCGCGAAGAATCCGATGTCCGCGCGCTCGTCGCTGACTGCTTCGACCGATTGCCCCGCCGTATCGAATACGACGAGTTCGAGTTCGACATCGAGCCGCTTCGCAAAGGCTCGAGCGAGGTCGATCGAGACGCCGAACGGTTCGCCGGTGTCGGCGTGCTTGTTCGCGAGAATGGGGTTGCCGAGATTGATCGACGCACGGAGCTTGCCGGCGCCCGTGAACGCGGAAACGATGGCGGGTTCGATTTTCATGGGGTACTCGGGGCGGTTTGGCAGCGCACTTCGCACCGCCTTGGGTTCGACGTTCTCGTCTCCTCGCTCGCTTACGGCGCTTCGCGCAGGCCGGCTGATCGTTCACCGGCTTCGCGCGCTGCTCGTTCACGGGCGCGCATGCGTTTCTGCATCCACAAAGTCCAGACCATCAGCACGCCGTAAATGACGTAGCTGACGATGGGCAAGACGACGAGCGAGCGTTCGACCGGCCAATGCCACGCGAGCCAGCATCGCAACAGCATTTCCGCGGTCAACGCCGAGCCCCAGATCGCGGTCATCATCCGCAGGTTTGCACGAAGGAGCGCTCGTTCGTTCCAGACGCGCTCGAAGCGGCCGATGCCATCGGCTTCCTGCCGCGCGATGGCGGCCCGCGCAAGGTAGTAGACGATGGGGCGCTCACGCAGCAGCGAGACGAGGAAGGCGACGCCGATCAAGCCCGATACGAGCGATTCGCGCACGAGCAGGACACGCGCATCGCCGCCGATCGCCATGGCCGCGATCGACAACGCGATGCCCAGCAAAACGATGACGCTGAGCGCATCGATGCGCCGCAGCTTCGCGAATTCGACGAGGCTCCATACGAGCGGCGGCGCCGCCGAGGCATAGAGCGCGCCGAGCGAACCGAGCGAGGGCAGCGTCAGTCGATAGACTAGCCAGGGCAGGAAGAGATTGACGGCGAGTTCGAGGACGGTGCCGATTTTGAGTTTCATGAGGGCAGCGCCGCTTTGCGGCTACGCTTCGGTTTCGGCTCGACGCCGATGCGCGGATCATGCGCTAGTACGAGAGACACGACTTGCTGCACGACGGTTTCGAACGCTGGATCGTTTTGCGAAACATAAAGCCATTTGCCGATTATCGGGTGCGGCTGCAAGGCGGGGACCTCTTCCATGAGTGCCGCGTGGTGCTCCTGCGAGGTACAGACCAACATGCCGTTCCACGGTTCTTCGCGCTCCCCGACGGCAATGCAAAGGAGCCCGTCGATGTAGGCTGCATCGCATCCGAACATCCGCTTTCTAACGTAGGTAGGAGCGCGCTCGAATGCATCGAGGATCCAGGCAAGCGAGTTGCGAACGGTCGAAGGCATAGATGGATTCTCGGTTTCTCGTCAACGTGCTTTCCGCGCCTTTTGACGCGCTTCCCAGGCCGCAAGCGCCGCTTCGTAACGCTCGAGCGCCTCGTCGTACAAGTCGAATACGCAAGGCGAGCAGCCGCTGTGGCAGCAATCTTCTTGCGTTGGACGTTCGGGCGGTGTGGGACGAGGATCCGCTTTGGACGAATCCGGCCGGGAAGCGTTGGGCACGGCGCTGTTTGGGTAAGTGCAAGCGCTAAGTATAAGTCGAGGTCTGTCCGTGCCGGTAATCACGCTCGCTCGCTACGCGAGCATGTTTTCCGCCGGGACATACGGCTGCCCAAGGGCTTTCGCCACGGCCTCGTGCGTGACGTGTCCCTCGCACACGTTCAAACCCGCACGAAGATGGGGATCGTCCGACATTGCGCGCTTCCATCCCTTGTTCGCCAGCGCGATGGCGTGCCCGAGCGTCGCATTCGTGAGGGCGAACGTCGACGTGCGCGCGACGGCGCCGGGCATGTTGGCGACGCAGTAGTGAATCACGCCGTCGACAACATAAGTCGGCTCGGCGTGCGTGGTCGCATGGGACGTCTCGAAGCATCCGCCTTGATCGATGGCGACATCGACAACGACCGCGCCTTTCTTCATCGTCGAAATCATGCCGCGGGTCACGAGCCTCGGCGCCGTCGCGCCCGGAATCAAGACGGCACCGATCACGGCATCGGCGCTGGCCACGCATCGTTCGATCGCATGGGCGCTAGAAAACATCGTCATGATGCGATTGCCGAAGGTCAGATCGAGTTGACGCAGGCGATCGACGTTCGTATCGAGAATGGTGACGCGTGCGCCCATGCCGACCGCCATTTGCAGCGCGTTCGTCCCCACCATCCCGCCGCCGATGATGACCACGTGGCCCGGCGCGACGCCGGGCACGCCGCCTAGCAGCAGGCCCATGCCGCCGCGCGGTTTCTCGAGCTGCGCCGCAGCGACTTGAATCGACATCCGGCCGGCGACCTCGCTCATCGGCGCGAGCAGCGGCAATCCTCCGCCCGGACCGGTGATCGTCTCGTAGGCGATGCAGACGGCGCCGGAGCCGATCAGATCGGTGGCCTGTTCGCGATCGGGCGCGAGGTGCAGGTAGGTGTAAAGGATTTGCCCGGGCCGCAACATCGCGCGTTCCACGGCCTGCGGTTCCTTCACCTTGATGATCATGTCGGCGCGCGCGAAGACTTCTTGTGCGTCGCCACATACGGTTGCACCGGCTGCGGCATAGGCATCGTCGGGTAAACCGACGGCGGCGCCCGCATCCTTTTGCACGAGGACTTGATGGCCACGACTCACGAGTTCGCGTGTGCCCGCCGGGGTAAGGCCTACGCGGTATTCCTGGTTCTTGATCTCTTTGGGAACGCCGACCAGCATGATGCACCTCCTCCGTGTACGGAATCGATCGAATGTTCAGCCCAGGCTTGTGGCATGGGTGACGGCGGGCCGGCGCTTGGCTCGGCCGCATTTCGCAGGGGAATGCGCAGACGGTTCGATGGCACCGGCCTGCCGGTCTTACGCTATTGCGGCAATAAGGCGGGCTCGCGATGCGGTGTGTCTGTCGCCTAGGGCTTGGCCTGCTGAGCGACATACTACGCTCAAAGCAAGGACGATTGCGACGGCTGGGGTGCGGAGCCTATGGGCGAACGAGCCGACTTAGGCGCGTAACGAAACGACATTGCACGGGCGATGGCGGGAGGGACCGCCATCGTCGAGGAAGGCATGAGCGTGTCGGTGCGACAGGTGCTCGGCCTACAAGTAGCTGCAGACGTAATCGAGCGTTTCGATGACCTCGATATCGAAGCGGCTCTTCCCGGGCACGGAGAACGATTGGCCCGCGCTATACGTCGCCCATTGATCGCTACCTTCGAGGCGAATGCGGCATTGGCCGGCTTGAACTTCCATGAGTTCCGGCGCGTCGGTACCGAAGTTCAGCGTGCCGGGGAGAATCACACCAAGCGTCTTGCGCGTGCCGTCGGCGAACAGCACGGTGTGCGAGACGCACTTTCCGTCGAAGTAAACGTTGGCCCGTTTGATCACGGAAACTTGATCGAATTGCGTTGCGGCCGTCATGGCGGCTCCTCCTGGTCGTCGTAATGGATTCGCGGGTGCCGCGCGGCCGAGATAGACGGACTACAGACCCTCTATCGTGGCGAGCAAGTCGGCACACGAACCCGCCATCATACCGGCTCTAGGAAGTCAGCCAGGGAGCGACGCATCCTGCTTCGCGCCGCTACGTACGCCTCGCTGCCGTCGCGCTGGACCGATTGCCGATTGCCGCCCGCTATGCGCGAGTATCATGCGACTTTAAATCTCCGCGATCCCGACATGCTCGCGCTCAAACTCACGCTCGTTCCGTTATTCCTGCTAGTCGTCTCCATGTCCGGGAAATGGTGGGGACCGTCGGTTGCCGGTTGGTTGGCCGGTTTGCCTGTCGTGGCTGGGCCAATTCTCTACCTGCTTGTGCTTTCTCACGGCTCGGCGTTCGGAGTGAATGCCGCCGAACGTGCTCTATCGGCCGTGTTGGCGTCGGAGGCGTTCAATTTCGCTTATGCGTGGACTTGCCGTGCGCGTGCATGGCCACTGGCATTGGCGGCGGGGCTGCTCGCATGGTTCGCCGCGGCATGCGGGCTGTCGTTTCTGCCGGATTCGCCTTGGTGCGCTGCAATCGTCGCGCTCGCGGCGGTCTGTTTCGGCCAATCGTTCTTGCCGCGCAGCACCTCGGTCGCGCCGGGTGCCTCGCTTTCGCGAATCGATCTCGTCGGCAGGATGGCGGCGGGCGCGATCCTCACGCTCATCGTCACATCGATATCCGGCTGGGCGGGCGCCGCATGGAGCGGCTTGCTTGCCGTGTTTCCCCTGTTGGGCATCATTCTCTCGGTGTCTTCCCATCGCGCGCACGGTCCGGACTTCGTCATATCGCTCTTTCGCGGGATGGTGCTCGGCAGATTTTCGTTCGCTGCGTTTTGTTTGACGTTGATGTTCGCCTTGCCGCGCGAGCATCCGCTCGTCGCATTCGTCTTGGCGGCGGGCTTGGCGATGCTCGTGCAATGGAGTACGAAGCAAATGACGAAGCGTGCGGACCGAAAACCGGACGCAATGCAATGTGTCGTGGAAGAATGACGGTCGACATTGCCCGTTCCCCACTCGAAACCCCTTCATGAAACGCGCACGTCTGTACTTCGACGAACTCAATCGCGAATACCTCGAACTGCTCCGAGCCGAAGGCGAACTGTACTGGTCCGTCTATACGGGCCAAAGCGACGTGCACGATGCGCTAGCCGCCGCAACGCTGAATCGCAAAACGTTTGCGGGCGACGCTTCGCGTCTCGCGCAAGTGCGCGAACAGCTTCGTGCCGCCGATCCGTCTGCCGAGCGCGACGCGCTGATCAAAGGCTTCCAAGGGTGGGCCAACGTTCTCGAAGCTAGCGAGATCGGCTCGCCTCGTGCGGCGAGCCTACTGAACGAATTGACTGCACTGGATGCGGATCTCTTTGTCAGGCGGCAGGCCTACAAGATGACGCAGACCAACGCCTACGGGGTGCGGGAGGCGGCAACGCCGTCGGCACTGCGCAACAACCTGACTTCGAATCCAAACGAGCTTGCGCGTAAGAGTTCTCACGAGGCACTGCACGGATTGGAGCGTTGGATTGCGTCGAGCGGTTTCGTCGATATCGTCGGAAAACGGAACGCGCTGGCGCGCGAACTCGGATACCGCAATTTCTTCGAATACCGGCTGAAGACGAATAGCGGAATGACGCCCGAACAGTTGTTCGGCGTGTTCGACGCATTCGAGCGGAGTACGCGGGACACGCACCAAAACGCGTTGAGGCGGCTGGTAGACCGGCATGGCGCCGATGCGCTGCGACCGCACAATTTGGCGTACAGGATGTATGGTCAAGCTAGCGAGCAAGCGGAGCGCTATTTCCCGCTGAGCAAGGCCGTCGAGCGATGGGCCGAATCGTTCCGTCGGATGGGGGTGTCGTACCGTGGCGCGCGGATGGAGATCGATTTGATCGACCGGGAAGGTAAGTTTCCCACGGGCTTTTGCATGGCTCCCAATCCGGCCTATATCGACGACACGCTCGGCGCGATACCGGCGGACGTGCGTTTCACGTCGACAGCGCGACCATCGCAACCGGGTGCGGGGTTGCGCGCGCTCACCGTCCTGTTCCACGAAGCCGGTCATGCGGCGCACTTCGCCAACGTGACGATGAACTCGCCGTGTTTCTCGCAAGAGTTCCCGCCTAGTGCGCCCGCACTGCTTGAAGCGCAGGCAAAATTTTTCGATGCTTTGCCAATGGATCCTTGCTGGTTAAAGCGCTATGCAACCGACGCGGAAGGAAACGCGATGCCCGACGAATTGATTCGCGCACAGTTGGAAGCGCGCCAGGCGTCGCTTGCCTACGCGGAGCGGCGCGATCTGGTGCCCACGTACTTCGAATGGGCGCTGTACGGCATGGACGATACCGAGCGCACCCCGGATTCGGTACTGGACTTGGCGAAATCCGTGACCGAAAGGATTCTCGGCATTCCCGAGCACACCGATTACGTGCTCGCCACGCCGCACCCGATTTACCATGACATGGCGGTTTACTATCACGGCTACTTGCTGGCGAAGATGGCCGCTGCGCAGACACACGCTTACCTGATGGATGCGCTGGGCTATGTCGTCGATCACCCGCAGGTGGGGCGCTTGCTTGCCTTGCATTGTTGGGCGCCAGGCAATAGCGCGACGCTCGATCAAACGCTGACGGCTTTGACCGGCGAGCCGCTGAATCCTACCTATCTTGCCGCGCGCTGCAATCAGTCTCCGGAAGCGGCGTGGCGCAATGCACAGGATGCTTTGAATCGTTGCGATCGAACTGAGGCCGTGCCAGGATCGGTGGAGCTTGGCGCTCGCATTTGTCTCGTCCATGGCAGCGAGCGCATTGCAGACAACGAAGTATCGTTGCAGGCCATGTATGTCGCGTTCGAACGTTGGATCGAACGCAAGTCGGAGAGCGAGCGCCATGCTTATGCATCTTAGAATCGACTCGCTCTAACCCGCATTCGTCGATAGCGATTGCCATTTCTCGGCAAATGAAATATTGTCGCCTCGAATTCCACCGAGGGCGTACATGAGATTCATATCGATTCTATTGCTTTGCCTTTTCGCTACGGTCTCGCAGGCGGCGGGCATCAAGTTCGCCGCCATTCCCGCCAGCGCCGAAGGGCCGGCGTTGAAGGCGGTGATCTGGACGCCCTGTGCGATACCGGCTGAAACGATGGAGGTTGGACCCTATGTCTTGCGCGGCAGACAGAACTGTCTTACCGTCGGCCAAAAGCTCCCCTTGATCGTCATTTCGCACGGTCACGCTGGGTCGCTACTCAATCACCATGACCTTGCCGAAGTACTAGCCGATTCCGGCTTTATCGTCGCCGCCATCAATCATCCCGGCGATAGTTACTCCGACATGAGCCGCCATGCGGACGAATCGGTATTCGTGGAGCGTCCGACGGATATCAAACGGCTGATCGACTATATGCTCGGCTCTTCACCCGACGCACATAAGATCGACCCGACGAAGATCGGGTTTTTCGGTTTCTCGCG
Organism: Trinickia sp.; assembly: GCF_051953405.1. Taxonomy (GTDB): domain Bacteria; phylum Pseudomonadota; class Gammaproteobacteria; order Burkholderiales; family Burkholderiaceae; genus Trinickia. Next base: position 68,739 of record NZ_JBQCIV010000152.1, on the reverse strand, counting down.
CGGCGGCTACACGGGGCTGGTCTTGGCCGGCGGCAATCCCGATTTCCTCCATGCCAACGTCCCATGCCCCGATCCGGCGCTTCCGATTTGCAAGCAACTACGGCACAAGATCGTTCCTAAGGGCCCGCTGACGCATGACCCGCGGATCAAGGCCTATGTGCTCGCGGATCCTCTCGACGAATTCCCGACGGCCGAGAGCCTGAAAAACGTCAAGGCGCCGATTCAGCTCTGGGCATCCGAGTTCGGCGGAGACGGCGTATTGCCCGAAACGATGCACGCGCTAGCCGCTTCCTTGCCGAATCCGCCCGATTTTCACGTGGTGCCGGATGCAGCGCATTTCGCGTTTCTGACACCTTGCCCGCCTCAACTCACGAAGGCTGCGCCGGCACTGTGCGTCGATGCCGCCTCGTTCGACCGCGTGACGTTTCATCATGCATTGGACGAAGAAGTGCTCGGTTTCTTTCAGACCCATCTTCAATAGGCCGCGAAAAGCCGGATCGATTCGCTGAACATTTACCTGCGACCGCCCGCCCGGGGCGGAACCCGCATGTCTTCTTGGTAAACTCCCGGTTCGAGCAAGAGAACGGGGGAGAGCGCGTGAGCCTCGACGAATATTACAGACGGCTGGAGTTGTCGGGCACGGCGTCCCCGGCCGAGATCAAGCGCGCGTACCGGCGGCTCAGAGCGAAGTACCATCCGGATCGGAATAAGGGGCGCGAAGCCACGGTCGAACCGGTATTCAAGCGCATCCAAGAAGCGTTCGAGATTCTGATCGGCGAGCGCAAAGCGCCGGCACCGCACAGCCCGACATCCGCTCAAGCCGCTTCTTCCCCTGCGTCGGCCGCTGCGCCCAGCCGCGAGCCGGGGCCCGGGCCCAGACCGACCTGGGAATGGGCGTGGGGCGAGACCGCAAGTGCCGAGAAGGAGCCGCCGCGCAGCCATCGCAGCGGCCAGCCGATGCGCGGAGCGAACTGCACGGCGGAACTCTTCGTCCCGCTGGAGGCCGCGATTTACGGCGGCGACGTCGAGGTCAGCTACACGGTAAAGGGGCCTTGCGATCAGTGTCACGGGCACGCGCGCGGCCGCTGTCCGGCGTGTTTCGGCAAGGGCTCGGTCACCCACCGCAAAGTGGAGACCGTGACAATCGCGCCAGGCGCGTGGGACGGCCAGCGCGTGGCGGTCGAAGGCGCCGGGCACCCCGGGATCAACGGCGGGCCGCCGGGCGACGCGACTTTCTCGGTCGTGATCGTCTGCCATTCGGCCTATCGCCGCGACGGGCTGCATATCGCGTGCGATATCGAAGTCGATTTCGTAACGGCCATGCTCGGCGGCAGCTACGAAGCGCGGGTGCTGGGCCATGTCCTGCCGATGACGATCGAACCGAACTCCGGGCCTGGCAGCACGATTCGGCTACGCGGACAGGGGCTATCCGACCGCACCGGCGTACGAGGCGATCTGACGCTGCGCGTAGTCTTGACCATGCCGGCTGCCGCGGCTCACCTCACCGAGGAAGACCGCGCTCGGCTGCGCGAGATGTTTCTTGCGGCGCAGCGCCGCGCACATGCCCCCGCTCGAACGGCGTAGTCCCATATCCTTGAACAGGTTGGCGCACGGTGCGTCGATCGCGATGGTACGATGCGCAAAACGCGAACCGCCAACGAGGCCCGCTATGCTTTCGCCCAGCATCCCGTTGCCCTTGTTTTCCGGACCGACGCCATGATCTCGCGCCGCACGGCCGGCGCGGGCATGCACGTATTCGTCAGCGGCACGTCCGACGTCGATTGGGCCCGACATACGGTCCATGAGATGGCGCTGCGAGAGGGGTTCAAGGAGGCGAGGGCCGTGGCATTGGCCACCGCCGTGTCTGAAATCGCCCGCAACATCGTCGTGCATGCCGGACGGGGAACGCTATCGTTCGCCCCCGTGGCGGATGGGGCGCGTCGCGGCATCGTCGTCGTGGCGCGCGATGAAGGGCCCGGCATCCCGGACATCGCACGTGCGATGCAAGACGGGTACTCCACCAAGGGCAGTCTGGGTATGGGGTTGTCCGGAGCCAAGCGTCTCGTGGACGAGTTCGAGATCGAATCGGCCGTCGGCGCCGGCGTGACGGTCACGCTCACGCAGTGGGCGCAAGATACCCCGGATGAAGCATGACTTGCGCGGCCGGATTCAGCCTGCGTCTTTCGCCTCCACTGCGCTGAGCGGCAAGATGGCGGTGAGCGCGAACCCCGCGCCGGGCTCGGTACTGATCCGTATCTCTCCGCCGAGCAGCGCCGCGCGTTCGCGCATGCCCAGTAGGCCGAACGAATGCCGCCCTTTCGGCCCCTCTGCCGCTACGCCGCGGCCGTTGTCGACAATGCGGACGATGCAATGCGGATCGGCGCGCACGATATCCAAGATGACTTCCGACGCACCCGAATGCCGTGCCACGTTCGTCAGCGCTTCCTGAACCATTCGAAACATACCGATCCGACATTCGCGATTGAATGAAATGGCGTCTGGATCGATATGGCGAATGACCCGGATCGCATAACGCGCGGAAAACTCGTCGGCTAGATTGTCGATCGCCGGGATTAGACCGAGATCGTCGAGGATGACCGGATGCAAGTCGGCCGCGATATGCCGCACCGATTGAACGAGGTCGTCGATCATCATGTAGATGCCATTCAGCGCCTCGCGATTCGGCCGGCCCCGGCCGTCGCCTGTCCCGTGCTCCAACAGCGACGCCGCCATTTTGAGCGCGGTCAATTGCTGCCCGAGGTCGTCGTGGAGTTCGCGAGCGATGCGCGCTTTTTCTTCTTCGCGTACATGCTGAATGTGCGCCGACAACCGCCGCAATTCCTCGCGGGACATGCGAAGCGCCTCGTCGTCGCGCTTGCGCTCGGTAATGTCCAGGATCCAGCCGACCATCCGGTACGGCACGCCGGCCTCGTTCCATAGCGCTTGGCCGCGCGAGTGCACCCAGCGCACATCGCCCGACTTCGTGCGAATGCGATATTCGACATCGTATGGCGTACGCAGCTCGAGATGCGCCTTTAGCGATTGCGTCACTCGCTCGAAATCTTGCGCATCGATGGCACCGAAATGAGCCTGGCGCTCATTGGGCAGTTCGCTGTCTTCATAGCCCATGATGCGCTTGAAGTGCGGCGAAAAAAAGATTTCGTCGGTTTGCGGATCCCAATCCCACAGGCCCGCCATCGCGCCGCTGACGGCAAGCTGGAATCGCTCCTCGCTCGCGGCTAGCGCGGCGCGATAGCCCTCGATCGACAGCTCGAACGGCGCGAGCAATTCGTTGAAAAAAGCCGTCGATGCTTCCATGAGCCGCGGCTGATCGCTGGGTGTCGCCGGCAAGACGAGCGTATCGAGGGCCGCGCGGTGCAAGGCCGCCATGTCCAGCAATCCCAGCCGCTCCATCATGGCGCGCCGGCCCAGTTCGTACGCGCAGGCGAGTCCCACCTCGCTTTCGTCTTCGAGGTAGGCGCGAAGACCGGACAGGTACTCGGCGCGCAGCGCGCCAAGCCTGGTCGTCATGGTGGTGCTCCAACATAACGGGCGACGACCACGTGCGCGTCGTCCGTTCCCTTTGCATGCCTAGCCAAAATCGATTCCGCGATCTCCTGAACGGAAAATTGCGTGACGATGCCGGAGCTGAACGTGCTGCGGATACCATCGGTCGCCATCACGAGCAGGTCGCCCGGCGCCACGGGAAGCCGTTCGGCATGCAGCGAGGGCAAGCGATAGCCGACGACGCCGCCGCGCGTGGCGATCGCTTCGTTGCGCGGCGGAAAGCGTTTGGCTGCGCGAATCAACACGCTATCGACGTTGCCTACGCCCGTCCATGTCATCGACGAATCGAGCGCGTCGAACCATGCCGCGCTCATGACGGCGCCGCGGGTCTTGCGCAGGGCATCGTGGCATCGCTGAACGAGTTCGACGACCGCTTCGCCCGCATGAGCTTCGATGACCGGCACGGCCGCGCGCACCGCTTCGAATGCTTCGATCCCATGGCCGAGGCCGTCGAGCAGGGCGACGAGTGCGCCGCCATCGCGCTCGACGACGGCATGCAGGTCGCCCGAGACCTGTTCGAGTGGGCGGCCGGCCCAGCCCCATTCGATGATGGGCGTTCGCGGCGCGCCTTGCGTGCTCATCTCAGCCATCGTTTCATCCGCACGGTGGTGCCCTTGCCGACGACGGACCTGAGTTCGAACTCGTCCATGATGCGTTTCGTGCCTGGCAGCCCGACGCCAAGGCTCTTCGCCGTCGAATAGCCGTCGCGCATCGCCAGCTCGATGTCCGGGATGCCCGGCCCCTCGTCTTCGGCGACGATCTGGATCCCGCGCCGCACGCCGTCGTCGATCTGGCATATCGTGACTTCGCCGCGGTGCGCATAGCTGATGATATTGCGCGCGATCTCGGAGATCGCCAATGCGATGATCGTGCGGTCCGTATTGGAAAAGCCGGTCTCCGCGGCCAATTCGCGTCCTTTTTGGCGAGCGATGACGATGTCTTCCTCGCGTTCGATCGGCACGCGGATTTCAGCCGGCATGGCCCAGGCTCCCGCTCGCGGCGTGGCGCAGGTAATCCAGGCCCTCCTCGAGATCGAGCGCGGTCGCCACGCCTTCGAGCGCGAGCCCGAGTTGCACCATGGCGAATGCCACTTCGGGCTGAATGCCGACCACGACCGTCGTTGCCCCGCGCAGCTTCGCCACGTAGGCAATACCGCGCAGGGTGCGCGTGGCGAACGAGTCGAGCACGTCGAGCGCCGTGACGTCGATCACGACGCCCTTGCTGCGGAAGCGTCCCACTTTGTCGGCGAAATCCTCGCGCAACTGGATGAGGTCCTGATCGGAGAGAACCGATTGGATGGAGGCGATCAGTATCTCGCCTTGCTTGAGGATGGGAACGGCCACCGTGTCAGCTCCCTTCGTCGATATGAGCCTCGATCGACTCCCCTGGCACGACGCGATAGCCGAGATTGCGCTCCGCCTGTTCGATGCCGCCTTGCAAGTCTCCCACGGTGTCGAGTTTGCCGAGTTCGATGCCGAGCGATACCAGCGATTGCGCCACCGGCGCCGAGATGCCGGTGACGATCACCTTCGCGCCCATGAGCCGTGCCGCCGTAACCGTTTGCAGGATATGGTTGGCGACGCGCGAATCGATCGTCGCAACCCCCGTGATATCCATGACGACCATCCGTGCGCGGTTCTTGCGAATCGACTCCAGCAGGCTTTCGGTGATCAGGCGCGCCCGATAGGTATCGATGACGCCGATGATAGGCAGCAGCAGCAAGCGCTCGCGCAATTGGAGCACGGGGGTGGAAAGTTCGCGGATCGCTTCTTGCTGCTGGCGAATCACGCGCTCGCGTTCGAACACCAGCACATCGACGATGAGCCCAAGGTCGAAGAAGGCGACTTTCTTGAGCGACGCGAACGCGTCGAACGCCTCCATCGCGGGCCGATCGGCATGTCTCATGACCTGGGTGCCGATGTGCTTGAGCAGATTCAGAAAGGCCCCGAGAAAGACACGCGTTTCGAGGCCGGCGGCCGCATAAAGCAAGCCGAGTTCGAGACGCTGCTCGACGTATTGGCTGCCGTAATCGCCGGATACCAGGCCGAGCAGGTGTTCGCGCTTGAGGTGCCGTGCCCGTTCGGCCAGCGCACGGTTCTCGAGCAACGTGCGCGCTTCATCGAGGCTCGCCAGGTGATCGAAGAACGCGGCCACATAATCGTCCAACTGGCGCAGCATCACCTCTCTGATCGTCGAGATGCGCTCGACATCGGCTGGCATCAGGCCGACGATTTGCTTACGCCGTTCGATGGTCGCGCTGTTGAGCCCCATTTGGTGCATCAACGCGAGCGACTCGCGTTGTTCCAACTGATCTGCCATGCGCGCCTCCTCGGTTGCTGTCCGTGTCGAGCGGGCTCGACACCGGAGATCGAATTCGAAGATACGACACGGCAGTCCAGCGGCGGTCAGCGTGTCGGCGGTGCAACGCAGTGCCGCGTGATGGCGGCCCCGTCTGCCTCATATGCGTCTTGTTTTATCGCGGCGATGACTGTAATAGCGGTACGGCCATGGCCCGCCTCATCGAGCCGATTCAAACGATTCAAAGGTTCAAAACGATTAAAACGGTCCAAACGAATCTCTTTGTGGCATTCGTTCGAAGTATAGCCGTGCGAGCCGAACTGGCAAGGTTGATGCATAGCGAGTGATCATACGGCGGCATGGGCCATGGGGCGGCTCAGCGTCTGCGCGGCGGGGCGGGCCCGGTCGATTCGCGCACGACGAGTTCGGGCGCCCGCACGACGTATCGCTCTTGAGCCGGGGTGCCGCCTTCGACGATCTCGAGCGCGAGCGCAACCGAGCGCGCCGCGATCTCGGCTGTCGGCAGGCGGACCGTCGTCAACGCCGGCCGGAACTGTTGCGCGAGGGCAATGTCCGTCAGGCCGATCACCGATAAATCGTCGGGCACCCGCTTGCCGAGGTCGGCGGCCGCCTGCATCGCGCCGATCGCCATCAAGTCGTTCGTTGCAAAGATCGACGTCACGGCCGGCTTGGCGCGCATGAGGCCGACGGCCGCTTCGTATCCGCTTTCGATCGAATCGTGCGACTGAACGGCGATCAGCGCTTTCTCCGCGTGACCGTGCGCAGCCAGCGCGGCGGCGAACCCGTCGAGCCGGATCGTTTGCGGGCCCCCCGAGCCGACGCCGACGATCGCGCCGAACTTGCGATGTCCGAGGCCCGACAGATGCGCTGCGGCGAGCGCCCCGGCGGCCGCGAAATCGATCGTCACGCAGGGTAGGGCACGCGTTGCCTTCACGTGTTCCCACATGCAGAGCACGACGGCCACGCCCCGGCTCGCCACATCCGTCAATTCGCCTTCGCCCAGATCGGTATTCATGACGATGACGCCCGATGCGAGCGAGCCGGCGATTTGCTCCAGATAGGCGCGCGTAATCGCGGGATCGTCATCGGTATTGCAGACGAGCAGAAAATACCCGCGCTTGCGCGCTTCGCGTTCGGCCGCAAGGACGAACTCGGGATAGAACGGATTCGAGATGTTCGACAACATCAGCGCGAGGGTCGAAGTGCGACCTCGCGCAAGCGCGCGGGCCGTCAAGTTCGGCCGATAGCCGAGTTCGCGAACGGCCGCCATGACCCGTTCGACGGTTTCCGGCTTCACCTTCTGCGGATTGCGCAGCACGTTCGATACCGTCGCACCCGTGACCTTCGCGCGCCGTGCGACTTCGGCAAGCGTCACCACACCCTGTCTCCCCGACTTTATCGAGCGCCGGTATATCGACGCATAAAATGTTGATTTCTCATATGCTGGGACGGCTTCCCAAAAGTTGCGCAATCGCGATCGATTGCGCTACGTTCCAGTCCATCGACACAGCATCGAAAAAGACCGGAGACGACATGGTACGAGCAAACCTCTCTTGTTGGCGACAGAAATTTAAGCGCTTAAATCGCGACGCCCGATGCGTTGTCGCCGAGCACGGGAGGGCATGATGGCGGCCATTTCGTTGCGGCACGTATCGAAGCAGTATGGGCAGCATGCGCCCGTGCTGCGCGACGTCAATCTGGACATCGACGAGCACGAGTTCTGCGTTTTTCTGGGCCCATCGGGATGCGGCAAATCGACGTTGCTGCGGATCGTTGCGGGTCTCGAAGAAGCGAGCACGGGCGAGGTGCGCATCGGCGCTCAAAGGATGAACGAGACGCCGCCCGCGGAGCGCGGCGTCGCGATGGTCTTTCAGAGTTACGCGCTGTTTCCGCACATGTCGGTATTCGACAACATGGCTTTCGGGCTGCGCATCGCCGGTGTCCCGAAGGACGAAATACGGCGGCGCGTGACCGAAGCGGCGCGCGTGCTGCAGCTCGACGCGTTGCTCGAGCGCAAACCCAAGCAGCTCTCGGGTGGTCAGCGGCAGCGCGTCGCCATCGGCCGTGCGATCGTGCGCGAACCGAAGGTATTCCTGTTCGACGAACCGCTTTCGAACCTCGACGCCGCCTTGCGCGGACAAACGCGTATCGAGATTGCACGGTTGCACAGCCGCTTCAAGGCGGCGAGTTCCATCTATGTGACACACGATCAAATCGAAGCGATGACGTTGGCGGACAAGATCGTCTTGCTGCGTTCCGGCGACGACGTCGCGCGCATGGGCAGCATCGCTCAGGCCGGTGCGCCGCTCGAACTCTATCATCGGCCCGCGAGCTTGTTCGTGGCTGGGTTCATCGGTACGCCGCGAATGAATTTCCTTCCGGCGTCGATCGAATCGGTCGGTGCCGATTCGATCGACCTGCGATTGGACGGCAGCGGCGAGCGCTTGACGATGGCAGGCCGCGCGTCGCGACAACCGCTTTCGAATGGGGCGCGCGTGACGCTCGGGATTCGGCCCGAGCATCTGTCGGCTAAGCCCGACGCGCACACCGAAGCTAATGCCGGCAAACCGGCGTGCTCGATCGTACGAACCGTACAGCTCGTGGAGCAATTGGGTGAGGCGGCCTACGTTCACCTCGATCAACCGGGCGGTACACCGCTGCTGGCCAAGGCGCAAGGCACCACTGCGTTGCGCCCTGGCGATCGCCACGCCTTTCATTTGTCGCACGACGCATGGCACCTGTTCGACGAACGGGGGAATGCCATCGTCTTCGATCGCGATCGAGCGGCGCTTGTCGCCGCATAAGAATTCGATGCTTTGAACCGACGACGAGTCGACCGACGGCATTCGGCAACAGTCATGAGCCATTCGGCAAGAGTAATTAGGCAGTAGACGCAGCGGCACCCGAGACCAACGAAAGGAGACAGAGATGAAGCAACCCGTACGCAGGCTCGCGCTTGCTTGCTTGGCATGCGCGGCATTCGCCGCCACCGCGCCGGTGCAAGCCGGAACGTTGAACGTGACTGTATCGGCGCGCGGCAATCAGCGCGCCACTTGGCAAAACGCGTTCGACGAATTCAAGAAGGCGAATCCGGACGTCGACCTGAAAGTGAGCTATGTCGGCGAAGAGGCCTACAAAGTCCAGATGTCGGGCTGGCTCGCCACCGATCCGCCCGACGTCTTGAGCTGGCACAACGGCGAACGGATGGCGTATTTCGCCAAGCGCGGGTTGCTCGCGGATCTGACGAGCGATTGGCAGAAGAACGGCTGGAATCAGACGTACGCCGCCGTAAAGACGTCGTCCACCTACGCGGGCAAGCAATACAGCGTGCCGCTGGGCACCGATGCCTACGGCTTCTTCTATCGCAAGGACCTATTCCAGAAGGCCGGCATCGCGACGGAGCCGACGAATTGGACGCAGTTCCTGGACGACTGCAAGAAGCTGAAGGCGGCCGGCATTGCGCCGATCGCGGTGCCCGCTAGAGATGCTTGGACGCTCGCGGCGTGGTTCGACTATCTCGACTTGCGCGTCAATGGCTACGCATTCCACCAGCAATTGATGGCGGGCGATATCGCCTATACGGACCCGCGCGTCAAGCACGTGTACGAAACGTGGAAGACATTGATCGACGACAAATACTTCATCGACAACGCGCTCTCCTACGACGTCGATTCCACCAGCCCGCTGCTCGTGAACGGGAAGGCCGCGATGTTGCTCATGGGGACGTTTTTCTCGGCGGGGCTGCCGGAGGCTACACGCGACGAAATGGGCTACTTCCGCTTCCCCATCATCGATGCGTCGGTACCCGTAGCCGAGGATGGGCCCGTCAACGTGTTGATCATGCCGGCCAAGGCGAAAAACAAGGCCGATGCCCGTCGCCTGCTCGCGTTCATGGGTACGCCGCAAATCAACGGCGAACTCGCCAAAGGCTGGGGGCAATTGCCGTCGAACAATCAAGCCGCCGAGCCGCAGGACCCGATTTCGAAAGTCGGCTTCCATACGCTTTCGACCACGACAGGGGGAATCGCACAGTTCTACGACCGCGACATGACCAAGGAAATGGCCGACGAAGGGATGAAGGCGATGCAGCAGTTCTATTCCGATCCGACGCAGCTCGATTCGATCCTGCAGCGCCTCGAAGCCACGCGTAAGCGCATCTACAAAAAGTAAGCGCGCTTGGCGAGCGGAGGGGCATGTTTGTTCCTCCGCCCCACCCAGTCGGAGCATTCCATCATGTCGATTTCCCTTACTCAGCGAACGTTGCGACGAGCGTCGCGGCCGGCAGCCAAGAAGCCGATCCCGCTCGGTCGACGGCGAACGCGCGCGGCATTGCTGTTCTTATTGCCCGGCCTCGCGCTCTTCTCCGTGTTCGTCATTTATCCGATCGCGAGCAGCATTTGGCTCAGCTTTCATCACTGGGACGGCATGACGGCGAAGACGTTCGCCGGCTTCGACAACTATCGCGAGCTATTCGCCGCCGATACGTTTTACGTTGCGCTGAAGAACAACTTGATCTGGCTCGCATTGTTCTTGCTCGCCCCGCCTGCCGGGCTTGGGTTGGCTTTGTATCTGAATCAGAACGTGTTCGGCATTCGGCTCGTGAAGTCGCTGTTCTTTGCCCCGTTCGTGTTGCCCGGCGTGGTGGTCGGCCTCGTCTTTTCGTGGTTCTACGACCCGACGTTCGGCTTGTTGAAGATTATCGTGGGGCACGGTATTCCGGTGCTGGGCGATCCCCGGTACGTGACGTACGGGATTATCTTCGCCGCGCTTTGGCCGCAGATTCCGTTTTGCATGCTGCTCTACCTGACCGGGCTCACGGGCATCAATCCCGAGATTATCGAGGCGGCGCGCATGGAGGGCGCGCGCGGTGTGGCGCTTCTGTGGCACATCATCCTGCCGCAGTTGCGTCCGGCTACGTTCATGGCGGTGGTGCTCACCGTCATCGGCGCACTGCGCAGTTTCGATTTGATCTCGGTCATGAGCGGCGGCGGCCCGTTCGACAGCTCCACGGTCCTCGCCTATTTCATGTACGACCAGGCGATCAAGTATTACCGCGAAGGCTATTCGGCCGCTATCGCCGTCGTTCTCTTCGCGATCATGCTCGTCTATATCGCATGGCAATTGCGCCGGTTGGTGCGTACCGAAGCTTAGTTCATTTGGGAGTCCTCAATGTATCCGATGCCCGTTCAGCGTTGGCGCCCGTTGCCGAGAGCCGTGTATCGACTGTCTTTACCCGTGGCGCTGCTCGTGTGGCTCGTACCCTTGCTGGCTGTGCTCGTGACGTCGGTGCGTTCGAGCGACGAATTGCTGAACGGCGACTACTGGGGGTGGCCGAAGCATTTTGCGCTTATCGAGAATTACGGCACGGCGCTCACGCAGACGCCGATGCTGCATTACTTTGCCAATAGCTGCCTGATTACGTTGCCCGCGGTGGCGATCTCGATCTTTCTTGCGTCGATGGCGGGGCACGCACTGGCCAACTACCGGTTCCGCGGCAACACGGTGCTATTGGGGCTGTTCGTGGCGGGCAACTTCGTGCCCATTCAGATTCTCATGATCCCCGTTCGCGAATTGATGGCGAGCCTGAATCTGTACAACACGGTGTGGGCGCTCGTCGTTTTTCATGCGGCTTTTCAAACGGGGTTCTGCACGTTGTTCTTGCGAAACTTTATCCGGGAACTGCCCTATGAGTTGATCGAGGCGGCGCGGATCGAAGGGGCAAGCGAGTGGGCGATCTACCTGCGTGTCGTGCTGCCGCTCGTGCGGCCGGCATTGGCGGCGCTGGCCGTGCTCGTGTTCACGTTCGTATGGAACGACTACTTCTGGGCGCTATGCCTGACACAAGGCGACGATGCGGCGCCGATCACGGTCGGTGTGGCGGCGCTCAGGGGCCAGTGGACGACCGCTTGGAACCTCGTCTCGGCGGGCTCGGTGCTTGCGGCTTTGCCCTCGGTAGCGATGTTCTTCGCGATGCAAAAGCATTTCGTGGCCGGGCTGACGTTCGGTGCGACGAAGGGTTGACGTTGGATTGCGCGACCTCATTGACGGAATTAAGGGAAATTTTCGATGCAGCTCGGTGTTTGTTACTACCCCGAACATTGGCCGGAACACCAATGGGAAAGCGATGCGAGACGGATGGCGGAAATGGGGATCGCACGCGTGCGTATTGCCGAATTCGCGTGGTCGAGAATCGAGCCGGAGCCTGCGCGCTACAACTGGTCTTGGCTCGACCGGGCTTTGTCGACGCTAGCCCGTCATGGGCTCGAGGTCGTGATCGGCACGCCGACGGCTTCACCGCCGAAATGGCTGGTGGACGCCCATCCGGACATCCTGCCCGTCATGCGAGACGGTATGGCGATGCAGTTCGGTTCGCGTCGACACTACGACATCTCGAGCGCGGTCTATCGCGCGCACTGCGCGCGTATCGTGGGCGAGATGACAAAACGTTACGGTCGGCATGACGCTGTTGTGGCGTGGCAAACCGACAACGAATTCGGTTGCCACAATACGTTGCCGAGCTATACGGAGGCCGCACTTCAGGGGTTTCGTCGCTGGCTTGCCGCGCGTTACAAAACGATCGACGCGCTCAACGCGGCGTGGGGCAACGTATTTTGGAGCATGGAATACCGGGGCTTCGACGAAATCGAATTGCCGCATCGCACGCCGACGGACGCGAATCCGTCGCATGTGCTGGACTTTCGCCGCTTCCAATCCGATGAGGTGGCGAGCTTTCATGCATTGCAGGCCGATTTGATTCGAACGCATTCGCCGGGACGCGATGTGCTGCACAACTTTATGGGGTTTTACGCCGAGTTCGATCATCACGCCTTTGCGCGCCACGGGCTCGACGTTGCTGCCTGGGACAGCTATCCCATCCCGCGTACTGAAGTCCTGCCGCTGCCGGAGTCGGACAAGCACCGTTGGGCGAGAACGGGACACCCGGATGTCTCGGCGTTCAGTCACGATCTCTATCGCGGCGTGGGCAATGGACGCATGTGGGTGATGGAGCAACAAGCCGGTCCGGTCAATTGGGCGCCCTGGAATCCGGTGCCGGAGCCGGGCGCGGTTCGTCTATGGACATGGGAGGCCTTTGCGCACGGTGCCGAACTCGTTTCCTACTTTCGTTGGCGGCAATGCCCGTTTGCGCAGGAGCAAATGCATTCGGGGCTCCATACGCCAAGCGACGAGCGTTCGCCGGGTGGCCAAGAAGTCGCGCGCGTGGGCGAGGAGTTGCGCTTGCTCGGTTCGCGCATCGACGCTCGCGCATTGCCGGCTCAACCCGCCTCGGTCGCGCTGCTGTTCGACTACGAAGCGCAGTGGGTGATCGAAACACAGCGGCACGGCGCCGATTTCGATTACCAGCACATCGTGTTCGAATGGTATAGCGCGCTGCGCGAACTCGGGCTAGACGTCGATATCGTTTCGTCGCTCGCCGATATCGGCGCCTATCGGCTCGTTGCGGTGCCGACGCTGCCGATCTTGCCCGAGCGCGTCGTCGAGCAGATTCGGCGCGGCGCCAATCGATGGGTGTTCGGGCCACGTACCGGCTCCAAGTCCGACACGTTGGCGATCGTTCCGCAATTGCCGCCGGGGCCGCTGCAGGCGGTGTTGCCGGTTCGCGTCGCGCAAGTCGAATCGTTGAGACCGTCGATCAGACCGGCAGTGCGCGTAGGCGACGTCGAGGGTGTCGCACTGCGCTGGCGCGAGCATGTTGAACTGGGCGACGGGGCGGAAGCGATCGCTCGGTTCGACGACGGCTTACCGGCGCTTATCCAGCGCGAGCGGGTGACTTATATGGCGGCTTGCTTCGATCGGCCGGTCTTGCTCGCCGCGTTGCGACGCTGCATTCACGAGGCAGGTGTCGAGACGCAGCCGTTACCGGAAGGGCTGAGATTGCGTCGACGTGGGCCTTGGCGATTCGCCGTCAACTATGGCGATCGACCGCAGCGTGTGCCGGCGCCGGCCGGCGCGCGGTTCGTCTTGGGCGGCCCAGTCGTTGGCGCGATCGACGTTGCCGCATGGATCGAAGAAGACTGAGACTAAACGGTGCCTACGCGTTTTGTCGATCTCGTTCGGACGAAGCACTTCGTGCCGCTTGCGGTCACGACGTTGCTGCTCGGCGTTGCTTTGTCGTTCACGGCGCCTTATCTATCGCTGTTCGGCGTGGAAGAGGCATCGATGTCGCCGTTGCGGCTCGGCGTCTTCATGACGCTGGTTTCGGCGAGCGGCGTATGGGCAAGCACGGTTGTTGCCCGATGGTCGGATCGCAGCGGCCGCCATCGCACATCGCTGATCGTCTCGCTGATTGCTGCCGTGCTGGGCTACGCGAGCTTGGGCTTCGTGCACGGCTATGCGGGACTTGTCGTCGTGGGCGTGGTCTTGCTTGGGCCGGGTGCCGCCTCGCTGTCGCAGATATTCTCCTACGCGCGCGCGGCGTTGGCGATCGACGATGCGGGGCAGGCGGAATTTGCATCGGCGACACTGCGCACGTTGTTGTCCGCTGCCTGGGTATTCGGTCCCGCCGTCGGCGCGTTGATCTTATCGCAAGCTGGATTCAAAGGATTGTTCGGGTTCGCGGCCGCGAGCTTCGCCGCGAGCGCCGCGATCGCGATGTGCATGACGGAGACGAAAGACGCTAATCGTTGGCCGATCGTTGGGACAGCGCAACCATCGCGAACGACGGCCAAATCGGAGGCGTCGGCAACGAGATCGGAAGAGAACGTCCGACATGATTCCGTACCCGGTTCCGTGGATGCGACGAGCGCGGATTGCGGATCGAATGCAGTGGCGATAGCGGCTGCGGCCGGTGCTCGCAAAGCGATCCCGCGCATTTTGCTGGCGCTGACGTTGATTGGCTTGGCGGCCAACGCGACGATGATCTTGCTGCCGCTGTACCTCGTGCACGCCTTGCACGGCACTCGCCTAACCGTATCGGCGGCACTCGGGACAGGGGCGTTTCTCGAAATCCCGATGATGTTGTGGCTGGGCGCGAAGTCGTCGCAGTTGAGAAAGCCGAATTGGTTGGCGGCATCGGCGGCCGTGCACGCTGTCTACTTCGTTGCGTTGGCCGCGGTCGGGCAGCCACTCGCCGTCGTGCCGCTGCAAATTCTGCCCGCGACGGTCGTCGCGATTACCTCGTGCCTCGGCATGACTTATCTCCAGGACCTCATGCCTGGAGAACTGGGCGCGGCGACGGCGCTGTTTTTCAACGCTTCGCGCGTGGGGTCGATTTTGTCGGGCGTGTTGGCGGGAACGATCGTCGGCGCGTTGGGCTACCAAGCGGCGTTTTTGCTGTGCGCGGGACTTGCCGTTTGCGCATTCGTGCTGCTGTCTCTCGACGTGGTGCGGGCGGATGGAAAGCGGTTTCGCGCCGGGGTGCGGCGTGCGTGAATTGCCGCCTATCGACCGGTCGATGTGGACGGCTGCATGCGTCGCAAGCGCATGCGCCCGGGTGGCTCGAAGTACGTACAAAACCGCACCAGCCCCGCCTTCTTCAAATGGCACGTCATCTCGAAGCTCACGAGCACGCCGGGGTCGTCATTCTCGATGATCGCGACGTCGATCGACCGAATCCGCGGCTCGTACTTGAGCAATGTCGTCTCCATTTGCTGCTTGAGCAGATGCGCAGACGCCGGCAATGCCTTGTAGATGTGGGTCAGATCCGGCAGGCCGTAGTCGGGCAGATGTTTCAGCGCTCCCGCGCGCGCGTTGAGGATGCGCCGCACGTTCTGCTGCACACTCAGACATTCGAGCGTCCGGTCCTCGTGCGCGTTGAGCGGCTCGCCGCCAATCTGGCCGAGCAGCATGTCATAGAGGGAAGGGCCGGCCGGCATCGGGGGCTCCTGTTACGCGTCGGCGGGCACCGGCGCCTCGTCGCGCTCGATGAAGTCGATCGTTACGTTGCCTGCTTCCGAACGCGAGACGGCAATCCTAGCGGGCGCGGCCCCGTTTGCCATGCGCGCCAACAGCTCTCGCGACAGCGTCGGCAGAATGCGCTGATTGAGGAACGCATCGACGTTACGCGCGCCGGATGCGCGCGCGAGGCACAGCTCGGCCATCGTACCGATCAGCGAATCGTCGCAGCTCAGTTCGACGCCGTGCTGACGCAGCAGGCGGTCGGCGACCTTCGCGAGTTTCTGGCGGACGATGGAAGCTAGTGCGGTTGCATCGAGCGGACGATAGGCGAGGGTTTGGAAGCGAGCGAGCAGCGCTGGCTGGAAGTGCGCGAGGAGTTCCGGTTGGATGGCCTCGAGCAGCGCCGGCTGCGCAATGGCGGGGTTGTCCGCGGTGGCTTCGTCGATCGTTGCGCTGCCGAGGTTGGACGTCATGACGATCACGCAGTTGCGGAAGTCGATCTCGCGTCCTTCGCCATCGCGCATCGTGCCGCGATCGAAGACCTGATAGAAGATGTCCAGCACGTCGCGATGGGCTTTTTCGATTTCGTCGAGCAGCACGACGCTATAGGGACGCTGGCGCACCGCCTCGGTCAAGATGCCGCCCCTGCCATACCCGACATAGCCGGGCGGCGAGCCCTTCAGCTGCGATACTGTGTGGGATTCCTGGTATTCCGACATATTGATCGTGGTGAGCGCCGCTTCGCCGCCGAACAGCAGGTCGGCGAGCGCCAGAGCAGTTTCTGTCTTGCCTACGCCCGACGGCCCGGTCAGCAGGAACACCCCGAGCGGCGCATGCTCGCGCTTGAGCCCCGCCTTCGCGGTGCGAAGACTTTCGGCAAGCGCGGTGAGCGCGTCATCTTGAGCGACCACGCGCGTCGCTAGCTGCGCCTCGAGCGTAAGCAGGCCCAGCAACTCGTCCTCGAGCAGATTGCCGACGGGCACGCCGGTCCATTCGGCGACAACGCGTGCGACGGCTTGCGCGTCGACGTCGGCAAAAATCAGCGGGGCTTTGCCTTGTGCGCCAGCCAGCGCTTGCTGCGCCTGAGCCAATGCGGCGCCATCGCGTCCGCACGGCTCGAGCTGTCGCCGTTCGTGCAGCGCTTGAACGAGCGCGCGTTCGTGTTCGTAGCGCGCCTGCAGCGCCGCCAGCTCCGATTGCGCATGCACGCGTGCGGTTTCGAGCGCGGTGCGGCGCGCCTGCGTGTCCGTGATGCCCACGCGCGCATCGTCTTCCAGCGTCGCATACTCGAGCGCGAGCGCCGCCACGGCGGCCTGCGCGCGTTGCAGTTCCGCCGGCGGCGATTCGCGGCCCATCCGTACCCGTGCCGCTGCGGTATCGATCAGGTCGACCGCCTTGTCGGGCAGATGGCGCGCGGGAATGTACCGACGCGAGAGTCTCACCGCGGCGATCAGCGCCTCGTCGCGGATGTGGACCTGGTGATACGCCGCGTAGCGGCTCTTTAGACCCCGTAGCATGAGGCACGCAGCCTCGTCGTCGGGTTCGTCGACCTTGATGAGCTGAAAACGCCGTTCGAGCGCGGCGTCTCGCTCGAAGAATTCCTTGTATTCCGACCAGGTGGTGGCCGCGATCGTGCGCAATTCGCCGCGCGCGAGCGCGGGTTTGAGCAGGTTCGCGGCGTCGGCACCGCCGGCTGCGTTGCCTGCACCGATCAGCGTATGCGCTTCGTCGATAAAAAGCAGGATCGGCGTGGGCGACGCCTGTACCTCGTCGATCACCTGCTTCAGCCGTTGTTCGAACTCTCCTTTCACGCCCGCGCCGGCCTGCAGCAGGCCCAGATCGAGTGTCAGAATGCGAACGTCACGGATCGCGTTCGGCACACTTGCCTCGACCACCCGCAGTGCGAGACCTTCGACGAGCGCCGTTTTACCGACGCCGGGTTCACCCACTAGAATCGGGTTGTTCTTGCGCCGGCGCGCGAGCACATCCACCATTTGCTGGATTTCGCGGTCGCGGCCGAATACCGGATCGATATGGCCGTTGCGGGCCTTGTCGGTCAGATCGATCGCAAAGCGGGCGAGCGCTTCGCCCTCCGTCTTGTGCGAGCCAGCACGCGCCTGCGGTAACGCCGGTACGGATGCCGGCGCGCTGTCCGATCTTTCATCGCCTGGCGCGTTGGCGGCGGGTTCGCTTGCTTGCGCCTCGGGTTCCTCGCGGTCGCTTTCGCAAGAACGATGAGCGAGGCGCGGAAGCATTCTTTCGATCTGCGCGCTACGGATCGACAATAGCGGCCACGCGTTCTGCGCACGCAGCACGTGGGGCGCACCCACAATGGCTTGCAGCAGGTGGCCCGATCGAATCGAAACATCTTCGCCGTCGGACGCAGCGCGAAGCCAGGCCTCTTGCAATACCGTCGCCGCTTGCACGGACAGGGTCGGCTTGCCGCGCAGGTTGCGGGGCAAGTGCTCGATCGCAGCGAGCAGCGTATCCCAGAGTGCATCGACGTCGATCCCGTAGTGCCTCACGATCGCGGGAATGTCGCCGTCGCCGGCTTCGATCAGCTTGAGCAGCCAGTGCTCGACGGTAATTTCGTCTGTCAGCCGTCCCTGGCAAAGACTTGCGGCCGCCTCGAGCGCTTTCGCGCAGTGCGGGTTGAGCCGGCGGAGCAGGTGGGTGGTATCGCGCAAGGTCATGACAGAGCAGTCGAGAAGGAAGCGGGAGGACGCGATCGGTCGCGCCGGCTCCCGGGTAGCGAGAGACCAGCCCGAACTCGGACTGGCCACAGAACCGGCAGCAGGAGCGCGCCGGTTTCACCTAAGCAGCGCGGCGATCAGGAACGCTCGTTCCACGTGTCCTTGTGGATGATGTTGCCGTCCTTGTACGACCAGGTGATCGTCTCGTAGCGCAGTTCGATGTTCTCGAGATGGTTGTGCTTCTCGTAGTCCGGGTTCTTGATGTCGTACATCACCGGGTTCACCGCCACGACCTTGACGTTATCGAGCTTCGTGTTGAAGTACTCCTTCTCCTTGCCCGCGTCGTCGATCTTGTACCACTTGATCTCGACCGACTTCAGCGTCTGGCCGCTGGTCACCGCCTTGTACAGGTAAGGCGTCGACGCGTCGGTTTCCTTCGTCAGCTTGATCGGCTTGTGCACGCGCGTGCCGGTGAGCTTGCCCGTGTTGCCGTCCGTGGGGATATGTACGCCGTGATCGAATGCGACGAGTTCGACGCTGCCTTCGCGTTCCTGAACCGTCACCGACCCCTTGATGTCGGCACCGCCATCGTCCTTGAGCCACATATAAGCCGGAATCGCCATTGCTTCACTCCTTTTTATGTACTGCAACAACCGCCCGGCATCTGGCGCCGGGCCTCAGAAACCCGATGCGAATTGCTTCGGGGGCAAACCATTGTTCATTCGCTTGCCGTGCGTCGCGTGCCCACGGCATTCGATCGATCGGGGAGAGGTTGCCCGGCGCGCGAGGTGCGTTTCGGCGCGTCCGGTACCAGCGTAATTTCCACGCGACGGTTTCTGGCGCGTCCGGCCGGCGTGTCGTTGGTCGCAATCGGCCGCGTATCGCCGTAGCCCTGGATGGCAAACTGTGTGGCCGGGATGGCCGACACCTCGATCAGCCAATCGCGCACGGCCTGCGCGCGCGCGATCGATAGCGCCAAGTTTCGTTGGGCATTGCCCACGTTATCGGTGTAGCCGGCCACGAGAATCCGTATGCCCGGCGCGCCCGAAGCGGGCCCCTTGGCAAAATGGGCTTTGATCATCTCGAGCGCACCGACCATCGCGCGCGTGGAGCCCGGCTTCAGTTGTGCGCGGCCGCTGTCGAACAGCGACATGCTGTCGAGCGTCACCACGGACGGCGGCGGGGGCGGCGGTGCATACGAGGCGATGGCGTCGTTCAATGCGGGTATGAGCTGCGCCCCCCGGTACATGCCGAACGACAGGCGAAGCGGCAGGCCTCTGCGCGCATATCGGTCAAGCTCATCGCGATCGGCCACGAGCGCCTGCAACGCGTCGCGTCTCGCGGCGTCTTGCGAGGCGGGAATGGCCGAATAGCGGCTGAGGTCCGAGCCGATGCGGGTGAGCAGCGCCGCGTTGTTCTTTGCCGACGCGCAGAACGCCACGGCGGCTGCACACGCGACGAGCGCGAGCGCATGGGCGAAGGCCGTCATGCGCGGCGATATCCAGTATCGCCGGGGCATCGCTTCGATCAGCGGCTGCGGCAACGGCCACGGCAGTGCGGAGGCCGCGACCTCTGGGCGCGTCACGTGGGTGTGCATCTCCATGTCGCGTGCCCACGGGTTATCCGGTGCGCTCGCGGGACCGCAATCGATCCAGCCGGCACCGAACAGCGCCCACGGCGTAGCCGGTTGCTGCCGGTCGGATAGCGTGCCGATGACGACCCGCTGGGTCCATCCGACGATCGATGCCAGGGAGGCGGCGCGCAATGCGGCGTTAGCATCGCCGCCCGCGCGCCGCACCTCGCTTTCAGCCGCTTGGATCGCCGATTCGAAGCGGCCGGCATCCAATAGACGCGAACTGGACGAGACACCGTACCACTGCGGCCTGGCGGTATCCGACGAGCCGGTCGTGAGCCGCTGATACACCGCGACGTACCCGGGCAATCGTCTACTGAGCATGCGGGACGCATCCGCCGCGGCTTGCCGCACCACACGCAGGTGCTGCGTGAGGGCATCCTCCCCGGCGTGCTCAGCGGGTACAACCGATAGCACCACGCCGTCGGGCGCTCGCCCGTCGCGCCATTGCCTGACTGCAACGGCGAGCCGCGGCAGGTCTTGCGCGCGATCGACGCGCAGCCAGATGCCCCCGTCGCCTACGTAGGCATAACTCGCTTCGCCCGCCCGGTCGAACAATGCGGGCAGCCCGTCGCCGATCACGAGCACGAGGGGCATGCGCGTGCGCAGCTTCACGGGAATGTCCGCCGTCGCCGCGCCTAGTGCGGCCAGCACATGCATGCTCTGTTGGCGAGCGCGTGCCAGCACGCGGGTACGCCACGCTACCAATGCGAACGCGACTGCCCCGACCACCGTCGTGAACGTCCAGATCATGCCGCGCCCGATGGGCAAGACGAGCCAGATCGTTGCAAGCGTTAGAGCGGTCGCGAGGAGCAGTATCGCGCGAAGCGGATAGCCGAGCCCCTCGTGACCAAGATCGGGCCCGTGCGCCGACGCGGCGGACGGGATAGGCGGCGCGGATTTCACGGGCGGACGCCTTTCGCAGCCGCCAAGTGCGCGAGTTGCATATCGAGCGCCGTCGCCCCTATTGCCCAGACGATCGCCGCGCCTACGCACGCGAGGCCCGCGATGGCCCAGGGAGAGTGCCGGTGAAACCAGTCAAACAGGCGCCGTCCGGGACGGTCTGCGACAAACGGGCGCGCCGACGACGGACGAAGTTTCTCCAATTGCGCATTCAGCGCATCGATCAGCGCCGTGCGTTTCGTCTCGCCCTCGCGCGCATAACGACCGATAAGCCCCATGCCGAGTATCGCCGAATAGCACTCGAGCAGGTCGACACGCGGCGATGGCTCGCGCATGCGCGCTTCGAGCCGGTCGAACACGGTCTCGCCCGCGTCGTGCACATTGAACTGCTCGATCTGTAACGGCTTCAGTTCCCAGCCGGCGCGCATTCGAGGCGGTAGCGAGCGCAACGCGGATTCGTCCAACAACCCGCATTGGGCGATCAGCGCTTCTCGGCGCACGTCGTCAGGAAAGCCGCGACGTTCCAAAGCTTCCGAGAAGTGCTCGATCAGTTGGCGGCATCGGTTGCGCAATCCGTTCGCATCCTTTACCGCGCCACCGGCGCCGAGCGACGTGACCAGCGCCGCCGTATCTCTGAGCAGATCGCGCATACCGTCGCGCGGCGCACCGCCGACGCCGGGAACGTTGTCGAGCAGGGCGAGTTCTTGGGGGCGTGGAGTTAGGGCTTTCATGAGCGCAGCACCGCATAGAGTTCGAGCGAGGCATCGGGCACCGACGCGGGCAGATAGATCTGGCAGGCGTGCGCGGCGAGCATTTTTGCGTGCGCGTCGCTGGACGAATCGAGCGCGAAGTATTGATTGTCGAGGCGCACGGGGATCGCGGCCGGCACACGCTGCACCGCCTTGAGCGGGATACCCAGCAATGCGGAATTGACGATGTGCTCGACGTCGTCGGGGGCGCCGATCTTGCACAGGCGCGGGAACTGTTCGACGAGTTCGAATGCCGGCATCGGTGCGTTGATCGATAGATACCAGTCGGCCGCATCGCCGGCGATGCGCTCGTCGAGGAAGTGCCCGGTCCACATGGTCGGGCTCTTGCGCGTCAGACCGATCGACACGACGCGCGACGGAATGATGGCATTGAGCCGATCCAGGATCATCGATTCGAGCGTCGCGAACACTTCGTCGGCACGGACATGGTCGTACGCCGGCAGCTCGGTGAGTTGCGCCTCGGTCGAAAACGTCATGAGCGCGCTCGCAAGCTGGGCCAGCGTCACGTACAACTGCTCGGGCGATCGATTCGGGTGCGTTGCATACAGCCGAAGTTGCGGCCAAGCCGCGTGAATACAGTGCAGAAGCCAAAACAGCTGGACATCGGCCACGCCGTATTCGGCAACCTGCTCGATACGTTCGCTGCGGCGTGCGCCGAGCGCTAGGCTTTTGGCCTGCAGGATCTCGGCAACGCGATGGATGCGTTCGAGATGCAGCGGATGGCCAGCAAGCGTCAGACAGGGCGGCACGAATCGGGGATCGACCTCGAATTGGCCGCTTGTCGCACGGGTGAGCCGGGCGACGATGCAGACCGTATCGTCGTCATGCGATTCGAAATCGAACAGCAACCGCACCGCATGACGTTCGGCGGCGATCTCCGATTCGCCGGTGCCGTAGAGGTCCGTTACCTTGACGAACTCCCGGAACGCACGACGCGGGCGGGCGAGCGAGGCTTCGTCGAAGCGGCAGTTTTCGCCGTTTGCATCGGGTAACGCGAGGGCCGCGAGCACTACGACGGTTTGACGATCGGCAGGCACGCCTTGCGTCAGATCGCGAGCCGGTGGAATGGCATCGGACAGCGTCGTATCCACCGGTGTGCCGTCCGGAAAGCGAAGCCTTAGTCGCGTGAGCTTCAGGCGCCCCGAGGCCAGGGCCTCATTGTCGAGCTCAACGCTAACGGCGCCCCAAGGTTCGGCGAGCGCGGCGGTGGCGAACTGCTGCATCGCGAAGCCGGCCCAGCGGTCCTGTTGCTGGAAGTGCTGCTGCGTGAGGATCAAGCCCTCATGCCAAAGCGGTTTGTCGATCCGCATAAGTGTGATGTACGGCTGCCGGTTGATTGATTCGGATTGGCGATTCTATGAACGCGTTTGCCCGTCGTATACAAATTCTTTGTTCGTTCGATGGAATTTGTTTGTGAATTGTTGGTAATCAATGAGTTGCGTTTGAGTGGGGGCGCGTCGCGTATCGAAGTTTTCGATTCCTGAGGCGATTTATCTCAGAAATAGTGGTATCTCAATAAATGAGATCGACTTCGTGATGCCGTAAAAACATCATGATTTGATGCGAAATGGGTGTGGTTGACGGCGCTGTGAAAGTGCATACGCGTGCTCAACGGGCCCGTCATACATGGCGAAAGATGGCTTTTATGTTTTTGAGATATTTCATCTCAAAATAATTTTGTGTTTCTCGGAAATCGTCCGATATCGAATGGATTTTGACGCTCTCCATGTAAACCTGTCTAATACGGCTCGGCATTAAAGTCGCACGAATGAAAGCCGCGCAATGAGGTGCTGGCCGTATTCCTTTGAGTGTCGTGCAAGCGCGTGTGCGCAATGTGCGCCAAGGGTGTCACCGCATTGCACCTGGCAAGTTCTGCGGATGTTTTGAACCTGGAATAGATGAGGAAACCTATGGACAGCTTCCAGCGCGAAATTCCAAAAAGTCGCGTCTCCATTACGTTGGATCTGCATACGGGCGGCGCCCAGAAGAAAGTCGAGCTGCCGCTGAAGCTGCTCGTCGCGGGCGACTTCAGCGCGGGCCGCGAACAGGCGCCGCTCGCCGAGCGCAAGAAGGTCAATATCGACAAGAACAACTTCGATGCCGTGCTGGCCGATTACGCGCCGGATTTGAAGATCGCGGCGGAGAACACCTTGGCCGGCGATGGTTCGGATCTGGCGGTCAACCTCTCGTTCCGATCGATGAAGGACTTCGAGCCCGAGCAGGTCGCGCGCCAGATTCCCGAGATGCAGGCCATGCTGGCGATGCGCAATCTGCTGCGCGATCTCAAAAGCAACTTGCTCGACAACGTGACGTTCCGCCGCGAATTCGAGAAGGTTTTGAAGGACAAGGGTCTATCCGACAAGCTGCGCGGCGAATTGGCGCAGATCGCAACGGCGGCGACCCAGCCCGAAGGCCACGCCTGAGCGCGGGTGGCCGAACGCGGCGATGGCCACCTCCCGCCAAGACGTCGCCGGACGAATCGACACTGAGAGAACCATGAAACAGAACGAATCCCGCAAGAGCGCAACAGAAACGGTCGTGCTCGAGAACGACAGCGTTTACGCTTTGCTGTGCAACAAACTGAACCTGAAAGCCGTCGCCGAGGCGCGTCCGTTAGAAGCGTTCCGCGACAACGACACATTGTCGGAGGCATCGGCCGACGAGCGTGTCGCGCGCGGCATGGACGCGCTGCTCAACCTGATCGCGAAGGGAAGCAAGCCCGTCGACCGGCTCGACAAATCGCTGCTCGATTTCTACATCGGCCAGCTCGACCGGCAGATCGGCCGTCAGCTCGACGCCGTCATGCACACGGCCGAATTCCAAGCGCTCGAAGGCCGTTGGCGCGGTTTGAAGATGCTCGTGTCGCGCACGGATTTCCGCCGAAACGCGAGGATCGAAGTGCTCGACGTATCGAAGGATGCGCTGCAGCGCGATTTCGAAGACACGCCGGAGCTGATTCAGAGCGGCCTGTACCGCCTCACGTACATCGAGGAATACGACACGCCGGGCGGCCAACCGATCAGCGCGATGATCAGCGACTTCGAGTTCGCGAACTCGCCGATCGACATCGCTCTGCTGCGCAACATCTCGAAGGTGGCGGCAGCCGCGCACATGCCGTTCATCGGCTCGGTGGGTGCAGCGTTCTTCGGCAAGCAATCGATGGAAGAAGTAGCCGCTATTCAGGACATCGGCAACTACTTCGACCGCGCCGAGTACATCAAGTGGAAGAGCTTCCGCGACACGGACGATGCACGCTACGTCGGGCTGACGATGCCGCGCGTGCTCGGCCGCTTGCCCTACGGCAAGGACACCGTGCCGGTGCGCACGTTCAACTACGAGGAAGCGGTGAAGGGCCCGGACCACGACAAGTATCTGTGGATGAATGCATCGTTCGCGTTTGCGGCCAACATGACGCGCAGCTTCGTGAACAACGGCTGGTGCGTGCAGATCCGCGGGCCGCAGGCCGGCGGCAAGGTGGATGACCTACCGGTGCACTTGTACGACCTCGGCACCGGCGTGCAACCGAAGATTCCGACCGAAGTGCTGATTCCGGAGACGCGCGAATTCGACTTCGCGAATCTCGGGTTCATTCCGTTGTCGTTCTACAAGAACCACGACTTCGCGTGCTTCTTCTCGGCCAATTCGACGCAAAAGCCCGCCCTGTACGAGACGAAGGAGGCGACGGCCAACAGCCGCATCAATGCGCGCCTTCCCTACATCTTCCTCCTCTCGCGTATCGCGCATTACCTCAAGCTGATCCAGCGCGAGAACATCGGCACCACGAAGGACCGGCGTTTGTTGGAACTCGAGCTAAACAACTGGATCAAGGGCCTCGTCACCGAAATGAAGGACCCGGGCGACGAACTGCAGGCGTCGCACCCATTGCGCGATGCGAAGGTCACGGTGGAAGACATCGAGGATAACCCGGGCTTCTTCCGCATCAAGCTCTTCATCATCCCGCACTTCCAGGTCGAAGGGATGGACATCGGGCTGTCGCTCGTGTCGCAGATGCCGAAGGCGAAGAGCTAATCGGTTATTTCCTCGCGTCGACTGCCGCAGCCGTCGTGGCTGTGGCGGTGTCGCCCCACTCTCGCGCTCGCGCTACGGAGTTTTCGCATGTCGTCGATCCTGCCTACCCAGGCGTACGAGTTGAAGCTGGCACCGCATCCGGCGCCGATCTCGGTGCTCAAATTCAGCGGCCGGGATGCCGTGAGCGAGCTGTACCGGTACGACATCGAATTGACGAGCACTGTTTCCGGCATCCCGATGGATGCGGTGATTGGGCGCCCGGCGAGGTTCATCGTCGCTCCCGTCGATCCGAACATGGGCTATCTGCGCAAGATGTTCGGCGAGAACGCCGAACAGTTCAGCGAGATGCCGCCCGCCTACACGATCCATGGCGTGATCACCGAGTTCGATGAGTACGCGACGTCTGCCGACGAGACGCACTATCGGGTGCGGCTCGAACCTGCGCTTGCCGATCTGAATCGGGGCGTGACGAGCCGCTTGTTTCAGATGCAGTCGGTCGAGGAAATCATTACGGGCACGCTGCGCCATTACGGCTACCGCGCGGGCGTCGACTTCCAATTTCAATTGCGCCACGCGTACAAGCGGCACGAGTATGTCACGCAATACCGCGAGACAACGTTTGCCTTCATCCAGCGCATTTGCGCGCAGGAAGGAATCTGGTTCCGCTGGGAGCAGAAAAAGCACCACGCTGCGATCGTGTTCGGCGACGATCTCGACGCCTACGCGCGCAAGCAGCGGACGGTGCCGTATCGGCGCGACTCGGGGCTCGAGAGTGCGGGCAAGGATGCCATCAAGACGCTGGAAAAGAGGACTCGACGCGTGCCCGAGGCGGTGCGGTTGCACGACTACAACCACCGGGCGGCCGACGTGTCGCTGCTTGTCGAGGAAAACGCCGCGCGTGACGACAAGACGACGAGCGGAATCGATTATCGCTGGGGCGAGCACTACGAGACGCCGGAAGAGGGCAAGCGCGTGGCGAGCCTGCGTCACGCGGAATATCTGGCGAAGCGGATCACGTTTAAGGGGACGGGCAATCCGTTCTGGCTCGAAGCGGGCGAAGTGATGCGCGTGGAGCCGAATCCGGCCGACGCCAAGCACGGCATTTTCGTCACGTCGGTGGAATCGAGTGGCGGCCGACGCGAGTCGTACTGGGTGAGCTTCGAGGGCATTCCGTCGGACCGGGTTTGGCGTACGCCGATAAGTTCGATCGAGCGGCCGTCGATCGACGGCATCCTGCCTGCTCGCATTACGTCGCCGGGTAGCTACAAGTACGCGTACCTGACCGAGCAGGGCTGCTACGTGATCAAGCTCCCGTTCGATCTCGACGAATGGAGCCCGGGCGGCACGAGCCGGCCGGTGCGGTTTGCGAAGCCATACAGCGGCCGTAACTATGGGCACCACTTCCCGCTGATCGACGGGGCGGAGGTGGCGATCGTCTTTACGGATGGTCATCCCGATCGGCCCGTGATTATCGGCGCGATGCACGACAGTTTGCATGCCGACCTCGTCAACAACCTCAATCACACGCGCAACATCGTTCGCACGGCGGCGCAGAACGAACTGCGGATGGAGGATAAGGAAGGCGTCGAGCACGTTCATTTGACCACGCCGTTCCAGGCGAGCGAGCTGAATCTCGGGCATATGGTCGATGGGAGCCGGAAGGAGCGAGGTAGGGGGGCGGAGCTTCGGACGGATGGGCATGTCGCGGTGCGGGGTGGGAGGGGCGTGCTCGTTACCGCGGAAGAACAGCCGAGCGCGGCGGGCGAGCAACGCGCCATGCAAGATGCTGACGTGACGCTCGAGCACGCCGAACAGATTCTGCTTGCGCTGAACGACTCGGCGAGCGCCGCGAAAGCGCTGCTGGCCGACATCGACCAACAACGCGTGCTGATTCGGCAAAAGCTGAAGGGACTGCAGAAACCGGTCATTGTGGCTACCGCTCCCGACGGCGTTGGCCTCGCGACCGGCGGCCAGATGCAACTGGCGTCCAGAAAGCAAATGTTCATTACGGCAGGCGACGGAATGGACATCGGCGTCATGAAGCGCATAGCCATCGCCGCGGGCGACGCGATTTCATTTTTTGCGGCGCGGCTTGGCATCCGAATCTTCGCCGCGAACGGCAAAGTCCAGATTCAGGCGCAATCCGGCGCGATGGAACTGCTTTCGGCGCAAGACATGACAGCCAGTTCATCGGATGGCGAAGTCATCGTCACGGGCCGTAAGGGCGTCACGATCGGCGATGGGGCCGGTGCCTACATCAAGCTCTCGGGCGGCAAGATCGTCCTCGGTAGTCCGGCCGGCGAAATCGAACTCAAGGGGAACGTGAAAGTGGACGACGCGGAGGGCGGCAGTTTCAGTTTCCCCACGTTCGCCAAGGCGCCACTGAACGACCTAAAGGAAGCAACGACCTTCGGATTTTCGGAGTAAGCACAGCCATGACAACTCGAACCCCACCGAAGAAGCCGCAAGCGCCTACGCCTGCCCCCGCCAAGTTGAAACCGCTGCCGTTCGCGTTTCCGTTTCTGCGAAAGGGACGGGGCAAGTCCGATGCTTCCGCGCAATTCGCCGACGAGCGCGAACTCTACCGCCTGCTGGCCCAACGCGAGCCATCGGGCGCATATCTCGTGAGCCGCAAGGGGATGTGGCACGGCGGCATTCACGTCACGGAGGCGGGTGCCGGTCAATCGTTGGATCTCGACGCAGGGCTGCGTTGCATCGCCGATGGCGTGCTGATTGCGTTTCGCGCAAACAAGCGCTACCTGATTAGCGACAGCTCGATGCCTACCGGAGCACCGTTCGAGGCGCTGTATAGCACGGCTTTCGCGCTGGTGCGCCATACGATGGAGTTTCCGCCAGGCACGAAGCTGACGTTCTACAGCCTGTATATGCACCTCATGTCGTGCGACGACTACGCGAATTTCCCGAAGCGCGACAAGCCGTCGTACTGGACACGGCAATGGACGGTCACTCAGTACGCGCGGGACAAGCCCGGGCCGAGTCGAACCGGGCAAATGGCGGACGGCCAGCAGGGGCTGCGCGTTCGCAAACGGCCGAAGCACGGAGACATCGTTGGCATTGTGCCGCAAGGAGCGAGCGTCACCATCGGCAAGAAGGAAGGTGACTGGGGCCAAGTGACGGACCTGCATGGGGCGTCGCTGTATCCCCCCAATGCGGGTGGCTACGTCGAGCCGGCCCTTGCCATTGGCTGTTGGGTGTACGTGGGCCAGGAAAACGGTGGCCCGGTCGTCGAGGAGGTCATCTTGGACTCGATGTTCGACCGGGTGATCGTGACGACGGATCAGATGGGCTCGGAGGACGATGCTCAAGGCGGTGGCGGTGGCGGTGGCGGTGGCGGTGGCGGTGGCGGTGGCGGTGGCGGTGGCGGTGGCATTCCGATCAAGGCAGGGGATCTGATCGGCCACCTTGGTCGCTACGACCCGGTGAGCCAATGCACGTCTGGAACGCGAATGGCGCACATCGAAGTTTTCTGCGACGACGGCATCGAGTCGTTCCTCGAACAGGGGCGTACATGGATCGAGCGGAACGGTCAGCAGAAGGAGGCATGGGCGGGGCTCGGCTTGCCGTCCGAACCGACGATTCTCCGAATCGAGCCTGGCACGGTGTTGTATCAACAACAGGATAAGAAGTTTGTCCCGGGTGCCGAGCCGCAATCGAGAAAGGTAGACAGGGTTCAGGTGTACTCGCTCGCCGAACTGGCGCGCGACCCGAAACGACGAGTCTCCGAGCCGAAACCGAATCCGGATCCGGGGCACCCGGTGAGTTGGTGGCACGTTGACGCCGTGAATGCATTGGGTCAACCGATCGATGGCTGGGTGCGTGACGCCAACTTCGCTGGCGGGCGGGTGACGCGAGAGTTCGCGCAGAACTGGGTGGACTTCGAGTGCGTGTCCGGCGCCCATGATCCTGCGCATACGATCTTTGCGACCACTGATAAGTGGTTGGACTACGTGACTGGCGCGAACGTGGCGGACGTTGCTGCGCGAACGAATCTCAGTCCGTTGATGCTCGGCGTGTACGACGCATTGTTCGAGAAAGGCGATGGCAAGCAAGCGGCTGACGAATTGTGCACGCTTACGCACACTGAACGTGACGGGTACCCGTGGTTGATGCAGGCAGCGTCCCGGCTGATCGTCAAGCATGAAAGCGAGTGGGCGAATCCTTCAAAGTGGACGCAGCTGATCGCTGAGTTGGAGAAGCAGACGGGGGCTAAGCCGCAGCATGAGGAAGAGCGGAAGCGGATTGAGAAGCTGGCGTGGTGGGAGGAGGTGAAGGCGGGAATACCGAGCTTCCCCCTTCCTGGTGTGCATCATCTAAACCCCCTCGCCCTAGTAGAAAACTTCGCCAGCGAAAAACTCGTCTGCATGCATTGCGGCTCAATAATCACCCTGACCAAGGATTTCTTGAAAAAAATCGCCCCAAACGCTGGCGAGGACATTGTTCATGCACTGATCCGCGCATCTGTTGTTATTTTTCCGAAATATGGTGTTAGCACTTGCCGTCAAATTAAACATTTTTTGGCCCAAGCTAAGCACGAAACCCAGCGTTTTTCAGAGTTTAGAGAGTCGCTCTATTATAAAAGGTATACCGGGGAAAGTTTGTATCGGATGGCGCCCACGGCAATTAATGAAGGGTTTGCTCGCAAGGGGATGAAATTTCAAACAAAAGCGGAAAAGTATGCATGGATCCAAAAGCATCTGATTGCGAATGACGCCGCGTACGGCGAGCACTGTTTTGGTGCAAATGAACAACCCGGAAAAGACTTCCGTGGACGCGGCATGCTTCATTTGACCCATTACGAGACCTACAAACGCTGCGCGCATGCGATTGACTGCCCGATTGATAGTCAGCCAGAGTTGGTTGAAAGCGATCCTTTTATAATCGTAGAAACAGCCTTGTGGTTCTGGAGCGATAGGAAAATTGGTCTGATTGCTGACAACCCCGCGGCACTCGGGGATGAAGGTGTAAAGAAAGTCACTCGTCCGATAAATGCTGGATATATGGGTCTCTCGGAGCGGCAGCAGTTTAAACGGGAAATATCAATTGTGTTCGATCAATGTTATTCGTCCGGATGCTCCGATGATTAAGATTTTTGGCTTTCTACTGCTTGCTTATCTATGTGGTCCGGTGTGTGCGAAGACTACGTGTGCTGAGGTTCCAGGTGAACAAAATCATCCGCCATTGAGCGTCAAAGGTGGATCGATTTGTTTTGTTCAGGAGGAAATATTGGACGATGAGACCAATGTACCCACTCGTCTCAGTGGGATCTCATTGTACTATATCGATAATGGAAGTCTGCCGGTACGGGCGAAAGGCAGAGGGCTGCTGTACGATGAGACGCCAGGAGAAATTATCGATGCTTTTTCCATGAATGTTGGTTGTGATCGTAAAGAAAAAATCTTTGTGATCCATTCCTTCGAAGTGAGAAATTCATTGGTTGAAAAGAATTCGTCCGGAAAATTTTATTCTGTTTCCGTTTTTTATTCTTATAACGGCGCTCTGTATCAGGACGAACGTTCCTCCGATTGGTTTGGTGTTGGCTACAGTTGGCTATCCGACGGGAAGAAGGTGGTTTACAAATTTCCTTATCAATCCAAAAAGGACGTTCGACGAGCAGTGGATTCCCCTTTTGCATCGTTGATGTTTGATGAGGCTAGCATTCCGGTCCGATTAAAATCTAAAACCCATCTCTTTGACGAGCCAGACATTACGGGTAAAACCAGAAAATACCTGATCGCAGGCGACCGTGCGATGCTCGAAAGGATGACGGCTGGGTGGTGTAAGGTCGGTTATTCCGGGCGCGCAAAGCCGGTGCATATGTGGTTGACGTGCGACGCGCTTTATGTCGATGAGCGGGCACGGAAAACGAACGCCAACGTGAGATAGGTTGTATCGAAGGTAAAGATTGAAAATTTTGCATTTCATATCAAGTTTGGTGATCGGCACTGTCGCTGCGTTTGTCGGGTTTGCTTATGCTGCGATGATCGGAGACGATTCTGTCGTCGCAGGATATTTTGAAGACGGTGCAATTCCAGGGAAATTCCAGTATCGGAATAGCGAGGATGGGGCGCGGCTTGTGATCAACTATTACTCGCCTTCATTAAATAAAACGTTGACTTATAGTGTTGACAAATTCGATGAGTGCAGCACTATGACAATGTATGGAATGCCCTACAACAATAAGATTGTTGTTGATGGGAACTGCTCTAGTCGAGGTGGTCAAATATATGAATACGTCTATGAGTGGAATCCCGGAATGGGGGATTGGTGCCTTATTAGAGAGATAACTGGCGAGAGACCTGACCCTGCGTTGGGGCGAATTGCGCCGTCTGAGCGCGTTTCTCGCGTGAAGGACTGTCCTGTCCTGGGTGTGGTAGGACCATATTCCTACGAATCGCTTGTCGAGACGACTAAGAGTATCGCCGTTGAATTGAAGAAATTTAGAAATTCTTCAGGTGAGCGGAAAATATTGAGTCAATATTTGAATTCAATTAGATCGTATGATGCCGCGGAGTTGGTGGGGTACATCAATCCTAGTAATGTCGAGGATATCAACGATCTTGCATTCTATCTTTCAGAAGATGGAAGATCATTGGACGCCATTCCGTTGCTCGAAAAGATCGTCGAGATGTTTCCTGGGAGAGTGGTTGCAAAGCTTAATTTGGCAGATGCCTACTGGGACAGCAGCTTCGAGAAGGAGGCGGCGACGCTTTATGGGGAATATTATCGAGAAATGTCGGCCATCAATCTCAAGCAAAAGATTCCAGACAGAGCGTTTGTTCGCATGAAATAAGTTGAGGAAGCTGTTTTTTGATTGAAATTTACGCCCGGACGATATGTGCACGTGGTTTCAAATGCGCTCGTGCCCGGCGAAGTCTACGCGGCAGAGGGCGGAAGGATTGTTTTTTATGGGATTTGGAAAGGTGGTGCATATGTACCCATCTGATGACGCCATGCGACACGGAATAGAGCATTTGGCGGAAGATTCGGTTGATGGGCTTGATCAAAATGATGGATAGGTATCGGTTCGGGATCGGGGTTGGTGCGGTTATGAAATTGTTGGTGCGTAATCGGTATGTTCTCATTGATGGCCTCGGTCTCTGCTTTCGCGAAAGATTTTCCATTCGCTGGTAAATGGGATTCGATGGGGCGTGATGATGACCGGGGGAGGCCGCATTCCACGTTCTTGATTTTTCTTAATGAGGACGAAATGGGTAATGTGCATGGTGCGTACTGTTTCATCACGCATTACGGAAATAGGATTGATTGCGGCTCGGATCAAGAGTTGAATGTAAGTGGCCGAGCCTGAACGTGGTAAAGGCATTGCTATCGTTAACTTCTACTCGTTCTTTGGTGCCACTGGTGGAGTGACGAAAATTACTGTTGACGATAAGTGATTTATATGGGATGTCATAAAACGTCCCGAGGGTGGAGATTACTACAGTCCTCTGCATATCGAGATGCGCAAAGAGGCGTCTTCAGACGCAATTTTGAAATAACGCCGATCCTCAAGTATGCGTAACTTGGTCCTAGTTCGACGGGCTACGAAACCCAATTGAAGATATTTCGGCGAGACTTGCTGCAACAACCGCTTTAGCATGAACAACCAATGAAAAATCTCGTCTACGAAGGTGACGCAACGAGCCACGGCGGCACGATTCTGACTGGCTCGGACCGCGTCAAGGTGAAGGGCCGCCGTGCCGCCCGCATAGGCGACAGAGTGTCGTGCCCAATCCACGGCGATAACGAGATCGTCGAAGGAAGCGACAGGATGATGGATGGCGCAAGAGCGCTATCGCGCGGTGGCGATCACACGCAGTGTGGCGCCGTACTCATTGCGTCTTCCGGCGAAGCACAGGTTCGCTGAGCAATGCCCATCGATTTCGATCGCGTGCCGCCGCGTGCGGAGGTGCCGCCTCCTCCCCAGGTCTCATGGTTCGTCTGGACAATCGTACTTGCGCTCATGACCGCAGCCGGTGTGGGACTGACCACCGTCCTTTGGCCGGCGGGCAGTTCTACCAACACCCTGTGGTTCTGGTTCTGTGTCGCTGGTTATCCGGTGCTGGCCTGGGGCTTTTTGCTGTCCGCCTGGCTCGGGTTCGGGTACATCCGTCGCAACGAGGCGATTGCGACGAACCGCGTCGGCGATGGCGCGGAGCAGGCGTGTCACACGGCAGCCAGCCGACCGCTGGCGATACTCGGTCATGCTTGGTGTGTCGCGGCGGACGAGTCGGAAAACTCACTTGAAGGTGTACTGAGGAGCGTCGATTCCCCGAAACTTCGGCCGAGTGCCGCGTGGCCGGATAAGGATGTCAATGCACGATGGCTCAACATCCCCGATATGCCCTTTTATCCCGGTAATGGGCTTTCCGAAACCTTTCGCCATCGCGAATTGTGTAAATGGCTGCTCGGACGATTGATCGACCGGCTCGTGCCGCCGCTCAAGGCGCTTCCGCCGCAAACGACCCTGCAACTGGAACTCTATCAGCAGTCCAAGCTGCAATCCGATGCATTCGAAACCCGCATACGGGACCTGATTGCTGAACGAGTCCCCGCCTTGAAGCTGCGCACGGCGTCGGCCGAGCATCCGCACTCTCTGTTGCGCATAGACGCTTGGCTCGACGATCGCGACGCGAACATCGCGCACCTGCTGGTCGCTATAGAGCTTCGCAATGCAATCAGCGCGGTCCTCTCTGATGGCGTTTCGGAGGCGGGCGTTGCCCTGCTCGTCGCCCGCCCGCGTTCCGCATTGCCAGGCGATTCCACCCGGGTCCTGGTGCATCGTCCTGCGAATGCGAGACTCGATGATGCCGCCCGAACGCTCGGGTTGGCGGCGCGTTGGGGGCACGCTTCGCGCGATCGTATGCCCACGGTGTGGACGCATGGGCTGACCGGTGACAGCTTGAGCGCGCTTCGGCAACCCGCCTCGCTTGCGCAAGAGGCGCAGTGGAATGTGCTCGAGGCGTCAGTGGGTGATTGTTCGGGAGCCGGGCCGTGGTTGGCTGCCGCCTTCGCCGCAGAAAGCGCCCGCACGACTGGCGACCCGCAAATGGTGCTGAGTGGCGAAGGGGACGACCTGATCGCCCTCGTATGCAGAAAGCAGACATGAACGACAACAAGCACGAACACAAGACTCGACCCGCTGGCCTGTTCATTGGGATCGCGGCGGGCATCGTCTTCCTCGCCCTCGGTATCGCTTTATGGGCGATGGGGCCTAGTTACGGGTGGTCCCGCGATCATCGGATCCTCATCGAGGTTTGCCTCTTTGCGGCCTGGTTGGTGGTGATCCTGTTGGTCAAGCATTTCGAATGGGTCCTGCTCGGAATCGCGTCGCTGAGAGCTTCTCGCTGGTTTTCTCAATACGATACGGGCAAACAGTCCGTGTCCGTCGAGGATCAGGCGCAACCACCAGGTCCAGCCGATAGGGCTGCAGCGCTTCGCAATGGACTGCGCGACCGCCACGGTTGGCGCTGGCGCTACCGCGAACGCTGGGTGATGGTCGCGGGCGACGTTTCGTTGATCGACCGCCTAGCGCCGGGACTTGTGGATGCTGGGTATCTGATCGCGAGCGACATGATCTTGCTGTATGCGCGGCAAGCTCGCGACACGCTAGACACCGAATGGCTCACCCATATCCGCCGTCTTCGCCGCCGCCGGCCGATCGACGCGATTGTCGCGGTTGCCCATCACCGCCCCTCGGCCACGACGCCATTCGACACCGACGCCCTCGGCCGGCAGCTCGCGCGCCACGCCCGTGCCTTGCACTGGGCCGCCCCCGCCTATCTCCTCAACGTCACCGATTTCGACAGCGAAACGTCGAGCCCCGACGAAGCGATCGGTTTCACATGGGCCAACTCGCGCGTGACCGCAGCCGAACTCGACGCTTCGCTGCAAGACCTCGCCTACAACCTAGCGGATGCCGGCGTCGTGCGGCTGACGAAGGACGTGAAAGACCGCTATCCCGCCGAGCTGTCGCAGCACATTTCGAATCTACATCGCGCGCTGGCGGGCTTGGTTTTGCAAACCACCCGGTCCCGCATCTGGCGGCATGCGGTCCACGGGCTCTTGTTCGCACCGCTGGCGAGCGAGCGGACGCCAACGCCGCCGGCCGATGGCGCGGCCAACACCAACGACAACGCCCACGCCGACGATAACGACCCCGCCGTAACCCCATCGCCTCTCGCGATCTGGCAGACCGTCGCCGGCCACAGCCGCAAGATCCACGGCCGACGTGTCGGCTTCTCATGGTCGACCTCCGCTGCGTGGGTCACAACGGGCCTGATCGTTTGCTGGATCGCCGGCACCGTGATCTCCGGATTCGTCAACCGCGCCACTCTCCGAAGCGCGACAAGCACGATCGCAACCTTGAATGCCGCGCAGAACCGCAGCGACGCTCTGCAGGCGCTCGACGATCTAGACCGGCAGATCGACACGCTCGAAGCGCACCAGCGCGACGGCGCACCCTGGCTGACGCGCTTCGGCCTGAACCGAGACGACGCGTTGCTGACGGCGCTGTGGCCGAGCTACGCGAACGTGGCGGGCCGCATCCTCGTCGCCCCGATTCGCCAGAAGCTCGAAGAACGTCTGCGCCGGCTCGCCTCCCTCTCGGATGCCGAAATCGCCAGCGGCGGCGAGGCGCAAGTGCAGGCCGCCTACGACACACTGAAGACCTATTTGATGCTCTCGATGCCCGAACGCGCCGTCGCCGCCTTCCTGACACCGCAACTGCTCGCGACTGCCGCGCCCGACCGTCCCGCGAACGCTCGCTTGCCGCCCGGCACCTGGGAAGACCTACGGCAGCACACGATCGCATTCTTTGCGGATCATCTAGGTCGTGGCCGCGTACCCGTCGTGTCGCCGGATCTCGGCCTAGTTGCGTCGGCACGCCAGACGGTCATCGGTGTGCGTGGCATTCAGAATTCGACCGATGCGCTCTACGAGCAGATGCTCGATGAAGCCAAAGCCAAGTATCCGCCGGTGTCGCTCACAACGCTTCTGGGAGATACGACCGGCCGGGGCCTATTCAACACGGCGGCGACCGTACCGGGCGTCTTCACCCGCGCGGCATGGGACGAGCGCATCTCGAAGGCGATCGACGACGCAGGCGAACAACGCAACATGGCGGCAGACTGGGTGCTGCGCCCCGACGAAAATCCCCCTAAGGATTCCGGCGCGAAGGCGACCAAGGCGGCACCGTCGACGCTGAAGGACCAACTCCGCCAGCGCTACTTCGACGATTACGCACGCGCGTGGGCGCTGTTCCTCAATAGCCTGCGTTGGCAGCGCGCGTCGACGTTATCCGCGACAGCCGATCAACTGACGTTGCTGGGCGATCCGCAGCGCTCGCCGCTCGTCGCCCTCATGAACGCGATCGTCTATCAGGCAAGCGCGGGTGCGAACATGCAGTCGCTGTCCGACGCGCTAATCAGCAAGGCGCAACGGATCGTCGGCACCCGTGAAACAGACCCGTCGAAGCAGGCCCAACCGCAGATTGCACCACTGGCTCCTGCATTCGGCCCGATTCTGCGTCTGACAAGCAGCGACTTGCTTTCCGGTGCGCCAGGGCACGACAAGGCCTCCGCGCTACTCGCGGCGACAGGGGACTTGAGTCTCGCGCGCTATCTCGAGCGGGTCACGGCCATGCGTCTAAAAGCGTCGCAGATCGTCTCCGGCGCGGACCCGGACGCCATGGCGCGCCTGGCCGCGCAGGCTGTCCTGCAAGGCAAATCGTCCGACATCGCCGATAGCCGTGACTATGCGAGCCGTCTGGCCGCGAGCTTGGGCGAGCAGTGGTCGGGTTTCGGCGAGCTGTTCCGGGCGCCGTTCGATCAGGCTTGGCAAGTGATTGTGCAGCCGGCCGCGTCGAGCCTGAACGAGATCTGGCGTACGGCCATCGTGGCGGATTGGAATAGGGCCTTCGGCGGTCGATACCCGTTCGCCGATTCCGAGAACGATGCGTCGTTGCCTGAAATGGCGCACTTCATGCGTCCGGACAACGGCGTGATCGCGCAATTCGCGTCGACGCAGCTCGCGGGCGTGGTCGAACGGCAGGGCGATCGGTGGGTCGCCGCGCAGGGCGCCGACCATGGCGCGTTGACGATCGATCCCGCGTTCCTCGCGAGCTTGAACAAGCTCACGCGCATCTCGACCGTGCTGTTCCCTTCCGGCGATGCACACGTGCGGTACGACCTGCAAGCCGTGCTGACCCCTGGCGTCACCGATATGAAATTCATCCTCGCTGGACGCGAATTGCACTACTTCAACCAGAAGCAAGAATGGATGCCATTCGAGTGGCCCGGCCAGTCGCTGGAGAATCTGTCGCACATCGAATGGCAGACGGAGCAGGGCGGCCTGCGTACGGCGCTCGATGCGCAGGGCCGGTTTGGCCTCATCCGGTTGCTCGAGCGCGCGAAGGTGTCGCAGCAGGACAGCGCGCGCTATCTGCTGGCATGGACGCCCGACACGAGCCTGGGCACCGAACTCAGGGTGCAACTTCGCAGCGAGGCAGGGGCCGGTCCGCTCGACGTTCTGCCACTGCGCCACTTCTCGCTGCCGACGCGCGTCTTTGTCACGGGGAGCGTAGAGGCAGGGCCGACGAACTCGGCTATCGGTCCTCCGCCGCTGCCGCTTTCCGCGATCGAGGCGGCCAGACATGCCGCCGTCCCGCTGCCGCCCGCCACGAAGCAAGGCTTCTTGGAGGAGCGTGTTTTACCGGAGGTCGAATGATGCTGGGCGGATTGTTCAAGAGCCTTTTCCCGGCGCGCGACGACGCCGAGCAACTCGCGCGTTCGCGGCTCGATGCATGGAACGACTGGCTTCAGCCGCTGCCCGGCGATGCCGGTGTCGGCCGCGATCCCGGCTATGAGGACACGTTTTTCGAAGTGCGGGAAGAAACCCAAAAGCTCTCCGACATCGACGACACGCTGATCGTCCGTTCCTGCGAGCAGTTGCTGAAGGAAACCGGAAAGGACCTGCGCGTGGCCGGCTACTACGCGTTCGCGCGGCTGCGGCAGGACGGTCCCGCGGGTTTCGCCGATGGCCTGGAGTTGGCGGCCGCACTCGTCGACCGATTCGGTGAAGCCGTCTTGCCCGGGCGCGCGGAAGCGAGGAAGGGCGCACTCGAAATGCTGGCTACCGCCCGCATGATCGAGTTGCTGGAAGCGCGCGCCGCGTTCGGGCCCGGCGATCTCGAACGTGCGCTGGCCGCACTCGATGTGCTGATCGAACGCACGGGCAAGTGGGGCGAAGCCGCGCGTCCGAACCTGCAGCCGCTCGTTTCGCGTTTCGAACGGAAAGACGAACCCGTACGCGGCGTGGAGCAGGACGCCGTTGTGCCTTCGCTGCCGTCTTGGCCGGCCAAGGCGTCCGGTCCGATCGGATCGGCGCTGACGTTGCTCGAACAGACGCGCGCGATGGCGTTGTGGTTGCGCGATCAAGAGAACGGCTATCTGCCCTCGGTGCGGCTCGTGCGCAGCGTGCGCTGGGACACGCTGCACGACGTGTCGCCGGCCGACGCGACTGGCCGCACGCGTTTGGCTCCGCCGCGCGGCGAACTGCGGCAACAGATGAAGCGGCTTGTGCTGCAAAAGCAATGGCACGAGCTGCTGGAACGGATAGAACGTGCGTTCATGGAGGGCGTCAATCACTTGTGGTTCGACCTGCAGTATTTCCAGCACGTGGCGCTCGATCATGTGGGCGCACCGTACAACGCATGGCGCGAGCTGTTGCGCGCCGACTTCGCGCTATTCCTCGAACGTCTCCCGGGCATCGAGCGGTTGGCCTTCGATGACGGCACGCCGTTTGCCGACGATACAACGCTCGAATGGATCGCGCGCCACGCGGTAGTGCGCAATCTGGAAGCGGGAGAGGGCATGGCGCCGCTGGCAGTGTCGGCCGGCGGCGACGACGGGGCGGCAGGCGATTGGCCCGAAATCGAGGCGCAGGCGCGGGAGCTGGCCGGGCGCGAA
This sequence comes from Trinickia sp., assembly GCF_051953405.1. Taxonomy (GTDB): domain Bacteria; phylum Pseudomonadota; class Gammaproteobacteria; order Burkholderiales; family Burkholderiaceae; genus Trinickia. Next base: position 28,985 of record NZ_JBQCIV010000152.1, on the reverse strand, counting down.
GGCGTCGAGGCCGCTTTCGGCTGGCTCGAAGCGTTGCCGGGCTTGCGGACCGACCGCCATCGTTATCTGCAACGCCTGGTCATGGCGCGCTTGGCCGCTCACGCGGGGCGTGCGGATGCGGCGCTGGCGCTGCTCGCCGAACTCGATACGAGCGCGCATTCGTTGCCGCTCATGCGTTGGGAGCCGGCGCTTGTTTTCGAGGTGAAGCAGCAACTGGTCCGAGCACTGAAGGCCATGAGCAACCGTAAGGACGCCGACAAGCCGGCGCTCGCGCGCCGCATCGGCGAGCTGCAGGCCGAGTTGACCGTACTCGACCCGGCGCGTGCACTCGCTCTTTCATAAATCGAAATTCGAAAAATCGAAACGCCAATGGAAAACGACGATCCCGTCCTGCGCTATTACGAAGCCCAAATGCGCTATCTGCGCGAATCCGGCAAGGAGTTCGCGAACGTGCATCCCGACCGGGCACGCTTGCTCAACCTCGATCGCGTGGGCGATCGCGATCCGTATGTCGAGCGCCTCTATGAGGGCTTTGCGTTTCTGACAGGACGGCTCCGGCAGAAACTCGACGACGAACTCCCCGAACTGACCGAAGGGCTAGTGAGCCTGCTATGGCCGCATTACTTGAGGATGATCCCGTCGCTATCCGTCGTCGAACTCATTGCACGGACGGAAGCGATCCAGAAAACCGTAGTCGTACCGGCAGGCGTGCCCGTGCGTTCCGGGCCGATCGCCGTGCCCCCGGCCGAAGGCGCCGAGGGCACGACGCCGAAGACCGTGCAGTGCCTTTACCGCACCACTCAGCCCGTTACGCTGCAACCGCTTGCCATCACGCACGCGGGCCCGATCGTACGTCAGGACGGCCGCTCGGCGATCCGGCTTGCGTTCGCGCTCGATGCGGCGGCGCTCCGTCGCGAAACCGATTTGTCGCGGTTGCGTTTGCACCTGAATGCGGATCTGCCGACCGCGTTCGCGATGCATTTGGCGCTCACGCGCCAGGTGGATTCGATCGCGTGGCGCATCCCGGAAGTGCGCGATGGGGAAGCGGTACCGCTTGCGGGCGTCACGCTCGAGCCTGCCGGCTTCACGACCGAAGAGCGGTTATGGCCGAAGGCCGAGGCGGCGTTTTCAGGCTATCAAATGCTGCTCGAGTACTTTTCGTTTCGCGAGAAATTTCTTTTCGTCGACCTGTGCGGGCTCGACATCGAGAAGCTGCCGCAGACATCGACCCGCTTCGAACTCGAGATCGCGCTGAAGCAAACGTATCCGTCCGATCAGCGCTTCACCGCGGACAACATACGGCTCTTCTGCACACCGGTTATCAATCTGTTCGAACTCGATGCCGAGCCGATCGAGGTCGATCACCACGAGACGGAGTATCGGGTGGTGCCGGCTGGGCATCGAGGCGAGCACGTCGAAACGTATTCGGTCGATGCGATCGAAACGTTCGACCACGGATCGGCCGGGCGACACGAATACGTGCCGTTCGCCACGTTCCGGCATCGCGGGGGCATGCTGCGCCACGACGCCCCTGAACGCTACTTCCACGCCCGCGTCCGGCCGGGCGTCTCCGGCTTGCGCGAGACCTGGATCACGCTCGGCGGCCATGCATGGGAGAGCACGGACGCGCTGCCGCAAGAAACCCTCTCGCTACGCGTGACGGGCACGAACGGCCTGTTGCCGCGTAAGGGGCTGCGCGAAGCAAGCATTGCCGAGCTTGCGGCCAGCACGCCGAACGTCGCCGGTGTGAGGAATCTCGCCGCACCGACCCTGCCGCTCTATCCGCCCACCGACGACCGGTTCCAGTGGCGGGTGCTGTCCCACCTCGCGCCGAATTTTCTGTCGATGTTGAATGTGGAGCTGCTGACCAGCGCCCTTGGGCTATACGACTGGACGAACGACGAACTCAACCGACGGCGGCTCGGCGGCATCCGGTGGGTGTCCGAGACGTTGCTGGAAGAGGTGTCGGGCGGATCGGTCGAACGCGGCGTGCTGATTGAGGTCACGCTCGATTCCCATGCATTCGCGGGCGAGGGCGACGTGATGTTGTTCGGCGAGCTGTTGCACCGCTTCTTCGCGGAATATGCCGAGATCAACCTCTTCACGAAGCTCTCGCTCGTGAGCCTGCCGTCGCAGACTCGCACGGACTGGCCGCGCAGCAAGGCGCAACGGGCTCCGTTATGAACCCGCCCGAGTTGGCGAATCTCGATCCGCTCGTCGCGTCGCTGCTGGCTCGTGCGCCGAAGATGAACTTCATGCAGCTATGCCGGTTGCTCGAAGTGCGTTTCCCGGCACATCCGGGGTTCGGCATGCAAGATACGCGCGAACATGAGCCGGTTCGCTTCGCCCCACAACCGCGCACGGGCTTTCCCGCTGGCGAGATTGCCGCGGTCGACTTCGACGATGGGACGGATAACATGGGGCCCGCGGCGGCGCCTACGGTGCGCACGACGTTCATGGGGCTATACGGTGTCGACGCGGCGGTGCCCTCGTACATGATCGACGAGATCGTGCTGCGCGAGGAAGGGCACGAGGCGGTCCAGGCGTTTCTCGATCAGTTCAATCACAACTTCGTCACGCTGCTCTACCGTGCCTGGAAGAAGTATCGCTATCCGGAGAGCTTCCGCGCGGGCGGTAGCGACGTCCATTCGAGCTATCTATTGTCTTTGGTCGGTTTCGGATGCGGCGACAAGCCGCGGCGCGCCGGCCTTTCGGACTCGCGCATGCTCGCGTTGCTCGGGCTGTTGTGCCTGCGCACGCGCACGCGCGAGGGTCTCGCCGGCGTCATCGCGCTGGCCGTGCCCGGCGTCCACGTGCGCGTCGACGAATTCTTTCCGGTAGTGACACGCGCAGGGCGCCCGCAGCCGCTAACCTCCGCAGGTGCTGCCGCGGCTTCGCAAGGCGGCGCGCGTCGGGGGCTCGGACGCGGCTATGTGCTCGGCCAACGCCTCGCCTATCGCAGCCGCGCGGCGCGCGTGACGCTGCGGCCGGCCGATGCGCGGCAAGCCCACGACCTCTTGCCCGGCGGTTGGCTGCATCGCGAGCTGCTGGCATTCGTGCGGCTCTATGTGGGTACAAGAGCCGACGTGCACCTGCGTATGCGGATTTCCTCCCGGTATGCGCCCGCGCCTATCATCGGCCAAGTGTCGATGGAACCGGCGCCGCGCCTTGGCTGGACGACCGTACTCCCTGCCGAAGACGAGCGCTCGATCGACATCGCACTCGGTGTCTGCGAGGTGTTTCCCGCGCCCGGCCCCAATCCCTATCTGACAATACGATCGGCCTGATCGAGGAGTATCGATGCCCATCCGTTTCACTCTCTCAACCCTCGCAGCCGTGACGCTGCTGTCCGCTTGCGGCGCGTGGCAATCCGTTTCGGACGCCTCATCGAGTGCTTATCGCGCGGTTTTGTTCAAGCAGGTCAAGGTGCTCGACATCGATCTGTCGGCCCGCGAGGCGTTGAATCCCGATGACACCGGCCGTGCAACCTCCGTCGCCGTGCGCGTGTACCAGCTCAAAGGCCGAGAATGCTTCGATAGCGCTTCATACGAGGATCTGCTGAAGCACGACGCAACGCTGCTTGCGCAGGATCTTCAATCGAGCATGGCCGCCGTGTTGAACCCCGGGGCATCGGCGAGTCTTAGGCAGCCGATGCAGCCCGGCACGAAGTATGTGGCGATCGCTGCGTTCTATCGGAATCCGGGCAACGGCGGCGGCTGGAAATACGTCATCGAGAAGAAAAAGCTCGACGCCGATAAGCCGTTGCAGCTCGAGCTGGTCGACCAACTCCTTATCCCGACAGCATCGACGCGATAGCTTCACTGAGTGGCGTTGCGCCAAATCGGCGTTCGGTTTGTCCCGCTTCGACGTCGATCTTTCCGGCGTTGTGCGCGTCGTATAGCTCCGCAATCAAACGCGTGTGGTTTTCGGTCAATCCGGCATGACGCAAGGTTGCGTTCCATTCGCCGCGAGGGAGCGCGAGTGCGGTCACAGTGTGTTTGGCGACATCGCTCAACACTTGGGCGACATCGATTGCGCTGATGCGCTGCGGGCCTTCCGCGCTCACGATTCGGGGCCGATCCGATCGCATTTCATCGGCATCGTCGCTATCGTCGCCATCGAGCAGCAATTGCGCCGCGATCGTGCCGACGTCGCGAGCCGCCACGGTGGGGAAGGTTTTAGTCAGCGGATGATGCAGACTCGGCAAGACACCTCTCGCGAGCGCTGCGGGGATGACACGGGCCCAGTTTTCCATATGCTCGGCGGAGCGAAGCAGCGTCAGACGCGTGCGAAGCGGTGTTAGACGCGCCTCCAGATAGCGATAGAGCAGCGTGATGCCGGTGCCTTCGGGCACCTCGGCGCCGTAGTCGGAAAGCGCCAATACCGCGACGGGAGGCGACGCATGCAATGCGTCTGCCGCCACGTCGATCACGTAGCGCATTGTTGCCTCCGGGTCCGTGTCTGTCGCGGGTACCGGACAAAGAATCTGCACTGCATATGCGCCTTCGATCGCCGATCGGACCGCCTGCGAATCGGTTAGATCCGCCATGACGGTTTCACACCCGATCGCTGCGAATCGTTGTGCCTGTCGCTCGTCCCGTACCACCGCGCGAACGGCTTTGCCGGCGTGGCGCAAGGCGGCCGCCGTCACGCTGCCTACTTTTCCTGACGCTCCGAATATCACGTACATGTGTTGCTCCTCATCGATGCGTGCGACGCCATGCTACGCGCCGGCCGCGTGCGGCGCGATCAAGAATGGATCGAAGGAGCACGAATGGATGATTGGCCGCGCGCTTCCTTCCCTGCAAGCCGGATCGGCATCCAGTAGACTCGTCGCAGCGCTGCCAATCGCCGAGGATCGAACGTCATGAACGCCTTAGTTTCACGTTCCGCTTTAACCGAGGGGACCCGCATCGGTTTGCTATCGAGCGCGGGGCGAGGATGGAATGGATTCGGCGCCGAACTGCTTCGGATTTCGGCCGGCGCGCATCGAATCCCGGGCGGAAAGCAACATCGCATCGGCGTCCACATGGGTAAGCCGGTCAGGGCGAACTGCATGTGCGACGGCAAGCGGTACGCTCGGCTTCAAGCGCACGGCGATGCGGACGTCGTTGCCGCCGGTGTCGATGGCGAATGGGTCGATCAATCCGATTGCACCGTTCTACGTATCTGGATCGACAACGATTTCGCCACATCGTTCTATGAGCGGCTGGAACCGAGCCGCGCGCGCACCGAGTTCCGAACGCGGTTGCAAATGCGCGATTCCCGATTTCAACATCTGGCTTGGGCGTTGCATGACGAACTGCAAGCCGGGAACACGGGCGATCCCGTTTTTGCGGAAAGCCTCTGTAGCGCGATGCTCGTTCGCTTGCTCGGGGACGTCCCTTCTCTGGAAGGCCGGCGAAAGGCGCTTGCGCCGACCGCGGCCGCGCGCGTGATCGATCATATCGAGAGCAGCTTGGATCAGCGTCTGACGCTAGCGGATTTGGCCGCGCTGCTCGATATCAGCGTGCCGCATTTCAAGGTGCTGTTTCGCGAAACGTTTGGCATGCCCGTTCATCGATATATTGTGCAGCGCCGCGTCGAACGCGCGCAGGCGCTTCTATCGACGGGGCGCTTCAGTACCGCGCAAGCTGCGCTCGAAGCGGGCTTCGCTCATCAAAGCCACATGGCGCAATGGATGACTCGGCTTCTCGGCATTGGCCCGAGCGATATCGTGAAGTCCAAATCCGGGCGAGTGTCGAAATCGAATTGAGCGAATCCGCTGCGGAATTAGCATGAACAGGCCCGAGCGTGGCGAGCGGGAATGAAGTGTGCAACGCGGCGGTAATATGGCTGACACCGCCCACCGGCGATAATGGCAGAAGGTGCGACCGCTGGATTCAGCGCGTGAGCGGGCGGGGCCGCGAAGCACCTTTACTTTCAGGGAGCACGCGATGGACAAGCCGGATCCAAGGGCCGACGCCGAGTTCTTTGCCGAGCGGCAACGCCGTTTCGAGGAAGACCTCATCGACGCATACGACGAAGAACTCGAGATGGAAGTGGACGACCGCTTGCTCGACGGCTCCGACGCTTTTACGCCTGAAGCGCGCAACCTACGCAGACACTACTTCCGCGAGCTATTTCGCCTGCAAGGCGAACTCGTCAAGCTGCAGGACTGGATTGTGCAGACGGGTCACCGGCTTGTCGTCATCTTCGAAGGGCGCGACGCTGCGGGAAAAGGCGGCGCGATCAAGCGGATCACCCAACGGCTCAATCCGCGCGTCTGCCGTGTCGCCGCGCTGCCGGCGCCCAGCAATCGCGAGCGAACCCAGTGGTATTTTCAACGTTATGTGGCGCACCTGCCCGCCGGGGGCGAAATGGTGCTGTTCGATCGAAGCTGGTATAACCGGGCGGGCGTCGAGCGTGTGATGGGGTTCTGTACGGACGACGAATACGAAGAATTCTTCCGTTCGGTGCCCGAATTCGAAAAAATGCTCGTTCGTAGCGGCATTCAGATCGTGAAATACTGGTTTTCGATTACGGACGAGGAGCAAGAGATTCGCTTCCAGGCACGTATTCACGATCCGCTCAAGCAGTGGAAGCTGAGCCCGATGGATCTCGAGAGCCGCCGTCGCTGGGAAGCTTATACGCAAACGAAGGAAGTGATGTTGCAGCGCTCGCATCATAGCGACGCGCCGTGGTGGGTCGTGCAGGCGGTCGACAAGAAGCGGGCGCGCTTGAACTGTATTCATCACCTGCTGAGCCAGGTGCCGTACCAGGAAGTCGAACATCCGACCATCTCGTTGCCGGAGCGTGTTCATAACGAAGATTACATTCGTCAGCCGGTTCCGGCCGAGATGATCGTCCCGGAGATCTACTGATACGCGGGCGTCATGCGCAGCGCCTGCCTCGCGGCGGGGGCGGCGCTGCGACGGCATCGCTCGCCCGCTATCGATTTCATCAACGCAACACGGGCCGGAAGAAACTGCGTTCGTAACTGACGATGCATCGCGTTTTTGCCGCATAGGCGAACGCGGCTTGGCATTCGGGGTCCTGCTGGGATTCGGCGCGGTACGTTTCGTAAGCGGCTAGGCTCGGGAAGGAGAATAACGCTAAGGCCACGTTATTGGCGCCTTCGCCGGGAAGGAAGTAGCCGTGGTGCGTTCCGCCGAACCGCTCGACGAGCGGGATCCACATTTTTGCGTAGGTTTCGAACTCGGAGACTAGGTTTGCGTCGATGATGTAGCGGACGTGGCAAGTGATCATAATGTGTCGTTTGATGGCTCGGTCGCGAGCGGATTGTCGTGATGCGCTGCGTCAGCGTAAGTTCTATAACAACGTGTGGGATCGTTCGGCCACCATTGAAGGAGCACTTATGTTCGACCACGTTGTATTCGGCGTCAGCAACTACGAAGCGAGCAAAACGTTTTACCTCAAGGCGCTGGCGCCAATCGGTCTCTCGATTGTATTAGAAGGGCCGCTCGGCATCGAGCTTAGCGCGGACGGCAAGACTTCGTTGTGCCTGTTCCAAACCGAGGAAAAGCCCGCGCGTCTTCATTTGGCGTTCAGGGGCGACACCCGAGAACAAGTGGATGAGTTCTACCGCGCGGCGCTAGAGGCGGGAGGCAAAGATAACGGGGCGCCCGGCCTTCGGCCGCGATATCACGCCAACTACTACGCGGCGTTCGTGATCGATCCGGATGGGCACAACGTCGAAATGGTTTGCCATCAGACACGGGCGTAACGCACCGCCTATGGCAACTTCATACCCAAAATCGTCGGCGCGAGGTCCCGCAGTCCCGCGTTCAACCGCACGACCAACTGCGTGGCATCGTTGTCGTCATCCATCTTCGCCACGCCCTGGATCGGATCCTCGGATTTCACGAGCCGGCTCATGGTGCCGGCTCCGTCCATGTTGGCCGGCGTTTCGAACGACACCTGATCGGGGCCCAGACGACGAATGCGATCATGGGGGAAAGGCCCGCGCTTGAACATGTCTTTGGGCAGGATGCCTTCGTTCGCAACGTCATCGACGAACGCCTGCCGATTCGGGAATAGCCGAGCGGCGATCTTCGCGGCTTCGAAGCGGCCCGATGTCTCTCCGTAGGAAAAGCTGAGTTGAATCCCTTGCCCTTTGATAGCTGTCTCGCGGCCGGTGCGGTACTTGCGTGCGTCGCCCGGTACGATCAGCAGCATCGACCCATTCGAGCCTTCGAGGCCGAGGCAGTGCCATCCGCGCGGGGCGAGGGCCGCGAGTTCGCCCGAGCTGTACCACGCCAGCCGCGAAGCCATGGCCACTGGCAGCCGAGGGGTTTCGGACGGCTTGGGCGCTGGGGTAAGGCCCATCTGTCCGTCGGACACGCAGCCCACGAAAGGAACAGCAGCGGTTTGCGCGAGCGCGCTGCAACTCAATCCGGCCGACAGCAGGCAAATCGATAAACTCAGCCCGAAAACCTTCATCGTGTTTATTGTTCTCCAATTGAGGGGGGGACGCCGGCTAGCGGCAACTGGGCATCGCCGCGTATTCGAACACCTCTTTCATTCGGCCGGTTACAGCGCCCGATCACCGAGGAATGCTTGATCCGACTGAGGATCGTACAGCACGAGCGCGTGCGTATTCAGTAGTTGAAGAATGTACGCGCCAACCTCTTCGGCTCTGCTAAAACTCATAGACACGATCAAATGACGAGCACCGAAATCGAAGTCGCCCGACCACGGGCTATCGTCGATTTGGTCGTCGCGCAGAGCCGACAGTTGCGGGTAGCGACTCTCGAGCGCTGCCGTGAACTGCGCGAGCGTCGCATCGTCTGCGCCTTCGTCGGGCAACTCGCCCGCGCACGCTTGTCGGTAGGCCTTACGCACGTCTTCCAACGTCAAACCCTGTCGATGCGCAAAAAATCCTAGGTCGTAGCTCAATAAAGGCTCCTTGGGTTGTCGTCATCCATCTTGACTTCGCTGCGATCTTGCACGGAATTGCTATGCTTGGAGTCGTTGTGCGACTCCACATTTGATCTCAGGAGGTGGGCTATGGCAAGCGTCGTACAGTGGATTCCCGAATCGGGCGTTGGCGCCGAACATCTCGTCGTGAGGCAGGAAGGCCCGCGGTACGTTGCCGAAGCTGCCGTGGTCGGCCACCGCTTCGACGCACCATACGGGGCGCATTACCGGATCGAGATTGCGCCCGATTGGTCCGTGCGCCGCGTTTCGATCGCGTTGACCGACGGCCGCCAGCTCGAATTGTTCGCGGACGGCGTTGGGACATGGCGCGACGCAACGCAGGAGCGGATCTGCGCACTTGACGGCTGTATCGACGTGGATCTGTCGGCCACGCCTTTCACCAATACGTTGCCCATTCGGCGGCTCGGCCTCTCGCAGGGGCAGCGACAACTGATTCGCGTAGCGTATGTCGCGATCCCGGCACTGACGGTCGAGCCGGTGGATCAGGCCTATACGTGCATTGAACCTAATCGTCGGTACCTCTACGAAGGCTTGTTTCGGCAATTCAAGGCCGAACTAATGGTCGACGAAGAAGGGCTGATCGAAGACTATCCGTCGCTCTTTCGGCGAGCGGCATGATTTTCCGGATCGCCATGGCAAGTCGCCATTTCTGTTTGCTAAATGAAAGACAAGCGATGGGTTGCGGTACCAAGCCTGACGTCGAGACGACGAACCGGAGGCGTCGAAATCGACACCGCGGGGAGCGATGAAACGTTCTTCGGGCGCCGGCCCGTTCCCTGCACTTTTTTGCGGTTGAATTTGTGGATACGTCGCAATCTTTCCTAAGATGTGGAAACGAGCGGATTTTCAGAGCGACGACTGAAGGGTCCACAAGTCATGAACGAATATCCTCTGCCGCAGACGTATCCTAGCCGTCATCGCGCGCGATCGAACAAGCGCTGGGTTTCGCAGATCGGGTGCTTGACGGTTGCCGTGCTCGCGTTGGGCGGTTGCACGTCGTGGGCGCCGCAGCAATCCACCGGCTCGGCGCCAGGTTCGACACAAACCCAATGCGTCGGCCAAATCCAACCCCCTTACGGCCTAACCGTGATCAGCGATCCGGCCTTGCTTGCCAAAACGGTGCAGCCGCCCGGGAAGGGCGGCCTGTGCATGGGCGAGGTCTATCAGGTGACGCAGCCGCTCACCGTCTATCGGGTATGGGATTCCAGCAAACCGTGGAGCCAATTCGGCAAATGGTGGAGTTTCGCTCCGCCGGCGGGGCCGCGCGATGCCTACCGCGTACAGAACGAAATCTGTCCGACATGGAGCAAGCTCGACCAGGTCACGCAGTGCCGCTTGAAAGTCGGTTCGGAGATCGTGATCGGCCCGGGCCAGAGCGCGCAATGCGATCCGCCGGACACCGGCATCAGCTATCCGCCATCGGCCGAGATCCAAGTTTTCGTTCCGAACGACAACTCGGATCCGAGCAAGGAATTCGTATCGAATTGCGTGGCGGCGACCGCATGGCCCTGATTTGACGAGCAGTCGCTGTGACCGGCCGCCCGGGTGGCCGGCCGGCGCTCAGCCCTTCGTCGCCCCGAAGGTCAGCCCCGCGACGAAATGCTTCTGCATGGCGAAGAACATGGCGACCGAGGGCATCGCCGCGAGAATAGACCCGGCCGAGACGAGATTCCAAGCGGTCGTCCATTGCCCTTTGAGCGCGGCCACGCCCACCGTGATCGGCGCGGCGTCGTCGCCTTGCGTCAGACACAGCGCCCAGAAGTAGTCGTTCCAGACGAACGTGAAGACCAAGATGGCCAGCGCGGCCAACGCAGGCCGAATCAACGGCAGCACGATCTTGAAGAAGACGGTCCACTCGTTGGCCCCTTCGATGCGTGCGGCTTCGATCAGCTCGAACGGCAGCTGCTTGATGAAGTTCCGTAGGAAGAGCGCGCAAAACCCGGTTTGAAACGAGAGATGAAAGAGGATGAGGCCGTCGACCGTGTTATACAGCCCCAACTTGAGCGACAAATCCCTGACCGGAATCATCAACACCTGAATGGGGACGAAATTGCCGGCGACGAACGTGGCAAACAACGTCGAATTGCCCGGAAACCGATAAACCGCGAGCGCAAAGCCGGCCATGGCGGCGAGTGCGATCGCGCCCGCTACGGAAGGCAGCGTGATTTGCACGCTGTTCCAAAAGTAATGCAGCATGGGGGACGTGGTGAGCGCTTCGCGGTAGTTGTCGATGAGCGCGAAATGCTTCGGCCATCCCCAGTAATTGCCCTCGCTGAGTTCTTCCGTCGATCTGACCGACGTCACCAAGACGGCGATCATCGGCAGAAGCCATATCAGCAGCGCCAACGGCAAGGACAGCTTGTACGCCCGCCGCGCGGTAGGCGTCCATTTTTCGACCGGCATGGGAAACATAGTCGGGACTCCTTATTGCTCGGTCCGCAGCAAGCGGCGCAACTGATAGACGATGTAGATCAACATGATCGCGAACAGGACGACGGCGATCGCGGCGGAGTAACCGAGCCGGTAGTACTTGATCGCTTGGTCGTACATGTAATAGGCGAGCACGGTCGAACTCTCGAACGGGCCGCCGCCGGTCATGACCGAAATCAAATCGAAGCTGCGCAGCGCGCCGATAACCGTCACGACGATCGCCATGAACGTCGTCGGGCGCAATTGCGGCAGGATCACGTGCCAGAGCAGCGACCACCCCTTGGCGCCTTCCATGCGTGCGGCTTCGATCTGCTCGCTGCTGAGGGTCGTCAAGCCCGTCAGGTAAAGAATCATGCAGTACGCGGTTTGCGGCCATAGCGCGGCGAGGATGATGCCGGGCGTCGCATAGTGGGGATTGCCGAGTACCGGAATGCCGTGTCCGAGGATCAAGGCGAGCAGGCCGAAGGTCGGATCGTAGAACCAAGAAAAGATGAGGCCCACCACGACGCCGGAGAGCACGAACGGCGCGAAGAAAAGCGACTTGACGATACGGATGCCCGCCACGGCTTGATTCAGGTACAGCGCGATCGCGAGCCCCATCGGCGGCGCCAGCAAGAACATGACGAGCCAGATGACGTTGTTCTTGAGGGCCGTGTAGAAGGTCTGCGCGTGAAAGAGTTCGACGTAATTCGCGAAGCCGACGAACGTTGCGTCGGACATCCCGTCCCAGTTGTAGAAGCTGAGGCGGATGGTCGACAGCACGGGCCAAACCACATAGATCGCCACCATGATGCAGGCGGGCGCGAGAAACAAGCACGCGGCGCGGCGCTGGCGGCGGGCGGTCGGCGATGCGCGGCGACGCCCCCGTGCGCTGTGTCGATTGGCGGGTGCAGCCGGCGCCTGAATACCGTCGCCATCGGCCCGCTGAGTAATGAACTGAGACACGACAACCTCCTGAACGAACTCCTTGCGCGCGCGGCAGCGTCGATGGGCGCGGCCGCGCGCCGTCCCTTCGGTTACTTCTTATAGATCCGCTGACGTGCTTGTTCGAGATGCGCGAGGATCGAATCGATCTGCGTCGGATCGGACACGAACTGCTGCATGCCCTTCATCCCTTCGTCGGCCATTTCCTTCGTCATGTCGCGATCGTAGAACTGCGCGATGCCGCCCTTGGTGTTCGACAGAATCTGGAAGCCGATCTTCGAAATGGGATCCTCGGGCTCCGGCGACTGGCTGTTCGCCGACAGCGAGCCAAGCCCCACGGCGAGTTGTGCGCCGATTTTCGGCGATTCCGTGAACGCGAGGAACGCGCGTGCGTCCGCCTTGTTCTTCGCTTTCGCCGGGATATTGAGCGTTTCGACGGGGCCGTCTTCGGCGGTCGGCACGTTCGGGTCGATGATCGGGAACTGGAAGTAGCCCATCTCCGTTTTGACGGTCGGCGAGAATCCGCCCGTGATGAAGGTGCCCATCAGCATCATCGCGGCCTTGCCTTGGAACAGGAACGGCTGCGCGGCGTCGAGGTCGTACGACAGCGAATTGTCGATGAAGTAGCCCGCATCGAGCAGTTGCTTCCACGTCGTATAGACCTTCTTCACGCGCGCGTCGGTGTAGGGCACGTCGCCGGCCATCAGCTTTTGATGGAATGCGTTACCGTTCAAGCGCAGATCGAGGTAGTCGAACCAGCCCGCCAGCGTCCACGCATCGCGTCCGGCGACGGCGATCGGCGTAATGCCGGCGGCCTTCAGCTTCTTGCAATCGTCGAGGAAGTCGTTCCAGGTTTTCGGCTCGTTTGCAATGCCGACCTTTTGGAACAAGTCTTTACGATAGAACATGCCCCACGAGTAGTAGACGGTGGGCGCGGCGTACTGCTTGCCGCCGTACGACGACGCTTCTTTCGTCGATGCATACGTTTTATCCCAGCCGTTTTTCGCCCAGTCGGACGAGAGGTCTGCGAACAACCCGCGCTTGGCGTAGTAGGCCATGCGCTCGCCATCGTGCCAGTTCACGATATCGGGCGGCGCCGTCGTGAGCCAGCCGGGCAATTGCACCTTATACGCTTCTTCGTCGATGAAGGCGACTTTGACGTCGGTGCCGGGGTGGGTCTGCTTGAACTCGTCGACCACCTGCGTCCACACGGCGCGCTGGCTAGCGCCCTTGAACGCGATGTTGATCTCGAGCGTACCGGCCTGCGCCGGGGTGGCGAGCGTGCCCATGGCGAAAGCCGACGCAAGCGCGACGGCGGCGAGCATAGTGCGGGGTGGGTTCGTCATGCCTGTCTCCTAGTTGCTACGTTGTTGTGGGTGCTGCATCGGATTCGATATGCCATGCAAGGTTCAACCTGGCATCGTGCTCTTCATGCCCTTCGTGCTCGTTGTGCCCTTCGTTCGATAGGCGACGACGCCCTGGGGCTCGACATCGTGCGAGCCGATCACGAACGCGTCGCTCGGTAGGTCGGCGGGCAGCGTGTGTACTTGGGCGCCGTAGTTGAAGACCCACGTCAGCCCGCCGCGCCGGCTGACGCGGATGCTGTCGCCGAGTTGCGTCGGGGCGAGCCCCGCTTCCTGGGCAATGCGGGCGAACAGCGCCTGTGTGGATGCCTCGTCGAACAAGCTCGCGAGGTAATGCACGGCGCCGTACTTCACGTAGGCGGGGTGGCCATCGCCGAAAACGGCACGGATTTGCATCGACTCGCGGCTGCCGTCGCGCGAATCGACGTCGAGCAGGTCGCGCCAGTGGCGTGCGCACCCTTGCGGCGCACTGCCGCTGAAGGTCACGCGCGGGTTCACGTTAGGCCGCATCGATTCCACGCGCCAGACGCGTAGCGGAATGAGCGAGGCGAGCGGGCCGGGCGGGAGGTTGGACGGGATTTGCAGATCGGATGTCTTCGATCCCGTACGCGGCCCGACGACGACATGGGCGAGCGAGCTTTCGAGCCGCCGCACGAGATCCTCGGAGAGCACGGGCAACGGGGGAACGACGATGAGCTTATAGCCGTCGAGCGGTGCGTGCGTCGAAACGATGTCGACGTCGAAGCCTAGCGCGCGCAGCGCCGAGTAATATTCGACGGCAAAACGGGGATAGTGAAAATCGATGCCTTGCGGCTGGACTTCGAACAGCCATTTCGCCTCGTAGTCGAACACCAGCGCGACGCTCGTTTCGACCTTGCCGTCGGTATCGGTATCGCCTGCCGCATCGGCCAACGCACGAAGCTCTTGCGCGACGCGCTCGGCCTCGCTGCCGCCGACGTCGAGCCGGTTGTCGGGCGTGTGCAATCCCGCATGCATCTGCTCCTGCGCAAACGGCGCTTGCCGCCAGCGGAAATACGAGACGCAGCCGGCGCCGTGCGCGAACGCTTCCCAACTCCAGAGCCTGACCATGCCGGGCAAGGGGGCAGGATTCCACTTCGCCCAATTGACGGGGCCCGGCTGCTGCTCCATGACCCAAAACGGCAGCTTGGACATGCCGCGATAGAGATCGTGATTGAACGATGCGAAATCGGGGTGGCCGGTGCGCAGGTATTTCGCCTTCACCTCGGGCTCGTACCACTGCTCCTCCAATGCACCGAGCGGGTAGCTATCCCAGGCTGCCACGTCGAGATCGTCGGCCACTTTGTAGTGATCGAATTCGGTGAACAGCTGCATGAAGTTATGCGCGATCGGGCGGTCCGGCGAATGCCGGCGGATGATCTCGACCTGCATACGGTTGTAGCGGGCCACTTCGTCCGATGCGAAGCGACGGTAGTCGAGCCGATGCGACGGATGCGCTTCCGTCACGGTGCCGATGGGCGCATCGATCTCCTCGAAGCTGCGGTACTCCATGCTCCAAAACACCGTGCCCCAGGCGCGGTTCAATGCATCGATACTGCCGTAGCGGGCCTTCAGCCATTCGCGGAAGCGCGCGAGTGCAGCGGGCGAATAGCTGACCACGGTTTGGTGGCAACCGTATTCGTTATCGGTCTGCCAATACGCGACGGCGGGGTGCCGGCCATAGCGGGAAGCCACGGCCTCGCATATCGCTTGCGAGGCTTCGAAATAGGCGGGCGACGAAAAGTCGTAATGGCGGCGCGATCCGAATGCGCGTACGCGACCATCGGCGCCGACGGGCAGGATGTCCGGGTGGCGATCGATGAGCCACTTGGGCGGTGTGGCCGTCGGGGTGCACATGACGACTTCGAGGCCTTCGGCCGCAAGCGTATCGATGGCGCGATCGAGCCAGCCCCAGTCGAACTCGCCCGGCGACGGTTCGATGCGGCTCCACGCAAATTCCGCGATGCGCACTTGCCGAATGCCGAGCGCACGCATGCGCGCGGCGTCTTCTTTCCACATGGCTTCGGGCCAGTGCTCCGGGTAGTAGCAAACTCCTAGACGCATTCCAGTGTCCTCTTGTCGTTGTCGCTCAGGCGTGTTGTTCGACGGCATCGAGCGGGGCGATGGCGAAGCCGTCCTGCGCGAATAGATGGCAGGCGGCGGCCGGTGCGAGCAAGCGCGCGCGATCGCCTGGCTTAAGGCGCGCGTCTCCGGGCGCCTTGGCGATGAGCACCGCCCCGCCCGGTTGATCGAGATGCACGTAGCTGTGTTCGCCGAGCGCTTCGACGAGCGTGATCGTGCGTGAAAGCGCGACGCCGCCTTGTTCGCCGGCTGCCGATGGATCGCCATCGGCCGGTTCGAGATGTTCTGGACGTACGCCGAATGTGACGGGGGCTCCGACGGCTAGGCGCTCGCCCTGCAACGGCAAGCGAACGGACTCGCCGGTACCGTCGAGCGTGACGGTCACGCCCGTCGATTCGACCGCCGCGACCTTCGCCGGCAGAAAATTCATGCGCGGCGAGCCGATGAAGCCGGCCACGAATTGGCTCTTGGGCCGGTGATAGAGGTCGAGCGGGGCGCCGATCTGGGCGATGCTGCCGAATCGTTCGGTGTCCTTGCCGGCGTGCAGCAGCACGATTTTGTCGGCGAGCGTCATCGCTTCGATTTGGTCGTGCGTGACATAGACGACGCTTGCGTCGGCGAACTGTCGGTGAAGGCGCGCGATCTCGACGCGGGTTTGCCCGCGCAGCGTGGCATCGAGGTTCGAGAGCGGCTCGTCGAACAAGAACACGCCGGGCTCGCGCACGATGGCACGGCCGATCGCCACGCGCTGGCGCTGGCCGCCCGATAGCGCTTTCGGATGCCGATCGAGCAGTGCATCGAGCTGCAGGATGCGCGCCGCGTCGCGCACTTTTCGATCGATCTCGGTCTTGGGCGTCTTCGCGAGCTTTAGGCCGAAGGCCATGTTCTCGTAGACGGTCATGTGCGGAAAGAGGGCGTAGCTCTGGAACACCATGGCGACGCCGCGCTGGGCGGCCGGGATGTCATTGACGAGCTTGCCGCCGATCGACAGATCCCCCTCGGTGACGTCTTCGAGGCCCGCGATCATGCGCAGCAATGTCGATTTGCCGCAGCCCGACGGGCCGAGAAAGACGCAAAACTCGTTCTTGCCGATTTCGAGATCGACGTCCCGGATGACCGCGGGGCCATCGCCGTAAGCCTTTTGCACACCGCGTAACGAAATGCTCGCCATCGTGCTGTCTCCGTGTTCTAATCAGCGCCAATCGTTGATTAAGCGCTTAATCATTGCGCCCTAAAAAATCGATCGCGATGCGACCGGCGCTGCGTCTCCGAATGTTCGTCGTGTTTATGCAGCCCATGTTGCCGTGCTCTTGCCGATCGCGCAAATGTTGAATGACCATCCCATTTATTGAGAAATCATGCCGACGCTGAATGAAGTGGCTGCCCGGGCGGGCGTGACGCCTGCCACCGTCTCGAATGTCCTGCGCAACAAAGGACGAGTGGGCGAGGCGACGCGCCAGCGGGTGCTCGAGGCGATTTCGGCCTTGGGCTATCGGCCGCATTTGCCGGCGCGTGCGCTGGCCGAGGGGCGGGCACCGACGATTGCGCTGATGGTGTCGAGCATCGCGAACCCGTTCTATCCCGAGTTCGCGCTGGCGGTGGAAAACGCCTTGCGACGAAAGGGGCAGTTCCTGATCATCTGCAATACGGCGGGCGATCCGCAAACGGGCCGCGCGTATCTCGATCAGATTGCCGGGACGCTATCCGAGGGCGTGCTGGTGATGAATGCAAACCTCGATTTCGAAGACTTGCGGATGACCGAGGTGCGTGGTGCGCCGGTCGTGCTGTGCATGTGGGAACGGCCGCTCGATCCGCCGGGGTTGCCCTGCGTGGCCGTGGATTTTCGGTTGGCGGGCGAGCTGGCGGCGCGGCACCTGCTCGAGCTTGGGCATCGGCGTATCGGCGCCATCGTCGGCAGCAAGGTGTATGGGATTCATGCGGCGCGTTACGACGGGTTCATCGACGCGATGCGGGCGGCCGGGCTCGACGGCGCCGCGGCGCCCGTGCGATACGCACCCGATACGACGCAGGGCGGCTATTGCGCGGCGTTGGAGTTGCTGAAGGCGCATCCGGATCTGACTGCGCTGTTCACGTCGAACGACTTGCCGGCGCTCGGGGCGATGCAGGCGGCCGCGGACCTTGGCCTGGACGTGCCGCGCGAGTTGTCCGTGGTCGGAATCACGGATATCGAACTTGCGCGGGAATCGCGCCCCGCGTTGACGACGGTGGCCGTCCCGACGGTCGAAGCGGCCGAGCTGGCGGTGGCGCTGTTGCTCGAGTTGATCGAAACGGCGGGCGCGAGCGCGCAGGGCGACGGCGCCCGGCGGGCGCGCGTGGGCGTGACGTCGGCGCCGTACCTGGTTGTCCGTGCTTCGACGGGGCCGGCGAAGAAGGACTAGGGCGGCAGGCGCGCGCGGCGAAGCGGTTGACCAGCGAATCCGCGGATTCGCGGATCAGCCCATGCCTGCGCGCACGGATCCCAGCATATCGTGGACGCCGAACGTCATCGATGCGAGGAAGGCCAGTAGCGCCAAGTAGTAGAACGTGTAGGCGAGCTTTACCGACGGCGCGATCCCGTAATAGCGCCTGTTTTCGGGGCGGCTCGCATCATAGTGCCAGGCACGCTGAAGTTGCGGCAGCGCCAAAATGGCCATGACGATCAACAGCGGGGAGGGATGCATGACGAACAGCCCGACGAGCACGGGCACGCCCACGAACCAGATGCGTGGAGAAAGCACGGCTGTGATCCGACCGCCGTCGAACGGCGACAGCGGGATCATATTGAACAGATTGAGGAAGAAGCCGGCATAGCTGAGTGCGAGCATCCACCCGCTATCGAAGCGACGCGCGAAAAAATAGCATGCGAGGGAGGCCAGCGTTCCCGCGAACGGTCCGGCCAGGCCAACATAAGCTTCCGTTTCCGCATCGTGCGGCATCTGCTTCATTTGAACCCACGCACCCACGAACGGCACGAACGTCGGTAGGCCCACGTCGAGGCCGCGTTTGCGGGCGGCGACGTAATGCCCGGCCTCGTGCACGAACAGCAACAGCACGAACCCCACCGCGAACCGCCACCCGTAGAAGAGCGCGTAGACGGCGATCGAGAGCAGCATGGTGCCCGTCGTCGCCAGCACCTTGCCAAGCTTCAGCCCGCTCAGCAGCAAGATCAACAACTTAGCCATGGTGCGTCGAATCGCTGCCTTGTTGCTGCGCCGAATCGCCGGGAGGCTGCCCGCCGTGAGCGTCGCCTGCCACGTCGCCGAACGACGCTGGAGGAAGGAATTCCGTGTCCGTCGACGGTGGTGGCGCAGCCTTCGGTTTGCGCGTGAACAGCCGTTTGATCTTCGTGCTGAACGCTAGCAGCGCAATGAGTCCGACTTTGAAGAACTTCACGGCGAAGGCGGCAATGATCGCGAACAAGCCGAGCTTTTTCACGGCGACGCCCGCGATGAGCGCCGCGAGCCCGTATTCGGCGATATGGTCTGTGGATGCGTTGAAATCGGCATAGCGCTTACCATCCCGATAAGCGATATCCGCGAGCAATGCATTGGCCGTCGGCTTATTGGCTGCGAGCGCCGATAGCTGGCTGACCATCGTCAACGAGAGGTAGCCGTCCCGCCCGAGGGCGAGGGTCCGGTAATTGACGTCATCTTGCGTGGCGTCGGATTGTCCCTTGGATCGTACGATCGCCGACCAAACCAGTCGATGCGTGTTCGCGTCGTAGGCCGGCGGCTCGGCCCAACCGGCGACTTCGACTTCCGGCAGCCCACGCTCCTTGCGTGAGGCGTTCGCCTGCTCGGTGCCGTCGCGCAGGCTCTTCAGGATCCCGTCCGGGTCCCAATGCTTCGCGTCGTCGTCGCGGACATAGCCGCCCTTTTCGTACGTGAGCAAGGCGAGCCAATGCTGGCCGTCCGCTTCGGGCACGATCAAGCCCACGAGCGATTTTTCGTCGACGACGTTGCCTAGCGCGCGCAGATACCGAATGGCCGCCGGCGCCGGAACAAAGGCGGCGTCGGCCGGCAGGGCGAAATCGGCTTCGTCGACGACGGCGATTTTCCGGGGGCCTTTGATCATTGCCGCATTCGCTTCTTTAACGGCGGCTTGCAGTTCGTCTTTCGTTGCCTGGGTTTGCGCGACACAAGCCCCGCTTGCCGCAATGATGAACAGCCCAATCAGGAATGTAACGAACGCTCTCATGGTGATTTTTGTGCTTTTTGTCGGATGGCGGTATTGCCCCGCTCGAACAGCGCCGAGCTTCTCTGGCTAACGGCACGCGAGTTGGACTCTTTAATTGGGCTTGTCGCCATGGTTTGGCGGCAGGTTAGCGCATGGGGCCCACCACGGCTATCGGACCCGCAAGCTCGTCAGGATCGAGCGGTGTCTGGTCGTCATGTTCGGTAGATCTATCGCCACAGGTCGGACCAGCGGCCCCGGAGCAGTTCCGCCGTTCGCTGATCAACCTGTTTGCGAAGTCGGTCGGCTGCCGGACGCTGGTCTTCCAGACTCATGGTGTGGGCAACGCCGCTCACCTCCTGCAGGGCGATCGAGCGCGCCCGATCTTCCACCACCTGAGTGAGCGGTGTTCTGGGCACTAGGGCATAGACCAACTCGCAGTCCAGCCCGTCGGCCAACTTGCGCAATTGGCCGAGCGTGATTCTCCCTTCGGCTTCCGCCGACTCCGACTTGTGTAGTGTCGAACCGGTAATGCCTAATCTTTCCGCCTGCTGGCGCTCGGTAAGGCCCAACGACTCGCGGATGGCTTTTAGCCATCCGCGCGGCGGGGGCCGACGGCTGGTCAAATCCGAATACGCCGCGACCGACGCTTGGATCTCCTCGAGGCGTAGCTGCCGCGTTCTAGAATCCATTGCGCTTGCCTATAGGCTATCAAAGTTGATGGTGACGATAGCCTATAATGACGCGACATTCAAATTTTTGCTTCACTAAAAGGAAGCGGATTGCAATATTGTGCGTTGCTGTAGCGAAGCGAAGTGCTTCACGCAAGAAGGCGAAAGGCTCCAATAAAACAGACCCGCCTCTTTCGAGCGCGGGTCTCAGCGTGACTCAGCCTCGGTTACGCGGACGGGCCACGCAGGCCCTTCGGCACGGCTTCTTACAAATAGAACATCCGATCCTCGTCGGACTTGGCCGCATGCGGCTCGGCTTCCCCGCGATCTTCGTAGAAGGCGAGTACGGCCTCCAGCACTTGGTCGGGGTCGTCGATTACCTTCATGAGGTTCATGTCTTCGGGATTGATGAGCCCCATTGGCAACAGGGCCGTCTCGAACCAATGCAGCAGCCCCTTCCAGAACTCGCTGCCGACGAGAATGATCGGCACGTGCCGCGACTTCTTCGTTTGGATCAGCGTCAGCACTTCGGCTAGTTCGTCGAGCGTGCCGAAGCCGCCCGGCATGACGATCACGGCATCGGAGTTCTTGACGAACGTGACCTTGCGCGTGAAGAAGTGGCGGAAACGCAGCGAAATGTCTTGCCACTGGTTGCCCGATTGCTCATGGGGCAATTCGATGTTCAACCCAACCGAGGGGGCTTTGCCCGCATGCGCGCCCTTGTTCGCGGCTTCCATGATGCCGGGGCCGCCGCCGGAGATGACGGCGAAGCCGGCGTCCGACAGCTTGCGGGCGATCTGAGTCGCCAATTTATAGTGCGGCGAACTCGGCTTCAAACGGGCCGAACCATAAATGCTCACGGCAGGGCGGATCTCCGAGAGGTACTCGGTCGCCTCGATGAACTCTGCCATAATCGTGAACATCTGCCACGACGCGCGGGCCTTCTTGGCCGTCGCACGTTCTTGATCTGCGAGCGATCGCAGACTCGGAATCACTTTTCTCTTGTTCATAATGCCTGCAGAACGGAACCTGAAAGGTAAGACCCTCGTTTTGGTCGATGGATCAAGCTATCTGTATCGGGCCTACCATGCGATGCCTGACTTGCGCGGCCCGGACGGCGAGCCGACCGGGGCCATCTACGGATTCATCAACATGTTGCGCCGCATGCGCAAAGACGTCACGGCAGAGTATAGCGCGTGCGTCTTCGACGCCAAGGGCAAGACGTTCCGCGACGATTGGTACCCCGAGTACAAGGCGCATCGTCCCTCGATGCCCGAGGATCTTTCCAAACAGATCGAGCCCATCCATTTCGCCGTGCGCGCGCTCGGCTGGCCGCTGCTGATGGTGGACGGCGTCGAGGCCGACGACGTCATCGGCACGCTGGCCGCCGCCGCCGAACGCGAGGGCATGAACGTGGTTGTCTCCACGGGCGATAAAGATTTGGCCCAACTCGTGAGCGATCGCGTCAAGCTCGTCAACACGATGACGAACGAAACGCTCGACCGCGACGGCGTGATCGCGAAGTTCGGCGTGCCGCCTGAGCGCATCGTCGATTACCTCTCGTTGATCGGCGATACGGTCGATAACGTGCCGGGCGTCGAAAAGTGCGGGCCGAAGACGGCCGTCAAGTGGCTCGCGCAATATGAAACGCTCGACGGCGTGGTCGAGCACGCGGACGAGATCAAGGGCGTCGTGGGCGACAACTTGCGCCGTGCGCTCGATTTCCTGCCGCTCGCCAAAAAGCTCGTGACGGTCGAGCGGGCCTGCGATCTGACCGAGCACGTCGCCTCGATCGAAGATACTTTGCCGGCTCGTCCCGAATCGCCGCTCGAATTGCGCGATCTATTCATGCGGCACGGGTTCAAAACCTGGCTGCGCGAGGTCGAAGCGCTGATCGAAGGCGCGCAGGACGCCCAAGCCCAAGCGGGCGCAACGGAGCCCTCGGGTGTGCTCGCCGCGGAACCCGCGCCGACCATCGCACCCGAGCGTTGCTACGAGACGGTGCAGACCTGGGAGCATCTCGACGCTTGGTTGGCCAAGATCGATGCGGCTGCCTTGACGTCGTTCGATACGGAAACGACATCGCTCGATCCGATGACGGCCGAGATCGTCGGCCTCTCGTTTTCGGTCGGCGCCGGCTGCGCCGCCTACCTTCCGGTTGCCCACCGCGGGCCCGATGCGCCCGTGCAATTGCCGCGCGACGAAGTGCTGGCGAAGCTCAAACCCTGGCTCGAAAGCAGCGACAAGAAGAAGGTGGGACAACACCTGAAATACGACGAGCAAGTGCTCGCCAATCACGGCATCGCGCTGAACGGCGTCGAGCACGATACGCTGCTCGAATCGTACGTGCTGGAATCGCACCGTCCGCATGACATGGATAGCCTGGCGTCGCGACATCTCGGCGTCAAGACGATCAAATACGAAGATGTGGCCGGCAAGGGCGCAGCGCAGATCGGCTTTGACGAAGTACCGCTCGACAAGGCGGCCGAATATGCGGCCGAGGATGCCGACATCACGTTCCAATTGCATGAGTCGCTGTTTCCGCAAATCGAACGCGAAGCAGGCTTGCTGCACGTCTACCGCGACATCGAGCTGCCGACGGCGCGCGTGCTGCGCAAGATGGAGCGCAACGGGGTGCTGATCGACAGCGAACGCTTGCGCAAGCAAAGCAACGAGATCGCCGCGCGGCTCATCGAATTGGAAACCGAAGCGTACGTGCTGGCCGGCGGCGAGTTCAACCTCGGCTCGCCGAAGCAGATCGGGCAGATCTTTTTCGAGCGGCTGCAGTTGCCCGTCGTCAAGAAGACCCCGAGCGGGGCGCCTTCGACCGATGAAGAAGTCTTGCAAAAGCTCGCCGAAGATTACCCGCTGCCGAAGCTGCTGCTCGAACATCGCGGCTTGTCGAAGCTGAAGTCGACCTATACGGACAAACTGCCGCGCATGGTCAATCCGAAGACGGGGCGGGTGCACACGAACTACGCGCAGGCTGTTGCGGTGACGGGGCGGCTGGCCTCGAACGAACCGAATCTGCAGAACATCCCCGTGCGCACGGGCGAAGGGCGCCGGATCCGCGAGGCGTTCGTTGCGCCCGAGGGCAGCAAGATCGTCTCGGCCGATTACTCGCAAATCGAGCTGCGCATCATGGCGCACATCTCCGGCGACGAATCGCTGCTGCGTGCCTTCGCCCATGGCGAAGACATCCACCGTGCCACGGCGGCCGAAGTATTCGGCGTCACACCGCTCGAAGTCTCGAACGATCAGCGGCGCATCGCGAAGGTCATCAACTTCGGCTTGATCTACGGCATGAGTTCGTTCGGGTTAGCCTCGAATCTCGGCATTACGCGCGATGCGGCCAAGCTGTATATCGATCGCTACTTCGCACGATATCCGGGCGTCGCCCGCTATATGGACGACACGCGCGCGAGCGCGAAGGTTAAAGGCTACGTCGAAACCGTCTTCGGCCGCCGGCTTTGGCTGCCCGAGATCAACGGCGGCAACGGCCCGCGCCGGCAAGCGGCCGAACGCGCGGCGATCAACGCGCCGATGCAGGGCACCGCGGCCGACCTCATCAAGCTGTCGATGATCGCGGTGCAGGCATGGCTCGAACGAGAGCAGGCCAAGAGCCGCATGATCATGCAAGTGCATGACGAACTCGTTCTCGAAGTGCCCGACGACGAACTGTCCGTCGTCCGCGAAAAGCTGCCGCAATTGATGTGCGGCGTGGCGGCACTGAAGGTGCCGCTCGTGGCGGAAGTGGGCGTCGGCGCGAATTGGGAGGAGGCGCACTGATGCGCTGAGCCCGCGTTCATGCTCGCGCCGGTATGGCTTCAATAAGCCGTATCGGCCTCGCGCGAGCGTGCTGCTTCGCGGACAATGGACCGAGCTTGCGCTCGCGCCGCCCTTGCGAGCGCGACCGAACCGCATTATCAACGGCATAGGGAGAATCGGCATGCATCGTTTCATTGTCGTGGGAGGAGGCGCGGGCGGGCTCGAGTTAGCCACGCGCCTCGGAGATCGCTACGGCGCGCGCGAGGGCCGTCAAGCACGCGCGCTCGTGACGCTCGTCGACCGTTATCCGACGCATATCTGGAAACCGTTGTTGCACGAGGTGGCGGCCGGCAGTCTCGATCCCTTTACGCAGGAACTCGAGTATCCGGCACAAGCTCGCTGGCATGGCTTCGAGTTTCAGCAGGGCGAGCTGTCGAACCTGAACCGAGCGGCCAAGCGAATCACGATCGCGCCGGTCATCGATGCCGACGGCGCGGAAATTTTGCCGCAACGCGAACTCGAGTACGACACGCTCGTTATCGCGATCGGCAGCACGACGCATTTCTTCGGCGTGAACGGCGCAGCCGAGCATTCGATCGCGCTCGATACCGTGGCCCAGGCCGACCGGTTTCGCAAGCGGCTCATCGCGGCATGCATGCGTGCCGAGCATCGGCCGCACGAGACGGTCGAGTCGGGGCCGGGAACGTCGCCCGAAAGCGAGCCGCGTATCCAAGTGGCGATCGTCGGCGGCGGTGCGACGGGCGTCGAGTTGTCGGCCGAGCTGCGCAATACGGCGCAGGTGTTGTCGGCCTACGGCCTGCACAAGCTAGATCCTCGGCACGATATCGGCATCGTCCTCGTCGAAGCCGGGCCGCGTATTTTGCCGGCGCTGCAAGAGCGGGTATCGAGCGCGACGGCCGAGCTGCTGCGCAAGCTCGGGGTGAAGCTGATGATCGGCGAAACGGTGGCGGAGGTGGCGCCGGGCATCGTGCGTACCGCTAGCGGCAAAGTCGTGCGTGCCGATCTGACGGTGTGGGCGGCCGGGATCAAGGCCCCGCCGGTGCTCGGCCAGCTCGATGGCCTGACCGTCAATCGAATGGGCCAATTGTGCGTGCGCCGAACGTTGCAGACGGAGGTCGACGACGACATCTTCGCGCTCGGCGATTGCGCGGCCTGTCCGTGGCCCGGCACCGAACGCAATGTTCCGCCCCGCGCCCAGGCCGCGCATCAGCAAGCGAGCTTTCTGCTGAGGGCCTTCTCGAAGCGGCTCGACGGCAAGCCGCTGCCGGAGTTTACGTACCGCGACTTCGGTTCGCTCGTGTCGCTTGGGCACTTCAGCGCCGTGGGCAATCTCATGGGCGGGGTTATCGGCGGGAGCATGCTGATCGAAGGCTTGTTCGCCCGCTTCATGTATATGTCGCTGTACCGGCTGCACGTGGCGGCGTTGCATGGCTACCCGCGGATGATGCTCGATACCGTTGCGCATTGGCTGCGGCGCACGACGCTGCCCCGCGTGAAATTGCACTAGCTGTATGAGCTGCATCGGTGCAGCGGCGCGGCGGTCGCGGCTGCCCGCCGAGGCGCCGCCGCCCGGTGGCTGCATCGCCAGGGCATTCATTCGGTCCGAATTCTAGTGTTCCGGGTGAGCTGTCCCGCATAGACCGGATAGGCTCTTCGTTTTCAATCGAATGTCGGTCGTCCGCCGAATGGCGGGCGCCCGGCACAGTGTCCGAAACGATGAGCCATCCTCCTTTAGCCACCCACATGGTCTCGTTGCCCGACGGCAAACGGGGCAACAATGCGCTCGGCTATTGCACGAGTCTATCCGTGCACCCCGAGCGCACCATCACCTTGACACCGCTCGGCCCGGCATGGTCGCGATGGGTACTGAGGGGAACGAAAGTCGTCGTCAAATGGCTGAAGGTCGCGGGCCAGCCGGAATGCCTCCATGTTCTCGACGGGGAAACGTCCACCACGAGCAGGCTGCCGCGACGCTTGCTGCAGCGGGTGGCGCAAGACATCGTGACGATCCGTACGCTCGATACGCAGCACTCGTCTGCCGGTGTCGCGCTTCACTATGGATGCGCTTCGGCGCTGATCGGCAATATCCTCGCCGTCGAGCCGCTAGGGCCCTGGCAGTGCGCGCTGCCGGCCGGATCCGCCGTGGAGATCGTTAATCTGAGCAATCCCGGCGATAGGTTCAAAAATGGCCTGTATGGATCGCAGTCGTCGATCGTCAGCCAGTCTTCGGCCCGGGTGACGTTTCTCAAAGACACGCCGGGCGGGTGACGAAGTGCAACGATGCAAGGGGCGTCGGCTCGCTGCGCAAGGGGGTAAGCGCTAGCGAGCGGACACCCGAACGGTGCCCGCTCGCCGACCAAGCGATGTGGGCGTGCCCGCTCGGGAGGGGGCTACGGATTCGGCCCGGTAGCGACCGGCCGTGAGGCGTCGGCGCACCACTCGCTCCACGAACCGGCGTATAGTGCCGCGCCATGCAGCCCGGCCACTTCCATCGCGAGCGCGTTGTGGCAGGCCGTGACGCCGGAGCCGCATTGCAGGATCACTTGCTCGGGTTGCTTTTGCCCGATCGCCGCGCCGAACTCGTCGCGCAGCGTATGGGCGGATTTGAAGCGCCCGTCGGCGGTCAGGTTGTCTTTGAAGAAACGGTTGCGGGCGCCCGGGATGTGGCCGCCGACAGGGTCGATCGTTTCGTTCTCGCCGCGATACCGATCGGGAGAACGGGCATCGACGACCAACTGCTCGCCACCATCGATGTTGGCGAGCACGTGTTGTGCGTCGACGGTGACGGCCAGCGGCGCGGCAGCTTTGAAGTTGCCCGGCGCCGGCGCGGCCGGCGTGGCGGTGTCGAGCGTTTGCCCCGCGGCTTGCCACGCTTGCAGGCCGCCGTCGAGCACGGCCACGGAGTCGTGTCCGAGCCAGCGCAACAGCCACCAGAGCCGGGCGGCATAGGCGCCGCCCTGTGCGTCATAGGCGACCACCTGCTGATGCTGCTTCAACCCATGCTTCGCAAGGGCCGCAACTATGGCATCGCGTGCGGGTAGCGGATGGCGTCCGTTCTTGCCCGTCTTCGCTCCAGAGAGGTCGCGGTCGAGATGCAAGTAGCGGGCGCCGGGGATATGGCCTGCCGCATAGGCCTGTTCTCCGGCACTCGGATCGGTTAGGTCGAAACTGCAATCGAAGACGAGTACGCTGCCCGGCGCATTGGACAGGCGTTCGGCGAGATTGTCGGCCGAAATCAGCGTGGTGTAGTGCGTGTGCGGCATGATGGACTCCTCGTTGGCGAGCGCGCTCGCGCGCGGACGGCGAATGATTGCAGTCTAAACAAAAAGACGGGCAAGAGGCACGTTCGCCATCTTGCCCGTCTCGCGACCGGAGGTGTTTCGGGGGGGGCGGCCGTGTCCTAGGCCGGACGGCCGGCGCCGGCTGCCTGTACCCGCATCGGCATCGTCAGATTTCGCCGAGTTCGCGCCGCAGGAACTCGTGGAAATGTTGCATGCCGTCTTCCATCGGGCTTTGGTACGGTCCTACCTGCGATTCTCCACGTTGGAGCAATGCCAGACGGCCCGCGTCCATGCGTTCGGCGATTTCGTCGTCTTCGCGCGCCGTTTCCATATAGGCGGCGCGTTCGGCCTCGACGAATTCGCGTTCGAACAGCGCGATTTCCTCGGGGTAATAGAACTCGACGATGTTCGTCGTTTTCCGTGGGCCGCGCGGAATGAGCCACGAGACAACGAGCACGTGCGGGTACCACTCGATCATGAGCCCCGGGTAGTACACCATCCAGATGGCGCCATATTCGGGCGGCTCGCCGTCGCGCATGCGCAGCACCTCGTCGTGCCACTTGCGGTAGATCGGGCTGCCGGCCTTAGCCAAGCCGTTGTGCACGCCGACTGTCTGCACGCTATACCACTCGCCGAATTCCCAGGTCAGATCGTCGCAGTTGACGAAGCTGCCGAGGCCCGGATGGAACGGCACGACGTGATAGTCCTCGAGATAGACCTCGATGAACGTCTTCCAGTTGTAGTTGCACTCGTGGACTTCGACATGGTCGAACATGTAATCGGAGAAGTCGAAGTGCCGCTGCGTGCCGAGTTTCGCGAGATCTTTCGCGACGTCGCGCCCCTGCGCCTCGAACAGCAGGCCGTGCCAGTTTTGCAGCGCGGTGGCGCTAAGGTTCAGGCAAGGGTTATCGGCGAAGTGCGGTGCGCCGAGCAATTCGCCGTCGAGATTGTACGTCCAGCGGTGCAACGGGCAGACGATGTTCTCCGCCTGGCCGCGCCCGTTCAGCATGATCGCCTGGCGATGACGGCAGACATTCGACAGCAGCTCTACCTGCGAACGTGGGTTGCGCACGAGCACGCGCCCTTCGTTCTCGCTTGGCAGCGCGAAATAATTCCCCGCCTCCGGCACCATCAAATCATGCCCGACGTAGCGAGGACCCTTCTTGAAAAGTGTTTCGATTTCTCGCGCGAGGAGCGCTTCGTCGAAGTAAGCCGTGACCGGCAGCTGGCTCGAAATGGCCTTGAGCTGCAATGCAGTGCTCAGATTGGACATTCCCACTCCCGATGAAAACGTGAAAGCAGCGAACAACCCA
>NZ_JBQCIV010000151.1:0-15650 GCF_051953405.1 Trinickia sp. | reverse complement strand
CGGCAGCGGTGACGTGTTGTTCGAGGGGCAGCCGCTTTCCTCGCAACTGTCCGGTCGGACTGCCGACCAATACCGCAGGATCCAGCTCGTATTCCAGAACGCGGACACGGCGCTCAATCCGAGCCATACGGTGGAGGAGATTCTCGGCCGTCCGCTCGCGTTTTATATGGGATTGCGCGGGGCCGAGGCGAAACGGCGTATCGCCCAGTTGCTCGATCTAGTCAAGCTGCCGGCATCGGCGGCGACGCGACGCCCCGGAGGGTTATCGGGCGGACAAAAGCAGCGCGTGAATTTCGCTCGGGCCTTGGCGGCGGAGCCCTCGCTCATTCTTTGCGACGAAGTGACATCGGCACTCGATACGGTCGTGGGCGCGGCGGTTCTCGACTTGCTGCGCGAGCTGCGTCGCGAGCTGGGCGTGTCGTACATGTTCATCAGCCATGACATCTCCACGGTGCGCGCGATCTGCGACGACGTCATGGTGTTATACGCAGGCCGGCGCGTGGAAGCGGGACAGCGCAAGCTCTTGGATCAGCCGCCGCACCATCCCTATACGGGCTTGCTGGTGGATTCGGTGCCGGCCCTCGAGCGCGGTTGGTTGGATGCGCATCGCAACATCGGCGCGTGTGCGCTGCCGCCGCTGTCGGCGGATTCCGGGAGCGGTCAGCTTTGCAGCTTCCGCACGCGTTGTTCGGCGCGAGTAGACGGCAAATGCAATGCGGTTCCGCCGCCTTTGAGAACGCTGCCGTCGGGTGCGCAAATTCTGTGTCATCGCTCCGCGGAAGAGCTGAAAGCGATTCAGCCGCTACGAGGCGCCGCATGACCGGCCGATTCGTTCAGAACGGGTGCGACGCCGATCGCGTTCGACATGTTTTCATTCGGCCGCTTCGCTCGGCGAGCGGCCGTGCGCAAGGACGAAGCAGGTGCGACATGAGGCGAACAGAAGGCCTGGACCAGGCGCGAGCGTTCATCGAGGCACATTTCGCGGAGCCGCTGACGCTCAAGCAGATGGCCGCACCCGCGGCGCTTAGCGTGTCGCGTTTCGCGACGGCATTTCGAGAGCGTTTCGGCTCGTCGCCTTATCGCTATTTGTGCGGCTTGCGCATCGAGCGGGCGCAGTCTCTGCTGTTAGCCGGCGTGCCCAGTGTGGCGGTTGCCACCGAAGTCGGCTTTTTCGATCAAAGCCATTTCGGCCGACACTTCAAGCGGCTGTGCGGGATGACGCCCACCATGTTCGTGACCAGCGCGCGCGCCAAGCGTGCGATGGCGAGCGCGGGCCATCGCTGCGCCAAAGAGGTCGTGGCGCCGAGAGGGCCGAGCACGCACGGCGTCTTGTGAGCGTGCGTTGAGCTTTCCCTAGCCTTGGTTTTTGCCTGGTCGTAGGCGCATGGTATCGACTCGAGGATACGTTGCAATGACATCACCTATTGCTCGCTTGGTGCAAGCGAGAAAGTTAGAGCGGTTTTTCATCGATGGCGCATGGGTCGCGCCGGAGAGTACCGATCGCGTAGCGGTTGTCTCGCCTTCCACCGAAGAGGCGATCTGCGACATTGCGTTGGGCGACGAGCGCGACGTCGAACGGGCAGTGCGTGCGGCGCGCAAAGCCTTCGCCGGCTGGTCGCAGACTTCTCCGCCAGCGCGCGCCGCGCTGCTGGACCGCATTCATACCTTGATGCGCGAGCGCGCCGAGTGGTTCGCCGCGGCGTTGACCGCGGAGATGGGCGCGCCCATCGGCTATGCGCGCACCGCGCATGTGCCGCTCGCGGCCGAACATATCCGCGTCGCGCGCGACAATCTGGCAAATTATCCGTTCCTCGTTCAGCGCGGTAAGACGGCCGTCGTGCGAGAGCCCATCGGCGTCTGTGCGCTGATCACGCCGTGGAACTGGCCTATTTATCAGATCACGGCCAAGGTCGGTCCCGCGCTGGCCGCGGGCTGCACGGTGGTGCTGAAACCCAGCGAACTCTCGCCGCTAAGCGCGCTGCTCTTTGCCGAAGTGATCGAAGATGCGGGCGTTCCCGCGGGCGTATTCAACCTCGTGAACGGCAGCGGTGCGACGGTCGGCGCCGCGCTCGCATCGCACCCGCAGGTCGATATGGTGTCGATCACGGGGTCGACGCGCGCCGGCGTGCTCGTGGCGCAAGCGGCGGCGCCGACAGTCAAGCGCGTTGCGCAGGAGCTGGGCGGCAAGTCGCCGAACATCGTGTTGCCCGATGCCGATCTGCCGCGCGCCGTTTCGCTCGGCGTGGCCGCCGCGTTCAGGAACATGGGGCAGTCGTGCAGTGCGCCGACGCGTATGATCGTGCCGCGCAACCTGCTGGACCGGGTCGAAGCGTTGGCCGTCGCGGCCACCGGACAAATGATCGTGGGCGATCCGTTCGACGAGGCGACGACGCACGGCCCGCTGGCCAATCGGGCACAGTTCGGCCGAGTGCAAGAGATGATCGAAGCCGGCATCGACGAAGGGGCCAAGTTGATCGTAGGCGGCCCCGGAAGGCCCGCGCAATGCGATCGGGGTTTCTATGCCCGGCCCACGATCTTTTCCGGTGTTCGGACGGATATGACAATCGCTCAGGAGGAAATCTTCGGGCCGGTGCTCGCCATTGTTCCTTACGACTCGGTGGACGAAGCGGTGGCCATCGCGAACGATACGGTTTATGGGCTCGGCGCGCACGTTCAAGGCGAGGATAAGGCGCGCCTGCACGCGGTCGCCGCGAAAATCCGGTCGGGCCAGGTGCATCTGAACTATCCGGCCTGGGACCCGCAGGCGCCGTTCGGCGGGTACAAGCAGTCGGGCAACGGCCGCGAGTATGGGATCGAAGGCATGGAGGAATACACGGAAGTGAAGTCGATCCTGGGTTTTTTCGATTGAGGCCGCAGCGACGTTTGGCGCGGTAAGCCGTGCGTTCGATGCGATCTGCTTTGTCAAAGGGACTTGAATTGGAACCCTCCGCCATCGTCGAGCCTTCGTTGGACACCCATCATGCGCATTGGTCGACGTTGCGACGCGACCTGCATGCCCATCCGGAATTGCGATTCGAAGAACGCCGCACGGCGGACGTCGTCGCGCGTGAACTCGAGGCGCTCGGTTACGCGGTGTCGCGTGGGCTGGGCGGCACCGGCGTCGTTGCCAGTTTGCCGGGTGTCGACCCCCATCGGGCAATCGTGCTGCGAGCCGATATGGACGCATTGCCGATCCGAGAAGCGAATGACTTCGCGCATGCGTCGTGCGCCGATGGAGTCATGCATGCGTGCGGGCACGATGGTCATACCGTCATGTTGCTCGGTGCCGCGCGCATACTAAAGCAATTGCCGCCGTTGCCCGGTACGGTTCACTTCGTGTTTCAGCCTGGCGAAGAGGGCGGCGCGGGGGCGCGCAAGATGATCGACGACGGCCTGTTCGAACAATTTCCGACGGAAGCGGTATTCGGCATGCACAACTGGCCCGGTTTGCCCGCCGGACATTTCGGCCTGCGAACGGGCGCGATCATGGCCGCAGGCTCCCGATTCAAAATCACGGTGGCCGGCAAAGGCGCTCACGCGGCACAACCGCATCTGGGCCTCGATCCGGTACCGTTGGCGTGTTCGATGGTGCTCCAGTGTCAGACGATCGCGGCGCGGCACAAGGATCCCGTGGATCCTGCCGTCGTTTCGGTCTGCATGTTCCAAGCAGGCAATACGGACAACGTCATTCCCGATCGCGCCGAGTTGCGCGGAACGATTCGTACGCTGTCCACCACGTTGCAACAGCAATTGCAGCGCGACATTCAGCGCATGTGCGAAGGGCTCGCGTCCGCCTATGGCGCGCAAGCCGAGGTGACGTTCTTTCAGTACTATCCCGCGACGATCAACACGCCGGCCGAGACAGCCCTGTGCGAAGCGGTCATCGGCGACACGTTCGGCCAAGCACGCCTTCATAGCGGCATTGCACCGAACATGACATCGGAAGACTTCGGTTTCATGCTGGAGGAGCGGCCCGGCGCCTATGTGCTGATCGGGAATGCGCCTACGGGGAGTGCCTCGCCGGCTTTGCATCACCCGAGTTACGATTTCAACGACGACATCATTCCCGCCGGCGTGCGGTATTGGGTTGCTTTGGCGCAGCGTTACTTCGACACCGCCCTAAGGGCTGTGCGTCGGCCTTAATCTTTGGGACTTCGATCTTTAAAGCGCGCGCTCGGAAAAGCCTCCGGCGCGCGCTTCGGTCGCGCGATCGCCCGCTAAAAATCGGCGACCTTGCCCCAGGCGGACTGCGCAAATCGGCTAGGCCGATACGGCATCGGGTCCACGATCGGTTGCGCTCCGGTGGCAAGATCCGCGATCAAGTGTCCCGCACCGGGCCCGATGCCGAAGCCGTGACCGGAAAAGCCCGCGGCCAAGATCAATCCCGGCACGTCCGGCACTTCGCCGATACCCGGCACGCCGTCCGGCGTGCTATCGACAAAACCGGCCCACGCATGCGTGATTTTCGCTTCGCGAAGTTCGGGCAGCAGCTCGACTGCGCGGCGATGCGTTTCGGCGATCGTCGCCCGATCGGGCTTCGGATCGAGAATGCGCACTCGCTCCATCGGTGTGGGCGCATCGAGCCGCCACCGTTTCAAGGTTTCGTGACCGCCGCGAACGCCTTCCATGCCCCCGGGAAGTAAGCTGCGCCAACGCTTGGCGAACATGGGCAGGAACTGCGGTGCGAACCGCAAGAACTGCGGCGTCACGTCCACGCGCGCCCGTCCGCTGATGGCCAGTGCATAGCGTCCGTCATTGCGGCGGGTAATCGATACGCCCGAGGTGAACAACGCATCCGGCAAGCGCTGTTCGATAGGGGCCACGCTAAGAATGGATTGTCGAATCGACGCCTGAGGAAAGCGGATGCCGAGCTGACGGCAGAACGCGGATGCCCATGCGCCGCCGGCGAGCACGACCGTCCGGGTTTTGATGACGCCGGCTTCCGTCACGACGCCGCACACGCGGCCACCTTCGAGTTCGATGCCGCGCGCGGCACACTGTTGCGTGACGCTGCCACCGAGTTTTACGAGCGCGGACGCCACGGCGGGGGCGGCCTTCGCGGGGTCCGCCGTGCCGTCGGTGGGCGAGAAAACGCCGCCTTTCCACGCTTTGCCCGTCGCCTTTCCCCGCTCCGCAGCTTGCCGGCTGTCGAGCATATACGTCGTGACCCCTGCTGTCTTTGCAAACTCGCCCCAACTGGCCCAACGGGACAGCTCCGCGTCGTCATTGCTCAGATATAGCAGCCCGCAGCGACGAAAGCCTGTGTCTTCGCCGGATTCGATGCCGAATCGTTCCCACAGATCGAGGCTTTTACTGGCCATCGGCAATTCGCGCTCGTCGCGATTTTGCTGGCGGCACCAGCCCCAGTTGCGGCTCGACTGCTCGGCGCCGATCCTGCCTTTCTCGACGAGGGCGACCGACACCCCGCGCCGGGCCATGTAGTAGGCGGCAAACACGCCGATGATGCCGCCGCCGATGACGACGACGTCAGCGGCGGCCGGCAGCGTGGGCGAAGTTGGAATGTGTTGCAGCGGAGGGGACATGGTCAATCTCGTGCGATGGGAACCCGGACGGTTTGCGTAACGTAGAATTTGGCCACTCGCTCGTTGCTTTCCCATCCGATCGAAGCACCCTTGGGCACGAAGAGCGTATCGCCGGCGGCGAGCGACAGCACGCTGCCGTCGGGCGCGGCGAACCGCACGCTGCCGGCCAGCAAATGCATGAACTCGTTTACGCGATGCGGGCGAACGATCCGATAGTAGGGCGTCGAATCCCAGGTACCCGCTTGATATTGTGCATCTTCATCGGTGAAGACATTGTGGCTGCGGCATTCTGGAGCCGGGCTGAGCAGCACCTCCGGCGGCAAGGTGGCGGATGGCTTGAAGTCGGCGTCGGCGCGCAAGGGGACGAGGCCGCCCTGCGCCGGGCCCTCGCTGGCGGCGGCGCAGAACGCGAAAACCGCGCGAGACTGAGCCGTCACGCGCAGCGCGGTGCCGCGGCCGATCACCGCGCCTTCGCCGGGGCCTAGCACCAACGGCGTCATCCCATCCGCTTGCAGCGTGACGCTCCCTTCAGCGACCACCATGGTTTCGATGTGAGGAAAGCTCGATATGTCGATCTCGCCGATGAAGCTGATGCGACCGGCGGCGATCGCATCCGGGCCTTCCCAAGCGATCTCCCGATTTCGCGCGAATGGGTCGTTATCGCCGAACGCTGCCTTGCGGAACGGGGTCGAAAGAGGCGCGCCTTGCGCGCGGTGCAATACGAATGCGACGGTCACGATGGCTCCTATGTTTGCGTCGACGAAGGCCTACAAACCGAGCTGTTCGGCCAGTTCGACGATGCTCTTGACCGCCGTGTAGCCATAGGCCGGCGCTTCGGGTTCGTGGCCGCGCAGCACGTGCGCCTTGTGGACGATGCCGAGGTCGTGCGCGGTCATGAGGTCGTAGCGCGGGCTGGACGAGACGTGGAGAATTTCATGAGGCTGGACGTCGAGTTTCTTGAACATGTACTCGAAGCCCTGCATGCGCGGCTTGTAGGCGCGAGCGTCTTCCGCCGTGATGACGGCATGAAACGGCGCCCCGAGCTTTTCGATATTGCTCATGATCTGCGCGTTGTCCGCATTGGTCAGTCCCACCAGCTTGTACTTCTTGGCGAGACGCGAGAGGCCTTCAGGGACGTCGGGATGCGGCCCCCATGTCGGCACCGCCAGGTAGAACTGCTCGGCCTCGGCTACGGCGAAAGGCACGCCGGTGCGTTCGCACGTGCGGCGGACGGCGTTGATGACGACATCGCGATAGGGCTTCCAGTCACCGAGCACTTCGTCGAGACGAAAGGCCTTGAATAGCTTGACGAAGTTCTCCATGGCTTCGCCGTGCAGGCGGTTGCCGTAAATTTCGCGCGCCTTGTCGGCCATGCGGAAGTTGACGAGGGTGCCGTAGCAATCGAAGGAGATGAATTTCGGTTCGAAGTCGATCATGTCTTCTGTCTCGTTGAGTGATGAGTCCCGAGGGACGCTGGAATCGGGTGCCCGCCGCGAGCCGCGTGAGGCAAGTGCCGAAAGCAATGTCCGCAGGTGAAATTTAAGCAGGATCGAGTCTGCAAATGCGCCGAATTGATTGGTTCAAACGATCGCTTTCACGCGATTTTGAGCGGCGTCGCGGCAGTTCCTGCCGTTCCTTACCAGCCATAGAAGCGCGGCCAGGTTTCGACGCTTCCGTCGGGACTCACGGCTTGATAGGCAGGATGCTGTGCGCCCGTGGCGCACGCATGGTTGGGCAGAATGCGCAGACGCGTCCCGATCGGAAACCGCTGCTCGATCTCGTGATCCGGCGCACCGGAGCGGGAGACGATGCCATGCTCCTGGTTTGCGCCGCTCATCAGATATTCGCCGAGCACTTCCCCGTTTTCGCGGCAAACGAGTCCATAGCCAAAATCGCGCTTTTGGCGCTGGGTACCGCGGTCACGGCTCATCGCCATCCAGCCCGCGTCGACGATGGCCCAGCCTTTCTCGCGCTGGTGGCCGATCACCGTCGTCAATATGCTCAACGCGATCTCCGACGTGTCGTTCACGCCTACGTTATGCATGACGAGATCGAACATGACGTAGACGCCCGCGCGAACTTCCGTCACGCCTTCCAGATGTTCGGCGGCTAGCGCCGTCGGCGTCGATCCGATGCTGACGACCTCGCACGGCAGGCCGGCTGCTCGAATGCGCTCGGCGGCCCGCACGCAGCGCGAGCGTTCCTGTTCGGCCATGCGGACGAGTTCCTCATGGGTGTCGTAGTCGTAGCTGGAGCCCGCATGCGCCAACACACCGCCGAGGTGCATGCCGCCATCGGAGAGGGTGCTTGCAACTGCGATCAACGCGTCGTCCTCGGGTGCGATGCCTGAACGATGGCCGTCCACGTCCACCTCGATCCACACGTCGAACCGTTCTTCCTGTTCCCGGCCGAACGCGACGATGGCCTCGGCGCAGGCGACGCTATCGGCGACGATCTTCAGGTCGCAGCCTTGTCGGCGTAGCGCGAGCGCTCGCGGGAGCTTTGTAGGGGCGATACCCACCGCGTAGACGATGTCGCGCACGCCGCTGGCGAAGAATTGTTCGGCCTCCTTAAGTGTGGAAACGGTGATGCCCCGTGCACCGGCCTCGATTTGCGACCTGACCACCGGCTCGCATTTGCTCGTCTTAACGTGCGGCCGGAAGCTCACGCCGAGCGCATTCATGCGTTGCTGCATCCGTTCGATGTTGCGATGCATGCGTGCGACATCGATGAGTGCGGCCGGCGTATTCAACGATTCGAGTTTCATCTGTGGCTCCTGTCGATTCATCGCGCGACCGGCATCCGCTGCCGGTATCGCGCCTTCGGATGAGCCACTATAGAAGCGGACCGAGCATTCGTGTTTAACGGCGGATAAAGCGTGCGTTAAGTCGGATTAAATACGCGGTTGGCGAGCGTGCCGCCCCGCGCGGCAGCAGCGATTCGATCGCCTCAATATCCGCGCGCCCGATCGATCTCGCCGATCATCGGCTTGCCCGCCCGGTGACGGCGCAGGTTCTCCAGCACTGCGTCGGCGGCAGTGACGGCGCACGTGGCACTTGCGATATGCGGTGTGATGCGCACCCTGGGTTGAATCCAAAGCCGGTGATCGAAGGGCAAGGGCTCCGGATCGGTCACATCGATGACAGCACTATGGATGTGGCCTGCGTCCATTGCATCGAGCAGATCGCTTGCTGCTAGCTGCTGCCCACGGCCGACGTGCACGATCGACGCGCCTTTCGGTAACCCGGCGAAAACGTGTCGAGCGAGCAAACCCCGAGTCGCGTCGGTAAGCGGCAGCAGGCAGACCAGGACATCGGTGCGCGCGAGAAATGCATCGAGTGCGGTATCGCCAGCGAAGCATTCGACGCCTTCGATATCTCGCCGCGAGCGGCTCCATCCGGCGCATGTAAAACCGAAGAGCCGCAGTCGTTGCAGCACGGCGGTGCCTAGCAAGCCGAGCCCCAGTACGCCGACACGCCGCGAGACGGCCGGCCGCAGCGGCATCGGCTTCCACACGCGTGCTTGCTGCTGTAGTGCATAGTCGAACAGGTCGCGATGGATGGCGAGTACCGCTTCCGTCACGTACTCGACCATCCCGTCGACGATGCCCGGCTCGATCATGCGTACGACCGGAAGATGCGCAGGGATACGAGTGAGATCGAGCTGATCGACGCCCGCGCCGATCGAGAACACGACTTCGAGGTTGGGCAGCGTGACGGCGAGATCATCCGGCTGCCAGGCAACGAGATAGCGGATCGCAGCTGGGTCGCCTATATCCGGCCACATGCGAAACGCCATGTCGGGCGCGCGCTGAGCGAAGCGCTCGGCCCAGATTGCCCCTCGCACCGGATCGGACTTGTATAGCACAGCCATCGTCGCTTACCCCATCGCCTGATCATGATGCCGAACACTGCCGAACGCTCAGCGAAATATGGCAGTATTCAATATAATGATCAAGCGATTTCGTTTGTTCAGTCGCGCGCAACAGGCGCGGAAAAGGCATTGAGCCGTTTCGACAGGGGTCTGCATGAAGCCAGTACAGGCAAAGAAGAATGGCGTAATCGGACCGCATCATGCCGATGTCGGCGCGCGGCTGCGAGCGTTGCGCATCGAGCAAGGGCTCTCCATCAACGAGCTGGCCGCGCGCGCTGGCGTGTCTGTCGGTACGGTGAGTCAGGTCGAGCGCAACAAGGCGAACCCCTCGGTGCGCATTCTCGAGCGTCTAAGACGGGCGTTGTCGGTACCGCTTACTGCATTGTTGGAGGAGGACGACGCCGTATCGGACCCGGTGGCCGGCGATTTCGTGCGCAAGGCAACCGCGCGGCCGCTGTTCGACGTGGGTAAGCACGGCATGCAAAAGGAGCTGCTCTCGCCGCACGGGGATCATGATCTAAAGATGATGATCATCCTGCTGCCGGCGGGTGCGGGCTCGGACGAAGTGCTTGTCGGCGAGGGCGAGAAGGCGGGGCTGGTGCTCGAGGGAACGGTCGTGCTGAACGTCGGCGATCGCCGTGCCGTGCTGCGCGCCGGCGACAGCTTCCAGTTCAAAAGCACGGTACCGCACAGCGTGCGCAACGAAAGCGGCGAGATGGCGCGCGTGTTGTGGGTGATGAGCACGCTGCCGCCAGTCGTCCATTTGTGATTCCTCCTACTCGTTTTGGGCGCTGGCAATGTGACGATCGTTCATTATAATGAAACGCATCCCGTATTTTTTCATTTTGGACGCCGTGGCTTGAATGGGTGGCCCTCGGCCATTCGAACGATGGAAGTTCAAGATGCTTAGAGTCGATGAAGTCTATGACACGTCCGAATTTTCAGGCGCAGCCGATGTCGTCGTGATCGGTGCTGGAATCGTCGGGACATCCACCGCCTATGAATTGGCGCGACGCGGCGTTTCTGTCGCACTGATCGACAAGGGCGTCGTGGGCGGGGAGCAATCGGGGCGCAACTGGGGCTGGGTTCGCCAGCAGAACCGCGACATCTTCGAATTGCCGCTTGCCATGCGCAGCCTTCGTCGTTGGAGCGAGTTGCGAGATGAAATCCAGATCGATCTCGGCTTTCGGCGCGAAGGCATTCTTTACGCCAGCAACGATGCAAAGAGCATCGCGCAATGGGATGCTTGGTGCAAGCGAGCGCGCGAGATCGGGTTTGTCAGCCATATGCTCAGTTCGACCGAGGTGAACAGCCGCGTGCCCCGGGGCGGTCCGCAGTACGCCGGTGGCGTCTGGTCGCCCGACGACGGACGCGCCGAGCCATCGCGCGCCGCGCCGGCGCTTGCCGAAGCGGCGAAGCGCCGCGGCGCATTGCTGTACCAACACTGCGCGGCGCGCGGCTTGGAGCTCAGTGCCGGACGCGTGAGCGGCGTGTGGACCGAGCGCGGCTTGATCAAAGCGAGCACGGTGGTGTGCGCGGGTGGCGCGTGGAGTTCACGCTTTTGCAAGCGTCACGGCATCGATCTGCCTGCCGTCAATGTGATCGGAACGGCGATGCGTACCTGCGCTGCCCCGAACGCGATCAACGGCTGCTTTAGCGGCCCGGGGTTTGCGCTGCGTCGCCGTTTGGATGGGGGATACACCTTGGCTGTTCCGGGTTTCGGTCGGATCGACTTAGCACCGCTTGGCTTGACCTATGCGCTAAGGTATTACCGCAATTATCGAAACGACCTCGGCAAAAAGCTCAAGTACCGGCTCGCCAAACCTTGGTTCGAAGGTCCCGAGGCATCGGCGGCGTGGCAATTCGACGAGGTCTCGCCGTTCGAACGCTGCCGCGTGCTGGACCCGAAGCCCGATCTCGAGTTCGTGAAAATTGCTTTGGATAACGTTAGGCGCGCTATTCCACAGTTGGCCGACCTGCGAATAGCGCACGTTTGGGCCGGGGCGATCGACACCACGCCCGACCTGATTCCCATCATTTCCGATATCGCGACGCTTCCGGGCTTTTACGTCGCCACGGGATTCAGCGGTCATGGCTTTGCGTTAGGCCCCGCGGCGGGAGAGATCGTGGCCGATATGGCAACGGGCGCAAAACCGACGATGGATATTTCGCCTTACCGATTGAGCCGCTTCACCGACGGTACTTCGATCAAGGTTCCGGACATGATGTGACAGCGAGAGCCGCGAGGCGTCGCGGCTTTTCTGCGGGGAGCGGTTTCTGCGCTTCTGCCTGCGTTTCTGCGTGCGTTTCTGCTATTGTGCGTCGTGATCGACGAATCGGCCCCCCCCAGGGTGAATTGCGCTGCTGCTGCCGAGGCTCGCGTCGATCCGGATCGTATCGATGGCTGAAGGCGTT
This sequence comes from Trinickia sp., assembly GCF_051953405.1. Classification (GTDB taxonomy): domain Bacteria; phylum Pseudomonadota; class Gammaproteobacteria; order Burkholderiales; family Burkholderiaceae; genus Trinickia. Next base: position 3,819 of record NZ_JBQCIV010000151.1, on the reverse strand, counting down.
TGGCGCTGAAGCCGTTTCGAAAGGAAACGAGTGTCCCCAACCGCGCCATGAAAAACGAACATCGTATCGATTCCGCCCAGCTTGCCGAGTATTTGCTCGGGATGAACGTCGATCAACGCAAGCTGGTAGCCATAGCGGGCGCTCCGGGGGCGGGGAAAAGCACCTTCGTCGAGACGTTGCTCGATCGTTTGAACCGCGCACGTCCGGGCTTTGCTCGCATTCTCGCGATGGACGGGTATCACTTCGACGATCGCGTGTTGGAGGCCCGCGGCGATCGGGCGCGCAAAGGGGCGCCGCATACGTTCGATGTCGACGGGCTCGAGGCGATGCTCGAGCGACTCGGCGCGGATAGCGGCAAGGATATTGCCGTCCCCGTGTTCGATCGCTCGCTCGAAATTGCGCGCGCCGGCGCCGAGATCATTCCCGGATCCGCGCGGCTGATCTTGGTCGAGGGCAACTATTTGTTGCTCGACGATCCGGCCTGGGTGCCGTTGCGACGGCATTTCGACGTGACCGTGATGCTTGACGTTCCGCGCGACGTGCTGATCGCTCGCCTAGCGGCCCGCTGGCAAGGGTACGGGATGGACGAGGCGGCCGTGCGCGAAAAGCTCGATGGCAATGACCTGCCCAATGCGGATCTCGTGCTATCGCGGAGCGTGGCGGCGCGGTTCGTCGTCGCCAATTTCTGAATCGCCGGTGCCCGGTACGGGCGCGATGGGGATACGGGGATTAGGCTTGGGCGGCCGCCGTCTCTCCGCGATAGGCCGCTAACCGCGGCGATATCGTTAAATCGGGCCGAAGGGCGGCTGCTCGCGTAACGAACGCGCGGAGAAATGCCCGCTCGGCATCGTTCGAACCGTTAACGCTGCTGATGACGCAGGTCGAGTCGTTGAAATAGAGCCGTAGGCCCGTCCTCGTCTGAGCGATCTCCCTCGCTTCGAACGTGTAGGGTGCGATGTCGAGGTGAAATTCGCCATAAAGGCGCGTCGAAAGATCATCGAATCGAAGGGGGCTGGCGGCCTCGCCCGCGAAAGTGGATAGGAAAGACAGCGCACGCGTTTGCTCGACCGTCGGCACGTAAAACGATTGCTCGGATACCCACATCCCGTGGCGCAGTAGCGCAACGGCGCGGATTGCGCTGTAGATTCCGTACGCCAGCAGCACGAGCATTTCGTAACCGGACGGGCTCTTGTAGGTGTTGCCGACCGATTCCCATAACGGTTTTGGGCTGAACAGAGCGGCAAGAATAAGTGCAGTGCACAGGATCAACGCTAAGCCGGACCAGAAGTAGACTCTGACATAGCGTTTCAGGGTGTTTTGCTTGTAGATCGTTTTATCGCCCGAGTTCATTGCTTGGTGTAATCTTCGAATTCTGCAAATATATCACCGGCAATCGTCAAAAACGAGGCCGCTGAGGTCATTGAAAGGAAAGGATGCGTCGTGCATTACTTGTTTTCGGACACGGAACGCCTGATTTTGCCTGTGCCTTTCGAACTGGTTGTGAGGCCGGCATCGGCTCAGCGCTTTTTGAAGCGTGCGGTGGAGGCGGGCGATGAATGGGGACACGTGCTGAGCGCGTACCCCGACGTTCGGTGCGAGCCCTTGGATTTTCACTACGTCTGTCTGCAAAACATATCGGCATTCGGCAGCGAACTCATGGCCGACTTGGCGCAGCATTTCGGATGGCGTGGCGCGGTTTGGGGTTCGTTACTCGCGGCGTTGTCTCAGGATGCTCGCTATTTGAGCGGTCTCGACACGGCGCGAAGAACGGCCCCCAGAAATCAATGGGCCATGGACCTCGCGCAATCGATATTGAACGGTGCAGCGCCTTTAAACGATGGCGCGCTCATCGAATGGCTAAGCCGACTGCGGGCGCAACTCGCTCCGTTGCCGCGACTGCCGGTCAACCTCAGGCGATGTCCTTCCCGAGAGGAGACCGCAGCCCGAGCCGAGGCCGTGCGCGTCGCCTATCGTAACGGCGACTTCGCAACCGCGCTGGCACAGGCGCGGCGGTGATGCTCGTCTAGCGTGACGCGGCAATCGCTGATCCGATTTCGCGTTCGGTGATCCCGTATTTCGCCATCCGAGCGAGGTGATCGGCCGACCCCAAATACGACCGCAGGCGTTCGTTCATCGCACCGAGGAGCCGGCCGTTGTGTTTACTGAACGAGAAAGCGCCGAGCGGGGCATGCAATCCCTCGACTTGAGCTGGGCCGTGCTCGACGGCTTCGAGTGGTGCGGTCCCGATGCGCGCCGCCAGGATCCGGTTGCCCACGGCGGTGCTTGCATATGCGTCGATCGCGCCTGTGCACAGCGCGTCGACCGCTTCGGCTTGTTCCTGGAATACGACTAGCTGATCGTCACGCACGCCTGCGACCTGAGCGGACCGATGTTGTACTTGCCCGGCGATGATGCCGAGGCGGGCATCATCGCGTGCCGCGACCGCGCGATAGCTATCGAGGCCTTTGGGGTTTCCTGCGCGGACCAGAAACGCGTCGCCGATGGCCCACACGGGAACGCTGAACGCGACTTGCGATGCGCGCTCGCGGGTGACGAAAAGCGGGACGTTCATGTCCCAGCGCCCCGATTGAACACCGGGCAGCAGCGCATCGAACGTCGTACGGCGATACGCGATACGCGCGACTCCGATCGACTTCAGCACCGTTTCCGCCAGCTCGATATCGGCGCCTGTTATGCCTTGCGCATCGTCCGTCCAGCCGAAAGGCGGTTCTTCAATGTACGCAATCGTGACATCCATTCTGGCCTCGTTGGAATAAATCGGTTGATCGATATAGTGGGCTGCGAATTCGCTGCAAATGCATTTCTCGAGGATGCCCTAAAATCGGCGGCTAATGCATGGCCGCCGCGTCGCGAGAGGGCGAGCATCCGAGATCGCGCGGCGCCGCATGCGCCACGAAAAAACCACACAAACCGTTAGATGACACAACGCTTTAAGTTTTTCGTCCCCCTTCTTCTGGGGGCTCTGATTATGGCATCTCTTTCCCTATTCCCGCGGGCGACTATCGCGGCGCCGCTATCGACGGACGCCAGCCTCGAACCGGAGGCGCCGCTAAACGAACAGATTCTTCGCGTGCCGGTTCAAGCCTCGCCACCGATCAGCCTGGAAGTGACCGTTTATATGCCGGCGCACGCCGCGGGCGGCGGTGCTTACCCGCTGGTCCTCCTCAATCATGGCGCATCGCATGATCCGGCCAACGCGCCGCGCGTCGGCGATCAGTTTATTCCATGGTATTTCCTGTCGCGCGGCTACGCCATCGCCATGCCGATGATGCGCGGCTATGCGGATTCCTACGGACACCTCGCGCCGCACGGTTGCGATGTGGTGGCGATAGGCATTGATGCGGCGAAAGACATTCGCAAGGTTCTCGACTACGTCAAAGCCCTGCCGGGAATCGATCCCTCGAAGATCGTCGTCGCGGGCAAGAGCATGGGCGGCTGGAATACGCTGGTATTCGGTGCGGAAAACCCTCCGGATGTGAGAGGGCTTGAACAGTTTGTGCCGAATCTGTGCATAACTATGCTAATCTCTCCAATATGGAAAGATTGGTTAGCATAGGTGAAGCTGCTTCGGTGTTGGGTGTGTCCATCACGACCCTGCGCCGCTGGGAGGCATCGGGTCGGCTGGTCGCCGAACACACGGCGGGCGGCCACCGCCGCTACGATCTTGCCAAGCTCAAGCCTGAACTGTTCCGCGCCGAAGCAGACGCGCAGCGCCGCACCGTGGCCTATGCCCGCGTCTCCAGCCACGACCAGAAGGACGATCTGGAGCGGCAGAAGCAGGTGCTCGAACTCTACTGC